>NZ_CP195645.1:6814279-7485706 GCF_051364635.1 Actinokineospora sp. HUAS TT18 | reverse complement strand
TGCGCAAACCTGGGGTCAAATCGCACCCCCAGGCGCCCGCGCCGGACGGAAACCGCAGGTCACCGCCCCTGTGTCGGGTCTACAGACAACGTAACCCACGTGATCTCCGGTGTGAATGTGACCGCGATCACACGAACTTTCCTGAAGATCAGGTATCCGACCCTCTGACCTGCGGAAACAGCTGTGGCCGCCGATCCACCAGGGATCGACGGCCACAGGGGCACCACTCGGACGGGCTCAGGGCTGGACTTCGACTCCAGCGGTGTTGCGCTTGCCGCGGCGCAGGACCAGCCACTTCCCGTGCAGCAGGTCCTCCTTCGACGGCGTCCACGCCTCGTCGGTGACCTTGCCGTTGTTCACGTACGCGCCACCTTCACCGACCGTGCGCCGCGCCGCTCCCCTGCTCTCCGCGAGCCCGGAGGCCACCAGCAGGTCGACGATGGTGGGTTCGTCGGCCAACCGCGCCGTCCCCGTCGGCGCCTCGGACATCGCCGCGTCCAGCGTGGACAAGTCCAGTTCGGCCAGTTCACCGCGCCCGAACAGCGCCTGGCTGGCCGCGACGACCTGCCGGGTCTCGTGCGCGCCGTGGACCAGCGTCGTGAACTCCTCCGCCAGCCGCTTCTGCGCGGCCCGCAGGTGCGGGCGCTCGGTCGTGTCCTGCTCCAGCGCCTCGATCTCCTCCCGGTCCAGGAAGGTGAACAGCCGCAGGTAGCGCACGACGTCGGCGTCGCCCACGTTCACGAAGTACTGGTACCAGGCGTACGGCGAGGTCATCGCCGGGTCGAGCCAGACGTTGCCGCCGCCGGTGGACTTGCCGAACTTGCGGCCCTCGGCGTCGGTGACCAGCGGCGCCGTCAGCGCGTGCACCGAGGCCCCGTCGACCCGGCGGACCAGGTCGACGCCGCCGATGATGTTGCCCCACTGGTCGGACCCGCCGACCTGCAGCTTGCAGCCGTGCGCCCGGTGCAAGCGCAGGTAGTCGTGCGACTGCAGCAGCAGGTAGCTGAACTCCGTGTAGGACATCCCGTCGGTCTCGAGCCTGCGCTTGACCGTCTCGCGCGACAGCATCACGTTGATCGAGAAGTGCTTGCCGACGTCGCGCAGGAAGTCCAACACGGACATCCCACCGGTCCAGTCGAGGTTGTTGGCCAGGATGGCGCCCGTCCCCGGCCCGTTCACGTCGTCGAAGTCGACGAAGCGCTCCAGCTGGCCGCGGATGCGGCCCGCCCACTCGGCCACGACGTCTGTCGTGTTGAGGGTGCGCTCACCGCTGTCGCGCGGGTCGCCGATCATGCCCGTCGCCCCGCCCGCCAGCACGATCGGCTGGTGGCCCGCCTTCTGGAAGCGGCGCAGCATCAGCAGGGGGACGAGGTTGCCCGCGTGCAGGCTGGGCGCGGTCGGGTCGAATCCGCAATAGAGGGTGAGCGGACCCGCGTCGAGATCCCGGCGCAGTGCGTCGAGGTCGGTGGACTGCGCGATCAGGCCGCGCCAGGACAGCTCGTCGAGAATGTGCTCACTCACGGCAGTCATCTTCGCGCACACCCCCTACCTGGGCGCGAGCGGATTGCCGTCATCGGCTGTTCGCCTGCCTGTCGTCGCCCGATCAGCCAACTCCTATGCACAAGCGGCCATACGGGGGCAGGATGCCTTGGTCTGTGAACTCTCGACTGGAGGCGACCCCGTGCCAGGTGCAAGACCTCTTCTGCGTTACGCGATGCCCGCCGCGCTCGCGGCGGCGGTGACGGTGGCGATCCCGCTCGCCTCGCCGAGCAGCGTGCCGACCGCCGACGCTTGGACTCCGATGTCCCCCGTGCAGGTGGCCTACAACCACCCCGGCCCGTCGGGCGTCGCCAAGGGCCGACTGCTCGGCTTCAACGACTTCCACGGCGCGCTGGAGCCCCCGGTCGGCAGCGGCGGCCTGGTCAACGGCGTGCCTGCCGGTGGCGCGGAATACCTGGCCACGCACGTCGGCCGCCTGCGCGCGCAGGGCGAGGCCAACGGCGAGAAGGTGCTGACCGTCGGCGCCGGTGACCTGGTCGGCGCCACCCCGCTGATCAGCGCCGCGTTCCACGACGAGCCGTCGATCGAGGTGCTCTCCAAGCTCGGCCTGGACATCTCCTCGGTCGGCAACCACGAGTTCGACGAGGGCGTCACCGAGCTCAAGCGCCTGCAGAAGGGTGGCTGCCACCCGACTGACGGCTGCCAGGACGGCGATGGCTTCGAGGGCGCGGACTACAAGTACCTCGCCGCGAACGTGGTCGACAAGCAGTCGCGGCTGCCGATCCTGAGCCCGGTGAGCATCAAGGTCGTCGGCGGTGTGCCGGTGGCGTTCGTGGGCATGACCCTCAAGGGCACCCCGAACATCGTCAACCCGGCGGGCATCGCCAGCGTCGAGTTCCTCGACGAGGTGACCACCGCGAACAAGTACGCCGGGCTGCTGAGCCTGCTCGGCATCAAGTCGCTGGTCCTGCTGATCCACGAGGGCGGCCAGCAGAGCGCGCCCCCGACCCCGCAGGACCCGTCGAGCTGCGCGAACTTCGCGGGCCCGATCACCAACATCGTCGCGGGCCTGCGTCCGGAGTACGGCGTGGTCGTCTCCGGCCACACGCACCGCTTCTACAGCTGCGCGCTGCCGAACTCGTCCGGCGCGAACACCGTGGTCACCAGCGCGGGTTCCAACGGCACCCTGGTCACCGACATCGGCTTCTCCGTCGACCGCAAGACCCGCAAGTTCACCGAGGTGAGCGCGCGCAACGTGATCGCGGAGAACGGCGTCAAGCTGCCCGACGGCACCTACGCCAAGGACGCGGCGGGCAACTTCATCCGCAACCCGGAGCTCGTCAACGCCGAGGCGAAGGCCATCGTCGACAAGTACCGCGCGGCTGTCGCGCCGCTGGCCAACAAGGTCGTCGGCAAGATCACCGCCGACATCTCGCGGACGAACAACGCCGCCGGTGAGAGCCCGCTCGGCGACGTCATCGCCGACGCGCAGCTGGCCTACACCAGCTCGCAGCAGGCGCAGATCGCGTTCATGAACCCGGGCGGCATCCGCGCCGACCTGGCCTACGCGTTCTCGCCGGGCGGCGAGGCGGCGGGCGACGTCACCTACGGCGAGTGCTTCACCGTCCAGCCGTTCAACAACCTGGTCGTGACGCAGTCGTTCACCGGCGCCCAGGTCAAGGAGGTGCTGGAGCAGCAGTTCGTCGGCTTCGCGGGGCAGACCGCGCAGCGCATCCTGCAGGTCTCGGCGGGCTTCACGTACTCCTACAACACCACGCTGCCCGCGGGTGAGCGGGTCTCGGCGATCGCCCTCAACGGCGTCCCGCTGGACCCGGCGGCGACCTACAAGGTCACGTCGAACGACTTCCTCGCCAACGGCGGCGACGGCTTCACCAAGCTGTCGGTCGGCACCGGCCGGGTCACCGCGCCCGGCTTCGACGTCGACGCGCTGGTGGCGCACCTGGGCGCGGGGGCGGTCTCCCCGGGTCCGGCGAACCGGATCACCAAGCTCGGCTGATGAGGGACTAAAGGACGGGGGCGCTTCGGCGCCCCCGTTCTTGTTTTCCACCCCGGCGGTACGCGCTGACCGAGCGGGAGCCGTCCACCCAGAAGCGCCACGGCACGTCCATCGCGACCGCCACGCCGACGCGTGGGCCGAAGGCGATGTCGGCCTCCGGCACCGGCTCGCCCGCGAGGAGGCGGACCGGTGAGTCGGGGTCGGTCAGGTCGACGCCGTTCTGCGGGCGTTCGAGGCCGAGGACCGTGGTGAGGCGGGCCGGTCCCTTGGCCAGTTCGTGGTCGTTGCGCGACGCGGGACGGCGGGACCTCGCGATGTCCACTCCGGACACGACTTCCCCGGCGCGGAGCAGGACCGCGCCGGGCACGCCGTCGGTCAGCGAGACCACGTTGGCGCAGAAGTGCATGCCGTAGACGAAGTACACGTACAGGTGGCCCGCCGGGCCGAACATCACCTCGTTGCGGGGTGTCCGGCCGCGGTAGCAGTGCGACGCGGGGTCGTCGCCGCCGCGGTACGCCTCGACCTCGACGAGCCGGACCGCGACGATGCCTTCCGCGGTCCGGGATTCGAGCACACAGCCCAAGAGTCGTTTGGCGGCGATGACCGGGTCGACCGCTAACTCGTCCCGTGTCAGGACGCGCTGTGTTCCGCCCAAGTCCGGTACTCCTCGATCCGCCGCACCACCCGGTCCCGCTGCTCCGCGACCCGCTGCGGCGCGGTCCCACCGTACGCGTCGCGCGAGGCGATTGATCCCTCGACCGTGAGTACTTCCCGCACCTTGGGCGTGAGCGCCGGGTTGACCGCGGTGAACTCGGCGTCGGTGAGGTCGGCCAGGCCGACCCCGCGCGACTCGGCGCGGCGCACGCACTCCCCCGCGGCCTCGTGGGCGACGCGGAACGGCACGCCCTCGCGGACCAGCCACTCGGCGATGTCGGTGGCCAGGGTGAAGCCCGCGGGCGCGAGCTCGGCGAGGCGGTCGGTGTGGAAGGTCAGGGTGGAGATCAGGCCCGCGAGCGCGGGCAGCAGGAGGGTGAGCTGGTCGACGGAGTCGAAGACCGGTTCCTTGTCCTCCTGCAGGTCGCGGTTGTACGCCAGCGGCTGGGCCTTGAGAGTGGCGAGCAGGCCGGACAGGTTGCCGATCAGGCGGCCGGACTTGCCGCGGGCGAGTTCGGCGACGTCGGGGTTCTTCTTCTGCGGCATGATCGAGCTGCCGGTGGCCCACGAGTCGTGCAGCGTGGCGTAGGCGAATTCGGCGGTGGTCCAGATGATGATCTCCTCGGAGATCCTGGACAGGTTGACCCCGAGCATCGCCACGATGAAGGCGAACTCGGCGGCGAAGTCCCGCGACGCGGTGCCGTCGATCGAGTTCTCGGTCGGCGCGTCGAAGCCGAGTTCGGCGGCGACGGCGGCCGGGTCGAGGCCAAGCGAGCTGCCCGCGAGGGCGCCCGCTCCGTAGGGCGAGACGGCGGTGCGCTTGTCCCAGTCGCGCAGCCGGTCGACGTCGCGGAGCAGGGCCTGGGTGTGGGCCAGCAGGTGGTGGGCGAGCAGGACGGGCTGGGCGTGCTGCAGGTGGGTGCGGCCCGGCATGGGCGCGTTCGGGTGGGTCTGGGCCTGGAAGAGCAGGGCCTCGACCACGTCGAGCGTGCCGCCCGCGACGAACCTGGCGGCGTCGCGCAGGTACATGCGGAAGAGGGTGGCGATCTGGTCGTTGCGGGAGCGGCCCGCGCGGAGCTTGCCGCCGAGGTCGGGACCCGCGCGGTCGATGAGGCCGCGTTCGAGGGCGGTGTGGACGTCCTCGTCGGCGGGGACCGGGGTGAACGCCCCGGAGACCACGTCGGTCTCCAGGGCGTCCAGCGCCTCGATCATGCCCGCGAGTTCGTCGTCGGTGAGGAGGTTCGCGCCGTGCAGGACCCGCGCGTGGGCTCGGGAACCGGCGATGTCGTAGCGGGCCAGCCGCCAGTCGAAGTGGGTCGACAGGCTGAGTGCGGCCATGGCTTCGGCGGGGCCGGACGTGAAGCGCCCACCCCACAGTGCGGTGGGTTCCTGCTCGGTCACGACAGTCCTTTCTGGACTCGAACGCCCCGCACGCAGCCCCCACCCTTCCCGGGGGGACGGCCCCTGGCCAGTCTATCGGGGGTAGGGGCGTTTGGGGCTGCGTGCGCTTGGGCTGTGGATGGTTCGGCCCGATGTGGAATGTTCGGGCTGGGCTGGCTAGTGGCCTGAGCGCTTGGCGGCGATCTTGCTGGGGAGGCCCCACAGCTGGACGAAGCCCTTGGCCAGCGTCTGGTCGAAGGTGTCGCCCTCGTCGTAGGTGGCCAGGTTGAAGTCGTACAGCGACTGGTCCGACTTGCGGCCCGTCACAACCGCGCGGCCGCCGTGCAGGGTCAGGCGGACGTCGCCCGACACGTGCTGCTGGGTTTCGGCGATGAAGGCGTCCAGGGCGTACTTCAGCGGGGAGAACCAGAGGCCGTCGTAGACCAACTCGGCCCAGCGCTGCGAGACGGTCCGCTTGAAGCGGGCCAGGTCGCGCTCGACGGTGACGTTCTCCAGCTCAGCGTGCGCGGTCATCAGGGCGATGGCGCCGGGGGCCTCGTAGACCTCGCGGCTCTTGATGCCCACGAGCCGGTCCTCGACCATGTCGAGCCTGCCGATGCCCTGGGCGCCCGCGCGGCGGTTGAGTTCCTGGATGGACTGCAGCACGGTGACGGTCTCGCCGTCGATGGCCACGGGGACGCCCTTGTCGAAGGTGATGATCACCTCGTCGGCGTCGCGGGGCTCGGCCGGGTTCGCCGTGTAGGAGTAGACGTCCTCGATCGGGGAGTTCCAGATGTCCTCGAGGAAGCCGGTCTCGACCGCGCGGCCCCAGACGTTCTGGTCGATGGAGTACGGGGACTTCTTCGACACGTCGATGGGCAGGTTGCGGTCCTCGGCCCACGCGATGGCCTTCTCGCGGGTCCAGGCGAAGTCGCGGACCGGGGCGACGACCTTCAGCTCGGGGGCGAGCGCGCCGATGCCGACCTCGAAGCGGACCTGGTCGTTGCCCTTGCCGGTGCAGCCGTGCGAGACGGTGGTGGCGCCGTGGAACTTGGCCGCGTCGACCAGGTGCTTGACGATCACCGGGCGGGAGATCGCCGACACCAGCGGGTAGCGGTCCATGTAGAGCGCGTTGGCCTGCAGCGTGGGCAGGCAGTACTGCTCGGCGAACTCGTCGCGGGCGTCGACGACGACGGCCTCGACGGCGCCGCACTCGAGCGCGCGCTTGCGGATCGTGTCGAGATCCTCGCCGCCCTGGCCGACGTCGACCGCCACGGCGACGACCTCGGCACCGGTCTCCTCGGCGATCCACCCGATGGCCACCGACGTGTCCAGCCCACCCGAGTAGGCCAGCACCACCCTGTCACTCATTGCTATCTCCTTGTTTCGACAAGTCTGTTCCGTTAGTGCGGGAGGCCATCGCGGTGAAGCGTTCGGCCATGTCCAGCCCGGTGAGTGGTTCCCGGACGATCACCACGAGGGTGTCGTCGCCCGCGATCGTGCCGACCACGTCGACCAGCGCGGCCCGGTCGATCGCGCTGGCCAGGAAGCCCGCCGCACCGGGCGGGGTTCGCAGCACGGTGAGGTTGGCCGAGCCGTCGGCGGAGACGAGCAGCTCGCTGAGCAGGCGGACCAGGCGGTCGGTGCCGCCTTGCACTCCACGCACCGGGCTTCCGTCCTCGGGGATGACGTAGGTGGGGGCGCCGCCGTCGACGCCGCGGAGCTTGACCGCGCCGAGTTCGTCGAGGTCGCGCGACAGCGTGGCCTGGGTGACGTCGATGCCCTCGGCGCCGAGCAGGGTGGCCAGTTCGGTCTGGCTGCGGATGGCGCGGTCGGTCACCAGCTCGACGATGCGGGCCTGCCGCGCGGCGCGGGTTGAGCTGGTCATCGGTCCACCAGCCACGCCATGAGCGCCTTCTGCGAGTGCAGCCGGTTCTCCGCCTCGTCCCACACCGCGCTCGCCGGGCCGTCGATCACCTCGTCGGTGATCTCCCAGCCGCGGTGCGCGGGCAGGCAGTGCAGCACGATCGCGCCGGGGGCGGCGCGTTCCAGCAGCTCGGCGTTGACCTGGAGCTTGCGGAACGGCGACACCCGGTCCTTGCCGTCGTTCTCCTGGCCCATCGACGTCCACGTGTCGGTGACGAGCACGTCGGCGCCGTCGACGGCGGCGTGCGGGTCGGTGAGCAGGGTGACGCTGCCGCCGGTGTCGGCGGCCCGGTGCTTGGCGGCGAGGACGAAGTCGGCGACCGGCAGGAAGCCCTCCGGCGCGACGATCCGCACGTGCATGCCCGCGGTGGCGCCGCCGAGCAGCAGCGAGTGGGCCATGTTGTTGGCACCGTCGCCGAGGTAGGTGGCGGTGACACCGGCGAGCTTGCCGTGGCGTTCCTCGATGGTCATGAGGTCGGCCAGGACCTGGCACGGGTGGAACTCGTCGGTGAGCGCGTTGATCACCGGCACGGTCGAGGCCGAGGCCATCGCCTCGATCCGCTTCTGCGCGTAGGTGCGCCACACGACCATGTCGACGTAGCGCGACAGCACCCGCGAGGTGTCCTCGATGGTCTCCTCGCGGCCGAGCTGCATGGTGCGGCCGTCCACGACGATCGGCTGGCCGCCGAGCTGCTGGATGCCGACCTCGAACGACAGGCGCGTCCGCGTGGAGTTCTTCTCGAAGATCGTCGCGACGGACTTGCCCTCCAGCGGCCGCTGCGCGAGGGGCGCGCCCTTGAGGATCTTGGCCAGGGTGAGGACCTCCCGCTGCTCGGCGGGGGTCAGGTCGTCGTCGCGGACGAAGTGGCGGATGCTCATGGTCACTCCTGGGCCGCGGTGTCGAGGATCGCGGGCAGCGCGGACAGGAACTCGCCCGCCTGCGCGTCGGTGAGGATCAGCGGCGGGGCGAGCCGCACGGCGTCGGGCTGGACGTTGTTGACCAGGAAGCCCGCCTTGAGGGCGGCGTCGGCCACGGCACCGGACACCGGCTTGGCCAGTCCGATCCCGAGCAGCAGCCCGCGCCCGCGCACGCCGCTGACCAGCGGGTGGTCGAGTGCCTCGACGCCCGCTGTGATGTCCTTGCCCAGCGCGGCGACGTGGTCGAGCAAGCCGTCGGCGGACAGCGTGCGGATGACCGCCAGCCCCGCCGCGCACGCCACCGGGTTGCCGCCGAAGGTGGTGCCGTGGTGGCCGGGGCCGAACAGGTCGGCCGCGGCGCCCACACCGACGCAGGCCCCGAGCGGCAGCCCGCCGCCCAGGTTCTTGGCCAGCGTGAACACGTCGGGCGTGATGCCCGCCTGCTGGAACGAGAACCACCCGCCGAGCCTGCCGATGCCGGTCTGCACCTCGTCGAGCACGAGCAGCGCGCCCGCCTTCGTGGTGATCTCCCGCGCCGCCTGCAGGAAACCGTCCGGAGCCGGGATGACGCCGCCCTCACCAAGAATAGGCTCGATGAAGACGGCGGCGGTGGAGTTGTCCACAGCCTCCCGAAGGGCGTCGACGTCACCGAACGGGATGTGCGTGACGTTCGGGACGAGCGGCTGGAACGGGGTGCTCTTCGCGGGCTGCCCGGTGAGCGACAGCGCGCCCATCGTGCGGCCGTGGAAGGCGCCGTGGCACGCGACGACGTTGGGCCTGCCGGTGAGCCGGGTCAGCTTGAACGCGGCCTCGACGGCCTCGGCGCCGGAGTTGGTGAACAGCACCTTGGCGTTGCCGGTCAGCCCCGCCACGTCGAGCAGCGTCTCGGCCAGTTCGACGGCGACCGGGTTGATGTAGAGGTTCGAGGTGTGGCTCAGCGTCGCGATCTGCTTGGTGACGGCCTCGATGACCGCGGGGTGTGCGTGGCCGAGCGCGCTGGTGGCGATGCCGCCGACCAGGTCGAGGTAGCGGGTGCCGTCGGCGTCCCACAGGTAGGCGCCCTCGCCGCGCACGATCGACAGTGCGGGCGTGCCGTAGTTGTTCATCAGCGCGGACTTCCACCGCGCCTGGCCGTCCACATTGGATTCGATCATGACTCCCCCTCGTCCGGCAGCACCATCGTGCCGACGCCGCTGCTGGTGAACACTTCGAGCAGAACCGAGTGCGCGAGCCTGCCGTCGATGACGTGCGCCTTCGGCACCCCGCCGGTGACCGCGCGCAGGCACGCCTCCATCTTCGGCACCATGCCGCTCTCCAGGCCGGGCAGCAGCTTCTCCAGCTCGGCGGCCCGGATCTCGTGCAGCAGCGACGACTTGTCCGGCCAGTTCGCGTAGAGGCCCTCGACGTCGGTCAGCACGACGAGCTTCTCCGCCTTCAGCGCGATCGCGAGCGCGGCGGCGGCGGTGTCGGCGTTGACGTTGTGCGGCAGGCCGTCGCGGTCGGGCGCGACCGTGGACACCACGGGGATGCGGCCCGCGTTGACGATGTCGAGCACCGCGTCCGGGTTGACGTGGACGACGTCGCCGACCTGGCCGAGGTCGATCTCGGCGCCGTCGACCACGGCGGTGCGGCGCTCGGCGGTGAACAGGTGCGCGTCCTCGCCGGAGATGCCGACGGCGTGCGGGCCGTGCTGGTTGATCAGGCCGACGAGCTCCCGGCTGACCTGGCCGGTCAGCACCATCCGCACGACGTCCATCGTCTCGGCGTCGGTGACCCGCAGGCCCGCCTCGAACCGGCCCGCGATGCCCAGCCGCTTCAGCATGGCGCTGATCTGCGGGCCGCCGCCGTGCACGACGACCGGCCGCAGGCCCGCGAGCCGCAGGAACACCATGTCCTCGGCGAACGCGCGCTTGAGCGTGTCGTCGATCATGGCGTTGCCGCCGTACTTGACGACGACGAGCGCGCCGTGGAAGCGCCGCAGCCACGGCAGCGCCTCGATCAGCACATTCGCTTTCTCAGTCGCTTCGTTCACGATGAATACGCGCTGTTCTCTTCAACGTAGGCATGGGAGAGGTCTGTCGTGAGGATGGTCCCCGTGCCGTCGCCCGCGTGCAGGTCGATCACGATCTCGATGTCGCGGCCCGACAGGTCGGCCTCGGTCCGGTCGACCCCGCGCCCGCCCGCCTTGCAGACCTGCGCGCCGTTGATCGTGATGTCGAGCTTCTGCTGGTCGAAGTCGGTCGGCGCGTTGCCGACGGCCATCGCGATGCGGCCCCAGTTGGGGTCGGAGGCGAAGAACGCGGTCTTGCACAGGTTGTCCTGGGCGACGATCCGCGCCGTGGCCAGCGCCTCGCTGTCGTTGGCGGCGCCGTTGACGGTGATCGTCACGTGCTTGGTGACGCCTTCGGCGTCGGCCTGGAGCTGGGCGACAAGGTCGGCGCAGACAGCGGTGAGCGCCTCGGTGAACTCGGCCTCGGTCACGGCGACGTCGGACGCGCCGGAGGCCAGTAGCAGGACGGTGTCGTTGGTGGACGTGCCGCCGTCGACGTCGAGCCGGTTGAAGGTGAACTCGACGGCGGTGCGCAGCGCGGGCTCGACCGCCGACGGGTCGATCAGGGCGTCGGTGGTGATGACCGACAGCATCGTGGCCATGTTCGGCGCGCACATGCCCGCGCCCTTGGCGAACCCGCCGATGGCCCAGCCGTCGGCGTGCACGAACGCGGTCTGCTTGGGGACGGTGTCGGTGGTCATGACGGCGGTGGCGGCGGCGAGGCTGGCGTCCTTGCCGTGGGCCAGTTCCTTCGCCGCGGCGTCGACACCGGACTTGACCGCGTCCATCGGCAGCCGCTCGCCGATGAGGCCGGTGGAGCACACGGCCACGTCGATCGCGCCGATCCCCAGCACGTCGGCGACCTTCTCGGCGGTGGCGTGCGCGTCCTGGAAGCCCTCGGGGCCGGTGCAGGCGTTGGCGCCGCCGGAGTTGAGGACGACGGCCTTGAGCTTGCCGGTGGTGAGCACCTGCTGCGACCACAGCACGGGCGCGGCCTTGACCTTGTTGCGGGTGAACACGCCCGCCGCGTGGGTGGTCGGGCCCTCGTTGACCACCAGCGTCAGGTCGGGCTTGCCGTTGGTCTTGATGCCCGCCGCGACACCGGCTGCGCGGAACCCCTGCGCGGTGGCGACGCCAAGGGTGCGGTCGATGGTCACGGTGCGACTCCCACAGTGGACAGGCCGGTGGTCTCCGGCAGGCCGAGCGCGATGTTCATGGACTGCACGGCGGCACCCGCCGTGCCTTTGGTGAGGTTGTCGATGGCGGCGACCACGACGAGCCGGTTGAGGTCGGCGTCGACGGCCACCTGGAGCTGCACGGCGTTGGAGCCGAGGACGGCGGCCGTGGTCGGCCACTGGCCCTCGGGCAGCAGGTGGACGAACGGCTCGTCGGCGTAGGCCTTCTCGTAGGCGCCGCGGACGTCGGCGTTCGGGTCCTTCAGGGTGGCGCTGCAGGTGGCGAGGATGCCCCGGGGCAGCGGCGCGAGCACGGGCGTGAAGGACACGCTGACCTGCGTGTTCGCCACGGCGCTGAGGTTCTGGGTGATCTCGGGGGTGTGCCGGTGGGCGCCGCCGACGCCGTAGGCCGACAGCGAGCCCATGACCTCGGAGCCGAGCAGGTTGGGCTTGAGGCTCTTGCCCGCGCCGGACGTGCCGGAGACGGCGACCACGACGACCTCGGGCTCGACCAGGCCCATGGCGGGCGCCAGGGCGAGGGAGCTGACGGTCGGGTAGCAGCCTGGGACGGCGATCCGCTTGGTGTTGGTGAGGGCTTCGCGGCCGCCGGGGAGTTCGGGGAGGCCATAGGGCCAGTGCCCGGCGTAGGCGCCGCCGTACCAGCGGTCCCAGGCGTCTTCGCTGGTCAGCCGGTGGTCGGCACCGCAGTCGACGACCAGGGTGGCCGGGTCGAGCTGGGCGGCGATGGCGGCCGAGTGGCCGTGCGGGAGGGCGAGGAAGACGACGTCGTGCCCGGCGAGGGTTTCGGCGGTGGTCTCTTCGAGGACGCGGTCGGCGAGAGGGAGCAGGTGTGGCTGGTGTTGGCCCAGGCGCGTGCCCGCGCTGCCACCGGCGGTGAGCGCGCCGATCTCCACGTCGGGGTGCGCGAGCAGGAGCCGCAGGAGCTCTCCCCCGGCGTACCCACTGGCCCCCGCGACCGCGATCCGAACCGTCATGCGGATGATTATGCACTCTGATGCAAAGTCACTCAAACCGATATCACCCGACCGTGGCGGGTGCCACAGTCCACCTGGGGCACTGATGAACTCGCCAGATCCGCACGAGTGCCGACGGCCGTCGCGGGTGGACTGCTCATCGCGCTGGTCGTCGCGGCGTTCGTGTTGGGCAGGACAGATCGGATGGACACCCAGCGGTGATCGCGGCCGTGGGCTTCGCCGCGGTCGCGGTGGGGCCGCGCTCTTCCTCGCCGCACGGGCGCCCGGGGCAGCGAAGCCCGCGTCGTCGGGATGCTGGTGGTGCCGTTGGTCTCGTTGCCGAAGCCCTAGCGACAACCTGATCGACTCATGCGCGTCAGGTACGGGTGTGGCAACGCGCACCCTCTATCTGACCCGGCACGCCGAGGCGACTGACGACGAGGTCGAGCTGACCAAGGACGGCCGCCGCCAAGCCGAACTGCTCGGGCAGCGGCTCCGCGGCGTCCCGTTCGCCGCTGTCCACCATGGACCGCTCAACCGGGCGGCGCAGACCGCGCGGCTGGTGTGTGCGGGGATGGGGCGGGGTGAGGCGCGGGCGAACACCGCGGCCGGGGACTACGTGCCGTATGTGCCGGACCGGGCGGAGCTGCCCGCCGAGTCGGCCGACCTCTACCTCGGGTTTCTCGACCAGTTCGACACCGCAGAAGGGCCCGCGCTCGCGCAGGCTGCGCTGGACCAGTTCACCGGGCCTGCTGGCGAGGACCGGCACGAGCTCGTGGTGACCCACAACTTCCTCATCGCCTGGCTGGTCCGGGCCGCGGTGGGCGCGCCGCCGTGGCGGTGGCTGGGGCTCAACCACTGCCACGCGGCGCTGACCGTGATCCGCTACGCGTCAGGGCTTCCGGCGGCGGTGCTGGTGTTCAACGACATGAGCCACCTGCCGCCGCAGCTGCGGTGGACCGGGTTCCCGGCCGACGCGCCCTGGCGGGTGTGATCAGAGTTTGCGGGCCAGCGTGACGCCGTCGCGCAGGGGGAGCATGACGCAGTGGACGCGGGGGTCGGCGACGACGATGTCGTTGACCCGGCGGATCGCCGCGTCGGCGGCGGACTCCGCGGACTCGTCGACCACGCGGCCGCCGCGCAGGACGTTGTCGAGGGCGATGACGCCGCCGGGGCGCAGGCGGGGCACGAGTTCCTCGTAGTAGTCCGGGTAGCCCTCCTTGTCGGCGTCGATGAACGCGAAGTCGATCACCGGGTCGGTCGGGAGGGCGCGCAAGGTCTCGATCGCGGGGGCGATGCGCAGGTCGATCTTGTCGGCGACCCCGGCGCGCTCCCAGTACTTGCGGGCGATCGACGTCCACTCCTCGCTGACGTCGCAGGCGATCAGCTTGCCGTCGTCCGGCAGGCCGCGGGCGACGCAGATCGAGGAGTAGCCGGTGAAGACGCCGACCTCGACGGCGTTCTTGGCGCCGAGGATGCGCACGAGCATGGTGAAGAACTCGCCCTCGTCGTGCGAGATCTGCATGACGGAGGCGTCGGGGTAGGCCTCGGCTGTTTCCGCTGCGAGGTCGCGCAGGAGTTCGTCGGCGGGCGTGGAGTGCGCGAGCAGGTAGTCGCTGAGGGCGGGGGTGATGTCCATGTGCCCCATTCAAGCCGAACGTCGACCACCTCGTCGCGCGAGTTCGACCACTAGTCGAACAGACGCGGGCCTGGGTCTTTCAGCTCCGGATCGCCCAAGCCGAGCCTCCTGCGCCGCGCGTCGGGCGAAGGTGCGATCAGCCCAGGGATGGCACCCAGCTCGTGATTCGCCGGAGCGTCCGTCGGCGCGTGCAGCCAGACCCGGAAGTCGGCGCCGCTGCCGTCGACTCGGCGGAGCCGCACGACCGCGGTGAACTCGCCCGAGGTGAAGGTGCACTCCCAGGTGCCGCCCGCGTCGCAGACCTGGGTCCTCATGCGCCCGGAAGGCGGCGGGACGTCGAGTTGGCGGCACCGTGTCACGATCGCCCGGAAGGCGAGGGCGACCAGGATCTCGTCGGCGTTGAAGTCCGCGGACCGACCCCGGAAGACGGACTTCCACACGTCGCGGAGGATCGCCGACGTCGCGTTGCCGATCGCGCCCGACGCCGCGGCCAACATCACCCAGAGCGCGCCGTCGGGCCACAGCGAGCCCGAGCGGTGATCCGGTACTGGAGCGGACGCTGGGGCTTGAACCTTCGACAGGTCGGTCACCGAGGCCCTCCTCACGGTCAAGCCGGACTTGCCCGATGTCATCCAGGGTAGCCGGGCGAGTCGCCTGCGTGCCCGCGTCAGCGGTACAGATCGAACGTGGCCGCGATGCGGTCCCGGTCGGCGCCGTCGGCCAGGAGGAGTTGCAGGAGGATCCGCGCCTTCGCCGGGTCGAGGAAACCGGCGTGGATGAGGCCGCGGTCGAGCAGGTCGCGTTCCGAGCCGGGGTAGCCGTAGGTCTGGCGCAGCACCGAGCCCGAACCCGTCCGCGACGCCAGGACCACGGGGATACGCTCGGCGAACTCCGCCACGAGCGGCACCATTCCGGCGGGGACGTGGCCCGCGCCCAAGCCCGCGATGACGATCCCGTCGAACGCGTCGCCCGCGCGGCGGAGGAGTTCGCCGTCGTCGCCCAGGGCGATGGTGACCAGGCCGACTCGGAGTCTCGTGATGGCGTCCGTGGCGGGGAGGGTCAGGGCCACGCGGGGGGTGCCGCGGAGGCGGGGTTCGCCCTCGACGATCAGGCCGAGGGGGCCGAAACCCGGGGACACGAAGGCGCCGGTGCTGCTGGTGTGGCTTTTGCGGACGAACCGGGCGCCGTGGACCTCGTCGGACATCACGACCAGGCAGCCCAGGCCGCGGGCCGCGGGCGACAGGGCGACGCGGATGGCGGCGTAGAGGTTCGCGGGGCCGTCGGCGCCCGCTGAGGCGGGGGCGCGCATGGCGCCGGTGACGACGATGGGGGCGGGGCTGTCGACGGTGAGGTCGAGGAACAGCGCCGTCTCCTCGATCGTGTCGGTGCCGTGGGTGACCACGACGCCGGTCGCACCGGCTTCGATCTCGGCGCGCACCGCGTGGGACAGGGCGACAAGGTCGTCGAAGCCGAGGGAGGGGCTGGGCAGGGAACGCAGCGTGCACGCGGTCAGGTCGACGTTCAGCTCCGCGAGGCCGGGGACCGCGGCGACCAGGTCGTCGGCGCCGAGGGCGGGGACCACGCCGCCCGCGGTGCTCGGCGACATGGCGATCGTGCCGCCCATCGCGATGATCGCGACCTTGCTCACAGACCCTCCAGGAAGTCCAACAGCGGCTCCCACGGGTCGGTCGCCGCGCCGTCGGCGATGTGTACCCCGGCGGCGATCAGCGTGTCCACATGTGATGCCCACCTGGGATGGGCACGTTGGGCGGCATCGGCTTGCGGCCGGACGACCATCGGGACACCCGGGGTGCCGAGCGCCTCGCCCAGAGCGGTGAGGGCCTGGTTGTCGGCGATTCCCAGCGCGAGCTTGGCCAGCGAGTTCGCGGTGGCGGGCACGAACAGGAACGCGTCGGGAATCGGGTACGGCTTGGGTTCCGACGGCAGCCGCGACACGCTGCGCACCGGCAGGTCGGTCAGCGCCTGCAGCCGCGCCGTCTCCCCCACCGCGTCCATCCAGCGGCCCGCGGTGGGGGTGAGGGTGATCGCGAGCCGCCAGCCGCGGGCGGTGGCGGGTTCGGCGAGTTCGACGCGCAGGCGGCGGTCGACGCCGCCGCCCGCGGCGGCGACCAGGCCAAGCACCCTCATTTGCGGAGCAGCGCGCAGAACATCGCGTCGGTGCCGTGGCGGTGCGGCCACAGCTGCACGAACGGACCGTCGCCGAGGTCGGGCACGTCGGGGAAGAACTCGCGGGTGTCGATCGCGGTCACCCCGGTCTTGCGGATCACGTCGTTGACCACGCCGACGGTCTCCGCGAGGTGCGGCGAGCAGACCACGTAGGCCACCACGCCGCCCTCCCGGACCAGGCCGACCGCCGAGGTCAGCAGCTCACGCTGGAGCTTCGTCAGGTCGCCCACATCCGACGGCTGCCTGCGCCAGCGCGCCTCCGGCCTGCGGCGCAGCGCGCCCAGGCCGGTGCACGGCGCGTCGACGAGCACGCGGTCGTACCCGCCGTCCAGCGCGGAGCTGCGGCCGTCGGCGACCCGCACCTTCACCGGCAGACCCTGGGTGATCTGCTCGACGAGCCGCGCCCGGTGCGGCGCCTGCTCGACGGCGTCCACGGTGCCGCCGTTGATCGCGGCGAGCGCGCCGAGCAGCGCGGCCTTGCCGCCGGGACCGGCGCACAGGTCGAGCCAGCGCTCGTCGGGGCCCTCGATCTCGGGACGGGTCAGCGCGAGCGCGCACAGCTGGCTGCCCTCGTCCTGCACTCCCGCCAGACGCTCGCGGACCGCGTCGATGTCGCCGGGGTCGCCCGCGCCCGCCTCCAGCCGCACGCCGTACGGCGAGTACGGCGCGACGTCGCCGCCGGTCATCGCGGCCAGTTCGTCGGCGCTGACCTCGCCCGGCCGCGCCACCAGGTGCACGGCGGGCCGCTCGTCGTCGGCCTTCAGCGCGGCGCCGAGTTCGTCGCCGGTGGTGCCGAGCGCGTCGGCGAAGGCGCGGGCGATCCAGCGCGGGTGGGCGTGGCGGGCGGCGAGGTTGCCGACCGGGTCCTCCGCGGCGTCTGGCGCGAGCTTGTCGAGCCACGCCTGCTCGTCGAGCTCGGAGACCTTGCGCAGCACGGCGTTCACGAAGCCGGTGACCCGGGAGCCGTGGTCGGCCCTCGCTATGTCCACAGTGGACGCGACGGCGGCGTGCGGTGGGATCCGGGTGCGCAGCAGCTGGTAGGCGCCCAGGCGCAGCGCGTCGAGCAGCGGCGGCTCCACCTTGGACATGTTGCGGTCGACGCACTCGGCGAGGATCTGGTCGATCAGGCCCAGCGCGCGGCACGTGCCGTAGGTCAGCTCCGTGGCCAGCGCGGCGTCGCGCCCGGAGATCTTGCGCTCACGCAGCAGCTTGGGCAGCACGAGGTTGGCGTAGGCGTCGTCGGCGCGCACCGCCTTCAGCGTGTCGAGCGCGGCGCGGCGGGCCGGGTCGTCCACCGGGGGGCGTTCCGGGGTGTCCGGGCGGCGCGGTGGCCTCGCCTTGCCCGGCCTGGACGGCCGGTGCGCTCGCTTGCCTGGCTGCGTCACGTAAGTCGCTCTCCTGCTTCGATTCGGCTGCCGCGCGCCCAGTCGGTCGCTTGCATGCGCTTCTTTCCTTGGGCCTGTACTTCGCCGAGCTTCAGCGGCCAGGTGGCGGTGCCGACGAGGACGCGCTTGCGCTCCACGACCAACTCCCCTGGCGCGGCCTCGACGCCCTCGGCCCTGGTCATGGGGCCGAGCTTGACGCGTTCGCCGCGGAACTCCGCCCACGCGCCCGGCTCCGGCGTCACCGCGCGGATCCGCCGGTCGACGGCCAGCCCGGGCAGGGTGAAGTCGACCTTGGCGTCGTCGACGGAGATCTTCGGCGCGTAGCTGACGCCCTCGGCGGGCTGCTCGACCGCGGCGATGCCGCCGTTGGCCAGCCCGTCCACAGTAGACACCAGCAGGCCCGCGCCCGCCTCGGCGAGCCGGTCGAGCAGGGCGCCCGCGGTGTCGTCGGGGCGGATGGGCTCGGTGAGCACGCCGAACACCGGTCCGGCGTCGAGTTCCTTGACGATGCGGAACGTGCTGGCGCCGGTGATCTCGTCGCCGTGGTAGACCGCCGCCTGCACCGGGGCCGCGCCGCGCCAGGCGGGCAGGACCGAGAAGTGCAGGTTGACCCAGCCGAGGCGCGGGATGTCGAGCGCGGACTGCGGCAGCAGGGCGCCGTAGGCGACCACCGGGCACACGTCCGGTTCGAGTTCGCGCAGCCGCGCCTGGAACACCTTGTCCGACGCCTTGGCCGGGGTGAGCACCTCGATGCCGTGCTCGTCGGCCAACTCGCCGACCGGCGACCGCATCAGCTTGCGGCCGCGGCCCGCGGGCGCGTCGGGCCTGGTCACGACGGCGACGACCTCGTGGTCGGAGGCCAGCAGCGCGCGCAGCGACGGGACGGCGACCTCGGGCGTGCCCGCGAACACCAGCCGCATCAGCGCGCCCCGAAGAACGAGTGCGGGCTCTGCTTGAGGGTGGGCACCGCGCCGTCGAACCACTCGGCCGCGCGGATCTCCTTCATCGCCTGCTTCCGGGTGGTGTCGTCGAGGCGGTCGAGGAACAGCACGCCGTCGAGGTGGTCGGTCTCGTGCTGGATGCAGCGGGCCAGCAGGTCGCTGCCCTCGATCTCCAGCGGCTCGCCGTGCATGTTCCACCCGCGCGCCACGACGTTGCGGTGGCGGCGGCAGTCCCACGAGTAGCCGGGGATCGACAGGCAGCCCTCGGGGCCGTCCTGGACGTCGTCGCCGACGGAGGTCCACACCGGGTTGACCATGTGGCCCATGGCGCCGTCGCAGTGGTAGGTGAACACCCGCAGCCCCACGCCGACCTGCGGCGCGGCGAGCCCGGCGCCGCCCTGCGACTCCATGGTGTCCCAGAGGTCCTTGACCAGGTTCCGCAACTCCTGGTCGAAGTCGACGACCTCGACGGCGGGGGTGCGCAGCACGGGATCGCCGAACAGGCGGATCGGCTGGACGGTCACGGGGCTCCTCTCGGACGGGCGGGGCGGTCGAGCCAGTCTATTCACCCGATCGCCACGCAACGCCCCGGCCGTGATCGGACACCTCCTATCGTGACGACCATCGCGCGATCAGGTCAGGGGGCGACGCTGAGCGAGCACACCGTCTCCGAGACGGACGCACTGTTATGGGACAGGGCGGCCGCGGGCGACCAGTCCGCGTTCTCGGTGCTGTTCGAGCGGCATGTCGAGTCCCTGTGGAACCACGGCTACCGGCTGACCGGCTCGTGGAGCCAGGCCCAGGACATCGCCTCGGCCACCTTCCTCACCGCGTGGACGCGGCGCCGGGAGGTGACGCTGGTCCGCGACAGCGCGCTGCCGTGGCTCTACGCGGTCGCGGGCAACATCGCGCGCAGCGAGAACCGCCGCTCGACCCGGTTCCTGCGCGCGCTGCGCCGGGTACCGCTCGACGACACCGAGGCCGACCACGCCGACGCGGTGGCAAGGCGCGTCGACAGCGACCGGCGGACCCGCGAGGTCGCCGACGCCGTGCGCGGACTGCCGAAGGCCGAGCGGGAGGCGGTGGAGCTGTGCCTGCTGGGCGAGGTGTCGACCGCGGACGCCGCCCTGCTGCTGGGGGTGGCCGAGGTGAGCGTGCGCTCCCGGCTGTCCCGGGCGCGGGCCCGTCTGCGCACGAAGCTGGAGGGGTCGAGGTGACCGAGGACTGGAAGCCCTACCTGCCGCCGCGGCGGACCATGCCCGCCGGCGTCCGGGAGCGGATCCTGGCCAGGACGTTCGGCGACGCGCCCGCACCCGATCGGCGGCTCCGCACCCGGCTCGCCGTCGCCGCGGCGATCGCGGCGGTCATCGCGGGCGGCTGGGCGACATCGCTGACCAGCGGGGACAGCCAGAGCCCCGGTGCCCGCGGCCCGGAGATCGCGCCCAACGCGGGCACCGACCTCGACCGGTGCTGGGCGGCGCTGGTCGGCACGGGCAGGTCCGACCGGTACCCCGCGCGGGCGCTCTGGCGGGCCGTCGTCACCGCGCGCGAGGCCGGGAAGTCGGTGATCGGGTTCCGCGCGGGCGCCACGCCCGTGTTCTGCGAGACCACGGTGACCTCGGTGACGGTCTCCGATCCGACGGCGAAGCCCAACCACGCCGACGGCACCGGAACCGCCGCCCTGCTGCTCACCGACTCGGGCGGCGCGGGCGGCATCGCCGACGAGAAGTGGACTTCGGTGACGGTCGAGTGGGACGGCAAGGTCCGGCAGGCCGATGTCCGCGACGGCATGTGGGTCCTGCCGACGCTGCCGACGGACCCGACCGTGGTGTGGCGGGTGAGCCCGTCCGGGCCGGGCGTCCCCGGCAGGCAGGTGCTCGACCTGCCCCGGCCGGAAGGAGCGCCGGTGTCGGTGTTCGACCGTCCGCTCGCGCCGGGCGAGCGGACGTCGCTGGCGGGCGCCTGGCTCGGGAACTGCCTCAGCCGGACGCAGCCGCAACCCGCCGACATGGAGTCGTGGCGGCCCGGCGCGACGACGACCGTCGGCGGGCACCGCGTGGTCACCGCCCGGCTCGGCGATCTCGTCGGGGTGTGCGTCACCGAGCCGAACCGGTCGACCTTCGAGGTCGCTCCCGGCCACGCCGTGCGGCCCGGGCGGCTGCGCTACGCGAAGGTGGTGAAGGCAGCCCCTGGCCAGGGCGCGCGGATCGTGGGATTCGTGCAGCCGGAGGTCGCGGCGATGGCGGTCACGGCGGGCGAGTCCGCGCAGGTGTCGGTGCCGATCACCGACTCCGGGTTCGCGGTGGAGATCCCGGAGACGCTGGCGCCGACGGCCGACACCACGCCCGAGCACGTCCAGGTGACCTTGACCAGCGAGGACGGCACGGTCCTGTACGCGGGCGAGATGTTCCCGAAGTGATCAGACCAGGTCGAGCGGATCGACCTGCACGCGCAGGGGGGACTGCTCCTTGCGCGCGGTCCGCACCGCTTGGGCCGTGGCCAGGGCCGACGCGAGGGCCCGGCCCTGGCCGCGGATCACCCGGATCAGGGCGCGTTCGCGGACCGCCTGGCCGTCCTTGTCGAGGTCGCCGACCGGGACCGGGCCGAGGACCTCGCCGGTGGGTGGGAGCGGGAACTCGGTGAGGAAGGCGTCGACAGCGCTGGGGGTGCCGTCGACGGAGGCCATCCGGACCGCGGGCGGGAAGCCGAGTTCGGTGCGGGCGCCGAGTTCCTGCTGGGCGTGCCACACCGGGTCCCACCGGACCAGCGCCTGCACGGCGACGGTCGCCGACTCGGCCATGACCACGACCCGGCCGCCGTCCCCTGCCGGGCGCACGAGGGCGGCGGCGGTCATCCAGCGGCGGAGGGCTTCCTCGGTGGCGCGCAGGTCGGCGCGGTTGAGCAGGGCCCACGCGTCGAGGAGGAGGGCGGCGCCGTAGCGGGCGACGGGTTCGGCGCCGGGGGTGGCCACGACGATGGCCGGGTCGTCGGACACCGCGGCCAAGACCTCGGTGCCGCCGGACGTGCGGACGGGGAAGCCCGCGAACGCGCGGCCCAGTTCCTCCGCGGTGCGCTTGGCCCCGATGACGACCGCGCGCAGCTTGCGGGAGCCGCACGACGGGCAGCGGTAGTTGGCGTCGGCGGCGGCGCACCAGCGGCACGACGGCGGACCGGACGAGCCCTGGTGCAGCGGCCCGGCGCAGCGGCGGCAGCGGGCCGGGGTGCGGCACTCCTGGCAGGTGAGCGCGGGGACGTAGCCGCGGCGCGGGACCTGGACGAGCACCGGGTGGCCCGCGGTGAGCGCGGCGCGGGCGGCGTCGAAGGCGACCGACGGGACGCGCGCGGTGCGGGCGGCCGGGTCGCGGGCCAGCTGTGAGTCGTGCTCACCGATCGCGGTGACGCGCGGGGCGGCGGCCCGGACGGCGTCGCGCGTGGCCACGATCTCCGGCGCCCAGCCGGAGTCGACCAGCAGCTGGGCCTCGGCGGTGCGGGCGAACCCGGCGACGAGCACGGTCGTGTGGGCGAGGGTGCCGCGCTGGATCAGGACATCGCGCACGTGTGGGTAGGGCGAGCGCTGGTCGGAGTGCTGGTCGTCGCCGTCGTCCCAGACGATCACGACGCCCGGGTCGGCCACCGGCGCGTAGGCGCTGGCCCTGGTGCCGACGACGATGTTGTTGACACCGCGCCGGATGGACAGCCAGCCCCGGTAGCGCTTGGCCGGGCCGAGATCGGCCGACAGCGCCACGACGCCCTCGGCGAGCTTCGCGCACGCGGCCTGCACGCGGGTGACATCACGATGGTCGGGAACCACGATGATCGCCCCCCGGCCTGCAGAGGCGGCGGTCGCGGCGACCTCGGCGAGCCGGGCGGGCCAGTCCTCCCCCGGCAGCGCCTGCCAGACGGCGTTGGCCTGCCGCCCGGCCTTCACCGCGTCGAGGAACGCGGCGCCCCGGGGGTAGCGCGCCCAGCCACTCGGGTCCGGTGTGGACGGTCGGGGGGCGGGTTCCGCGGCTTCCTCCGCCTCGGCGCGCGCGTGGCGCGGCGGGATGGCCAGCCGCAGGACGTCGATCATCGTCCCGGCGTAGCGGTCGGCGACGGCGCGGCAGAGGCGGGCGATGTCGGGGGCCAGCACGGGCTCGGGCGACGTCACGCGGTCGAGGAACTGGAGGGTGCCCGGGTGGTCGGACTCGGCGACCCGCTCGATCAGGTAGCCGTCGACGAGCTGCCCGGCGAAGCGGACCCGGATGCGGCAGCCCGGCACGGCGTCGGCGTCGAGCTTGTCCGGCACCAGGTAGTCGTAGGTGCGGTCGAGGTGCGCGAGCGGCACGTCGACGTAGACCTTGGCGACGGGCAGCGTGGCCGCGGGCTGCTGCTTGCCCTTCGTCGCGGGCTTCTTGGCGACCGCGACCTGGAAGAGCGCGTCGGGGTCGGGGCTGGACATACCCGCTGGTCTACCAGAGGCCACTGACCGTCACCGGTCCTGGGTGGCCAGCCGCACGGCGAGGTCGGTGTGGCCGCTGTCGAGCAGGCCGCCGAGGAACAGGGCGCGAAAGGCCCGGTGCAGTGCGTCCGGCGCGACGGTGTCGGGGGCGGCGAGGGCGTGCAGGGCGAAACCGTGGGCGAGGGCGAGGAAGGCGGCGGCGTCCGGATCGGGTGACCCGGCGGCGCGGGCACCCTCGGTGGCGATCGCCCGGATCGCCTCGATGGACGCGGCGACCTCGGGGCGGAGCTCGGGGTGGCGTGCGGCGTGCAGGAACGCCTCGAACAGCGCCAGGGTCTCGGGGAGGCGGGGCGCGGCGGCCGCGGCGAACGCGGTGGCGACGCCGTCGGCCGAGGCGTCTTTGAGCGCGGCGGCCAGCGCGAGCTGCTGGGCGGTCTCGGCCTCGGTGAACACCCGCAGCGCCTCGACGGCGAGCTCGGTGATCGAGTCGAAGAAGTAGCTGACGGTCGCCAGTGGGAGGCCCGCCTTGTCGGTGACGGCCTTGTGGGTGACCCCGGCCATGCCGCGCTCGGCCGCGACCTCGACGGTGGCCTTGAGCAAGGCGTCACGACGGGCCTGGGCGCCCGCCCGGTGTTTCCGCACGAATTGAGGCTACCATTTTCTGGAAGTTCTTCTAGACTTCCGCCATGACCCGCGTACACGCCTTCACCGACGACGCCCTCGCCGACCACGACGCCGTCGGCATCGCGGACCTGATCCGCCGCGGCGAACTGAGCGTCCAGGAGGTCGAGTCGGCCGCGATCGAGCGGATCAAGAAGGTCGACCCGACGCTGAACGCGGTCGCCTTCCCCGCCTTCGACCGCCCGCGCCGCTCCGGCGACCGCCAGGCCGCGCTGTTCGGCGTGCCGACGCTGGTCAAGGACAACACCGACGTGGCGGGGATGCCGTGCAACCACGGCACAGCGGCCTACGTCGCGAAGCCTTCTTCTTCTGACGGCCGATACGCGCGGCAGTACTTGAGCACCGGGATGACCGTGCTGGGCAAGAGCCGCATGCCGGAGTTCGGCTTCAACGCGTCGACGGAGTACATGGGCGAGGACCCGGTCCGGAACCCGTGGAATCTGGAGTACTCCGTCGGGGCGTCGTCGGGCGGGGCGGCGGCTCTCGTGGCGGCGGGCGCGGTGCCGATCGCGCATGCCAACGACGGTGGTGGGTCGATCAGGATTCCGGCGGCTGCGGCGGGGTTGATCGGGTTGAAGCCGAGCCGGGGCAGGCACCGGGACTCGGAGCAGGCGGGGAAGCTGCCGATCAACATGATCTCGGAGGGCGTGGTCACCCGCTCGGTCCGGGACACCGCGGCCTTCTTCGCGGCGGTTGAGGACCACTGGCGCAACCCGGCGCTGCCTCCGGTCGGACAGGTGTTCGGCCCGTCCCGGCGACGTCTGCGAGTCGGCCTGGTGTTGGAGACCGCGACTGGCGCCGAGGTGTGCCCGCAGACGCGGGCGGCGGTTGAGCACACGGCTTCGCTGCTGGAGAAGCAGGGGCATCATGTGGAGCCGATCTCGCTGCCGGTGGATGACCGGTTCGCGGCGGACTTCACGCTGTACTGGGGATTGCTGGCGACCCTGGCGGCCAAGTTCAGCCGGTTCACGCTGGACCGGTCGTTTGACGCGCGGAAGCTGGATGGGCTTACGCAGGGGTTGCGGGGGTACTACCGGCGACACGTGCGGGGGACGGCGCGGGCGCTTTATCGGCTGCGGAACACACATCAGGCGTACGCGGCTATGTTCGCGCGGCATGAGGTTGTGCTTTCGCCGGTATTGGCGCATGTGACGCCTCGGTTGGGGCACTTGAGTCCTACGGTGCCGTTTGACGAGCTGTTGACGCGGTTGACGGCTTATTGCGCTTACACGCCGTTGAACAACATCGCGGGGACGCCGGGGCTTTCGCTGCCTATGGGGATGTCTGCTGAGGGAGTGCCGATCGGGGTGCATCTTTCGGCGGCTTATGGGGATGAGCGGACGTTGATCGAGGTGGCTTTCGGGTTGGAGGAGCAGCACGCCTGGCCGCGGATCCAGGGCTGATCAACCGCGTTCGGAGGACCGCTCTCGGCGCGCGGCGCCGGGCAGGCGGTGGTTCCGCGCCACCGAAGGTCAGTGCCTGCGGCGGCGAGCGGCGGAGGCGGCCGCTCCCCCACCCAGCACGAGGATCAACGCGGTCAAGCCCCAACGGCGCTTCTCGTCCGTTTGGCCTTGGTAGTTCTTCGGTTCCGGTGCGGGTGCGGGCGCCGCCTTGTACGGCTTGCGCGTCGGCGCGGGGGCTGGAGGTGGCGGCACCGTCGACGGCGGTGGCGTGGGCGGGGTGGTCGGTGGGGGCGGTGTTGTCGGTGGGGGCGGTGTTGTCGGCGAGGTGGTCGTCGGCGGTGGAGGCGGTGGGGTCGTCGTGGGGACGGGAGCCACAGTGGGGCGCGGCGTCGTCGTTGTGGGGGGCGCGGGTGGTGGCGGAGGAGGCGGGGGCACGGGCGGGGCGGGCATGCAGCCCGCGGCGTCGGTCTGGTCGACCTCCGGCTTGCTCGCCACCTCCGTCACCGAAGGCGGGCTCAGGGCGACGTGGAACCAGACGCTCCGGTTGCGGTAGTCGTTGGCCAGTACGTAGAGCGAGCCGTCGGACGCGCGGGCGACGGCGCCGTAGCTGTCGGATCTGCCGACGTCCGGGCCGTTCTTCTGGCGGACTTGGCCGGTGACCGGGTTGATCGAGACCAGCTTGCCGTGCGAGGCGACTCCATAGAGTTGGCCGTCCGGGGCGAAGTCGAAATCGTCGACGGTGTGGGCCAAGCCCCAGCCCGAGAGCCACACGTGGGACACAACCGTCAGGTAGCGGGGGCTGCGCGGGTCCACGTCGACCGCGTACAGCCCGGTGTCGTCGCGCAGGTACCAGCGTGTGCCCGACACGGCACCCGCCACCGCGTTCAGCGGGCGCGGCCAGCCGCGGAGCGGGCCGTGGTCCACAGTGGACCCGTCGCGGGCGATCGTCACCACATGGCCGGAGGCCATGCCGTAGACCGTGTTCCCCGACATCCCGATGGCGTTGACCCGGTACGCCAACTCCGCGATCGTGCGGGAGCGGCCGCTCGGCAGCTCGACCGAAACCAGGGTCGACAGGCCCCGGCCGTTGCTCTGCACCTGTAACGCGACGCAGCCTGCCGGGGCCGCCGCGGCTGAGCCGACGGGCAGGACGGCGGCGCTGATCCCGACGACCAGGACCAGGCGCCAACCCCGCCGGGTCATTTCAACCGTTCCTGGGCGATCTGGAACGCGTCGGGGCCGACCTTGGCGCCGCCGCTGTACGGGTTCTGAAGTTGCTGGGTGGCGAACAGCAGCAGCGCGAGCGTGCCCGCGAGGATCGACACGATGATGATGTGGGTGACCGGTCGCGGTCCGCCGAACATCACCGGCAGCGCCACCGACAGGATGCTGCCGACGATCAGCGCGAACCACACCACGCCGCTGACGCCGTCGCTGCCCGCGGTGTCCAGGCGGGCCTGTCGGGCCTGGTAGACCTGCCAGAGTTGGCTCGCCGCCTCAGTTTTGCGGCCGTTCTGCCACTCGTCGGTCACCGTGGCCTCCGACACGGACTTGCGCAGCTGGTCGAGCTGCGACCAGCCGTCGCCGCTGATGTCGGTGCCGTCGATCATCGAAGGCCACTCTGTGTCGGCGACCGTCGTCGAGTAGGAGCGCGCCAGGTCGTGGACCTCGGTCTTGGTCGGCTCGGGCAGCGAATCGGCGGCCCAGTAGGCGGCGACCAGACTGTCGGCCTCCTGGTAGGCGCCGTCCTCGGCCGCGCTGACGCCGTCGAACAGGGAGATCAGCACGAAGGCCAACAGCACCGCGTGCAGGCCGCCGACGATGGTGAACACCTGGCCCGCGGCCTCGTTGTTCTCCACGATGCCGTCGGTCTCGCCGATGCGGCGGACCAGGTAGGCGACCAGCGCGGCGACCGACGCCGCGCCGATGACCCAGAGGCCGCCTTCCAGATAGATGTTCATCTTCCCCTCACAAGACGATCATGGTGCCCGGGAGTCAACGAGAGGGGAGCGCCGAGGTGACGCTCAATGATCCCGATGGGTCGCCAGCCGGGCGAGTGCGGCCAGTTCGTCGGCGGACCGCGGCGCGGGCTCGGCCATCGCCAGCTCGGTGAGCGCGGCGGCCAGCTCCGCCTCCGCGCGCTGCTCGGTCCACATCCGGCCGCCCGCGGCCTCGATCAGCCCGGCCGCGGCGCGGGCCTGGTCGTCCGACAGCGGACCGTCGCCGGTGTAGAGGCCCGCGAGGTCGCGGCCCGCGCCGGTATCGGAGGCCAGCGCGGCGACCACGGGCAGGGACTTCTTGCGGCTGACCAGATCCGAGTGCACCGGCTTGCCGGTCACCTCCGGCACGCCCCAGATACCGAGCAGGTCGTCGACACTCTGGAACGCCACGCCCAGGTGGCGGCCGAACGCGCCGAGCCTGTCCACCCTGGCCTCGTCGGCCCGCCCGAACAACGCGCCCAGCGCGCACGACGCCGCAAGCAGCGCACCCGTCTTCGAACCGACCATCCGCAGGCACTCGGCGACGCTGACCTCGGCCCTGGCCTCGAAGGCGATGTCGCTGCCCTGGCCGTCGATCAGCTCCTGCACGCACGCGGCGAGCAGCCGGGTGGCGCGCTCGGCGGCCGGGTGGTCGGCCCCCGCCAGCACGTCCATCGCCAGGGTCAGCGCGGAGTCCCCGGCGAGGATCGCCGCGCTGGTGCCGAACACCGTCCACGCGGTCGGCCGGTGCCGCCGGGTGAGGTCGCCGTCGATCACGTCGTCGTGCAGCAGCGAGAAGTTGTGCACCAACTCGACCGCGACGGCCGCCGGGACCGCCTCGGCCGGGTCGCCGCCGACGGCCTCGGCCGCGCACAGCACGAGCGTGGGCCGCAGCGCCTTGCCGCTGTCGGCGGCGGTGGGCTCGCCGTCGGCGTCCCACCAGCCGAAGTGGTAGCCGGTGATGTGCCGCATCGATTCCGGCATCGTGTCCACCGCGGCCCGCAGCGCCGGGTCGACCAGGTCCCGGCTCGCGGCCAGGACGTCGAGCGCGGATCTCGCGCCGTCGAGGGTGGTCATGTCAGCGCCCGATCTCCACGTTCTCCAACACGCCGAGTGCGTCGGGGACGAGCACGGCGGCGGAGTAGTAGGCGCTGACCAGGTAGGAGATGATCGCCTTCTCGCTGACGCCCATGAACTTCACGTTGAGCCCCGGCTGGTACTCGTCGGGCAGGCCGGTGCGGTGCAGGCCGATCACGCCCTCGTCCTGTTCCCCGGTGCGCAGCACCAGGATCGAGCTGATTCCCGCGTCGGAGATGGGGATCTTGTCGCACGGCAGGATCGGCACCCCGCGCCACGCCTGCACGGCCTTCCCGTCGACCACCGAGCCCTCCGGGTAGAGCCCGCGCGCCGTGCACTCGCGGCCGAAGGCGGCGATGGTGCGCGGGTGGGCCAGGAAGAAGCGCGACTTGCGCCTGCGCGACAGCAGTTCGTCGAGGTCGTCCGGGGTGGGCGGGCCGGTGCGGGTGTGCAGGCGCTGCTTGAGGTCGGCGTTGTGCAGCAGGCCGAAGTCCCGGTTGTTGATCAGCTCGTGTTCCTGGCGTTCGCGCAGGGCCTCGATGGTGAGCCGCAGCTGCTGCTCGACCTGGTTCATCGGGTCGTTGTAGAGGTCGGCGACGCGGCTGTGGACGCGCAGCACGGTCTGGGCGACGCTCAGCTCGTACTCGCGCGGGCTGGTCTCGTAGTCGACGAACGTGCCGGGCAGGTCGTACTCCCCCGACTGGCCGGACGCGAGGTCGATGGCGGCCTCGCCGTGCTTGTTCTGCGGCTTGCCCGCGCTCTCTACGATCTTGGCGACCTGCGCCCGCAGCGCGTCGGACTGGGCGGTCACCTCGGCGAACACCGTGCGCGGCAGGGAGAGCACGATGCACTTGGTGAGCGCCTTGGCGGTGAACTCCCAGATGTCGTCGGCGCGCAGCAGCGCCCGGTCGCCGAAGTAGTCGCCGTCGGCGAGGCCGCCGAGCACCACCGGGTCGCCGTAGGCGCCGCTGCCGACCTTCGCCACCTTGCCGTGCGCGATCAGGTACACGTGGTCGACCGCGTGGCCGAACTCCACGATCGCCTCACCCGCGGCGTACTCGCGCTGGGTGAACCGGCCGGCCAGCGCGGTGAGCACGGCGTCGTCGTCGAACCCGCGCAGCACCGGCAGCTCGCACAGCTCCTGCGGGACGACGCGGACCTCGGCGCCGGTGTTGGTGAAGGTGACGCGGCCGTCGCCGATGGCGTAGCTGAGCCGCCGGTTGACCCGGTACGCACCGCCCTTCGCCTCGACCCACGGCAGCATCTTCAGCAGCCACCGCGGCGAGATGCCCTGCATCTGCGGCACGGACTTGGTGGTCGTGGCCAGTTTGCGGGCGGCGGCGGTGCCGAGGCTGAGCTGACCGGCGTCGGGTTCTGTCGTCGTCACAACGTTCCTACCTGTTCTGTGCAAAGGGGTCAGCGGGCGGCGAGCTGGGCGACCAGCCTGGCCGCCGACGTGCCTAGTCCGGTCGGGCCGGAGGGAAATGCGGGGAGCGACGGTGTGGCGTGGCGGCGGAGTTCGGGCTCGCCGTAGCGCACGACGGTCCGGTGCCACTCCAAGATCCCCGACAGCCACTCCTTGAGGTCCTCGGCGTGCCGCAGCAAGATCGAGCGGGTGGGCTCGGCGATGGCGAACTCGGCGAGCATCGCGGGCAGGTCGTGGTCGGCGATCTGCTGGAACTGCCGCATCCGGTCGTTCATCAGGTCGGCGACGACGTCGCGCGCGGCCAGCCGGTCGATGCCGAGGAACTTCTCCACGACGAGGACCATGTTGTGCAGCTCGCCCTCGTACTGGATCTCCTTCTGGTAGGAGAAGAGGTCGTTGGTGAAGCACGCGTAGTCCTGCGCCGCGGTGTCCAGTTCGTGCAGCACCCGGTTTTGGTACAGCTCGGCGGGCACGTCGTCGGAGTGCGACAGCCGGGCCAGCGCCGCGGTCATGTCCGAGCCGAACGTCTTGCGCCGCATCTCGATGTAGTCGACCGGGTCGGGCACCCGGTTGTGCAGCTGGTTCTCCAGCTCCCACACCCAGCTGTCGAGCATGTCCTGCACGGCGGTGCGGAACGTCTGCCGCGACTGGCCGGACATCGGTCCGGCGGTGCGCCGCCACAGGTCGGCGAGGCCGCGTTCCAGCGGGGTCAGCGGGTCCGGCGTCGCGCCGGCGTCCAGCGGCATGAACAGCGAGAACCGGGCGGTGGCCGCCTTCGCCGCCGCCAGGTCGCGCCGGGCACCGAAGACGACCGGGTAGTAGTCGTCGCCGTAGGTGCCCCAGGACAGCCAGTCGCCGGACAGGTCGAGCTGCTCCTGGTCGGCGTCGGCGTGGATCATCGCCGCGCAGTGGACGAGGTCGTAGCCGAGGAACTTCTCCCGGTTCCACACGCCCTCGCCGAAGTACCCCATCCGCTCGGCCCACTCGACGGCGTTGATCCGCCCCTGCGCCAGGTGCGGGCTGGTGCGCACCGCGTACGGCATGTGGAACTCGGGCAGCGGCAAGTGCCCGACCTGGGCGAACGGCACGTGCGAGAACTGCGCAGACCGCCGCGTCAGGCCCAGGGCCGCCGGAGTGAGCGAGAGAGTGCCCAGCCCGGTCGGTCCACCCAGGACGGCTCCGGTGCCGGACACCGGGCCCTGGTTCATGTACCGGCTGGACTTGGCGTGCCACTCGTGGCCACCGGCCTGCCAGTCCTGCAGGCCCTTGACATAGCGCCCGACCGCGAGCTGCTCGTGTGGCGGCACCGCGTTCTCGGCCAGCAGCGCGGGCACCTCGACCAGCGCGGTGGTCTCGAACTGGTGCAGCCGCGAGGTCAGCAGCTCGTTCGTCAGCTCCGCGGCGTCCTGTGTGGACAGGCCGAGGAACTTCTCGAACACCAGCACGGCGTTGGAGTTCTCCCCTTCCTGCTGGACTTCCCGCTGGTAGGAGAACAGGTCGTTGCGCAGGTGGACCGCGTCGGAGAACGTGTCGGACAGCACCCGCATCGGCCTGCTGTGCGCGATCTGGGCCGGGATCTCCGCGTGCGCGGCGAACTCGACCAGGTTGGCCGACCACGGCGCGCCACCGACCCGGCGGCGCATCTGGATGTACTCGATCGGGTTGGCGATGCGGCCCTTGTCGATGTTGTCCAGTTCCCACATGGACTCGACCATCAGGTTGTGGGTGCTGGTGATGAACCGCTCGCGCCACGCCTCCGTCATCGCCGGGACCGTGCGCGCCCACAGGTCCAGCAGGCCCGCCTCGGCCGGGTTGGACGGCACCGGCGGCACCTCCCCGGTCCTGGTCATGAACCGTTCGAGGTCGTCCAGATACTTCCGCGCGCCCTTGAGGTCGCGGGAGTACTTGAACTGCTCGAGGAAGTGGTCGTCGAAGAAGAAGACCCACACGTACCAGTCGGTGATCAGGTCCAGAGTCGGACCGTCGCAGTCGGGATGGGTGTAGGCGCACATCAGCGCGTAGTCCATCCCGGCCAGCGCCGCCTCGTCCCACACCACGCCGCCGCCGGGCTTCGGCGCGTCGAGCATGCCCATCTCCCGCGCCCACGCCATGCTGTGCGCGCGCGTCGCCTCCAGGTTCGGGTTCAGCCGCGCCGGGTAGGCGACGTAGAAGTCGGGCAGGGTGAATGCCTGCTCCATCGTCAGCCTTCGAGTCCGATTTGGACGCTCTCCAGCACGCCGAGCGCGTCGGGGACGAGCACGGCGGCGGAGTAGTACGCGCTGACCAGGTAGGAGATGATCGCCTTCTCGTTCATCCCCATGAACCGGACGTTGAGGCCGGGCTGGTACTCGTCGGGCAGGCCGATCTGGTGCAGGCCGACGACACCCTGGGTCTGCTCGCCGACGCGCATCAGCATGATCGAGCTGGTGCGGGTGTCGGTCACCGGGATCTTGCTGCACGGGAACAGCGGCACCCCGCGCCACGACGGCACGCGGTGCCCGTCGAGGTCGATGCTGTTCGGGTAGATCCCGCGCTTGGTGCACTCGCGGCCGAACGCGGCGATGGCCTTGGGGTGGGCGAGGAAGAACGCGGGCTCCTTCCACACCAGGGCGAGCAGCTCGTCCATGTCGTCCGGGGTGGGCGGGCCGCTGCGGGTGTGGATGCGCTGCTTGGGGTCGGCGTTGGCCAGCAGGCCGAACTCGCGGTTGTTGACGACCTCGTGCTCCTGGCGTTCGCGCAGGGCCTCGATGGTCAGCCGCAACTGCTGCTCGACCTGGTTCATCGGGTCGTTGTAGAGGTCGGACACCCGCGAGTGGACCCGCAGCACGGTCTGGGCGACGCTCAGCTCGTACTCGCGCGGGCTGGTCTCGTAGTCGACGAACGTGCCAGGCAGGTCGAGCTCGCCGACGTGGCCGGAGGCGACCTCGATGGCGGCCTCGCCGTGGGAGTTCTGCGCCTTGGCCGGGTTGTCCCGGAACCGCGCGACGTGCGCGGCGAGCTCCTCGGACTGGGCGACGAGGTCCTCGAACGAGCTCTGCGACAGAGACAGCACGGTGCAGGAGGTGACCGCCTTGACGGTGTACTCCCAGTGGTCGTCGTCCTCGATGATCGCCTGGTAGGTGAAGTGGTCGCCGTCGGCGAGGGTCTCCAGCACGGTCTCGTCGCCGTACTTGCCCGCGCCGATCTTGTTCACCTTGCCGTGCGCGATGAGCACGATCTGGTCGGCCGGGCTGCCCGCGGTGACCAGTACATCGCCGGGCGCGTAGTCCTGCTGGACGAACCGGCCCGCCAGGGCGGCGAGCACGTCCTCGTCGTCGAAGTCGCGCAGCAGCTGCAGTTCGCGCAGCTCCTGCGGGATGACCCGGAAGGTCGCGCCGGTCTGGCTGAAAGTCACCCGGCCGTCGCCGACGGTGTAGCTGAGCCTGCGGTTGACCCGGTAGGCGCCGCCGGAGACCTGCACCCACGGCAGGAGCTTGAGCAGCCAGCGGGAGGTGATGCCCTGCATCTGCGGGACGGACTTGGTCGTCGTCGCCAGATTGCGCGCCGCCGCGGTACCGAGGCTCAGCTGCGGCGCGGAACCATTCTGATTGGATTCCGACTGCACCGAATCCGTCATTGTCACGACACACACCACCATTTCAGAAATTGCCGGGTATTTGATCGGGAGAAATTACACGTGCCCGGATTCACGAACACTCACAGCCGTCGACAACGAGAAGCTAGCACCGCCGATCTCGGCTGCCATTCCGCCAGCCGGGCGATCACCACGCAGGCGATTGTGACGCAGCGGAGTCGGACATTCGGCGGAGTTCAACCCGCGTCGGGCGATCTTTTAGCAGCCAACCGAACACTTGAACAATACGACGAACAGGGCCAAGATCCACCCGATCGGGAGCGAAACACCCACTCAGCGCAGGCGGCCGGGGGCAATTAAAACTCGACCGAGTCAACCTCGCGAACAAGGCGACTCGGTCGAATGAACAATCAAATGTGTCGCACCCATTGCCCACAGGGGCACCCGATCGCGCAACCATGATCATCGGCGTGGGCCGAACGGGTGGGCGAGCCGGTCGTCAGCCCATGACCAGCGCGGTCATCGCCTCGACCGCGGCGTCCTGCGGGAGGCCGTTGTCGACGCACAGCGAGTGCCACGTCCAGAACGAGACCGCGTGCCCGATCAACGCGGCACGCCGCTGATCGATCGTGCCGAACACCTCGAGAAGCGCGTCGCGGTTGCGCGCGTCGGTGTCGTCGAGCCGCTGTTGGTGGGTGGCGGGGAGTTCGGCGCGGTCGCGGTGGACTCGGCGGAGCATGGTCACACCGTCGCGGTAGAAGCGGTAGAGATCGGCGAGCCCGACGCGCAGCCGCTCGGCCGGGTCGGCCTCCGCGCGCCAGCGCTCGACGTCGGGGAGCCGCTGGGCGCCGAGCCAGTGCGCGGAGCAGGCGTCGAACAGCACCTCGTCGTCGGGGAAGTGCCGGTAGACGGTCAGGCGGGTGACACCGGCCGCGTCGGCGATCCCGGCGATGGTGGTGGCCGCCGGGCCGACGGTGCCGTGCAGCCGGACCGCGGCCTCGACGATGCGCCGCCGGGTCTCGGCGACGTCCTCGGCCCGCTTGCCCATCCGATAGGCCCGCGCATTGGTTGAACGCCGCTGTTCACTCAACTCTTGACACCGCTCTCCGTCCGGCGTGTACTCATTTGAGTTTACAACGGTGTTCACTGGATTGCGGCGGGAGGGATCATGCGCATCCACCAGGTAGGACGCGACGTCACCGTGCTGAGCGATCCCACGGAGGTGCCGGGGATCGGGTTCCTGCCGATCAACGCCTTCGTCCTGCACGCCGCCGAGCCGGTCGTGGTCGACACCGGGCTGAGCCTGCCCGGCCGCGGGTTCATGGACTCGCTCGGCGAGGTGGTCGACCCGGCCGACGTGCGCTGGATCTGGCTCACCCACCCCGACCGCGACCACACCGGCGCGCTGTTCGACCTGCTCGCCGCCGCCCCGCGGGCGAGGGTGATCACCACGTTCCTCGGCGTCGGCATCCTGTCTACCGCGACACCGCTGCCGATGGACCGCGTGTACCTGCTCAACCCCGGCCAGTCGATCGACGTCGGCGACCGGCGGCTGCACGCGTTCCGGCCGCCGCTGTTCGACAGCCCCGCGACGGTCGGGTTCTTCGACGACCGCTCCCGCGCGTGCTTCAGCTCCGACTGCTTCGGCGCTCCCCTGCCGACGATGGACCTCGCGGGCGGCGACTCGGCGGGCGCCGTCGCCGCGTCGGACCTGCGCGACGCGCAGTTGCTGTGGGCGTCGGTCGACAGCCCGTGGGTGCACGACATCGACCGCGCGCGCTTCGCCGCGACCATCGCGCCGTTGCGCGCGTTGGAGCCCACCGCGATCCTGTGCAGCCACCTGCCGCCCGCGGTCGGGCAGAACGCGACGCTGTTCGACATGCTCGCCGACGCTCCGGGCGCCGACGCGTTCGTCGGCCCGGACCAGCGGGCGCTCGACGCGGTGCTGCAGACGTTCGAGCCCGTCTAGGACTCGTTGACCTGGGATTCGACGCGCTTGACGTAGGCGGCGCGGGCGTCGTGGTCGATCGAGGTGAGCGCGCGGCGGTCGCCGAAGAGGCGGCGGCCGGTGCGCATGATCGGCTCCGGGGTGATCGCGTCGAGCAGGTCCCAGCCCGCCAGGAAGCCGGGGACCGGGATCTCCGCCTTGCGCGTGCGGCAGCTGTCCACGACAGCCGCGGCGATGCGCTCCGGGTCCACCGTCGGCATTCCTCGGCCGAGCGGCGCGCCGGAGGCGAGTTCGGTGCGGACCGCGCTGGGCAGCACGGCACTCACGCTGACCCCGGTGTCGGCGTATTCGCGGCGGACCGCGGCGGTGAGGCCGACGGCGGCGAACTTGCTCGCGTTGTAGACGGCCATGCCCGGGATCGGGATCTTGCCCGCCATCGACGCGATGTTGACGACGTGGCCGCGGCGGCGCTCGATCATGCCAGGCAGGACGAGCCGCATCCCGTGGATCAGCCCCCACACGTTGACGTCCAACGTGGTGCGGGACAACGTGTCCGGCTCCTCGACGAACCCGCCGAGCGGCATCACGCCCGCGTTGTTGACCAGCACGTCGACCCGCCCGTGCGCGGCGACGACCTCGTCGACGAACGCGGCGAACGACGAGCGGGACGTCACGTCGACCGTGTGCCCGGACATCCGCGGCCCGACGGCCGCTTCACTCGCGGCCGGGCCGTCGAGGTCGCCGAGGCAGACGGTCGCACCCGCCGCGGCGAACGCCGACCCCGTGGCCTTGCCGATGCCGCGTCCACCCCCGGTCACCACGACCACCGCGTCGGCCAGGTCGATCTTCGGATACCTGCGCATGCCCGCTCTCCGATCAGTCGGAGACCGAGAGTATTCGAATATTCGCGGTATCTCAATCCCTGGCGAGACGGGCCAGCCCTGCGACGAAGTCCCCCAGCCCGTCGAGCCTGCCGAAGAACTCGGCGTCGACCCTCTCGACATCGGCCAGCGCGGGGGTGAGCACAGCGAGCCCTTCCTGGGTCAGGGTGATGCGCCGGGCCCGCGCGTCCGCCGGGTCCTCGTCGCGGGTGACCAGACCGCGCTCGGCGAGCTTGCGCAGAACCTGGCTGGTCATCATCGAATCGGTCCCCGCGTGCGCGGCGACCGCCTGCTGCGTCGGCGCACCCTGCGCGCCCAGCCACCACGCCGACGCGAGCAGCACGAACTGGACATGGGTCAACTCGTGCGGCGCGAGCGCGGCCCGCATGGCGCGCTGCCAGGACAGGGTCACCTGCCAAAGCAGGAAACCCGGGCTCTGGCCGGCGCTCTGCCACCGGGTGTGCGGAGTCATGCGGTCGAGGATGCCAGCTTCACCAACGCGCGCACCGCGTCCGGCACGTCCGCGGTGACCATCGGTCCGAGCTTGTCGGCAAGGTCGCCCTCGATCACGACTCGGTGCGTCACCGTGGTCACGCCCTGGTCGGCCACGACCTCGTGGTCGAACAGCAGCACGGCGCCGGGGATCTCGGTGACGTCGGCGAAGCGGTGGCCGGGGTCGACCTCGGTGAGGCGGTAGTGGATCGGCGGCTGCCCCTCGATGACCATGACGCCGGTCGAGCCGACGGCGAACGGCCCGTCGAGCGTGACGCTGGTCAGCGAGGAGTCCCACTCGACCCAGCGGGAGACGTCGGCCCAGAGCCCCCAGACGGCGGCGGGGTCGGCGGTGGTGGTCTCGGCGTGCGCGAACTCGTAAGTTGTCATGCGTGCAGATTATATGCGCGCATAGCTTTTGCCAAGTGGGGACACTGAGGGCATGGACGACAAGTTGCTCATCCGCACCCGACGCGCACTGCACGGCGCGGCGGAACTGTTGCTGGCCGGGCCGCAATACGCCGCGAGCGCGGACATCCGGCTGCGGGTCACGCCCGGCGGGTTCGGCACGGTGGCCGCGCCCGACGTGCGCGTCGACGGCGTGGACCTCGTCGCGGGCACGCGCCGGGTGCCGTTGACCGGCACCTATGCCGAGATCGCCATCGCGGCGGGCCTGCGGTGCCGCGGTCTGCTCGACGTCTACCAAGGCGGGATCGCGGTCGCCGAGTCCGATCCGGTCGAGGTCGACGCCGAGGCCGCCCGCGTCCTGGCCGACGCCTTCGCCATGGGCGACCGCGCGCTGCGCGCCTTCGCCCCGGACGTCGAGCCCGTGCTGTGGCCGGAGCACTTCGACATCGGGATCACCGTCGCCGAGGTCAACTACGGCGTCTCCCCGGGCGACGACTTCCTGCCGGAGCCCTACGCCTATGTCGGCCCGTGGACGCCGCGGGAAGGCGGGTTCTGGAACGCGCCGTTCGGCGCCGCGCGCCCGCTGAGTGGACTTGACGTCGAGGCGTTCTTCCGCGAGGGGTCAGTCCACAGTGGTCAGTAGGCGGTCGCGAAACAGGCTCAGGACCTGGTCCAGGGCCTGCCGGGTCGGCTCGCCGTCGCCGTCGATGAGGTGTTCGGTGAGTACCGAGTGCGGCGGGAGGAGGCCGTCGGGGTTGGCGTGCTCGTTGTCGAGTTCCACCGCGACGAACGCGGGCCCGAGTTCGCGGCGCAGGAAGTCGAAGCGGGCGCCGGGGACGAACTTGTCGCCCTTGAAGCGCAGGCCCAGCACCTGCAGTCCGTGGGCGCACCGCTGCTTGACCACGGCCAAGTCCTCCGGCGAGATGTCGATGGTCGACGCCTGCTTGCGGGTCAGCGCGAGCGGAAGCGATGGCTGGGACAGGACCGGGGCGATCAGCCGGTCGTCGACCGCCATGGCCAGGGCGAAGCCGCCGGTGAAGCACATGCCGACCGCGCCGACGCCCGGGCCGCCGCAGCGCTGGTGTTCGCGAGCGGCCAGCGCGCGCAGCCACGTCACCGCCTTGGACGTGCGGCCGGTGGCGAGCACGGTGAACTCCCGGCTCACGCAGCCGAAACCCATCGACGACATGCCATAGACGGCGGTGCCGATCACGCCGTGGGCCTCGGGGTTGGGGTCGCGGCCCGGTTTGCCGAACAGGTTCGGCAGAACGGCGGTGCAGCCGAGGTCGGCCACCTTCTCCGCGAAACCCAGCACCTTGGGCGTGATGCCCGGCATCTCCGCCATCACGATCACCGCGGGGCCGCTCCCCCGCCGGAACACCGCGCGCGTGACGCCGTCGTGGGTGAAGCTCTCCTGATCGAAGCCGGACAGGTCGTGGTCAGCCATTGATGAACACCCGCGTTCGCATACCGACAGAATCCCGGTTGGGCCGCTTCGCGTCCAGACCCAACCTGAGCGCCCGCTCCTGGGGTAGAGAGGGCATGACACGCACGACACATGGGGGCCGTGGTGGAGGACTTCGGGACGTGGGTGCGCCCGCACGTGCCCGCGATGGCGCGCCTGGCCGCCCGGCTCGGCCCGCCGGAGGACCGCGACGACGTGGTGCAAGAGGCGCTGGCCCGCGCTTGGGCGAAACGCGACCAGTTCGACCCGGACCGCGGCGCGCTGTCGTCCTGGCTGCTCGCGATCACCGCCGACCAGGCCGCCAAGGCGCGGCGGCGGGCGGCGAACCGGCCCCGCGCGGTCCCGCCGCCCGCGCGGGAGCCGGACCTCGACCTGGACTGGGCGCTCGATCGGCTCAGCCCCCGGCAGCGACTGGCCGTCGACTGCGTCTACTACGTCGGGCTGACCGTCGTGGAGACCGCCGCGGTCATGGGCTGCTCCGACGGCACGGTCAAGTCGACTTTGTCCGACGCCCGCACAAAGCTGCGCACCCTGCTGGAGGCAAGCCGTGAACGTCGATGACCTGCTCGCCGACGCGGGCGAACGCTGGCGCGCGGAGCAACCGCCACCCCCGGAGATCGATTTCACCCGCTTCGGCCGCCGCGGGCCCTGGGCGATGGCGGGCGCGGCGGCCGCGGCGGTCACCGTGGCCATCGCCGGAATCGCCGTACTGAACCAGAGCCCCGCGCCGAGCCCGCCGACGGACGCCCCGGTCATCGGTGATCAGGCCAAGCTCATCGTGCGCGAAGGCATGACGGTCCACGCGTCGGGCCGGGTCATCGCCGTCCCGGGCAAGCCGGTTCGGCTGTGCGCCCCGACCCCGATCGCGCCGGTCGGCGGCCGCGACCCGGACTTCGCCGACTGCGCGTACACCGGTGTCACGGTGACCGGGGTCGACCTCGCGAGCCTCACGAACCGCCGCGAGCAGGGCGGCAGTATCGCTGGCGGCGCCGGCGTGACCGGCGTCTACAGCGGCGGAACGGTTCAGGTGACCGAACAAGGCCCGCTCGTGGTGCCGCCACCCGCGCCGGTCACCAAGCCGCGTGAGGTGCCGTGCGCGGCTCCCCCTGGCGGATGGCGCCAGACCGACGCGAACAACCACGCCCTGCACGAGTACGTCGAGCAGCACGCCGCCGAACTCGCCGCGCCCTGGGTGGGCTATCCAGACGGTCCACCCACCGGCCCGACCGCGTCGTTGAGCTACGCCAAGCCCATGGTCGTCGTGGTGGAGGTCGTCTCGGGCGACGTCGACCGCGTCCGCGCCGACCTCGCGGAGCGGTACACCGGAAACCTGTGCGTCGTCCCCGCCGCGCCCGGGACCGCGGCCAAGGGCGCAGCTGCGCAGACAATGGCCGAGATCCGGCCGATCATGGAGGACCCGACCTCCGGCGTCTACACCGCGGGCGGCGGGGAGACGGGCCGGGTCAAGGTCGAACTGGTCATGGTCGATCAGCGGCTCTACGACAAGTTCGCCGCGATCGGCTTCGACCGGCTCGACCTCGAACCCTGGCTGCGCCCTATCGCACCGTAAGGCCGAACACGTGCATCCGGCCGTGGCTGGGCAGCTTGACCGAGGTCAGCTGCCCGGTCCCGGTGATCGCGATGGTCTGGTGCAGCACCTTCACCCGCAGCGCGTGGTCTCCCGCCGCGTTGTGTCGGTGGGTGCACTGGATCGCGACCTTCTCGCCGAACTGTGGGGCCTGGCCCCAGTCGCTCAGGTTGAGGGTCGCGGTCGTGGTGCTGCCGTCGGCGTAGGTGAAGGTGACCGTGCCCGTGGCGCTGCCCGAGGTGGCCACGCCCAGGACGTGCAGTTGCGTGTACGTGCCCGCCGGAACCGCGATCGTCTGTCCACCCGGGACGAGGTTGTTCTTCTGCCCGCCCGCGTACGACGGCATCGTCCAGTTGACGCCGCCGGAGACGAACAGGCCCGGGGTGGGCATCTCCTCGGCGGGCAGCGTGTAGCCCTGGTTGTCGAAGTTGCCGTCGGTGAGGGCCGACTGCCAGGTGATGCCGTCGTTGTTCAGCAGCGACGCGATGGCCACCGGCTTGCCCGCCGACGCGGGCACCAGGCCCCACGAGGCCACCGTCGGGGTGGCGACCGGCGCGATGACCAGCGCGGGCGCGGTGCCCGACTTGGTGATCACCGCCTCCTGCCCCGCCGCGAGCGTGAGGTTCAGGGAGCCGTCGGCGTTCGTGGTCCAGGCGATCGGGCCGGGCGTCGACCCGACCGGCTCGACGGAGTAGGGACCCGTCAGCCCGCCTGGCATGATCCGGCACGGCTCGCCCTTGACGCTGCGGACGCGGATGAACTCGGTGACGCCCGCCTTGCGACTCGCGCTGATCTGGAAGGCGCCCTCGGTGAGCAGGTTGTGCACCTTGACGTCGCCCCACGCGCTGGGCACGGCAGGGAACACCCGGATGGTGTCGCCCCAGCTCTGCACGAGCATGTCGTGCACGCACTGCGCGCCCGCCAACGGCGTCTCGATAACCGGGCCGGACTCGGCGTACATGGTGTTCTGCTTGAGGCCGCTGAAGGTGATCAGTTTGTTCAGCTGGGTCAGCGCCGAGTTTCCGTTGCCCAGCATGGCGTACATCGATGACGAGCCGGTGAAGCTGTAGCCCTGGAGGGCGCTCGTCATGCTCTGCCAGTGCGCCAGCGACTTCGTCAGCAGGTCGCGGTTGGCCTGGACGTTCACGTCCAGCTCGTAGAGCGGGTAGAACCACAGCAGGTGCGAGAAGTGCCGGTGCGAGGAGGACAGCTTGACGTCCTTGCCGATCATGAGACCCTGCACGGGGTCCTGGGGCGGGGCGACCAGGTTGTCGAGCACGTCCTGCCACTTGGCCGCCAGCGGGTCGCTGATGCCGAGCCGGTCGGCCGAGGCGAGCAGCGTGCGGCAGCCCCAGTGGATCAGGGCGAGGTCGTAGTTGCAGTCCGACGCGTTCGCGTACTCCGGCGAGTACGTGGTCGGCAGGTGGTAGACGCCCGCGGCGTCCTTGGTCAGGAAGTGCAGGTAGAAGTTGATCGCCTTGCGCAGCCTCGGGAAGATCGTGTCCCGCAGCAGGTTGTCGTCCATCGTGTGCCGGTAGGCCAGCCACACGTTGTGCAGCGCCCACGTCAGGTTGCCCGCCTCGCACACCGGCGACGTCGTGCCCGGCGCGCTCGACACCCCGGAGTTCAGGTCCTCCTGGCTGCTCCGCGCGATCACGATCGAGTCGGACCGGTAGGCGGCCGGGGTGTTGGCGATGAGTGCCGCCTCGCGGGTGGCGATCGACCTGGTCAGCGAGTCCAGCTCGGTGTGGCCGGTCGGGTTGATCGCCCAGTATTCGAGCTGCACGTTGAGGTTCCACCACACGCCGGGCCACGGCGTCGGCTCCAGCCACGGTCCGGTGGTGGCCATGACGGGCCGGTCGGCGCGGGTGGCGCTGCCCAGCTTGTAGAGCTGCGCCCAGTAGAAACCCATCAGCTTGGTGTCGGGGATCGAGACGAAGCTCTTGGGGTAGAAGGCGTTCCACCATGCCCGGTGCTCGGTGCCCAGTTGAGCCAGCGTGGACGTGGTGGCCATCGTGGCGGCCACCGTCGTGCTCGCGGTGTGGTCGAACGCGCTGTGCCCCACCGAGCACAGCAGCGTCTTGGTCCCGTCGGCCTCGGTGCGCTGGTTCCAGCGGGTCTCGGTGCGACCGCCGCACGCGAGGTCCTGCACGCAGGCGCCGCCGGTCGCGGTGGTGGTGACCACGGCCGCCGGGTTGTCCAGCAGGCCCGCGGGCCGCTGCGCGGGCATGAACTGCTGGCGGGGGCTGACCGCGGCCAGCGGCGTGAACGTCCACGCGGCGGCCTCGGTGCCGCTCACCTGCGCGGTCGAGACCACGAGCAGGTCCTTGGTGGCGTGCACGAACGCCCGCACCGACAGCACACCGCTGGTGGTGGTCACGAACCCGCTCAGTTCGGCGTTGAACAGCGAGAGCCGCAGGTCGACGCCGGTGACAGTCCCGGTGGTCTGCAGCGTCAGGTAGCCGATCGGCAGCCGCGCCCGACCCCACAGCGCGTCACCTGCCTGATGGTCGCGGACGCGGCTGTCGCCGAGGACGAACGCGAGGCGGTTGGTGCCCGACCGCTGGTAGATGCTGGCGCCGAGGCCGCCGTTGCCCAGGAACGGCCCCTGGTAGAAGCCGGTCGGCACGGACTGCCAGACCAGGTCGAGGCTGCCGAGGAAGTCGCGCCAGCCGGTGCCCGCGGCGAGCCGGTCGTCGATCACCGCGCCCGCGGCGGCCGACGCGCTCAAGCCCGCGATGGCACCGCCACCGACAAGGACGCCGCCCGACATCGCCAGCGCGGTGCCAAGGAAGGAACGGCGCGAGAAGCCAGCACGATCAGTCATCCGATGTTCACATCCCTGAACTGGTCACCAGGTGGCAATTTGTCCGCAAAGAATGCGATACATCAGGTGTTTGCACAAGACTTGCGCGCAAAGCGATCAGAGGAGAGCAGCCAGCCGATCCTCGGCCGCGTCCAGCGCCATCCGGATGGCGCCGAGGACGACGCCGTTCTCCCGCAGCGTCGACGCGCGCACGTCGACCGGAACCAGCAGGAGGCGGCGGAGATGGGCGCGGACCGCGTCGAACAGCACGTCGCCCGCGCGGGACACGCCGCCGCCGACGATGACGCGTTCCGGGTCCAGGATCAGGATCTGCGTGGCCAGGCCGCGGGCGAACCGGGCCGCCATGGTGTCGACCACGGCCACCGCGTCGGCGTCGCCCGCCGCCGCGGCCTCGAACAGCGGCGCGAGGTCGCCGCCGGCGAGCCGTTCGCGCAGCTCAGCGCCGCAGCGCTCCATGGCCGCGCGCAGAATGGCGCCCGCGGCGACCAGCCCCTCGAACGAGCCGAGCCCGTCGCCAACCGGGGGCGGAGTGTCGTCGATGGGCGTCACCAGGTCGACGAAGCCGAGTTCACCGGCGGCGGATGACGCGCCGCGGTAGGGCTTGCCGTCGATGACGATGCCTGAGCCGATCCGCTCGCCCCAGTGCACGAACAGCAGGTTGTCGCTCGCCTCGCCGCGCCAGCGCTCGGCCACGACGGCGAGGTTGACGTCGTTGTCGACGAGCACCGGGCAGCCAAGCCACGACCGCAGCCCGGCCACCAGCGGCACGCCACTCCAGTCCGGCATGCTCGGCGCGAGCACCACCTCACCGGTCTCGTGGTCGACGATGCCCGGGGTTCCTACGCCGACCGACCAAAGTGCGGACGGGTCTATCCAGGCATCGGCGGCGGCCGCGGCCAGCGCCTCGCGGACCAACTCGACAAGCTGGGCACCGGTCGCCCCCGGCGGTGGCGTCTCCCTGCGCTCCGCGCAGACCACGCCCGCCAGGTCGGTGACCGTCACCTGGACCCGATGCGTGCCGACGTCGACCCCGGCCACATGCCCCAGCTCCGCGCGGAAGCGGACGCGCACCGCGGGCCTGCCGACCTGCGCCGACGTGGTCGCCAGCGACTCGACCGCCTGCGCTTCGCTCAGCGTGGTGAGGGCACGGGTCACCGCGGGCCGGGACAAGCCGGTCGCGAGCACGAGATCGGACACCCGGGCGGTCTGGCCCTCGGCTTCGCGCAGTGCGCTGAGGACCGCCGCCGCGTTGATCTTGCGCAGCACGTGCGGCCCGGTGGCCGCCATACCCGTCGGCACGTACTGCCTCCCTCTGGTCTGGTGGGGGACGTTATCGGACCGGTCTTGACAAACCCGTGTCCGGCGCCACAGAGTATCGAACCATCCATTACTAATCCACCTCCTGGCAGCGAGGTATCCATGCGTCGTCTTGTCGCCATACTTGCGTCAGTCGTCGTCTTAACGGGTCTGCCCACGACCCAGGCTTCAGCGGCGGAGGCGTTCGACTCGGCCCCCGCCGCGGCCGCCCTGTCCCGTCTCGTCCCGACCCACGCGTCCCAGTTCGCCTTCACGGCCGTGCCCAAGCCGTCGAGTGGGGACTACTACGCCATCTCCGGCACCCCCGGCGCCGTCAAGGTCGAGGGCACCAGTCCCGCGGTCCTGCTGGCCGGGGTCGGCTGGTACCTCAAATATGTGGCCAAAGTGGACATCGGTTGGCCCGGCGACAGCCTGTCCCGGCTGCCCGCCACCCTGCCCGCCCCGACCTCCACCATCACCAAATCCGCCACCGTCGCCCACCGGTTCGCCCTGAACGACACCGACGACGGCTACTCCGGCGCCTACCGGGACTGGACCGCGTTCCAGCGACAGGTGGACCTGCTCGCCCTGCACGGCATCAACGAGGTCTTCGTCCAGATGGGCGCCGAGGCCGCGTACTACGGCGCGCTGCAGGAGTTCGGCTACAGCAAGGCCGAACTGCAGTCCTGGATCCCCGGCCCGTCGCACCAGCCGTGGTGGCTGATGCAGAACATGTCGGGCTTCGCGGGCCCGGTGTCCGAGCAGCTGATCACCGCCCGCGCGGCGATGGGCAAGAAGATCGTCGACCACGCCAAGGCTTTGGGCATGACCCCGGTCCTGCCCGGCTACTACGGCACCGTCCCGCCGAACTTCGTGGCCAAGAACCCCACCGGCCGCGTCGTCCCGCAGGGCGGCTGGGTCGGCTTCACCCGCCCGGACTGGCTCGACCCGCGCAACGTCATGTTCGGCAGGGTCGCCGAGGCGTTCTACCGGCACCAGGCCACCCAGCTCGGCACGACGTCGATGTACAAGATGGATCTGCTGCACGAAGGCGGCAACCCCGGCGACGTCCCCGTCGGCGACGCGGCCCGCGCGGTGTTCTCCGCGCTCGACACCGCACGCCCCGGGGCCATCTGGGTGCTGCTCGGCTGGCAGTCCAACCCGCCCGTCGCGATCGTCGACGCGGTCGACCACAGCAGGCTGTTCATCGTCGACGGCCTCTCCGACCGCTACAACAACCTCGACCGCGAGGCCACGTGGAAGGGCACGCCGTACGCGTTCGGCACCATCCCGAACTTCGGCGGCCACACCACGATCGGGGCGAACACCGCCGTGTGGGCCACGCGGTTCGAGCAGTGGCGCACCAAGAGCAACAGCGCGCTGAAGGGCATCGCGTATTTGCCCGAGGGCACGGGGACCGACCCGGCCGCCTTCGAGCTGTTCACCGAGCTGGCCTGGCGCACCGGGCCGCTCGACCAGAACGCCTGGTTCGCCGAGTACGCCACCCGCCGCTACGGCGGCGCCGACACCCGCTCCGCCCAGGCGTGGAACTACCTGCGCCAGGGCCCGTACAGCACGCCGTCGGGCACGTGGAGCGAGTCGCAGGACAGCCTGTTCGCCGCCCGGCCCAGCCTGACCGTGGCCACCGCGGCCTCGTGGTCGCCCGCCTCCATGCGGTACGACGCGAGCACGGTGCGCCGGGCACTGACCGAGCTGCTGGCGGTCTCCCCGGCCCTGCGCTCGACCGACGCCTACAAGTACGACCTGGTCAACACCGCACGGCAGGCGCTGGCCAACCGCAGCCGCACGCTCCTGCCCGCGATCAAGACCGCCTACGACGCCAAGGACCTGACGAAGTTCCGCGCGCTCGCCGCGGAGTGGAAGTCCGACATCGCGCTGCTCGACCGGCTCCTGGCCAGTGAGAAGAACTCGCTGCTCGGCCCGTGGCTGCGCGATGCCAAGGCGTGGGGCGCCACGACCGCGGAGAAGGCGACCCTGGAGTACGACGCGCGGTCGATCATGACCACCTGGGGCCACCGCAGCGGCAGCGAGAACGGCGGGCTGCACGACTACGCCAACCGTGAGCTGTCCGGCCTGGTGGCCGACTTCTACGGGATGCGATGGACCAGGTACCTCAACGGCCTCGACGCCGCCCTGGTCAACAACACCTCCCCCGCGGCGATCGACTGGTTCGCCGTGGAGGACGCGTGGAACCGGGAGACCAAGACCTACCCGACCACGCCGACGGGTGATCCCTACGCACTGGCGACCGAGGCGGCCGCGGCGGTGCCGTCCACCACGGTCGGTCCGATCACCGGCAACGGCGGCAAGTGCGTCGACATCACCGACGGCAGCGCGACACCGGGTACCGCCACGCAGCTCTACAGCTGCAACGGCTCCGCGGCGCAGACCTGGGAGATCCCCGGGGACAAGTCCATCCGGGCGCTGGGGCTGTGCCTCGACGCCCGCAACGGTGGCACCACCAACGGCACGGTCGTGCAGGTCTACACCTGCAACGGCACCGTCGCCCAGCAATGGACGGCGGGAGCGAACGGCAGCCTGCGCAACGACAAGTCAGGGCTGTGTCTCGACGCCGAGTCGAACTCGACGGCCAACGGGACAAGACTGCTGCTGTGGAGCTGCCATGGCGGAGCGAACCAGCGCTGGACAATCCCAGCCTGACCAGGCGAAACATCCCTTGTCTCAAGTGGACTACGAAGCGGTCTACACCTTGACTCCGGGAGGCGTCTGGGGAGAGCATAGGCGAAATTGCTCGAAGATGCGCAGAACTACCGAGTTTCAATCTAAAGTTTGCAAAGCGTGGCCAATCGGTGCTCATCCGTACACCGAACCGGCAGAAGGGCAGAAGAAGTTGAGGCGTTTCACGCAGAGTGCAGCGGTTGTCACCGCGGCCGTGCTGGGTCTGACCGCGTGCGGCGGTTCCAGCGACAGCGGCAGCGGCGGCAACGCCGCCGGTGGCACCACCGAGCTGGAGCTGGTCGTCCCCTCCTACGGCGACAAGACCAAGCCGTACTGGGAGGACCTGGTCAAGGCGTTCGAGGCCAAGAACTCCAACATCAAGGTCAAGCTCGAGGTCCAGAGCTGGGACGACATCCAGAAGGTCGTCGACACCCGGATCCAGGGCAACAAGGCGCCCGACATCCTCGAACTCGACGCCGCGGGCCCCGCCTACGGCAAGGAGGGCCTGCTCTTCAAGGCCGAGGAGATCGTCTCCGACGCCACCATCAAGGACATCGTCCCGGCGTTCCTCGAGGGCGGCAAGATCGACGGCGTCAACTACGGTGTGCCGACCGTCGCCTCGACCCGCGCCCTGTTCTACAACAAGGACCTCTTCGCCAAGGCGGGCATCGCCGCGCCGCCGAAGACGTGGGACGAGCTGCTCGACTCGGCCAAGAAGATCTCGGCCCTCGGTGACGGCGTCTCCGGCTACGGCATGCCGCTGGGCTCCGAGGAGGCGCAGGCCGAGGCCTCCATCTGGGCCTTCGGTGGCGGCGCGTCCTGGGAGAAGGACGGCAAGATGACCATCAACACGCCGCAGGCGGTCGAGGGTCTGTCCTTCGCCAAGAAGATGATCGACGAGAAGGCCACCCAGGCCGACCCGGGCGCGACCAACCGCACGCCGCTGCTCAACGTGTTCATCCAGGGCAAGATCGGCATGATCACCGGCCTGCCGCCGGTCGTCGGCCAGGTCAAGGAGAAGAACCCGTCGCTGCAGTGGGGCATCGCCCCCAGCCCGTCGAAGGACGGCAAGCCGTTCACCCTCGGTGTGGCCGACTACTTCGTCGCCTTCAAGAAGGACGGCAAGAAGCAGGAAGCGGTCAAGAAGTTCCTCGACTTCTTCTACGAGTCGGCGAACTACGTCAAGTTCAACGACAACGAGGGCTTCATCCCGGCCACCAAGTCCGGTGGCGCGGCTGCCGCGGCCAAGCCCGAGCTGAAGGCGTTCGTCGACGCCCTGCCCGGCGCCCAGTTCTACCCCTCGCAGAACCCGGCGTGGGCGGCGACCAAGGGTGGCTTCCAGTCGCTGGTCGGCCAGATCCAGAACAAGTCGGCCGAGGATGTCCTCAAGGAGATCCAGGCCAAGGCCGACGCGGGCTGATCCAGCCGCGCCGTGAATGACCTCCGCTGGTGGCGGGCCGTGTCCCGGCCCGTCACCAGCGGGTCCACCATTCGAGGGAGATGTGTGCAGTGACCCAATCCGCCGGGCTGCGGACCGTTGCCCAGACACCGACCCGACGGCGCAAGCGCGTCGACGTCAGCCGGGAATCGACCCTGCGGGCACTGCCCTGGCTGGCGCCCTCGCTGATACTGATCTTCGGCGTGGTGATCTACCCCGCCGGGTACATGGTCTACTCGTCGTTCCGGGACATCACCCGCTTCGGCACCGACCAGGGCTGGGCGGGCTGGGAGAACTACACCCGCCTGTTCGAGCTGGACCACCTGCCCAAGGTCTTCCTCAACACCGCGATCTGGGTCGTCGCGGTCGTGCTGCTCAGCGTGGTCATCTCGCTGGCGCTGGCGCAGTTCCTCAACAAGAACTTCCCCGGCCGCAAGGTCGTGCGGCTCGCGGTGATCGTGCCGTGGGCGGCCTCGGTCGTGATGACCTCGACGATCTTCGTCTACGGCCTCGACCCGTTCTACGGCATCATCAACCAGTTCCTCGTCGACGCCGGCCTGATGGACCAGCCCTACGGCTTCCTGAAGAACGCCACGTCCGGGTTCCTGATGTCGGCGGCGGTCGCGATCTTCGTGTCCGTCCCGTTCACCACCTTCGTCATCCTCGCGGGCCTGCAGACCGTGCCGGGCGAGGTCCTGGAGGCCGCCTCGATCGACGGCGCCACCAAGCAGCAGGCCTACTGGCGCGTGGTGTTCCCGATGCTGCGCCCGGCGCTGGCGGTGGCCAGCCTGATCAACGTCATCAACGTGTTCAACTCGCTGCCGATCCTGCGCACCATGACCGGCGCGATCCCCGGCTACGACGCCGACACCACCACCACCCTCACGTTCAAGATCATCCAGTCCGACCGGCAGATCGACACCGCCAGCGCGCTCAGTGTCATCAACTTCCTGGTCGTCCTCGTGGTGATCGCCGTCTACATGCGCGTCGTGCGCCCGATGAAGGAGGTCTGAGGCTCATGAGCGAGCTTGCGAGTGAATCAATGACACAGTGCCTTCGCGAGTGGAGCCACCGATCCTGTGAGGTGGCCGAATGAGCGCTCTCGCAGAGGCCCCTGCCCGCAGGCTTCCCGTCCAGATCCCCCAGACCGCCAAGGCCCCCCGCAAGCGCTGGGAACTCACCGTCGTCGGCGGCATCATCGCGATGGTGTTCCTCGCGCCGTACCTGGTGATGCTGTCGGGGGCGTTCAAGTCCCGGCCGGAGATCCTCAAGGTCCCGCCGACCTACCTGCCCACCGAGTGGCACCCAGAGAACTTCGTGACCATGTGGAACACCCCGGAGACCCCTCTCCCGGACAACCTGTGGTCCACCATCGTCATCGCCCTGGGCGGCACCGCGCTCGCCCTGATCGCCGCCGTCCCCGCCGCCTACTTCGCGGCCCGGTCGAACTTCAAGCTCAAGCTGCCGTTCCTGATCCTCGTGCTGATCACCCAGATGCTCCAGCCGACGGTGCTGGCCTCCGGCCTGTTCCGCGAGTTCGTGACACTGGGCCTCAACGACACCTACCTGTCGATGATCCTGGTCAACGCGGCGTTCAACCTCTCGTTCGCCGTGTGGATCATGCACAGCTTCTTCTCCTCGGTCCCCAAGGAGATCGAGGAAGCCGCCTGGATCGACGGCTGCACCCGATTCGACTCACTGCGCCGGATCATGCTGCCCCTGGTGTGGCCGGGCATCGTCACCACGATCGTGTTCACGTTCATCGCCTGCTGGAACGAGTTCGCCGCCAGCCTCATCCTGCTGCCGACCGACACCAACCAGCCGCTGACTGTCGCGCTGACCAAGTTCGTCGGCCAGTACGACGCGGCCTGGCAGTACGTGTTCGCCGTGTCGATCATCGGCATCCTGCCCGTGGTCATCCTCTTCGCCCTCATCGAGAAGCGCCTGGTCGCGGGCCTCACCGCGGGCGGGGTGAAGTAACAGCTCACGCACAGCGGATTCACAGGAACCGCGTCCACCCTCCTATCCGTGAGGACGAACGCGATACCGGATCCGAGAACGCGGCACAGGGCCGCGACCGCCTTGGCGGTCGCGGCCCTCGGTGCGTCATGACCGCGAGCAGAACCTTCCCGGCGGCGGGCACCACGGCCACGGTGGCCGTGACGGCGCCGTCCGCGCTCGACGAGGCCGCGGACATCCTGGCGGCGGAGCTGGCGGCGATGGACCGCACGTGCAGCCGGTTCCGCGCCGACTCGGAGATCTCCCGGCTGCACCTGGCGGCGGGCCGGATGGTCACGGTCTCCCCGCTGCTGGTCCAGGCCCTCGCCGTCGCCCTGCGCGCCGCACGCCGCTCCGACGGCCTGGTCGATCCCACGGTCGGCGCGGCCGTCGAGGCCATGGACAACGCCGACCCGCCCGTCCCCGCGCCCGGCTGGCACCGGGTGCTGCTCGACCCCGCCTCCGCGTCGGTGGTGCTCCCCCGTGGCGTGCGGCTCGATCTCGGCGCCACGGCGAAGGCGCTCGCGGCGGACCGCGCCGCCTACCTCATCGCCCAGCGGACCGGCGCGGGCGCTCTCGTCCGCCTCGGCGGCGACGTCAGCACCGCGGGCACCGCCCCGCCGGACGGCTGGCAGGTCGCTCTGGACGACGGCCCGGACGCGGCCGTCATCCTGCGCGCGGGCGGCCTGTCCAGTTCGCGCATGACCCGCCCCCACCGGCACGGCGGCGAACCGGTGCGCCACATCGTCGACCCGCGCACCGGCCACCCCGCGAACTCGCCTTGGCGGGCGGTCAGCGTGACCGCGCGGTCCTGTGTGGACGCGAACACCGCGGCCACGGCCGCGATCATCCTCGGCGAGCACGCCCCGCTGTGGCTCGCCGACCGCGGCGTCCCGGCCCGGCTCGTGGCGAACGACGGCGCGGTGTGCCTCGTCGGCGGCTGGCCCGCGGACCTCGTCGCCGCACCCTGACCCCGACAAGAGCTCTCTCCGTAATCGCTCCACCACCGAAAGTCATCAAGATGGTCGAGCCTTGTGGCCGACCCGTTACCCAGCGTCGGACGCTCGCGGTAACGCAGTAGGCCGAATGGCCGATATTGTCCCACGGCGAGGCACCACCGATACCGGTCGGCGGGCCTGCGTGCGGAGGCAACGATGTCACTGCGTCGGCTGGTCTCGGTCTCGGCGGTCGCCGCCGTGCTCCTGCCCTTCATCGCCAGCGGGGCGGCGGCCAATGTGCTGCCCGGCTCGCCGCCCGACGTCCTGGTGCCCAACCAGGTGGGCGGGTTCCAGATGGACGGCAACCCGGAGCAGACGATGTACAACCCGGCACCGCCGCCGGGCAGTATCGACTGGACCGACGTCAACACCCCGCCGAACCCGTGGGCGATCGACCCGGTCGGCTCCGCGGACACCACCGTGTACGACCAGGGCACCAAGGAAGGCGACCCGGTCGACGGCTGGAACGACGCGGGCAGCGCCGGGGCGCCGCAGAAAGGCGACTTCGGCAACGTCTACTTCCACGGCCAGCTCTTCGACGTGGCGCCCGGCCCCGCGGTGGACAACCGCGTCTTCATGTACTTCGGCTACGAGCGCGCGTTCAACAGCGGCAGCCTCGACATGAACGTCGAGCTGAACCAGCTGAACAACCACGTCAACCCGAACGGCGTCTCGGTCCCCACCCGCACCGTCGGCGACGTGCGCCTCGCCCTGAACAACCAGGGCAGCCAGAACCTGGTCATCACCGGCACCTACAACAAGTGGACCGGCACCGACTGGGGTCCGGACATCGACCTGGGCGCCAACATCGTCGGGCGGCTCAACGACACCGCCGTGCCCGAGCCCTACACCAGCGCCGTCGCGGTCAACGGCATGATCCCGACGCAGCAGTTCGTCGAGTTCGGCATCGACATGACCGGCGCGGGCATCGTCCCGCCCACCTGCCCGCTCACGATCTACTTCGGACAGATGAACATGCGCTCGCGCGCGTCGCCGTCGCAGCAGTCCGAGCTGAAGGACTTCATCGCCGCGCCGGTGTTCACCCCGTCGCTGTGCACCCGCCTGCGCATCGAGAAGCGCTCCGAGAGCGGCGCGCTCGTGCCCGGCGCGACGTTCCTGATCACGCCCAACCCCGGCACCGGCAGCGGCTCGCTCACCGCGACCGACGGCGGCGCCAACGACCTGACCCCGGCGGGAACCCAGGCCCCGGCCGACGGTGTCATCGAGTTCCCGCAAGCCCAACCCGGCTCGTACACCGTCACCGAGACCGCGCCGCCGCCCGGCTACATCGGCGACCCGGTGCCGCAGACCAAGACCTGCGCGGCGCAGCAGTCCTGCACGTACGTGTTCACCAACGCCCTCGGCTCCCTCGTCTTCCACAAGCGCGACGACGCGGGCCAGGTGCTCGGCGGGGCGACCTTCACCCTGACGGCCACCGGCGGCGCCGCCGCGGCCCCGCCGTGGGACCTCGACACCGCGCCCATCACGATCGCCGACTGCGTCTCGGCGCCGTGCGCGGGCCGCGACACCAACGCCGCGCCAGGTGAGTTCACGGTCGTCGGCCTGCCCACGGGCACGTACTCGCTGGTCGAGTCCGCCGCGCCCGCCGGGTACAACCCCGACCCGGACACCGTGACCGTCACGATCACCGGCACCACCCCGTTCGAGGTCGTCACCCCGTTCGTCGACCCGCGCGAGGTCGGCTGGGTGCGGATCGTGAAGAAGCTGGTCGACGAGACCGGCGCCCCGGTGACCCCGGCCGACCTGGCCGCGCTCGACGGCGCCACGTTCGTCGTCTACCAGGACGGCAACGGCAGCGGCTCACTGGACCCGGGCGAGGAGTCGCACCTGTGGCCCAACCCGCCCGCCGACGGCTCCGACATCGCCACGTGCACCATCAGCGGCGGCCTCGGCTACTGCGACGTCGGCCCGCTGGCCACCGGCACCTACCGGATCACCGAGACCGTGGCGCCGCCGAACACGAACTCCGCGGGCGACGTCAACGTGACCGTCACCGAGACCACGGCCGTCGCGCCGGTCGCGGTCGACTTCGTCAACGTGCTCACCCAGATCAACATCACCCTCGACAAGACCGGCCCCGCGACCGCGAACGTCGGCGACACGATCACCTACACGTTCACCGTCACCACCAGCGGCCCGCGGCTGCACGACGTCGACCTGGTCGACGACACCGGGATCTGCCAGTCGGCCCCGGCCTACCAGTCCGGCGACGACGGCGACAACTTCCTGGAGCCCGGCGAGTCGTGGATCTACACGTGCACCCACGTGATCACGATGGCCGACCCGGACCCGCTGCCGAACACCGCGACCGCCACCGGCGTCGACGACTTCGGCCGCGATGTCAGCGACACCGACGACCACAGCGTCGACATCCTCCACCCCGACCTCACCGTGCTGAAGACCGGCAACGGCCCGATCTCGGCCGGTGAGCCCGCCTCGTTCACCGTCACGCTGACCGTCGGCGGCGACCCGGGATCCATCGCCCGGTCGGCCACCCTCGACGACCAGCTCCCGGTCGGTCTGGTGTGGACGATCAACCCGGCCGTCCCCGGCTGCTCGATCGTCACCACGACGCTGCACTGCGACTTCGGCGACCTGCCGGTCGGCAGCCAGCGCACGGTCACGGTGTCGGCGCCGACCGGCCCGGTCGACTGCGGCACGCTGGCCAACACCGCCACCGTCGGCGCGTCGAACGAGCTCAACACCGGCGACAACTCCTCGACCGCGACCATTGTCGTGAACTGCCCGGACGTGACGGTGGAGAAGACCACCGACACCCCGACGATCGCCGCGGGCGACACGGCGCGCTTCACCGTGACGGTCCGCAACCTGGGCCCGGGCACGGCGTTCAACGTGACGCTGTCCGACCCGCTCCCGGCGGGGGTCACCTGGGCGGAGAACCCCGATCAGCCCGCCTGCTCGATCGCCGACAACACCCTGAGCTGCGCGATCGCCACGCTCGCCGTTGGCGCGTCGGTCTCGGTGACGGTGGAGGGCCTCTACTCGATCCCGTCGTGCGCCACGCTCACCAACACCGCGACCGTGGCCGCGGGCAACGAGCCCGCGTCGGCAGGCGGCAACAACACCGCCACGGCGACGATCGCGGTCAACTGCCCGGACGTCGTGGTCGAGAAGACCACCGACACCGGCACGATCAGCGCAGGCGACACCGCCCGGTTCACCATCACCGTCAGGAACCTCGGCCCGGGGCTAGCGTTCGGCGTCGGCCTGACCGACCCGCTGCCCGCCGGGGTGGCGTGGACGGTCAACCCGGCCGTTCAGGGCTGCTCGATCACCAACAACACGCTGACCTGTGACGTCGGGACCCTGGCGGTCAACGGGTCGGTCAGTGTCACCGTCGAGGGCGTCACCGACGCGGTCGACTGCGGCACGCTGCCCAACACGGCGACCGTGTCCGCGGCGAACGAGTCGAACACGGCGAACAACACGGCCACGGCGACGATCAACGTCAATTGCCCGGATGTGACGGTGGAGAAGACCACCGACACCGGCACCATCAGCGCAGGCGACACCGCCCGGTTCACCATCACCGTCCGGAACCTCGGCCCGGGCACCGCATACGGCGTCGCCCTGAACGACCCGCTACCCGCGGGTGTGGCGTGGACGATCAACCCGGCCGTTCAGGGCTGCTCGATCACCAACAACACGCTCACGTGCGACTTCGGGACCCTCGCGGTCAACGGGTCGGCCAGTGTCACCGTCGAGGGCGTCACCGACGCCGCTGACTGCGGCACGCTGACCAACACGGCGACTGTCTCGGCTTCCAACGAGACGAACACGTCCAACAACACCGCGACCGCCACGATCATCGTGAACTGCTCGGACGTGACGGTGGAGAAGACGACCGACACGGGCACGATCAGCGCCGGGGACACCGCGCGGTTCACCATCACCGTCCGGAACCTCGGTCCGGGCACCGCGTACGGCGTCATGCTGAACGACCCGCTGCCCGCCGGGATCACCTGGGCCGTCAACCCGGCGATGCCCGCGTGTGTGATCGCCGACAACACCCTGTCCTGCGACCTGGGCACCCTGGCGGCGAACGCCTCGGTCTCCGTGACGGTCGAGGGCGTGACCGACGCCGCCGACTGCGGCACGCTCACCAACACCGCGACCGTTTCGGCCGCCAACGAGACCAACACGGCCAACAACACCGCGACGGCCACCATCACCGTCAACTGCTCCGACGTCACGGTCGAGAAGACCACCGACACCGGCACGATCAGCGCCGGGGAGACCGCGCGGTTCACCATCACCGTGCGGAACCTCGGCCCTGGCATCGCCACCGGCGTCACCCTGAACGACCCGCTCCCCACCGGGGTCGCCTGGGCCATCAGCCCGGCCGTCCAGGGCTGCTCGATCACCAACAACACGCTCACGTGCGACTTCGGCACGCTCGCGGTCAACGGGTCGGCCAGTGTCACCGTCGAGGGCGTCACCGACGCCGCTGACTGCGGCACGCTGCCCAACACCGCGACTGTCTCGGCGGCCAACGAGACGAACACCGGCAACAACACGGCCACCGCGACGATCACCGTCAACTGCTCGGACGTGACGGTCGAGAAGACCACCGACACTGGCACGATCAGCGCCGGGGACACCGCGCGGTTCACCATCACCGTCCGGAACCTCGGTCCGGGCACCGCCTACGGCGTCTCGCTGTCCGACCCGCTGCCCGCGGGGGTGACGTGGGCGGAGAACCCCGACGTCGCCGAGTGCGCCATCGCGGCGGGGACGCTCACCTGCGACTGGGCCAGTCTCGCTCCACAAGGGACGGTCTCGGTCACCGTGGAGGGCGTGACCGACGCGGCTGACTGCGGAACGCTCACCAACACCGCGACGGTGTCGGCCGCCAACGAGAACAACACGGCCAACAACACCGCGACCGCGACGATCACCGTCAACTGCTCGGACGTCACTGTCGAGAAGACGACGGACACCGCGGAGATCCTGGCCGGTGACCTCGCCCGCTTCACCGTGACGGTGCGCAACCTCGGACCGGGCACCGCCTACAACGTGCACCTGTCCGACCCGCTGCCCGAGGGCATCACGTGGGTGGAGAACCCGGACGTCGCCGAGTGCGCCATCGCCGACGGCACGCTCACCTGCGACTGGCCGAGCCTCGCTCCACAAGGGATGGTGTCGGTCACCGTCGAGGGCACGACGCCGGACGCCGAGTGCGGCGTGCTGACCAACACGGCCACCGTGTCCGCGGCGAACGAGACGAACACGGAGAACAACACCGCGACGGCGACCATCACCGTCACGTGCCTGCCGAACATCATCATCGAGAAGGTCGCCGACGACGACACCATCGACGCCGGGGCGACCGCGGCGTTCACGATCACGGTGAAGAACATCGGCGCCGGGCCCGCGCAGAACGTCGTCATGACCGACGAACTGCCGGAAGGCATCACGTGGACCTCGGACAACGAGCTGTGTGAGATCGCCGAGGGCGTGCTGACCTGCGAGTTCGGCACGATGCAGCCGACGGCCGAGCAGGTCGTGCACCTGACCGGCCCGACCACCCCGGCCAACTGCGGCGTCCTGGACAACACCGCCGTGGTCACCCTCACCCGCGCCGAGGGCGGCGAGTCGTCGGCGTCGATCACGGTGGTGTGCTCGGTGGACATCGGCATCGACAAGTCCGGCCCGACGACGGCGAAGGTGGGCGACACGATCACCTACACCTTCACCGTGACCAACGTCGGCCAGACCGACCTCACCACGGTCACCCTGACCGACCCGATCTGCGCCGCGGGCACCCTGACGTGGACCCAGTCGGACGAGGTCCTGAACGTGGGCGAGGCGTGGACGGCCACGTGCAAGCACACGATCACGTCGACCGACCCCGATCCGCTGCCCAACACCGCCACCGTGGTCGGCACCGCCGCCGACGGCCGCACGACCCCGCCGCGGTCGGACAGCCACCTGGTCGACCTGATCCAGCCCGCACCGGCACCGCCCGCCCCCGCGCCGCGGCCGCCGCTGGCGACCACTGGTGTGAACGTGCTGCCGCTGGGCTTGGCCGCACTGGTACTGATCCTGATGGGCGGCGTCGTCCTCGGCCTCACCCCAAGGCGCCGCTGATCAACCCGAGTTACTCAATCGTAGAAATGTAGAACGATCCAAAGAACCGCCTGGTGATCATCGCCAGGCGGTTCTTTGGTCCGAGCGCTCAGTCGTAGAGGCGTTCCGCCTCTGCCCAGAGTCGGGCGAGCAGGGCGGGGTCGTAATCAGCCTGGTCGCCCGGCTCATAGCGGACCGAGAGCAGCGCGCCCGTGTACGGGAACGACCCCTCCCGCTCGTATCGCGCCCAGTCCACCGGTCCCCCGCGATCCGCACCGACGCTGATCCCGGTGAACGGCGCCATCCCGATCATCATCGGCACCGGCCCGAGCGACCGGACAGCGTCGCCCACCCTCAACGACAACTCCCACCGGAACTCCGGCAGCGCCCGCGCCTCCAGCGTCACCTCGCCCGCCCCTTCAGGCACCGGCACCGGCTGCGACCAATGCATGACCCCATAGGCGTTGTACGCCAACACCGCCGACCCGTCCTCAATGGACACCGCATACCCGCCGCCCTGGTCCCCATGGGCGAACAGCACGCCCCGCTCCCCCGCGCGGTACTCGATCCGCGCCGTCGCGGTGAAGTCGCGGAACTGGACGAGTTGGCCCGCCCGGTAGCGTTCGAGCGTCGGCGTGCCCGGGTACAGCGTGACGGGCCGCTCCAGCCGCTCGTCGGCCGGGCGGCGCAGGTGCGAGGCCGGGCCGTGGTCCGACAGCGGGAACACCGTGTTGCGCCACGCCGCTTCCTCCCATGCCGCCGCGAGTTCCTTCAGCTTCTCCGGATGCTCCCGGGACACCTCGCGGGACTCGGCCGGGTCGACGGCGACGTGGTAGAGCTCCCATTCGCTGTCGTCGTAGTCGGTGCCGGGGACGTGGCGGGTGACGATCTTCCAGCCGTCGGCGTAGAAGCCGCGGTTGCCGCCGGTCTCGGTGTACTGGCTGGTGTGCGCGGCGGGCGCGGCCGGGTCGCGCAGGACCGGGACCGCGCTGACGCCGTCGACCTCGGCCGCCGGGACCCCGTGCCGGTGCGGCGGCCGGTCGACGCCCGCCAGTTCCAGCAGCGTCGGGGCGAGGTCGGTGACGTAGACGTACTGGTGGCGCAGCCCGCTTCCGAGCCCGGCGGGCCAGTGCAGCACGAACGGGGTCCGGATGCCGCCCGCGTAGGTGTCGAACTTGTAGAGCCGGAACGGGGTGTTGGACGCCTGCGCCCACCCGCGCGGGTAGTGGACCGTCGTCCGCGGCCCGCCGACCAGGTCAAGGTCCCGGTCGACGTCGCGCACCCAGTCGACCGGCACGCCGGGCACGTGCACGAACTGGCTGAAGTAGCTGCGGGTGCCCTCCGCGCCGCCTTCGGCCGTCGCGCCGTTGTCGGAGGTGAAGACGATGATCGTGTCGTCGAGTTCGCCATGGCGTTCGAGCGCGTCGACCAGCCTGCCGAGGTTCTGGTCGACGTTGTCGAGCGTCGCCGCGTAGACCTCCATGTAGCGCGCGAACAGCTCGCGCTGCCGGCCCGTCAGGTCGTCCCACGGCACGACGTCGGCGTTGCGCGACGGCAGCGGGGTGTCGGCCGGGAAGAGCCCGTCGGCCAACTGCCGAGCGAACCGCCCCGCCCGGATGGCGTCCCAGCCCTGGTCGTAGACACCGCGGTAGCGCTCGATGTCGGTGGCTTTGGCGCCGACCGGGCCGTGCATGGCGTGGTGGGCGAAGTAGAGGAAGAACGGCTTGTCCGGATCGTTGGCCCGCAGCGTGTCGATCATCCCGATGGCCCGGTCGGTCAGGTCGTCGGTGAGGTAGTACCCCTCGGGCGGGTCGACGTCGTAGGGGCTGTTGTCCCAGACGAGCCGGTGCGGGTGGTGCAGGTTGGTGAGCCCTTCGAGGCTGCCGAAGTACCGGTCGAACCCCCGCCGCAGCGGCCACGACCCGCGGTCTGCCCCGTCATGGCTGGCGGCGTCCCTGGTCAGGTGCCATTTCCCGACCGCGAACGTGGCGTACCCGGCGGCCTGCAGCGACTCGGCCATGGACGGGGCGTCGTCGGGGAGCTGGAAGGAGTAGGCGGGGTAGCCGGGATCGGTGTTCGCGGGGTAGGCGAAGCCCGCGCGGTGGGGGTTGAGCCCGGTGAGCAGCGCGGCCCGGGACGGCGAGCAGAGCGGGGTCGTGTGGTAGTTGGTGAGCCTGATCCCGTTGGCGGCGAGCCGGTCGAGCGTGGGCGTGGCGATCTCGCTGCCGAACGGCCCGATGTCGGCGAACCCCAGATCGTCGACGAGCACGATGACGATGTTCGGCCCTTTGGCCCGGGGTTCAGCGGGCCAGGACGGCCGTGACGTGGCGAAGGTCCGGCCGATGGCTCCGGGGAACCCGTCATAGCCGCGCGCGTGCGATGGAATGCTCACGCCCAGATCCTGCCCCGGACGACCGCCCGCGCCCAGGATCTGAGACGCCGCCTACTTCTTGCTGTCCCCGAACGGCTCGTCCCGCTCGCGCACCGCCTCGCGGAAGCCGACCTCCATCGCGCGGGACTGGAAGGCGTAGCCCTCCCTGGTGTGGCGGGACACGCCGTCGAAGACTGTGCTGATCATGGTGGAGTTCTGGACGCCCTGGGCCAGCAGTGCGCTGTTCAGCGCCAGCTTCACCATCATCACCTGGTTGACCGGCATCATCGCGATCTTCTCGACCAGCCGCTCGGTCACCGCGTCCAGTTCCTCGATCGGGGCCGACTCCACGACCAGGCCCCACTCCGCGGCCTGCGCCCCGGTGATGCTGTCGCCGGTCAGCAGGAGCCGCTTCGCGCGTTGGTCGCCGAGGCGGTGTGCCCACATGCCCGCGGCGGGGACGCCCCAGACGCGGGTGGGCGGGTAGCCGATGCGGGTGTCGGCGGCGGCCACGATCAGGTCGCAGTAGAGGGCGATGTCGGTGCCGCCCGCGACGCAGAAGCCGTGGAGTTTGGCCACCGTGGGCTTGTTGGCGTGCAGGAGGCAGGCGAAGCCGCGGTTGAAGCGGCTCATCATGGCGTAGTCGGCCATGGGGTCCCAGGTGCCCGCCGGGTTGTGGTTGCGCGCCTGCACCACCGGGTCGATGACGCTGCCGACCACCGAGTCCGGGCCGTCGGCGGGCTTGTCGGCGTTCTCGGCGTAGATGGACAGGTCGTAGCCGCCGCAGAAGCCCTTGCCGCGGCCGCTCAGCAGGATCACGTGGACGCGGGGGTCGAGGTCGGCCCGCTCGACGGCCGCGGCGAGGTCCGCGGGGGTGTCGGCGGTGATCGCGTTGCCGCGTTCCGGCCGGTTGAACGTGATGCGGGCGACGCGGTCGGTGACCTCGTAGGTCAGGGTCGCGTACTCGATCTCGACGTCGGGGCGGGGGCGGTCGGCGAACAGGTCGCCGTTGGTCCAGCCGTCGCGCCAGGGGGCGGTCATCCGTGACTCCTTCAGTGGGGGAGTGCGCGGGTGAGGATCGCGTCGATGTCGGCGGTCGGGGGGAGGGTGCCGAAGGCGTTGCCCCAGTCGCCGCCGAGGCGGGTGGCGCAGAACGCGTCGGCGACGGCGGCCGGGGCGTGGCGGACGAGCAGGGATCCCTGCAGTGCCAGGGCCATCAGCTCCACCAGCCTGCGGGAGCGGGACTGGATGTCGTCGAGGTCGGTCAGCTCGGTGCCGATCCGGGTGACGGCCGCGTCGAGGTGCCGGTTGGCGCCGTGGGACAGCGACAGCTCCGCGATCAGGGCCTCGGCGACGGCGGGCTCCTTGGCCAGCGCGCGCAGGACATCGAGGGCGTTGACGTTGCCCGAACCCTCCCAAATGGACAGCAGCGGCGCCTCTCGGTAGAGGCGGGGCATGCCGGATTCCTCGACATAGCCGTTGCCGCCCAGGCATTCGAGGGCTTCGGCGGTGAACGCGGGGCCGCGCTTGGTCACCCAGTACTTGCCGACGGCGGTGGCGATCCGGCGGAAGGCGGTCTCGGACTCGTCGCCGTGGACGGCCCGGTCGGCGGCACCGGCCAGGCGCAGCGCCAGGGTGGTGGCGGCCTCGGACTCCAGCGCGAGGTCGGCGAGGACGTTGCGCATGAGCGGCTGGTCGATCAGCTTCGCGCCGAACGCGGCGCGGTGGCGGGTGTGGTGACCGGCCTCGACCAACGCCTTGCGCATGATCGCGGACGTGCCGATGACGCAGTCCAGGCGGGTGAAGTTGACCATCTCGATGATGGTCTTCACGCCGCGCCCTTCCGGCCCGACCAGCCACGCCACGGTGTCGTCGAACTCCGGCTCCGACGAGGCGTTGGAGCGGTTGCCGAGCTTGTCCTTGAGCCGCTGGATGCGGAAGGTGTTGCGCGTGCCGTCAGGCAGGACGCGCGGCACCAGGAAGCACGACAGGCCACCGGGGGCCTGCGCGAGGACGAGGAACACGTCGCACATCGGCGCCGAGGTGAACCACTTGTGGCCGGTGAGCCGGTAGACGCCGGGCTCGGCGGTCGGGGTGGCGGCGGTGGTGTTGGTGCGGACGTCCGAGCCGCCCTGCTTCTCGGTCATCCCCATGCCCGCGAGGATTCCCCGCTTGGTCGTGGGGATCCGCAGGCCGGGGTCGTATTCGCGGCTCACGAGCAGCGGCTCGTAGATCGCGGCGAGGTCGGGCTGGTGGCGCAGCGCGGGGACCACGGCGTAGGTCATCGACACCGGGCAGCCGTGTCCGGCCTCGGTGTGCCCCCACGCCAGCGCCCCGGCGGCCCGGGCGACGTGCCCGCCCGCGCGGTTGTCCGCCCACACCGTGGCCGCCCCCTCGGCGACGGCCACGCGCATCAGGTTGTGCCAGCTGGGGTGGAATTCGACCTCGTCGATCCGGTTGCCGTAGCGGTCGTGGGTGCGCAGCTCAGGGGGGAACCGGTTGGCCTGCTCGGCCCACTCCTGCGCCTCGGCGCTGCCCGCGAGCTTGCCCAGGCGGCGGAGGTCACCTTCGGCCCAGCCCGCGCCCTCGCGGTGCAGCCCCTCGATCAGCGCCGCGTCCTCTGCGGCGTCGTAGGGCGTCAGCGGGGGTGCCTGGTTGTCCACCTGGTGCGTCATACCTTGGAGATTACGTCTGTCGTACGGTTGTCGCAATGGTGTAATCGCGCCGGGCTTCGGCACAATGGCCGAATGCAGAGCGAGTTGCGCCCCCTCTCGGCGCGGTCGGTGGTGCTGAGCCTGCTTCTCGGTGCCCACCCACCCGAACTCCCGGTCGCCGACCTGATCCGCGGCGTCGAGCGCTTCGGGGTCTCCGAACCGACCGTGCGCGTCGCCCTGAGCCGGATGGTCGCGGCGGGCGACCTGCGCAGAACTGGCGCGATGTGCAGGCTCAGCGACCGCCTGGTCGACCGCCAGCGCCGCCAGGACGCGTCGGTCCACCCGGAGACCCGCCCGTGGCGCGGCCAGTGGGAGATGGCGGTCATCACCGCGACCGGCCGCGGACCCGCCGACCGGGCCGAACTCCGTACCGACCTGGCGGGGCTGCGCATGGCGGAGTTGCGTGAGGGCTTCTGGCTGCGCCCTGCCAACCTGCGGCGGCCTTGGCCTGCGCACGTGACCGCGGTGGTCGCCCAGTTCACGGGCACGCCGGAAGAGCCTGCAGGCGAACTGGCCGGGCGCCTGTGGCCGCTGGACACCTGGGCCGCGGATGCGCGCCGGCTGTTGGAGCACTTCTCGACGTCGACCGACCCGGCGGTGCGGCTGACGGCGGCGGCCGCGATCGTGCGGCACCTGCTGGCGGACCCGGTCCTGCCCGCGGAGCTACTGCAGGCGGACTGGCCCGCGGACGACTTGCGCGCGGCTTATGCCGACTACCGGGTGGAACTGATCGACATCGCGGGCACTATCCACACCGCCTGACTTCGCCCGCGGTGACCCGGTGGCCGTGTCAGCGGTTCTTGAGCACGCGCGATCCCAGCCACGCGCCATACGCGGCCAAGCCCACGACGCCCGCCTTGCGGGTCCGGCCGCCTGCCAGCGCAAGGCCGATGGCCACCTCGGTCGCCCCGTTGCGCTTGATCCACTGCCCGGTGTCCTCCGGGAACGCGAGCCGGGAGACCGGCTCGAACACCTGCGGCGCGACGAAGTGGGCGGCGCCGGTCAACGCGATCGAGATACCCAGCAAGCGGGACATGGCTCTCCTTATGTTCCGCCGCGCAGCGCGGCAAGGACATCCTTTTACACGGTTTCCTTGATCGACGCGATCGTCGGCCCCGCTTTGCCCGCAGGCGCCTGGGCCCGCGCGACCGTCGACGGCAGCACCGCCTCGTGCGCGACCACGGCGTCGACCAGCCCGGCGGCCTGCGCCTCGACCCCGGTGTAGCGCCTGCCCGTCACCATCGCCGCGTGGACCGTCGCCACGGGCAGCCCGGGACCGGAGCAACGCGTCCATGTCCGGTGGGAAGGAAGACCGCGTCCACGCGGCTCAGCGTCGGCTTCAGCCCGTTATCTCGCGGCCGAAGATCTGCCGGGCGATGACCCACTTCTGGATCTCGTTCGTCCCTTCGTAGATCTCCCCGATCTTGCTGTCCGGGTACAGCGCCTCCACCGGCCCGGGCGTCCCGTCGGCGCCGAGTTCGCGCGCGAATCCGAGACCGCCGAACGCCTGCACCGCGTCGCGGGCCATGTCCACCGACAGCCGGGTGGCGTAGAACTTCGCCATCGCCGCCTCCGGTTCCGGGAACGGGTTGCCCGCGTCCAGCCGCAAAGCCGCCTTCGTATACAGCGTGCGCGCGTTCTCGATCTCCGTGGCCCGGTCGGCCAAGAGGAACTGCCAGTGCTGGTTCGACGCCACCGGCCGCCCGAACGCGCGCCGGGTCGACAGGTGCGACACCGCGAGGTCGAAACCGGCCTGCGCCATCCCGACCCCGGCCGCCGCGATGCCGATGCGGCCGAAGGTCAGCGTCGCCAGTGCCTGTTTCAGGCCCTGCCCCTCGACCCCGCCCAGCAAGTCCTCATCGGACAGTGCGACATCGGTGAAGTGGATGTCGGCCGTCAGCTGTCCGCGGTTGCCGATCTTCCGGTCGGGCAGGCCGACCCGCACCCCGCGCAGCGAGGTGTCGACGATGAACAGGCTCAGCCGGTTCCCGGTCCGGGCCAGCACGACCACGAACCCGGCCACCGGGGAGTTCGAGATCCACCGCTTGTGCCCGTTGAGCACCCATCCCGACCCCGACCGCACCGCCTCGGTCCGCACCGCCTCGACCGACAGGTCGCTCGACGCGTCGGGCTCCGTGGTGGCGAAGGCGCCGACGACCGAGCCGTCGGCCACCTTGGTCAGCCAGCGCTGCCGCTGCGCGTCGGTGCCCTGGTTCAGCGCGTTCCCGGCCAGGATGCAGTGCACGTCGAACACCGCGGCGACGCTGCTGGAGCAGTAGGCCAGTTCCTCGATCGCCGCCGCCGTCGCGGTCGCCGGGTGGGTGAGGCCGTCGCCGCCCACGTCGGCGGGGAACGGGATGCCGAAGATCCCCTCGGCGGCCAGGGCGGAGAACACGTCGCGGGGGAAGCCGTCGATCCGCTCGTCGCCGTTGGCGATGGCCGCGGCGCGCGGGGAGACGTACTTCTCCGCGACGGCGCGCACCCGCGCCCGGACGTCCTGGGTGTCCTGGGGGGCGAGCAGTTCGTGATAGAGCCGGTCGGCCTGGCGCACTGGACTCATGGGTGGAACATATCATTAGCGGTACGTACTATTCGCAAGACCAACGTCACAGGAGGCACCTCATGGGCTCACTCGCGGGCAAAACCATCGTCATGTCCGGCGGCAGCCGGGGCATCGGACTGGCCATCGCCCTGCGCGCCGCCCAGGACGGCGCCAACGTGGTGCTGCTGGCCAAGACCGCCGAACCCCACCCCAAGCTGGAGGGCACCGTCCACACCGCGGCCGACGAGATCGAGGCGGCGGGCGGCAAGGCGCTGGCCGTCGTCGGTGACGTGCGGGTCGACGCCGACGTGGAGTCCGCCGTCGCCCAGGCCGTCGAGCGGTTCGGCGGGATCGACATCGTGGTCAACAACGCCAGCGCCATCGACCTGTCCGGCACCGAGCAGGTCGACATGAAGCGCTACGACCTGATGCAGGACATCAACACCCGCGGCACGTTCCTGCTGAGCAAGGCCGCCATCCCCCACCTGAAGGCCGCGGCCAACCCGCACATCCTGACCCTGTCGCCGCCGCTGAACCTGGCCCCGCACTGGCCGGGCAGGCACCTGGCCTACACGCTGTCGAAGTACGGCATGAGCCTGTGCACGATGGGTCTCGCGCACGAGTTCGCCGACGCCGGGATCGCGGCCAACTCGCTGTGGCCGCGCACGCTCATCGACACCGCCGCCGTGCGCAACATCCTCGGCGGCGCCGACCAGGCCAGGACGCCCGCGATCGTCGCCGACGCCGCGCACGCGATCCTCACCCGCGACTCGCGGACGTGCACCGGCAACCACTTCGTCGACGACGACGTGCTGACCGCCGAAGGTGTGACCGACCTGGACCGCTACCGCCCCGCGGGCGCCACCGGTCAGCTCGCGCTGGACATCTTCCTGGACTGATCCCGCACCTGGTCGAACTTGCCGGGCAGGGTCTCGCCGGTCGACAGCTTCAGCAGGGCGCTGTGCAGCGCCTTGCGCTCGGCCCCGGTGAGGTCCGCCAGGACATCGCCGTCGAAGGCCCGCAGCCCGCTGTTGGCGGTGTCGACCAGGCCGCGGCCGGTCTCGGTGAGTTCCACCAAGTAGCGGCGGCGGTCCGTCTCGTCGCGGACCCGCCGCACCGCGGACATGGACTCCAGGTCGTCGAGGCTGCTCACCATGGTCGCCGGGTCGATGCGCAGGTAGGTCCCCACGGCCAGCTGCGTCATTGGTCCGTTGTCGGCGAGCGCCTGCAGGATGCTGTAGTGGCGGACGCGCAGGCCCAGCGCGGCGAGGTTCGTCTCGGCGAGCCGGAACGCCACCTGGCCCAGCTTCACCAGCAAGCAGACGGTGTGTTCGGCCACGGTGCCCGGCACCAGAGGCAGCTCGCCCATCGTTAGCCCCGCCCATCATTCGACATACATACGATCGCCATCGTACGTGCCGACGTCCGGGCCGCCGCCACACATGACAGCCCGGACGTGGTGAGGGCATAACGGGATCAGCTGCCTGTCACCTCCAGCTCGTAGATGCGCGCAGCCTTGTCGCCGCTCTGGGTCGGGGTGGTGATCTCGAGCCGGACGTGGCGCGCGGTCGCGGTCACCGGGTGCGTGGTCGTGCCCGCGGTGTTGTTCGTGACCGTGGCGGCGGTGGTCCAGGTCGAGCCGTTCGCCGAGGTCTTGATGGTGAACGCCTTGGTGTTGTACGTCGCGGGCTCGCCACCGGCCTGCGCGTGCTTCACGGTGACGCCGGTGATCGACTTGCTCGCGCCGAGGTCGACCTGCAGCCACTTGCTGGTGGCCAGGGTGCAGAACTTGTCGGAGTTACCGCCGGAGACGGTGCCGTTGACCGCCTTGGCCGGGCCTTCGGTGCTGGCACAGGGGGTCGAGCCGGTGGCGGGCTTGTTCAGCGCCAGGTTGCCCGCGGGCGGCGGCGGGGGCGGGGTCGTGCCCTGGAAGAACTGCGCGATACCGCTGGTGACCTCGGGCGCGCCCGGGGTCTGGTTGTGCGTGAGGCACGCGGTGGTCCAGGTGTTGACCGCGCCGTCGAGCGGGGTCGACTCCGGCGGGGAGATCACGTCGTCGCAATGCGAGACCCAGGTCGCGTGCAGTGTCGGGCCGGGAGTCTCGTCACCGCTGTTGAGCGCGGTGAGGAACGACGAGCCGGGCGCCATCTGCGGGCACCCCGGGTCGGTGGTGACGACCCAGCAGAACGCGGCCTGCGACGTACCGTGGTTGGGCCCGGCGATGCTGACGAAGTGAGCGACCTTGGCCGCGCCGCCGAGGCTCTTGATGTAGTAGCGCGAGCTCAGGCTGCCCATCGAGAAGCCGATGATGTCGACCTTGGTGGCGCCCGTGCTGCTCAGGACGCTGTCGACGACGGTCGACAGGCGCCTGCCGGTGTCCTCGTTGGTCAGCGTGTTGGGGAAGTCGAGCGAGTGGATGTCGGAATCGGCGTAGCCCGCGGCGATCAGGCCCGGCTTGACGGCGGCCACGTCACCCGCGCCGCCGCCGTAGCCGTGCACGAAGATCACCGGGTTGCGGGCGGGAATGGCCTGCGCCTGGGCGGGCGCGGCCAGGCCGCCGATGAAGGCGCTCGCGAGCGCGATCGCGGTGACGAGTCGTTTCACAGGGTCTCCTCGAATCAGCAGGGGTTGATCCGCAGGTAGAACACCTCAGCCGACCGGGGGCAGACATCCGCCGGTCAGCGGACCCCGTTGCCATTCACGTCCCGGCGCCGCTGCAGCTCGACGGCGATCTCGACGCGGGAGGACCGGCCGAGCTTGGTCAGGATGCGCGACACATGGGTCTGCACGGTGCGCGGCGAGACCACCAGCCTGCGCGCCACTTCCGGGTTCGAGCAGCCCTCGGCGACCAGCTCGGCGATGCGCAGTTCGGTCGGGGTCAGGCTGTCCCAGCCGCGCTTGGCCGCCGACCGCCTGCCGGTGACACCGCGGCGCAGACCGGCCGCCCGCAGCGCCGAGTGCGCGCGGTCGAGGTCGGCCAGCGCGGAGAGCGCGGTGTAGGCGTCGACGCTCTCCCGGAACACCGCCTTCGCCTCGTCGACGCGACCCGCGCGCGCGAGCAGGATCGCCGCGTCCTCCCCCGCCCGGGCGGCGGCGAGCGCCCAGCCCGCCTCGACGAGGTCGACCCGCGCGACGAGCAGAGCGTCCACATCGGACTCGATGAGCGCGTGGCAGTACCGCAGCACCGCGCTCTCCGCCACCGATCCCGCCTCCGCGGCACCCACCAGCGACCGCGCCAGGTCGAGGTCGCCCGCGCGCACCGCGATGCGCACGAGCCTGCCCGCGACGCCGGTGACCGCGTTGCCGTGGTGGGCGCCCGCGTCGCCGTCCGCGATCCGGCGGACCAGGGCGGCGGCCTCGTCGTCGCGGCCGTCGGCGTCGGCTAGCAGGACGTCGCCGATGGCGGAGATGTGCTCGTAGAACGCCGCCACTCCGCGGACCTGGCCCGCGGCGCGGGTGGCGGCCTCGATGTGGGCGCGGCCCGCGGGAACGTCGCCGCGGTGGAGTAGGACGGTGCCCGCGAGGGCGTGCAGCGGGCGGGTGAAGCCGTAGTGGTCCTGGCGGGCGATCCCGCGCTCGGCGGCGGCGAGCGCGGCCTCCCAGTCGCCGTCGTTGAACGCGGCGAGCGCGGTGATGACGTCGGCCCACGGGGCGAAGAAGCCCGCGAAGGCATCGGCGACGGGCAGCACTTCGGCCACTACCTCGGCGCCGCGCCTGTCCCGACGGAGGTCGTGGATGGCGGCCCGCATGAGCTTGGCGAGCAGCCACTGGCCGCGGTCGGCCACGGCGATCTCCAGCAGCGCGTCCGCCCGGTCGAGCAGCGCGTCGGCGTGGTCGAGGTCGCGGGTCAGGTAGGCGACGACGACCTCGACGAGCACGAGCCAGACCTCGGCGCGCGGGTCGTCGCCGACGTAGCCCGCGGCGCACCGCAGCGCGCCGTCGATGTCTCCGGACAGCAGCTTGGCCTGCGCGGTCAGGGCGAGCGCGCCGGGACCGGTCTCCTCGGCGAGTTCGCCCAGGGCGCCGGGTCCGTCGTTGTGCATCATCGCGACCTGGGCCAGCACGAGCCGCAGCCGGGACCGCACGGCCGGGTCGGGGCGGGCGTGCAGCATCGAGCGGGCCGCGGCGGCGGCCTCGTCGGTCCGGCCGTGGCACAGCAGCGCCTCGGCCCACGCCGCGCGCAGGTCGCCGTGCCTGGGGTCGCCGGGCTCCAGCGCCGCGCACACCCGGCCGAGCAGCTCCGGACCGGCGGACAGCTGGTTCCCGGAGGTCCAGGTGACCGCCCAGGCGTCGAGGACGGGTGCGGCGGCGAGCTGCGCGCCGACGCGGTCCGGCGCCACTCCGGCTTCGTACAGGGACCGGGCGACCGGGAGGAACAACGCGCCCGATGCCTCGGCGAGCGCATCGCGGACCACCGGGTGCCGCATCGTGAGCCCGTCGAGCGCCCGCGCTCGGTTTAGACGGTCCACAATGGACAGAACGCGGGTGACCGGCATTCCCGCCGCGGCGGCCAGTTCGGCGACGTCGGTCGGCCCGACGAGCACCGCCGCGAGCCGCAGCACCGTCGCCGCGGACTCGCCCAGCCGGTCCACCCTGGCCACCACGTCCTCGGCGAACCGGTCGCCGGACGCGACCAGCCGGGCGATCAGCCACGGGTTGCCCGCCGCGCCCGCGCAGCGTCGCAGCAGGGCTTGGTCGGGCTCGGCGCCGAGCAGGTCGGCGACCATCGCATGGACGGCGTCGGCGTCGAGCGGGGCGAGGTCGTGCACGGCGACCCGCTCGGCCAGGGCGGCGAGCCTGCCGTCAAGGGAGTGGCCGCCCGCGACCACCGACACGGGAACCCTGGCCAGCCGGTCGGCCAGGTCGCAGAGAGTCTGGACGGTGTGGCCGTCGGCGTGGTGCAGGTCGTCGATGACCACCAGGGTCGGACCGGCGCAGGCCCACTGGCGCACCAGGTCCGCGGCGACCTCGGCGGGCGGGGTGAGCCCGTCGACGCCTGCGCGCACCGACCGCCCGAGCGCGGCGTACGGGATGCCGGTCCCGGCGGCGTCGGCGCGCAGCCTGACCACGGTGCGCGCGGCCGACGCGTCGGCGTGCGCGGACAGCAGCCGGGTGAGCCCTCCCCCGTGCTCGGCCCGCAGCAGGACGATGCCGCCCGCGCCCGCCTCGGCCCGCGCGGCGGCCCGGTCGAGGAGCACGCGCTCGGCGTCGCGGCCGAACAGCGTTGGCGGGGGCTGGATCTCGGTGCGGACGATCGACAGCGTCAAGGCACAGCCCCATGGTCGGCACAGGCGTTGGAGCCGGTAACGATACGTGGCGCGAACGAACGGCGAAAGCCGCGGGCCGCCCCCGAGAGTGGAGGCGGCCCGCGGGTGGGTCAGTCCTGGACTACAGGGTGAGCGTCCAGGTGTCGATGTTGCCGACGTCGTAGCGGGCCACGTCCTGGACCTTCAGCTTCCAAGCGCCGTTGCGGGCCTCGGAGGACAGGTTGGTCGTGTAGGTGGCGTCCACGTTGTCCGCGCTGTCGCTGCTGCTGGAGTTCTTCAGGCGGTACGACGTGCCATCGGGCGCCACCAGGTCGATGACCAGGTCACCGCGCCAGGTGTGCTTGATGTGCACCTCGACCTTCGAGGTCGCCGAGGCGTTGCCCGTGCAGCCCGACATGGTGATCGTGCTGGTCACGGCCGCGCCCGCGTCCGGGATCGACACGTCGGTGCCGTTGGTCTGCGCCGAGCAGGTGCCCGTCGTGTTGACCGTCCAGGTGAACGACGTCGTGCCCGACTTGGCCGGGCTGGCGCTGTCGGTGGCCGTGGCGGTCACGTTGAAGGTGCCCGCCGCCGACGGCGTGCCGGTGATGGCACCGGAGGTGCTGATCGACAGGCCGGTCGGCAGGCCGGTGGCCGACCAGGTGTACGGCGCGGTGCCACCGGACGCCGAGAGCTGCAGCGTCGAGATCGCGGTGCCGACCGTCGAGGTCTGGTTGCCGGGGCTGCCCACCGAGACGCCGCCCGGGGTGCCGCCGACGACGAACAGCAGGCGGTTCGGGGTGCCGGTGCCCGGGTTGGTGATCTTGTTCGGGGTGGACGAGTCGATGATCGCCTGGTGCACCTGGGCGGGGGTCGCCGAGGCGTTGCCCGCCAGGTAGAGCGCGGCCGCGCCCGCGACGTGCGGGGAGGCCATCGAGGTGCCGCTCATGGTCGCCGTGCCGCTGTTGCTGCTGTGCGAGGCGGACACGATGCTCGACCCGGGCGCGTACAGGTCGGTGCAGACGCCGTAGCTGGAGGTCGACGCGCGGGCGTCGCTGCTGGTCGAGTTGCCGACGTTGATCGTCTCGCGCACCCGCTGCGGGCTGTACTTGCAGGAGTCGTCGTTGAAGTTGCCCGCCGCGACGACGTAGGTGACGCCCTTGGCGATGGAGTTCTTCACCGCGGTGTCGAGCACGGTGCTGGGCTCGTTGACGTTGCCGGTGTAGAGGCTCATGTTGGCCACCGCCGGGAGCACCGCGTTCGCGGTCACCCAGTCGACGCCCGCGGCCTCGGTGGACACCGAGCCGCCGCCCTGGCAGTTCAGCACGCGGACGGCCTTGAGCTTGACCTCCTTGGCCACGCCGTAGGTGGCGCCGCCGACGGTGCCCGCGACGTGCGTGCCGTGGCCCTGGCAGTCCTTGCCGTTCTGGCCGTCGTTGAAGGCGTCGAAGCCGAAGGTGGCACGGCCGCCGAAGTCGGTGTGGTTGTAGTTGATGCCGGTGTCGATGATGTAGGCGGTGACGTTCGACGCGCCGGTCGTGTAGGTGTACTTCTGGTTCAGCGGCAGGTCGCGCTGGTCGATCCGGTCCAGGCCCCAGGTCGGGTTGAGCTGGTCGGTCAGCATCTTGACCGCGCGGTCCTGCTCGACGTAGGACACCGCCGGGTCGGCGGCCAGCTTGCGCGCCTGCTGGGCCGACATGGTCACCGAGAAGCCGCGCAGCGCGGACTTGTAGGTGAAGCCGACCTTGCCCTGGTAGCGGCTCGCGAGGTCGCCCGCGCGGCCGGGGACATCGGCCTGCGCGGTCAGGCTGTCCTTCAGGACGACGATGTAGCTGTCCTTGATCGCGTCGGCCGAGCCCTCGGCGAGGATCGAGCCCTCGGCCGCGGAGGCCGAGTTGGGCATGACCGCGGCCGCGGTGATCGCCGCGGCGGCGGCGAGACCCGCGCCCAGGATCCGCTTGGCGGACAGGGGAATACGGTTTCGCATGCAGTGCTCCTCAATGCAGGGACACCCGGCAGGCCAGCCCTCGTTGGCGATTGACCGGGCGTTGAATGAGCGAGTGCGGGATGAACGAAACCGAGTATTGACGCAGAACGGTCGGCCTAACAACGATTCCCAATAAACACTTGCGATAACTGGGATCGTTTGGTTACGCCAAAATGCCTATAACCACCCCGGAGCGGAGTGGTTATAGGCATTTTGCGTAACGCGTCAGAGAGTAAGCGTCCAGGTGTCGATGTTGCCCGTGTCGTACCGGGCGACATCCTGGACCTTCAGCTTCCAGGCACCGTTGCGGACCTCCGAGGACAAGTTGACCGTGTAGGTCGCGTCCACGTTGTCCGCGCTGTCGCTGCTGCTGGAGTTCTTCAACCGGTAGGCGGTGCCATCCGGCGCAACCAGGTCGATGACCAGGTCACCGCGCCAGGTGTGCTTGACGTGCACCTCCACCTTGGACGTCGCCGAGGCGTTGCCCGTGCAGCCCGACATGGTGATCGTGCTGGTCACGGCCGCACCCGCGTCCGGAATCGCCACATCGGTGCCGTTCGTCTGCGCCGCGCAGGTGCCGCCGGTCGGGTTGACCGTGATCGAGAACGACGCGCTACCCGACTTCGCCGGGCTGGAGCTGTCGGTCGCCGTCACCGTCACGTTCGACGTGCCCGCCGCGGTCGGCGTGCCGGAGATCGTGCCGTTCGTGGCGTTGATCGACAGACCCGCGGGCAGGCCGGTGGCCGACCACGAGTACGGCGCCGTGCCACCCGAAGCGCTGTTGGTGACAGTCAGAGCCGTGCCGACCGTGCCGGTCTTGTTGCCCGGGTTGGCGACGCTGACCGAGCCCGACGGCGTGCAGCTCTGGCCGATCGACCGCTTCGGACAGTCCGCGTAGTCCAGGAGCATCAGGACGGAGTCCTTGTTGCGCTGGGTCTCCCGGGAGATGATCTCGTCACCCGGGTAGAAGCCGCCGCCACCGGTGCCGGTCGGGAACATCTCGAAGGTGTAGCCGAAGATCTTCTGGTCGCCCCACAGCCAGTCGTCGATCGAGCCGTCGGTGATGTAGAGGTCGGAAGACTGCTCCGGGGTGTAGCCGTTGGTCTGCGCCATCTCGGTGCCGATGGTGCGGAAGATCCGTTCCTCGTCGGCGGTCATGCCCGGCGCCACGTTGTCGTAGGTCCAGCCGAACGGCCAGAGCACGAGCTCGCTGTAGGTGTGGAAGTCGATGCCGACGCTGATCTGCTGCACGCCGCCGACGACGCGGCCGCGCACGAAGTTCGCCACCGCCTTGACCTCCGGCGCCGACTCGGCCGACGGGCCGCGGTAGGTGTCGGAGCTGGTGCTGCCAGAGGAGCCGCCACAGCAGCCCCACTTGTAGTCCCAGTTGCGGTTCATGTCGGTGCCCACATAGGACGACCCGGTGTTGGGCTGCCGGTTCTTGCGCCAGCTCTTGTAGGAGCCGGTGGCGATGTCGAACTCGCCGCCGTCGGGGTTGAGGTCGGGCAGGATCCAGATCTCGCGGGTGTCGACCAGGTTCTTGACGCGGCTGTCGGTCGAGTAGCCGTCGGTGAGCATGTTGATCAGGTAGACCGCCATCTCGACGGTCAGGTGCTCACGAGCGTGCTGGTGGTGGGTGAAGAGCACCTCCGGCTCGGCCTCGTCGGTGCCCGCGTTGTCCGAGATCTTGATCGCGTACAGGTCGCGGTTCTCGTAGGACTTGCCGTAGACCTGCTTGGTGATGATCCCGGGGTGGTCGGCGACGGCCTTGTTGATGACCGCGACCATCTCGGAGTAGTTGTGGTAGCCGGCGTCGGCGGACGGGAAGTCGTTGGCGCCGTTGACACCGTTGGTGCTCTGGATGCCCACCGGCGCGGCCTCGGCCTCGACGGCGAAGCCCTTGGCCCGGATCTTGGCGACCTCGGCGGGGGTGGCGGTGATCAACAGCCGGGAGTCCTCGACCCCGTTGATCGCCGCACCGGTCTTGGCGATGTCCGTGCGCTCCTGGGCGGTGCGCACGCCGGTGACGTGGTACTCGGCGGTCGCCCGCTCGTTCTGTCCCGCCTTGGCGCCGATGGCGGGGTTGGACCCCATCGACACGACCAGGGCGGCGGCGGCAACCGCTCCGGCCAGGACGGCCGCGCGTTTGCGATTCACTATTCCTCCTGCAGGGGTAATGCCGGGGGTACCCGGCATTGGAGGGGTAATTCCGCGCAACATAGCCGACGACGCATGGAAATACCATCGTCTTTCAGACATTGTCGCGTTTCTCCTCCGCTTGACGATCAAGTTAGGCGGACCTAAGGTCGGGCAACCGCTCAAACGCACGTGCGAGGTGCACCCATGTTCCTGCTGGAACCAGTCGGTCTCGGCGAGAACGAGAACGAGGTCTATTTCGCGCTGTTGGAGACTCCCCGCGCCTCCGCCACGTTGCTGAGCAAGCAGACCGGCCTGGCCGTCGACGACGTGGACGCCGCCATGACCCGACTCCTCGGCAACGGACTGATCCAGCAGCTCAGCTTCTCCCCCGCCACCTACGTCGTCGCCGCGCCGGAGGAAGCACTCAGCGCGCTCATCCACCGCAGGCGCGGCGACCTGGCCAAGATGCAGGTCATGGTCGAGGAGATCGCCGAGCGCTACCGCGCCGACACCACCCCGGCCAACGCCGACGAACCTCTGGTCGAGCTGATCGAGGGCGAGGAAGCGGTCCTCGCCGCCATCGCGCGCATCCAGGTCAACGCGCGCAAGGAGCTCCTCGGCATCGACGCGCCGCCCTACATCGGCGGGCAGACCAGCCCCAACGACATCGAGCTGACCCAGCTGGCCAGGGGCGTGAGCTACCGCTTCATCTACGCCCCCGAGGCCCTGACGCGTCCCGAGGACATCGAGCAGCTGCGGATGTGCGTCGACGCGGGCGAGGAGGCCCGCATCCTGCCCAACCTCACCATGAAGCTGTCGATCGCCGACCGGTCCGTCGCGCTGATGCCCGCCTCGTATCAGGACCCCGACCCGACTCGACGGCTGCTGGTGCGGTCGTCGGCGCTGATCGACGTACTGGTCAGCTACTGGGAGACGGTGTGGGCAAAGGCGACGCCCGCGATCGTCAGCGGCGCGCCGGAAGGCGGCCTCGGCGAACGCGACCGCGAACTGCTTTCGCTGCTGGCCTCGGGCATGAAGGACCGCGCCATCGCGCGGGCGATGGGCGTCACCGAGCGGACCATCGGCAGGCGGCTCACCGAGCTGATGAACGAACTCGGCGCGGAGACCCGGTTCCAGGCGGGGGTCCAGGCCGCCCACCGCGGCTGGCTCTGAACAAGCCGAAAGGCCGGGCAGCGATGAGGGCGCTGCCCGGCCGTCGGGTGTCCGCTGCACTGAAAGCCCAGTGCGGCGCCCGATCAGGTTGGCTCAGAGAGTGAGCGTCCAGGTGTCGATGTTGCCCGTGTCGTACCGGGCGACGTCCTGGACCTTGAGCTTCCAGGCACCGTTGCGGGCCTCGGAGGACAGGTTGACCGTGTAGGTCGTGTCCACGTTGTCGGCGCTGTCGCTGCTGCTGGAGTTCTTCAGGCGGTAGGCGGTGCCATCCGGCGCCACGAGGTCGATGACCAGGTCACCGCGCCAGGTGTGCTTGATGTGCACCTCGACCTTCGAGGTCGCCGAGGCGTTGCCCGAGCAGTTGGCCATGGTGATCGTGCTGGTCACGGCCGCGCCCGCGTCCGGGATCGCCACATCGGTGCCGTTCGTCTGCGCGGTGCAGGTGCCGCCGCCGGTCGGGTTGATGGTGATGCTGAACGACGCGCTACCCGACTTGGCCGGGCTGGAGCTGTCGGTCGCCGTGACGGTGACGTTCGAGGTACCAGCGGTGGTCGGGGTGCCCGAGATCGTGCCGTTCGTGGCGTTGATCGACAGACCAGCCGGAAGGCCAGTGGCCGACCACGAGTACGGCGCCGTGCCACCGGAAGCGCTGTTGGTGACAGTCAGAGCCGTGCCGACCGTGCCGGTCTTGTTGCCCGGGTTCGCCACGGCGACGCTGCCCGGCTGGGTGCCCGCGACCGCGTTGACGGTCTTGGTCGTGTCGACAAGGCCGGAGCCGCAGCCGCCGGTGCAGGTGCCGGGCAGGGGACGGGTGTTGGCCTTGAGCAGGGACTCGACCTCAGCCGGGGTCAGCGTCGCCTTCTTCGCCAGCATCAGCGCCACCACGCCCGCGACGTGCGGGGCGGCCATGCTGGTGCCCATGTACGGCTTGTAGATCTCGTTGCCGGGGCTGGTCTTGCTGTCGTTCAGGGTCGACCAGATGCCGTTCTCCGGCGTGGTGACCGAACCGGGCGGGTCGGTCTCCAGACGCACCTCGCCACCGGGGGCGGTGACGTCGATCTTGGCGCCGAAGTTGGAGTAGAAGGAGCGGTCGCCGCCCCGGTCGCTCGCGGCCACCGCGACAACGTTGTTGCAGTTGGCCGGGGTGAAGTTGGCGACGTCCATGTTCGAGTTGCCCGCCGCGATGACGACGGTGACGCCGCGGTTGACCGCGCCGTTGATGGCGTTCTGGTAGGTCGTGGCGCAGGTGGACTGGCCGCCCAGGCTCAGGTTGAGGACCTTGGCCGGGGTCGGGTTGGCCGGGACGCCGGAGACGGTGCCGCCGGAGGCCCAGGTGATCGCGTCGGCGATGTCGGAGGTCGAGCCGCCGCAGCGGCCGAGCACGCGGATCGGCTGGATCTTGGCGTTGTAGGCGATGCCCGCGACGCCCTTGTTGTTGTTGGTCTGCGCGGCGATGGTGCCCGCGACGTGCGTGCCGTGCCACGACGAGTCGTGGTCCTTGCCGAGGAAGCAGTCGGTGGCCTTGCCCCAGTCACCCGGGTCGGAGGCGTCGGAGTCACGGCCGTTGCCGTCGTTGGCGTTGTTCACGTCGGAGATGAAGTCGTAGCCGGGCACGACCTGGGCGGCCAGGTCGGAGTGCGCGACGTAGCCGGTGTCGATCACCGCGACGGTGACGCCGGAGCCGGTCGACTGCGCCCAGGCGCCGGGCACGTTCATGCCCGCGGTCGCCTCGAACAGGTCCCACTGCTTGGCGTACTCGGTGTCGTTCGGGTCCGCCTGCGCGTGCATCATCAGGTCGGGCTCGACGTAGGCGACGTTCGGGTCCTTGCGGTACTCGGCCATGACCGACTCGACCGTGCCGCTGTCGACCTTGCCCAGGTCGACGACAGTCCCACCGGTCGACAGGCGGCGCAGCAGCTTGCCGTGTCCCTTGCCCCGGGACTTGTTCTCGGCGTCCTGCGTCGCGGCGACGTCCGAGAGCGCGGCACTCGCCTCGGCCTTGTACCCGACGATGATCCGGGCCGACTGGCCCTGGACCTGCGGTGCGGCGGTGGCCGACGTCATGGTCGACAGCGCCACCGCACCCGCGGCAACCGCGGCGCCGACGAGTGTGCCCGCCAGCGCCTTCTTCGCAATGCTCTTCACAGGGGTTCCCTTCCCAGACGCCCGCCCTCGGGGCGCCCTCACGTGGTGCAGGCCACATGGGTGCGGGGACCGTAACCAGACACAGGCTGGTTAAGGCAGTGCCAAGTCGGACAATCACTGGAACCGGACATCCGCCCGCATGCCGCACGTTCGCGTTCGATCCACTTGCCCGACCATGTACCTTTGATATGTACGTACATTTGAGGGAGGACGGGTGCGCGTGGACAACCTCGTGTTCCAGCAGTACTACCTCGACTGCCTTTCCCATGCCTCCTACCTGCTGGGAGACCGCGGCACGGGCCGCGCGGTCGTGGTCGATCCCCAACGCGACATCAGCGGCTACCTGGCCGACGCGGCGGCGTGGGGGCTCAAGATCGAGCAGGTCATCGAGACGCACGTACACGCCGACTTCCTGTCCGGCCACTTGGAGCTGGCCGAGGCCACCGGCGCCCGCATCGCCTATGGGGACGCGGCGCAGGTCGACTTCGAGATCGAACGGCTCGCCGACGGTGCGCGGCTCTCCCTCGGTGAGGTCGAGCTGGAGATCCTCCACACCCCGGGCCACACCCCCGAGTCGATCTGCGTCGTGGTCCGGCCGCACCCGGGGGCCACGCCGTTCGGTGTGCTGACCGGTGACACGCTGTTCATCGGCGACGTCGGCCGTCCCGACCTGCTCGGCGCGGCCGGGTGGTCGGCGGACCAGTTGGCGAGGGCGTTGTTCCACTCGACCCGGCGGCTGCTGACCCTGCCCGACTCCACGCGCGTGTTCCCCGCGCACGGGGCCGGGTCGGCTTGCGGGAAGAACCTGTCGAGCGAGACGAGCAGCACTCTCGGCGAGCAGCGGGTGTCGAACTACGCGCTGGCGCCGATGAGTGAGGACGAGTTCGTCCGGGCGGTGTGTGAGGGGCAGACGCTCGCGCCGATGTACTTCGCGTACGCGTCGCACCGGAACCGGGAGGCACGGCCGACGCTGCACGAGAGCGACCCGGTCCCAGTCCTCGACGCGCTGCCTCTCGGCGTCACGGTCCTCGACACGCGGGATCCGGATGTGTTCGCTGCCGGGCATCTGCCGGGGGCGATCAATGTGGGGCTGGGTGGGCGGTTCGCTGAGCTGGTCGGGCAGGTGTTGCGGGCCGAGGATCCGCTCGTGCTTGTTTGCGCGGATGGACACGCGGTGGAGGCGCGCAATCGGTTGGCGCGTATCGGGTTTGATCGGGTGGTTGGCGCGTTCGCCGAGTTCGGGGATCGGCGGGCTCGGCGGGTGACGCCTGCTGAGTTGTTGGGTCTTGACGTGTGTCTGCTGGATGTTCGGGGGGCGGGTGAGGTTCAGGTCTCCGGCACGATCCCGGGTGCTGTGCGGGTGCCGTTGCCGGAGCTGATCAGTCGGATCGACGAGTTGGATCCTTCGTCGCCTACGGTGGTGTTCTGCGCGGGTGGATACCGATCGTCGGTGGCCGCGTCGGTGTTGCGGGCGCGGGGTTTCGCCGATGTGGCGGATCTGGTCGGCGGCTTCAACGCCTGGCTCGACGGCGGCTTCTCTGTCGTGCACCCGGAGCACGTGTGATCAGCGGACACGGGACCACCTCAGCGGAGCAGGCTTGAGTGCCCTGATGCTCGCCATCGGCGCGGGCGCGGTGATCGGGCTCGCGCTCGGCGCCCTCGGGGGCGGCGGGGGAATGCTCGCGGTCCCCGCCCTGATCTATCTGCTCGGCCTCGACCCGACCTCCGCCGCCACAGCCAGTTTGCTCATCGTCAGTGCCACCTCCCTCACGGCGCTCGCGCGGCACGCTGGATCGGTCGACTGGCGCACGGGAGTCACATTCGCCGCGGCCGGGGTGGTGCCCGCTATCGCGGCGGCGGGGCTGGCACAGTTCATTCCCAGAGGCATCCTCACCGGGGCGTTCGCCATGATCGCGGCCGCCGCCGGGATCGCCATGTTGCGCTCGACCCAGCTCGATGAGACCGGACCGACCGGGGCGCTGAAAGTCGCCCAGCGTGTCGGGGTGTCGAAGGCGTTGACGGCGGGTGCGGGTCTCGGCACCGTCACCGGACTGCTCGGCGTGGGCGGTGGCTTCCTCGCGGTGCCGACGCTGGTCACGGTGCTTAAACTGCGCATGCACGTCGCCGTCGGGACCAGCCTGTTCGTCATCGCCGTCAACTCGGGGGCGGCGCTGGCGACGCGGCTCGCCACCGCGCAGATCACGCTCGACTGGAAGGTGCTTGGTCCGTTCGCGGGAGCAGCGTTGCTGGGCGCGTGGGACGGGAAACGGTTGTCGGCGAAGGTGTCGGCGGCCGGGTTGAAGCGGATCTTCGCGTGCCTGCTGTTCGGGCTCGCCGCGTTCATGTTCGTCGACGCCGTAGTCCGAGGCGGATGATTCCGCCGTAATCAGTCGGTGGCCTACGGTAACTTGGCTGCATGGTCCCCACCGTGCGCGACCTCGCCCGCGAGCTCGTGGAAACACTCGCCCCGGAAGAGCTGCCGACCTTCGACGCGGTCGCCGAGCCCTACCTCACCGACCCGCGCCGGGCCGAGCGCCGCCTGCGCGACCACGACGACCCCATGGGCTTCGGCCTCGGCGACGCGCTGGCGATGATGACGCCGGTGATCGCCCTGGTGTCCGGCAGCGTCGTCACGGCGCTGTCCGACACCCTCTCCGACTCGCTGCGCTCCCAGGGCGCGAAGCTCCTGCGCAAGGTGACCAAGAAGAAGGAGCTGCCCCCGGCCGCCGAGTGGTCGGCGGAGCAGCTCGCCGAGGTCCGGGAGATCGCCCTCAAACGCGCGTTGGACCTGGGCATGAAGCCGGGCAAGGCCGAAGCCCTCGCCGACGCCGTGGTCGGCGCCCTGGTCCGCCGATGAACAGACTCGACGCGCGAAGATTTCCCTCCGAGACGGGCTGGCTGCTGGCCCTGCTGGCCACCACGGTCCTGATCAACGCCTGGACGATGGCGGGCTGGCTGGCCGACCCCCGCGGTCAATCGGATGCCATCCCGTGGCAGCAGTTGGTCATGCTCATCTCCCCCGGCCTGGCGCTGCACGTCATGGTGAGCCGCGGCCGGACGAAGCGGTCGGTCCCGTTGTCCGACACGAAGTTCCGCGACGCGGGCAAGCTGATCGACGAACTCGCCGAGCGCGCGAACCTCACGAAGAAGCCCAAAGTCCACTTCAACAAGGACATGGGCGCCCGCGCGTTCGTCACCGGCATCCCCGCCGAGCCGTTCCTGGTGCTCGGCCCGGAACTGCTCGCGCTCCACGCCATGGGCGGCGGCCACAGATCCGTGTTCGAGGCCGTGATCCGCCACGAACTGGCCCACGTCCGCGCGGGCGACCTGCGCAGGCTCGCCGTCGTCTCCGCGCTCCGGTTCACCAACCTCTTCTGCGCACTCTGGCTAGCGTTCATTCTCGCGCTCTCCACCGCGAACGACGTGACGGTGGGCCAGCTCGTCGTCGGCCTGGTGCGCGGCATCGGCCTGGTGCTGCTCGCCGAGTTGATCGCGCGGACGTATCTCCGGGTCCGCGAACACCACGCCGACCTCGATGCCGCCGACAGTGGCCGTGAGGCGCTGCGCGCCGCGCTGGCGGGCGGGCCGGACTTCACGACCGCCCGCCAGTGGCTGCGCCGCCACCCTGGTGGCCAGGCACGCGTCGCGGCGGTAGAGCAGTCCACGGTCGTCCTCGCGTCCGGCGCCGGCCAGGCATACCTCGGTGCCGCGACCGCCGGGGTCGCCCTGGTCTCGCTCCAGGACAACCTCCTGGGCAACGGCCCGAAATCCCCGCAGGAGACCGTGATCCTGGTGGCGCTGCTGATCGGCGTGCCACTGGTGATCTTCACCGCGTTCACCCAGTGGCGTGGCGCATGGGACTCCGCCGTTCGGAAGCGCGGCTACCCACTGCTGTTCGCGACAGCCCTGTTCACTGGCCTCCTCCTGGGCAGCCATCTGTCCCCGTATTCCCGCGTTTCCGGCTTCGGGCCGACCGGAATCCCCCTCAGCGCCCCGCTGCTGGTCTGGTTCGCGATCGGCGCCGTAGCCCTTTGCTGGTGGCTGCACGCACTCGGCACCGCCCGCGCGCGGAAAGACCCCGAAGCGCGCCGACTGGACCGGTTCCTCCTGATCGCGGGGTCAGCCGCGGCCGTCGTCGGCGGCTGGCTGATCACGGCGGTCTGGACGTGGGCCGCGCGCCTGCTCGGCATCCGCATCGGCTGCACCGACGAGCGCCTCGCCGACACGCCGGTCTGCTTGCCGGAGAACGAAACCCGGGTCGTCGAGTCCGTCCTGCGCGACTTCGTGTTCAGCCCCTGGCTGGTCGTCGTTGCCGCGGTGGTGGCGGCGTCCCTGGTCCTGCCCGGCCTGATCGCCCGCCGACCAACCGCCCGGTGGCAGGCGATCGCCGGGGTGGTCGTCATCGCGGGCGCCGTCCTCGTCGCGGCGAGCGGCACGCCCGCCCCGCCGCGGGTGTCCCGTGCCGAGATCCGCCCCGTCATCGAGACCGGACGAGCCGCCACCGACACCCTGCCCGCCGACCTGCGCTTCGACTGCGAGCCCCCGCCAGCGCCCCGCGGCGACGGAACGGTGCAGCTCTGCACCGCCGACCGCACGGAGAAGTACCTCCTCGGCCCGGTGGAACTCACCGGCAGCCACTTCGGCGAGGCCAGCTCCGGGCCGTCCCAATACGGCGCAGGCATCGAGATCACCCTCACCTTCACCGACGCGGGCACCCGCCAGTGGGCCGAGGTCACCGCCCGCAACGTCGACAAACAGCTCGCCATCGTCGTGGACGGCAAGGTCGTCTCCGCGCCCAGGGTCAACGAGGCGATCACCGGCGGGACGACCACCCTCAACGGCAAGTGGACCCCGGACGAGGCCGAGGCCCTGGTCGCGCTCATCAACGGCGGATAGGACCATGGCGGCAGCCACTACACCGGCGTGATCATGGTGTCGACCAGCCACATTGACGACCCACGCGCGGCAGCGGGAAGGTGTGCGCCTGCCAGGTCACACCGTCGGTGACCGGCCCGGAGGAGGCAGCCATGCCAGCGTCCCTGTCCACCGTGCCCGTGGTGGGCGGACACCTCACGGTGGCCAGGTGGGACGGCCGCATCCCGGCCCAGCGGACGCCGCACGCCCGCCCTGTCCTCGCGATCCACGGCATCACCGCCTCCCACCGCGCGTGGGCGTCCGTCGCGGGCGCGCACTCCGGCACCGTCATCGCCCCTGACCTGCGCGGACGCGGCGGCAGCAGCGGACTACCCGGTCCGTTCGGCATGGCGACTCACGCCGCTGACTGCCTCGCCGTCCTCGACGCCATGAGCATCGACCAGGCTGTTGTCGTCGGACACTCCATGGGCGGATTCGTGGCCGCGGTTCTCGCGCACCAGCATCCCGAGCGCGTCGCGAAGCTCGTCCTCGTCGACGGCGGGCCTCCCCTGCCGCCCGTCGAGGACATCGAGACCGCCCTCGGTCCTGCGGTCAAACGCTTGGACATGCGGTTCGCCAGCCGCGAGGCGTACCGGGACTTCTGGCGCGCGCATCCGGCGTTCCAGGACTGGACCGCCGACATCGAGTCCTATGTGGACTACGACCTGACCGGCACCGAGCCCGAGCTGCGCAGCCGGGTCGACGCCGACGCCGTGCGGGCCGACTTCCGCGACCTGAACACCGGCGAGGTCCCCCGCGACGCGTTCCACGCGTTGAAGCCTGAGACCGTCTTCCTCCGCGCCACCAAGGGTTTGTTCGACGAGCCGACCCCACTCTACCCGCGGGCCGACTACCCGTTCACCGTCCAGACCGTGGAAGCCAACCACTACACGATCCTGTTCGGCGCCGACGGCATTCGTGCCGTGGCCGCCGCGCTCTGAGAGTGGGGACCCCCATGCTTCGCTTGCTCACCGCGGCGGCCGTCATCGCCGCGACCGTCGTCCCGGCCGGGACCGCCGCCGCCGATCCCGCCTACCTGACCAACGAGGCCACCTACACCTCCGTCGCCAACGGCTGGGCCAAGGTCGACCGCTACCGCGACACCACCCCGGGCTTCGTCGACGAGCAGTACCCGCCGGACGGGCGCGGCGACCAGGACGGCCAGCGCAAGACGTTCTTCAACAACGTCGCCCGCCCGTCGTCGAGCCGGTTCCTGCTCTACTCCGCGCCCGGCTGGAACACCGGCAGCAAGCCGGTGCCTGTCCTGCTCGTGCACGGCGCCAACGACAACCCCGACCGCGCGTGGGCGAACCCGAACGAGTCCGGTGGCTTCGGCTGCGGCTCGGCGAGCTGCCCGTCGACCGGCATGATGCAGTACCTCAGCGCGCGCGGGCACAAGGTGTTCGCCATCGGCTTCGCACACAAGCAGGGCGACAACCGCCAGCACGCGCAGCAGGTCGGCGACGCCATCGCGATCATCAAGGCGCGTCTCGGCGTCAGCCAGGTCGACGTGGTCGGCTGGAGCAAGGGCATGATGTCCGGCCGCATGTATGTCTCGTCGGTCAAGCCGTCGTGGGGCCGCGACTACGCGGGCGACGTGCGCAGGCTGGTCACGCTCGGCGGCCCGAACGGCGGCTACGACTACCCGTTCGCCCACGGCTGGGCGCACGACTTCTCCATCTGGCCCGAGTGCGGCGGCAAGATCAACGCGCCGAGCCCGCACACCCGGATGACGTGCTACGGCCAGTACACCTACCACCCGGAGCTGTCGATCACCCCGACCGGCGGCTGGGACGCCTACCCCGGTCAGCGGCAGATGCTCAAGCGCTGGGACGGCGTGTTCGGCGTCAACACCTCCGCGCAGGACTGGCACACCACCTACTACGGCGGCCAGGGCTTCTACACCGACGGCCCCGGCATCCAGGCCGCGATCAACGCGGGCTCGCTCATCGCCGCCATCCAGGGCGCGGGCACCCCCAGCGGCGTGCGGGTCTACCTGCTGGCAGGCGCGGCGGCGAACATCGTCGGGGTATGGAACGAGACCCGCGGCCCCAGCGACGGCATCGTGTTCATCGCCAGCGCGCTCGACACCACCGGCGTCACCACGCTGGGTGGCACCGCCACCATCGCCACCGCGAACCACCTGCAGCTCGGCTGGGCGACGTCGTCGATGTCCCAGGTCGCGACCTGGCTGTCCTGAGAGGAATCACCATGCTGTTCGACGGAGTCACCGCCCGCCGGATCAAGACCGACCGGCTGACCATGAACGTGCTGGAGACCGCGGGCACCGGCGACCCGGTGGTGTTCCTGCACGGCAACGTCTCGTCCAGCCTGTTCTGGCAGCGCCCGATGCTCGGCCTGCCCGCGGGGTACCGGCCGATCGCGGTCGACCTGCGCGGCTTCGGCGACACCGACCGCGAGCCGGTCGACGCGACCCGCGGCCTCGGCGACTACGCCGACGACGTGGCCTGCCTCCTCGACACCCTCGACCTCGGCCCGGTGCACCTGGTCGGCTGGAGCATGGGTGGCGGCGTCGCGCTCCAGGTGCTGCGCGACCGGCCCGAATCGGTGCGCACGCTGACGCTGGTCAACCCGGTGTCGCCGTTCGGTTTCGGCGCCACCCGCGGCGCCGACGGCGAGCTGACCGACCCGGACGGCGCGGGCTCCGGCGCGGGCGGCGCCAACCCGGATTTCGTGAAGATGCTCGCCGACGGCGTGACCTCCGACGAGTCGCCGTTCGCGCCGCGCACGATCATGCACGCCTTCTACGTCAAGCCGCCTTTCGAGCCCGACGACGCCGACGTCTACGTCGCCTCGATGCTGAGCACCGCGACCGGCGACGACAACTACCCCGGCGACACCGCCGCGACCACCGCGTGGCCGGGCGCGGCGCCGGGGACGCGCGGCGTACTGAACGCCATGGCGCCCAACCACTTCCGCATCGACGACCTGCACACCATCGACCCCAAGCCGCCCATCTGCTGGATCCGCGGCACCGACGACCAGATCGTGTCCGACACGTCGATGTTCGACCTGGCCTATCTCGGCAGCCTGGGCGCGATCCCCGGCTGGCCGGGCGCCGAGACGCACCCGCCGCAGCCGATGGTCACCCAGACCAGGGCCGTGCTCGACCAGTACGCGGCGGCGGGCGGCACCTACGACGAGGTCGCCATCGAGGACTGCGGCCACACCCCGCACCTGGAGAAGCCCGCCGAGTTCGCTGCGGCGCTGGCCGACATCCTCGCCAAGGGCTGATAGCACGCCTGCCTATTCGGACCACTGTGGACACGCCAACCCCGGTCGTCACCTGATTGGGTGAACTCCTGTCGTCAGAACCCCTGTACCAGCGCCGTTTGCGCAGCTCACCGCTGTTGCGGGCGGGCCGGTGCCGAGCGACGGTGGCTACAGGAGGTGGTACCCAATGACTATGTCCATGAAGCCACAAGACCTCATCGGACATGACGTCTACGACCCGGACGGCGAGAAGATCGGCCGGGTGGAGACGGTGTACGTCGGCGAGGAGTCACACGAGCCCGAGTGGGTGACGGTGCGGACCGGCTTGTTCGGGCACCGGGAAACCTTCGTTCCCCTCGCCGGCGCGCACACCGACGCCGACGGCGTCCGGGTCGGCGTCCGCAAGGACGTCGTCAAGGACGCGCCGCACGTCGACGCCGAGGGCAAGCTGTCCGAGCAGGAGGGCATCGACCTGCGCCGCTACTACGGCCTGCCCATCCAGCGCGGCAGCACCGGACCGGTGTCCCGGCCGGGCGGCGAGCAGCCCCGCATGCGGCTGGCGCCGGACCAGGCGGACGGCACCATGACCGACCGCACCGCGGCCGACCGAGGCATGTCAGACCGCACCGCGGCTGACCGCTCCATGGCAGACCGCGCCATGTCCGATCGCGCGATGGGCGATCCCGCCCACGCCGAGCGGACCAGTGCCGACCTGGCGGGCAAGGGCACAGCCGACCCCATGGCGGGCAAGCACGACCTGCGTGAGCCCGACCGCGAGCAGGCACTGCGCGAGCGCGCGATGCGCGCCAAGCAGGACACGAACGGCACGCAGAACATGGCCCCGCAGGGCCGGACCACGCACGCACCGGCCCGGGAGAAGTCCCTCGCCGACCGCGGCGGCGAGCAGATCGTCATCCGCTCCGAGGAGCGCCTGCGGGTGGAGACCGAGCGGGTCGAGGCGGGCCACGTCCGGCTGCGCAAGTACGTCGTGACCGAGCCCCAGCAGGTCACCGTGCAGCTGACCCACGAAGAGGTCCACGTGGTCCGCGAGCCCATCGGCGAGACCGAGCTGACCACGCTCAAGGCCGACCCGAAGTCGTTCGCCGAGTCGGTCGTCGAGGTGACGCTGCACAAGGACCAGCCGGTGATCATCAAGGACACCGTCCCGGTCGAGCGCATCCGGCTGGCCACCCGGCCGGTCACCATGGAGCACACCGTCACCGATGAGATCCGCAAGGAGCAGTTCGACGTCATCGACGACACGAAGGCTGTCCAGGACAAGCCTGGCGACAAACCAAGGCACTGAACGAGCCGGGCGGCAGTGGGATGCGAACCCCACTGCCGCCCAGCTACATTTCCCCCATGGCCACCTGGGACGACGTCCGCCGGATAGCCCTCGCGCTGCCGGAGACCACCGAGGAAACCTCCCGCGACACCGCCCAGTGGCGGGTCAAGGCGAAGGGCTTCGTCTGGGAACGCCCGCTGCGCAAGTCCGACCTGGCCGCCCTCGGCCCGACCGCGCCGACCGGCCCCGTCCTCGGCGCCTACGTGGCCGACGAGGGCGTCAAGCACGCGCTGATCGCCGAGGACCCCGACGTCTACTTCACCACTCCGCACTTCGACGGCTATGCCGCCGTCCTCGTGCGTCTGGACGAGATCCACGTCGACGAGCTGGCCGAACTGGTCACCGACGCCTGGCTGCTGCGCGCACCCAAGCGGCTGGCCACGGAGTTCCTCGCCTCAGAACCGGGTGGCGACGGCGACGCCTGAGCACGCCGTGGCGCCCTTCAGACTGATGTAGACGTACGTGTTGCCCGGCGGCGAACTGACCACAATGGACTCGTTATTGCCCGACGTGGTGGACCGATGGGTCGCGTTCGTCGGCGTCGCCCAGCTCGACGGGCTGTAGTACAGGTCGCAGTTGCCGGCGCCACCGGTCGAGCTGATGTTCAGCTGCGTGGTTCCCGCGGGCACGAACAGGTACAGGTTGTCGTACCACGAGTTCACCGCGGACCTGTTGCTGCGCTGACAGTTCTTGCCCAGCGCACGAACGTCCGACCCCGTGCACTCCGGCAGCGACGGCGTGGTCGAACCGCAGTTGCCCGCCGCACACGCCGTCAGCCACGCGTTCCAGTCGCTGTCGTACCGCGTGCCGATGGTGGTCTTGAGCAGCGTTCGCGCGGCGGTGTAGTTGCCCGAGCGGTAGTGGCCGAGCAGCGTGGCCATGTCCGCGGGGTGCGACTGCATCATGTACCGCACGGCCAGGTAGCCCCACCGGTAGACGCGGTTGGCGTCGTGGTCGTAGGTGGTGTCGAACAGCGTGCTCAGCGCGTAGGTGCGCTTGCCCGCCTCGGCGATCGCGGCCGTGTTCGTGACGTTCCGGTAGGAGTACGACACGTACTCGGCCACGCCCTCGATCCACCAGACCGTCGGCGTCGCGATGGTGGCCTCGAAGTCGCCGTGCATGTTGAAGCGGCCGTCGAGGTAGTGGGTGTACTCGTGGTTGAGGTTCCACACCTCGAACGCGGGCCGCAGCCACTCCGCCTCGTAGGCGATGAACCGCGGCTGGTTGCCGACCACGGCCGGGTTCCCCTCCAGGTACATGCCGCCGTTGTTGGTATCGATGCCGAACAGGATCCCGGCGTAGGTCTTGTAGTCGGAGCTGGAGTCGAAGGCGACGACCTCCAGCGTGGTGTTGTTGTCGTTGGCCACCGGCCCGGGGTCGTTGACCGTGCGGTGGAAGAACGCGTCCTGGTTGAGCAGGCTGGTGCAGGACGACGACAGCTCGCCGCTCGTCATCGCCTGGGCGCGGATCCGCAGGGTGGGCCCGCAGGAGTGGTTGATCGGCAGGATCGCCGCCGAGATCCGGTTCTTCAGGTCGCACACGCCGTAGTAGGCGCAGTCGGCCTTGTCGTACGCGTCGGCCATCTCGGCCACGCCCGCCCACAGGTGCGCGGTCGGGCCGCTGATCGACGTGCGGTCGAGCAGGCCCTTCACCAGCGGTTTCGCGGCGGGCCGGATCGAGCTGTGCTGGAGGAACCGGCCGAGTTCCCGGCCCGCGTTGACCACGAGGTACTCGCGGGACGTGCCGAGCAGGCCGAGGTTGGCCTGCGCGATGCGGCTCAGCGACGACAGCACGCTGCTGTCGGCGGCGACGGCGCTGACGAACGCGGGCAGGTAGTGGCCGCGGAACAGCACGGTGTAGGCGCTGTTGACCGCTCCAGTCATCGACGGATACGGGTCGTAGGCGCTGGAGTAGCCGTCGAGCAGGCGCTTGACCACCCACAGGTAACGCGCGTTCTCCTGCGCGCTGTCGATGAGCACGACGGCTTCGCCCAGTGTCGGGCCGTTGGCGTCGCTGAGCGTGTATGCCTTGCTGTTGTTGAAGAACGCGTCGAGCGCGGCCTGGATCGCCGACTTCAGCGTCGGACCGTACGGTCCGACGACATCCGGGTTGTACCACTGCACGAAGTACCCGGCACGCAAGTAGAGCACGAGCTGCTGGGTGGCCGTGGAGTTGTCGCCGGGGTAGGCCGAGGCGTTGTCGCGCAGGCCATTGGCCACGCTCACCATCTGCGCTTCCCGGAACGCGGCGGTGGCCGTCGAACCGGTCAGGCTGAACAGCGAGTTGACGCAATCGATCGTCGAGACGCGGATCTGCTGGACGAGCGCGGGCCCGGTCCGGCTGGTGAAGTCGGCGGGATCGCAGGCCGCCGCCAAACGGTTCTCCGGACGACGGCTCTCGGTGGCGTAGTCACGGCGGTGCTCGGCCGAGTCCGCCGGGATCGGGCCGCGGTCTCTGAGCGGGACGACTGACTTGCCCGGTTTGGCGGGCTGGGCGTGCGCAGGGGTGGGGGTGGGAGCGGCGGCGGCGGTCGGGACGACCATGCCCAAGCCGGTGGCCAACAGGGTCGCCAAAACAAGCCCGCCGCGCGGGCGAATTCGGATCACGGTGTCTCCAGTGCAGGGAATGCGGAACACACTGTCGGAAGTGGACCTTCGAAGAGTCACACGCCGAAAGCGTTCCGGGTAATGCCATCCGTCTATAGACTTCGGCTATGGACCTGGAATTCCGTCACCTGCGGGCGATTTGCACGATCGCCGAGACCGGCAGCCTCTCCCAGGCCGCGTCCTCGCTCGGGGTGTCCCAACCAGCGCTGACGGTGCTGCTGCAGCGGGTCGAGCGCACGGTCGGCGGGCAGTTGTTCCTGCGCAGCCGAACCGGTACGGCGCCCACCCCGCTGGGTGAGCGTGTCCTGCGCCGGGCCAGGGTTCTGCTGGTGGAGCTCGACGCGTTCGGCGCGGATCTGGTGCACACCAACACCAAAGGCGTCATCCGCATGGGTTCGGCGCACATGGAGTGTGTCGGCACGATGGTCGAACGGCTCGACGAGGCGTTGCCGGACACCGAATTCATCCTGCAGGTCGAGTCGTCAAGCACGATTCTCGCGCATTCGCTGACGCACGGCCGAATGGACGTCGCCGTCGTCGGGATGTCGATCGGACACGACATCGGCCTCGGCGGCCCGGTGGCCCACCGGACATTGGTGCAGCGCGTGCCGGTTCTCGTGAGCATGTCGGCGAAACACCGCTGCGCCGACTGGGACGAGGTGCCGCTGGGCGCGCTCGCCGAGGACGCGTGGATCTGCCCGCCCGGCGCCGAGGACGGGTCGCTCGCCGAACTGCGGTCCGCTTGCCGCAAGGCGGGTTTCACCCCGCGCATCCGGTTCGAGGCGCCCAGCGGTGGCGGCCGGGCGCTGGTCCAGTCCGGGCAGGCGGTGACGCTGGTGGAGCCGACGACGCAGTGGCCGGACGGGGTTGTCGTCCGGCCACTGGCCGAGTCGCCGGTCCAGATGCGGCTGCTGTTGGCTTGGCGCCGGGACCGGTTGACCGAGGACGCCGTCGAGGCCATCTACCGGGCCGCGGGCGCCGCGTATGCCATGCACGCCATGCAGAGCCCGGTGTTCCGGCCGTGGTGGGAGGCGCACCCCGAGGTCCACCCCCGGATCGGTTAGACCCGGTCGCGCACCCACGCCTCCAGCGCGTCGGGTTCGATCGGCAGCTCCTTGGTCAGGATCTCGACACCTCCCTTGCGCACCACCACGTTGTCCTCGATCCGCACGCCGATCCCGCGCAGCTCCGGCGGCACGGTCAGGTCGTTGGGGTGGAAGTAGAGCCCGGGTTCCACCGCCAGCGCCATGCCTTCGGCGAGCGGTCCTTCGTGATACGCCTCGGGTGAGGCGTGGGCACAGTCGTGCACGTCGAGGCCGAGGAAATGCCCGACGCCGCAGACGATGTAGCGGCGGTGCTGCTGGTTCTCGATCGCCAGCGACTCCTCCACCGACACCGGCAGCAGGCCCCAGTCGTGCAGGCCCTCGGCGAGCACGCGCATCGAGGCCGCGTGGAAGTCGGTGTAGGCCGCGCCCGGCCGCACCGCGTCGAGCGCGGCGTGGTGCGCTTTGAGCACGAGGTCGTAAACCTGCCGCTGCACAGCGGAATACGAGCCCGACACCGGCAGGGTTCGGGTCACATCGGCGGTGTAGAGGCTGTCGACCTCGACACCCGCGTCGAGCAGCAGCACCGCGTCCTCGGCCACCGGGCCGTTGTTGCGCACCCAGTGCAGGACCGGCGCGTGCGCGCCCGCGGCGACGATCGACTGGTAGCCGACGCCGTTGCCCTCCAGGTAGGCGCGGCGGTTGAAGGTGCCCATCAGCCACCGCTCGCCACCGCCCTTGACCGCGGCGGGCAGTTCGGCCGCGACGTCGTCGAACCCGCGGATGGTCGCCGCGACCGCGCGGCGCAGTTCGCCGATCTCCCAGTCGTCCTTGATCCGGCGCAGGTCTGACGCGGTCCGGCGCAGTTCCCCGGACGGCGCTCCCGGCACGAGCGCGTCGAGCAGTGGGTCGACGCCCGTGGTCGCGTGCGTCTCCGGGACGCGGCCGCGCAGCGCGGACGGCAGGTCGCTGATGGGCCTGCACCACAGGCCGAGCGCCTCGCTCCAGTCGGCGAGGCCGGGGGTGGGACCGATCCACAGCTCGCCGTCGCGCGCGTTGGCGAAGAAGTCGGCCTCACCCGGCCGCGCGGGCTCGATGATGAACAGCTCCGCGTCGCCGCCGGGCTGGATCACGAGCACAGCGCCCTCGGCCTGGCAGCCGGTGAGCCACGCGAAGTCGCTGTCGGGGCGGAACTCGTAATCGGTGTCGTTGGCGCGGACCGGCGCCCAGCCCGACGCGACCGCGATGCGCTTGCCCGGCAGCGCCTCGACGAGCCGCCGCCGGTGCTCGGCCGCCGCGGCCGCCGCGCCCTCGGGCAGGATGACCTGGCGTTCGGCCGGCCCCCAGCCATTGCTCACGAAGTCGCGGAACCCGGTGGCCTCCAGCAGCCTGCTCGGGTCGCGCCGTGCCGGACGGTTCACTTCGCCGCTCCAATCTGGATCGTGCGCGGGGTGGTGTAGAACGCCGCCGCCGCTTTGCCCTGTTCCTTGCCGCCGTAGCCGGAGTTCTTCTCCCCGCCGAACGGCAGGTGGAAGTCCACCCCGGCGGTCGGCGCGTTCACCTTCACCATGCCGGTCTCGCACCGCTGCGCCGCGGCGAGCGCGGCGTCGAGGTCGGCGGTGTAGAGCGAGGTGACCAGGCCGTAGTCGGTCGCGTTCGACAGCTCCAGCGCGGTGTCCACATCGGACACCTCGGTGAGCGTGCAGATCGGGCCGAACACCTCGTCACGGTTGAGCGCGGCGCTTGCGTCGAGCCCGGCGATGACGGCCGGGGCGGCGAACCACCCGTCGGCCGACGGCACGACCCCGAACGCGATGACCTCGCCACCGCCGGACCGCGCCTGCGCCGCCGCCTCGAGCACGCGGTCGCGTGCCTGCGCGGTGATCAGCGGGCCGACGACGACGCCGGGTTCGGCCGGGTCGCCGAAGCCGAGCCCGCCGACCTTCGCCGCCAGCGCCTCGGCCAGCGGTCGGCTGTCGCCGACGACGATGATCCGCTTGGTCGCGGTGCACTTCTGGCCCGCGAACGCCATCGCGGCGTAGGCGATGTCGGTCGCGGCCTGGTCGAGGTTGGCGTCCGGCAGCACGATCGTGGCCGACAGCCCGCCCATCTCGCACTGCGCGGGGATGCCGCGCTCGGCCGCCGCCACCGCGACCGTGCGACCGACGACGCTGGAGCCGGTGAACGACACGGCGTCCACAGAGGACACCAGCGCCGAACCGGTCTCCGCGCCGCCGGGCAGCACGGTCAGCAGGCCGTCGGGCAGGTGCGGTGCAGCCAGCTCGGCTAGCCGCAGCGCACACGCGGTGGCGTCCGGCGCGGGCTTGATGACCACCGCGTTGCCGAAGGCCAGCGCCGGGGCGGACTTCCACACCGGGATCGCCAGGGGGAAGTTCCACGGGGTGATCAGACCGGCCAGACCGCGCGGCTTGCGCGCGGTGTAGCCGAGTCCGCCACCCACGGCGTAGGTCTCGCCGATCGGGTCGAACGCCTGCTGGGCGTAGTACCGCAGCAGCGCGACCGCCCGACCGACCTCGCCCGCGGCCTCACCGGCGGGCTTGCCGACCTCGCGCACGATCAGCGCGGCGACGTCGGCGGCGTTGTCCGCCAGCGATTGGGCGATGCCGTGCAGCGCCGCGGCCCGGATCCCGGGTGCGGCGGCGGCCCAGTCCCGCTGGGCCTTGTAGGCCCTGGCCGCGGCCAGGACGACCTCCGCCGGGGTGGCGGCGGGCAGGTCGACCACCACGTCAGCGGGTCGCTGCGGAGAGGTCGAGACGACGCGGGTCACAGGACGAAGCCCTTCGGGAACGGGTCGGTGGGGTCGAGCAGGTACTGCCCCATCCCGGTGATCCAGGCGCGGCCGGTCACCGTCGGGATCACCCCGGGCCGGTCACCCACCTGGGCGTCCTCGATGAGCCTGCCGATGAACCGGGTGCCGATGAAGGACTCGTTGACGAAGTCCTCCTCCAGCTTCAGCTCCCCGCGCGCGTGCAGCTGTGCCATGCGCGCGCAAGTGCCGGTGCCGCAGGGTGAGCGGTCGAACCAGCCGGGGTGGATGGCCATGGCGTTGCGCGAGTGGCTGCCGTCATGGCCGGGTGCGGTGAACTGGACGTGCTTGCAGCCGCCGATGGTGGGGTCGGCCACGTGCACCGGGCGCCGCTGTTCGTTGATCGCGTCCATGATGGACAGACCAGCGGTGAGGATCCGGTCCTTCTCGGCGCGGTCGAAGGCGATGCCCAGGTCGGCCAGCGGCAGGATCGCGTAGAAGTTGCCGCCGTAGGCCATGTCGTAGCGCACCTGGCCGTGACCAGGCACCTCGACCGTCGCGTCCAGCTCGTGGGAGTACGCGGGGACGTTGCGGATGGTGACGTGCTCGGCGCGGCCGTCGCGCACGGCGACGTCGGCCAGCACGAGCCCGGCCGGGGTGTCGAGGCGGACGGTGGTGACCGGCTCGGTCACCTCGACCATCCCGGTCTCCACCAGCACGGTCGCCACGCCGATGGTGCCGTGCCCGCACATCGGCAGGCAGCCGGACACCTCGATGTAGAGCACGCCCCAGTCGGCGTCCGGCCGGGTCGGCGGCTGCAGGATCGCCCCGCTCATCGCCGAGTGCCCGCGCGGCTCGTTCATCAGGAACTCGCGCAGGTGGTCGAGGTGGGCCATGAAGTGCACGCGCCGGTCCGCCATGGTCGCGCCGGGGATGACGCCGACGCCACCGGTGATGACCCGGGTCGGCATGCCCTCGGTGTGCGAGTCGACCGCGCTCAGGTAGCGGGACGCGCGCATGTCAGACCGCCACGCTGTGCAGGTGCTCGACGGCCTTGCGCATGTCGGCGCCCAGCAGTTCGCGCTGCTCGGCGCTCAGCGGGCCGCGCGGCGGGCGGCTCGGGCCGCCGAACCGGCCGACGTAGTCCATGCCGAACTTGATCGCCTGGACGAACTCGACGCGCGAGTCCCAGCGGAACGCGGCGACCAGCGGCTCGTAGAGCGCGCGGGCCTCCTCCAGCCTGCCCTCGGTGGCCAGGGCGTAGAGGCGCGCGGACTCGGCGGGGAAGACGTTCGGGAAGCCCGCGAACCAGCCGGTGGCGCCCATGAGCAGGCTCTCCAGCACGACGTCGTCGGCACCGGCGATCACCGCGATGTCGGCGACCTCGCGGATCTCCAGCACCCGGCGCACGTCGCCGGAGAACTCCTTGACCGCGACCACGTTGTCGATCTGGGCCAGTTCGGCGACCAGGTCCGGGGTCAGGTCGACCTTGGTGTCGATCGGGTTGTTGTAGATCATGATCGGCAGCCCGGCCTTGGCGACCTCGGTGAAATGGTGCACCACCTCGGCGCGGTTCGCCCGGTACATCGTGGGCGGCAGGCACAGCACACCGTCGGCGCCGTCCTCGGCGGCCAGCTCGGCCCAGTGGCGGGCCTGGTGGGCGCCCGCGCCGTGCACACCGACGACGACGACACCCTGGCCGCGCACCGCCTCGATGGCGGTCCTGGCGACCTGCCTGCGCTCGTCGTCGGTGAGCGACGAGTACTCGCCGAGCGAGCCGTTCGGGCCGACGCCGCGGCAGCCGTTGGCGACCAGCCACTGGCAGTGCTCGGCGTAGCGGTCCAAGTCGGGGCGCAGGCCCGCGGGGGCGCTCGCGTCCTCGGTGTAGGGCAGCGCGGTGGCCACGATCACGCCGTCGAGCCGTTCCTGAGTCACTTCTCCTCCTTCTCAGCGAGTTCGCTGAGTCTCAATGGCGCCGCTAAAGGCCGTTTTGCGGTCGCGGCGGGGTCATAGCTGCCGCCGGTGATCCCGGCGGCGAGTTCGGCGGCGGCGCGTCCGCAGACGCGGCCCTGGCAGGGCCCGAGGCCCACGCGGCTGGTCAGCTTGAGCGACCGGACGCCCAAGGCGCTGTAGTTGTCGAGCGCGGTGCGCAGGGCGCCGAAGCTGACTTCCTCGCACCGACAGACCAGCGTGTCGTCGGTGAGCCAGCTCTGCCAGCCCGGCCGCACGGGATACGCCTTGTCGAGCCCCTGGGCGAACAGGCGGCCGCGTCGGACGGCCTTCAGGTCCGGCTCGGCGGTCTCGTGGCCTTCGAAGGCGGCGGCCGCGATGCCCGCGACCGTGCCCTCGGCGGCGGCCAGGTCGGCGCCGCCGATGCCGGTCAGCTCGCCCGCGGCGAAGACACCGGGGACGGACGTCGCCTGGGCCTCGTTCACCTCGACGAACCCGTCGACCAGGCGGCAGCGCGCGGACACGGCGAGTTCGAGCTGCGGGGTGAAGCCGAAGCCGACGCACACGGCGTCGACCGCGATCCGGCGCTCGGTGCCCGGCTTGACCTTCCACTGTGCGTCGAGGGTCGCGGTGGTGACCTCGGTGACCCGGCCGGTCCCGTGCGCGGCGATTACCGTGCGGCTCGTGCGGTACGGGATGCGGTGCCGGGCAAGGAGTTTCGCGTAGCCCGCGAGTTCGCCGAGCTTGCCGCGGCCCGCGAGCAGGGCCTTGGGAGCGGCGAGCCAGCCCCGCGCCCGGTTCGCCTCCAGCACGGCGACCACGTGGGCACCGGCCTGGACCAGCGACTGGGCGACGGGCAGCAGGAACGGCCCGGTGCCCGCCACGACGACCCGCCGGCCCACCGCGACGCCCTGGCCTTTGGCCATGGCCTGCGCGGCACCCGCGGTGACCACGCCGGGGAGGTCCCAGCCGGGGAACGGGAGGGCGCGGTCGTAGGCGCCGGTCGCGAGGACGAGCGCGTCGGCGTGCACGGCGTGGCCGTACCTGTCGGGGCCGTCGGCCTGGCCGGTCCTGACGTGGACCTTGTGTCCGTTGTGGACGGACTCGATGGCCCAGACGACGGACTCGGCGAGGTGGCGGATCCTCGGGTCACGCGCGATGTCGGCGGCGCCCGGGGCGTTGTCCGCACCGACGGCCTGGCGGTGGTACTGGCCGCCGACGGTCGGGGCGGTGTCGATCAGGGTGACCTCGGCCCCAGCGTTCGCGGCGGCTCTGGCGGCGTTGATCCCGGCTGGTCCGGCGCCGATGACGACGATCATGGGCGGGCCTCCGGCAGCTCGGCGCCGTGCTGGGTGCGCACTTCGTCGCCGTTGGCCACCAAGCGCTGGCAGGCACGGACGTCCGGGACGCCGTTGACCACGACGAGACAGTCGAAGCACACCCCGATGCCGCAGAACAGCCCACGCGGCCTGCCGCCGTGCCGGGTGTCGCGCCAGGAGACCCTGCCCGCCGCCATCAGCGCGGCGGCGACGGTCTGGCCCGGCCGGACGGGGGTCGACTCGCCGTCGACGGTGATCTTCACAGCGCCTCCATCACGGCGGGGCGGTCGACGCGGAACGGCGTGGGGTCCAACTGTGGGTCAGCGCCGGTCAGCAGCGCGGCGAGCAGGTCGCCGGTCGCGGGGGCCAGGCCGATGCCCGCGCCCTCGTGGCCGGTGGCGTGCCACAGGCCGGGCAGGCGGGGGTCGGGGCCGATGACCGGCAGGTGGTCCGGGGCGTAGGGGCGGAAACCGCCGTAGGCGCGCATGACCGGGACGTTCGCGAGCACCGGGAACAGCGCGACTGCCTTGCGTGCGAGTTCCCGCAGGACCTCGACGTCGATCCGCTCGGCGAACCCGATCCGCTGCCTGCTCGACCCGATGAGCACCGGCCCGGCCGGGGTCGACTCGACGACGCTGGAGGTCTGCAGGGCGGCGTCTCCGCTGGCCACCGCGCCGACGTAGTCCGCGTCGTAGACCTTGTGCCGCACCACCAGCGGCAGCGCGCCGGTCACCAGCACGATGCCGCGCCGGGGCAGGATCGCGATGGGCGCGCAGGCCGCGCGGGCGAAGTCCCCCGACCACGGCCCGCACGCGTTGACCACCGCCCCACAGGGAATCACGCCGTCGCTGGTGCGCACACCCGTGATCCGGCTGTCTGCAGTGTCCACACCGGACACCTCGACGCCCGCCCGCACGGTCCCGCCCTTCGCGCGCACGTCGGCGAGCAGGGCGGACGCGGCCAGCACTGGTTGCAACTGCGCGTCCTGCGGGTAGTGGACGGCGGCGGTGACAGCCTTCGTCAGGTGCGGCTCCAGGTCGTGGACCCGGTCGACGACGTCGGCCTGGATCCCGACCGCACGCTGAGCGGCGGCGAAGTCGAGCAGCGGCTGCGCGGCGGCGTCCGTGGTCGCCACGACCACGCCACCCTTGGACTCCCACTCGACGTCGATGCCGAGCTCCTCGACCAGCGACGGCCACCGCAGCCGGGAGGCGACGGCCAGGTCGAGCTCCGGCCCGGGCGCCTTGTCGGACACGAGCACGTTGCCCTCACCGGAAGCCGTCGTCGCCGACGCGGGCGCCCCACGGTCGAGCACGGTGACGCGCGCACCCGCGACGGTCAGCGCCCGCGCGACAGCGGCGCCGATGACGCCCGCGCCGACGACCACCACGTCCGGGTACACCCACACCTCCAGCGTTCATTAAAGTGAACACGGGGGACGTTAGGGGGAGAAAGGTGGGACGTCAAGCCTGCGGTCGGGCGGCGCTGGACACCGCACACGAGCCGCCCATCGGGCTGGTGCCCGCGTCGACCGGGTACTGGAGCATGAGTACCGAGGTGACCGGGCCCTCGACGGTCTCGTAGAGGTGCGGCAGGTGGCCGGGGAAGCAGACGTAGTCGCCGGGTTCGAGGATGTAGGGGTCGTCGACCGGACCCACCCTGAGTACCCCGGCGGTCACCACGACGTGCTCAAACCCCGGATGTCCCGCCGACTGCTGCACCTCGCCCGGCCGCACCCGCTGGTCGTAGACCTCCATCACGGTGTCGGTCACGTCCATCCGGCGCAGCAGCCGCAGGTCGACGGCGTTGCTGCTCAGCACGTCGAGCCCGGCGGACCGGACCAGCACGACGCCAGGCTCGGCGCGCTCGGTGAGCAGGGACGACACGGGCACCTTCAGGGCGTTCGAAAGACTGAACACCGTCTCGATGGTGGGGTTGCCCAGCCCGTTCTCCAGCTGCGACAGCGTCCCCTTGGCGATCTCCGAACGCCGCGCCAATTCGGACAGCGAGAGCCCCAACTCCCCCCGCAACGCGCGTATGTTCGCGCCGAGAACCGCTCCGGCACTCATCCGCGCCACCCTGCCTCCCTGGTCAGCCATTTCCGCTCAGGCTACCCAGCGGCCCGCCGCGTCGCTCTGATCAGCCGCTCGGCACGCTTGTCCCCGCGTGGCGTCATCGAGACGATCTTGCCGAAACGTGCGTCACCAGGTTCCGCCCGCATGGCCAGCCGAGTCGTCCCGCCGCCCACCGGGCTGATCACCCGCCACTGGCCGGACCCGGCGATCCAGACCGTGGTGTCCTCCCCCACCCACGCCAGCCGTCGCTGCTCCAGCGGCAGCGTGTGGATCCAAAGGGGCTCCTCTGGCTTGGACCGCACCCAGGCCGCGGCGTAGTGAGACATGGTCCGATCCGCCACGTAGAAGTCGATCCGCCGCTCCACCCACGGCTCCACCCGCAGGATCCGCCGGGCGCGCAGGGTCATGCGCAACACCCGCGCCGCCTGCACCACCACCCACCCGCCGCCCGCCATGATCAGCAGACCGGCCACGACATAGATGTCGCCCAATCGCATCAGGCCGACCAGGAGACCGATCAGGATCACTCCGACGCCGCTCAGGATCGGAAACAACGTCTCCCACATCCGCGCCGTCACATCGAGCTTGGTCAGGCGCGTCGCTAAAGCCGGTTCCAATTCGGGGGCGTCCTTTCAGTCGGGTTCACTTTGATCATCGGCGGGTCAACCACGCCCGTGAGCGTCCGCGACGAAGTATTTCGGCCCAGGTTCGCGAGGGTGGCCACAAAGAATCCCCACGACTCCCGCGCGTCCGCGGTGTCGCCGTGGGGCGCGCGGAACTGGCGGAGGTAGGCGGTGACGTCGTCGAGCGCCCAGCGGAGCCGGTAGAGGTCCAACGCGGCCTGGTCCGGTTCGTGTCCAGTGGCGTCGGCGTAGCGGTCGAGGTCGGCGGATTCGGCGACGACCAGCCACAGGTCGCGCTCCGGCACGGCCGTGCCCACGGTGTCCCAGTCGACCAGCCGCAGCCGCGACCCGTGCCGCAGGAAGTTGCCAGGATGCGGCTCCCCGTGCGTCAGCACGACACGCGTGGACAGTGCGGCGACACCTTGGTCGAACTCGGCCCGCCGCCCGCGCAGCACGTCCCGATGGTCGGCGAGCAGCGCCCGCGCAGGCTCGCCGTACGGCCCCGGCCAGCCGTCGCCGCGCAGCGCTTCCTCAACAATCGACCATCCGGCCAACTCCGGTGACGCCACCGGGGCACGGTCCGGGACAGCCGTCTGGTGCAGCGAAGCCAGCAGCGCCAGCACGTCCGCGCGCTCGTCCCGCGTCAGTGTCGCGCCGAACTCGCCCGGCTCGCCCTCGACGAGCGGGAACACGCTGACGGAGTACTCCCCCAGCGGCACCACCGTCGCGCCGGACAACGCGGGCACCGGGGCCACCACGAACTCGAGCCCGCGCAACGCCGACGCGGTGTCCATCGCCTGTTCGACGGCCGACCTGGCGACAGTGACGAACCAGCGTCCACCGGCGGTCCAGTGGTAGTCCCCGTAGCCCACGGGCGCGAAGTCGACGGGGGCGTCGATCCCCCACGCCGCCAGCGCGGACCGCACGTCCGCGTCGGTGACGCCCGCGGGCCGGTCCTTCATCGCGGGAGCAGCGCGAACAGGCCCCAACCCAGGTATTCCCGCTGGTAGCGGACGTGGATCACCGGTGCGGTGTCCAGTTCAGCGCGCATCTGAGGGGCCAACTCGTCGTCCGGGTTCGCGTCGAGCCACCGCCGGGTCGACAGCCACTGCGCGGCGACGTACCGGTCCCAGCTGTCCTGGTCGGCGATCACCATCTCCACGACGTCCAAGCCGAGGCCCGCGAACCGCTCCAGCAGTTCCGGGAGCGAGCCGAAGTCGTCGCGGGACTGGGCGTGGCACTTCTCGACGGTCTCCTGGTCCGGCGGCTCGATCCGCCAGAACGGCTCCCCGATCAGCATCATCCCGCCCGGCGCGAGGCTGCGGCGCAGGATGTCGACCGTGCCCGCGACCCCGTCGCCGATCCAGGTCGCGCCGACACAGGCGGCCAGCCCCACCGGTTCGTCCGCGACGTAGCCGGAGGCGTCGCCGTGGACGAAGTTCACCCGGTCGGACACCCCGAGCTCGGCGGCCCGCGCCTCGGCGGCGGCGAGGAACGCGGTGCTGATGTCGACGCCCGTGCCGGTGATGCCGTGGGCCTTCGCCCAGGTGGCCAGCAGCTCACCGCTGCCGCAGCACAGGTCGAGCACGGAGGTGCCGGGCGCGAGTTTCAGCGCCGCCCCCATCGTCGCGAGTTTGGCCTCGGTCAGCGGGTTGTGCACGCGGTGGCCGCTTTCGCGGATGACAAACGGTCGAGGAAGGTCCACGCGCGGAGCTAAGCGCGACCGGCCTCCGCCGTCCACTCAATTTGGGAATACCCGCCTGGCCCGCACCGGTTGACCCGATCATGTCGAACGAAGCCCTCCACGCCCTCCTGCGCGACCGCCCCTTCGGCGCCCTGGTCACCTTGAAGCGGGACGGCCGCCCCCAACTGTCGAACGTGCTGCACCACTACGACGAGACCGCGGGCGTCCTGCGGATCTCGGTGACCGACGACCGCGCCAAGACTGCCAACCTCCGCCGAGACCCCCGGGCCACCTACCACGTCACCAGCCCCGACGGCTGGCAGTACGCGGTCGCGGAGGGCACCGCGGAGCTGACGCCCGTCGCGCAGGACCCGCACGACGCGACGGCGGACGAGCTGGTCGACCTCTACCGCCACCTGAGCGGCGAACACCCGAACTGGGACGAATACCGAGCCGCGATGGTCCGCGACGGCAGGCTGGTCCTGCGCATCAAGATCGACCGCGTCTACGGAATGGCCCGATAGGAGCGGGGCTGTGTGCCACAACGCTGCGCCTGGTTACCTCCTGAGCATCGCGGCGACCATGAGGGGCCCGACGCGTGCGCGGTGGGTCACTTGGAAGCCGAGGTGTTGATAGAGAGCGACGTTGGCCGGATCGGCCGTTGTCAGGAAGAGCGGCCCTGGGACACCGTCGATCAGCCTTCTCGCCGCGCCTTTGCCACGGCTGTCCGGCAGCACGCCGACGAATTCCACAGTGGACACTCCGGCGGGCTTGAGCCGGTCCGTCGCCCGCTGGTACGCCAGCGTCCGACTGACCGCCCGCGGCCCACAGCCGCACAGGACCCGCCACGTCCACCCGACGAGCGCCCCCACCCCCGGCGACCCACCTGCCTGCCCGACCTCACCGGCTGGACCGCCCGGCCTGGCCGGCCCGGCAGGCTCGGCCACCCCGGCGGGTTGGGCTAACCCGGCAGGCCCGGCAGGCTCGGCCGACCCGGCGGGTTGGGCTAACCCGGCAGGCCCGGCAGGCTCGGCCGACCCGGCGGGTTGGGCAGGCCCGGCGGACGGGATGGGCTGGGCAGGCCCGGCCGGCTTGGTCCGCCCGGCTGGAGGCGGGGCGCTGATGATCGCGACCGCCCCAGGGGCGGTGTGGATCGTCAGGGCCGGGAGTTGGAGGGTGGCGGCGAACCAAGCGGCTTTTCGTGATCCGCACACCCACGTCATGCCTGGTTCGTCGGCGAAAGCCGTGGCCAGGAGGTCAGCGGGTGTCAAGCGGGGCCTCCGGGACCAGGTGGCACACCAGCAGCTTCAAGTAGAACAAGCCGGGGAACCACGCCAGCGCCGCGGGCAGCCAGCCCAGGTTGATCACGAAGGCCGCCATCAGCAGCGTCATCGCGATCGGCCTGCGTAATCGGATGGCGGTGGACTCGATGATGGCCGCGGAGCCGAGTAACACCAGCACATTCACCCAGAGCCAGGTCCAGGATCCGCCGAGGAACAGCGCCACCAAAGCCAAATGCACGACGTGGGCGGACACGAACACCAAGCGGGGGCGGGCTGAGGGGGTGCGGTGGTACCAGCGTTTCGCGGAGTTCGTCGCGTTGGTGATCACGCCGCCGGTCACGTCCAGGGCTAGCAGGGCCACGAGTGCCAACCGCCAGCCGTCGATGCCTCCTGCGCGGAGGGTGTACCAGGCGAGCAGGGAGGCAACCAGTAGGCCGCCCAGGATCTCGACGGTGGATTCGCCGCGGGACTTGCCTGGGCCCATGAACTTGTCCAGGGCGCTGGTCGGCGCGGGCACTGTCCAGTCGACGTGCAGGTCCGTTCTCATCTCGCGCCCCACAGGCCCGCCAGCAGGCTCCACTCGGCGTCGCCGACGGGGTGGCCGGACAAGGCCCAACCATCCAGGGTGCGCAGGAGGGCGGCTGTCGCGGCGGTGATGAGGGCTGGGTCCAGGTCGGTGCGGATGATTCCGAGGGCTTGGCCGTCGCGCACGACGTCGGAGACCCACTTGGTGACCGCTGGGTCGTCCGGGCGGTCCATCGCGGCGGGGGCCAACGCGCGGTCGTCCGGGTGTTCGTCGAGGTGCGTGACCAGCCTGGCCGCACCGGCCCGGAGTTCGGCCCAGAAGCGCTCGGGGGTCGAGGTGCCCACCCACACTCGCAGTGCGCTGAGCAGGCGGGCCTTGACGTCGTCCAAGACCGTGTCGAGTAAGTCGTTTCGGCCGTCGAAGTAGTGGTAGGCGGCGGTTTTCGAGATGCCCGCCCCTTCGATGATCTTGTTGTACGACGCGGCCTCCGGGCCGTGCTCGGCGAACTCCGCGCGAGCCACGGCCAGGATCGCCGCCCGGCGATCGTCCGGGAGTCTGTCGAACCGAGGAAGGGGCATGACCCAATAGTACACACCACCGGTGTGTACTGCCAGTACACCTACACCGCGAGCGTCGGCAGCTGCCCGATCCGTTCCGTGGGCGCCGAGTAGCCCCGCCACGCGGCGGCCAACCGCCGGACAGCCTCGCTCAGCACCTCCGGCGAACTGAGGAAGTGCAGGCGCAGATAGGCACAACTCCCACCGCCCGCGTCCAGGCCCACCCCGGGCAGGACCGCGACACCGTGCCGCAGCGCGGTCTGCGCGAACGACGAGCCGTCACCGCGAGGCAGCCGCACCCACAGCGTCTGGCCGCCGCGCACGGCGGGCGCCTCCCAGTCAGGCAGCTGCCGCGCCAACTCCGCGCGCAAGTGGTCGTGACCGGCCTCCCGCGCGACGGCGGTCCGCTCCTTTATCGCGTCCAGCCTGGGAAGCAGCTCGACCGCGGCCAACTGCGCCGGGACGTTGCCCCCGAGGTCGTGCACCGCGCGCAACCGGGCCAACCGGGTCACCACGGACGCAGGCGCACGGACCCACCCGACCCGCAAACCGCCCCACACGACCTTGCTCAGCGAGCCGATAGTGATCACCCCGGAGTCATAGGCGGCCAGAGGCGGCGGAGTTTCCTCGCCGGGAAAGCCGAGATCGGTCAACGCCTCGTCATCGATCAGTTGGACCCCGGCGGCGAGAGCGTTCTCGGCCAGCCGCCGCCGTGGCAGCGCGGGCAGGACCGCGCCGGTCGGGTTGTGGAAAGTGGGGATCACGTAGGCCAGCGCCGCACTCTCCACCTGCGTGAACCCCACCGGCAGCGTGCGCAGCACGGCCCCCTCACCGCGGAACACCTCCAGCGCACCCGGATAAGTCGGCGCCTCGACAAGCACCCGGTCTCCCGGCTGGATCAGCGCACGGGCCAGCAACGACAGCGCCTGCTGGCCACCAGAGGTGATCAGCACCTGATCAGGGTCGGTCGGGACACCCCGCGCGCGGTAGCGATCAGCGACGGCCTCCCGCAGCGCAGGCAACCCCATCGGGTGGTAACCGATGTCGTCGCGGATGTCCAAGAGCGACGGCACAGCCCGGGAGTAGGCGTCGACGAGTTCGGCGGGCGGGCGGTCCGGCGCGGCGCAGGCCAGCAGGATCACGCCGTCCTTCGGTTCGAGCAGGTGCAGGAACGTGGGCGCCTCGGTGGTGGCCCGCGGCGGCGCGGCCCGCGTCCCGGCGACGCGCGTGCCGCTGCCCTGCCTGCGGACGATCCGCCCCTCCACCGCGAGCCGCTCGTACGCGGTGACCACCGTGGTCCGGCCGACGGCGAGCGCGGCGGCCAGCGCGCGGTCGGGCGGCAGCCGCGACCCCGGCGGCAGTTCGCCCTCATCGATCAGCGCCCGCAGCCTGGCCGCGAGCAGCACCGACAGCGGGCCGCGGCCCGACGACCAGCGGCCGAGTCGCTCGACCAATCCCATTGGCTCCATCAGCAAACCAATTTAGCCGAGTTGGCTCTCCCCCGGCGCTCCCACCGTCCCGACCATGGACACATGACGAACACGATGACCACGCTCATCGACCAACACGTCCGCTACGACCTCGCCGAGAGCACCAGCCCGGCCCTCACCGTCGGCGAGATCGCCGACCTCGCGGAGTTCGCCGACACCGTCCTCGGCTACGGCACCTCCCGCGGTGCCGTCGACCTGCGGGAACTGATCGCCAAGGACACCGGCGTCACCCCGGACCAGGTACTCGTGACCGGCGGCGCGATCGAGGCGATGTCGGCCATCGCCCAGGTCACCTGCCGCCCCGGCGACCAACGTTCTCCTTGTCACACCGTGCTTCCCGCCCGCCAGGGCCGTCCCCGAGCGGCTCGGCGCGCACCTCGACCTGGTCCCCGCGTCGTTCGATGACGGCTATCGGCTGCCAGCGATCGCCGACGCGCTGACCCCACACACCCGACTGATTTCCCTTGCCTCGCCACAGAACCCGTCAGGCGTCCGCTACACCGACACCGAACTCACGGAACTCCTGACGCTCGTGGCCGACCGCGCACCCGACGCCGTCGTCCTGATCGACGAGACCTACCGGGAAGCCACTTACGGCGACCCGGTCCCCACGTCGGCGGCCGCCCTCTCCCCTCGCGTGGTCACCTGTTCCTCGGTGTCCAAGGCCCACGGCGCCCCTGGCCTGCGGATCGGCTGGCTGACCGCCACCGACCCGGCCCTCTACGACGCCCTCCGCGAGGCCAAGTTCCTCGGCGCCATCGCCTGTCCGACACTGGACGAGACCCTCGCTACCCGCGTTCTCCAGCGCCGCGACGAGATCCTCGACAACCGAGCCCGCCGCTTGCGCGAAGCGCTGGACGAACTGCTGGCCTGGACGTCCCACCACGGCGTGGAGATCGTCCGCCCCGACGCGGGCGCGATGTGCTGTCTGCGCCTGCCCGAAGCCGACGCCGGGCTCGCCGCGCGCCTGCAAGAACGGGACGTCCGAGTCGCACCGGGCCCGTGGTTCGGCGACTCGGACCGCGTGTTCCGCCTCGGCTTCGGCCACCTGCCGCCCGCCGACTTCACCGAAGCCCTGAACCGCCTCGGCGAAGCCTTGTGATCAACGCCGGGCGTACGGCACGGCCACGAAGTCGGCCAGTTCCAGCGCGCCACCGGTCTTGCTGTCCACGTACTGCGCGAGCCCGATCACCACAGGGTCCGCCGTGCCGGTCAGCCACAGCCGCAGCAGCGCGCTGACCTCGCCGAGCAGCCGGACCGGTGGCGGCACAAGATCGGGGTCCTGGGTGTCGACCAGGGCGGCGAACTCGGTCAGCCCGCGGTTGGTCGTCGCGGGACGACCGCAGTCGATCGCCACCTTGGCGGCCTCCACGACCACAGGCACGACCAGCGACCACAGCCGTTCCTGTGCCGACGCGCAGATCCGGCTGCCCCACACCACGGCCGTCCACAGGGCGTCGGCGTCGCCGAGACCGGCGGCGCAGCGGGCGAACGCGTCCAGGAAGCCCGCCGCCAGTTCCCACGCGCCGCGGTCGACCATCAGCTGGGCCGCGGCGCGGTGGTGGGCGAGGGCTTCGGTCGGCCGGTCCCGCAGCTGCAGGACCACCCCGACGTCGTAGTGGAACGCCGCGAGCTGCGCGGGCCCGCCCATGCGCTGGGCCTGCGCGAGCCCGGTCATGGCGTAGCGCTCGGCCGCGGCCAGGTCGCCGCGCGCGCGGTGGCACATGCCGAGCCTGCCCACCGCGGCCAGTTCCGCCGAGTCGTCGTGCATGGCGCGGAACACGGCCAGCGCCTCGGTGCCCGCGGCGATCGCGGCGTCGAGGTCGCCCATGAGCTGGTGCAGGATGCACTGGTCGAGCTTGAAGCCGCCCTGCTCCCGCTCGTTCCGCTGCTCGACGGCCCGCGTGTGGCCCTCCTGGGCCAGTCGCATCGCCTCCGGGTGGTCATGGCGGCGTTTGGCGAGTTGGCCGAGCACGCCGATGGCGCGCATGACGCCGTCCTTGTCGCCGGCCTCCGTCGACCGGTCGTACGCCGCTTGGGCCAGTTCCTCCGCCGCCCCGATGTCGCCCTGGCGCATGCGGAGGTCGGCCATGTCCAACTCGACCTCACCACCCAGAGCCAGGCTGCGTTCATAGTCGGCCCACGCCTCCGCGGGCGCGCCGCGGCGCTCGTGCATGTAGCCGGTCAGCTCGAACCGAGTGGCCCTGCGGGAGTCCAGCTCGTCGGCGGGCAGGTCGAGGCGGTCGAGCACTCGGTCGATCAGCTGCGGCAGCGTGTCGTCGGGCTCGTCGTCGTCGCTCGCGAACCGCAGTTCGGTCAGCAGGATGTCGGCGTAGGCCACCGTGTCGGCGTGCGGCGTGCCCTCGGCGACCCGCCGCAGCGTCGCGATCTCGTGCCGCAGCGCGCCCGCGACCCGGGACGTGTTCGCGGCCTCGACGAGCAGGGCGCACTCGGCGAGCGCGGCCTCGGCGGGGGTGCTGGCCCGGTCGCGCCACTGGTCGAGCCGACCGTTCGCGGTGCCGACGTAAAGGTACGACCGCTCGACCGCGGCCCCTGTATCCACAATGGACTCACAGGCGCGCTGCTCCCCCGCGGTCAGCCGGTCGACGACGATCCGGCCGAACTCGGCGGCCTCCTTCGACGGGATGCTCCACAGGGTGCCGATGTAGCCGCGCGCGCCGACCCGGACGAACTGGCGGCCGACCCCGGTCCACGACTGGCACGAGTTGTTGAACACGATCGGCCGGTGCTCGAGGTTCAGCCACTGCGGGATGAGCCATTCGTGCAGGACCAGGCTTCTGCCCAGCACGATCCCGTCGTCGGAGCCGTGGGTGTTGAAGAAGACCAGTTCGACCGGCAGGTCCCTGGGCAGCGTCATGAGCGCGTCGAGGGTGACGTCGTCCGGCGCGGTCACCCGGATGGGGTGGGTGAAGTGGCCGCTCACCGACCGCAGCACGTCCTCGGTCTCCGAGACGCGGAAGAACCCGGGATCGAACACCAGGCTGAACGCGCCGGGCGAGCGGGCCACGCCGACGCTGTAGAGCTCGTTGAGGATCATCAGCGCCGGATCGGCGGCGATGTGCCCGATGGGTTTGCGCGCCCAGTCGGCGTCGGCTGTGCGCACGAACGCGTAGGGCAGCCCGGTGGTGAACGCGGTGAGCCTGCGGTCGCCGACCTCGGCCACCGCGGCGGCGGGCACCTGCGCGGTCACCGCCGCTTCCACCGCCTCATACGGATTCCTGGACCACCCGAATATCCGCCGCAGCCCCCGGCTCTCGTCGGCGTCGCGACTCGCCGCGGTGACTTTGTCCTGTTGGGCGGCCACTGCGGCGCGGACCGGCGCCAGGTCGGGCGGAGGGGTGATCACCAGCCGCGCGGACCGGTGGTGGGCGTAGACCGCGCCGACGAGCGCGGCCGGGTCGGCGGTGTTCTCCACCAGCACGGCCTCGTCGGAGTCGGGGTTGACCTCGGCGAAGTCGACCGGCGCCGCGCCATCGACCGCGCGCAGGACCCGGCCGGTCCGCAGCGCCACGAACAGCGCCGCGACGCAGTTTCCGGCGTCCAACGGCACGTCGATGGTCGGTGGCTGCTCGGCATCCCCGCGCAGCAGGCGCCACGCCTCGGCGGTGAGGTCGGTCAGCGCGGTCCCGCTCAGGCGGAGCGACTGGGGCACACCGCCGAGCATGTTGTTGAATGGGTCGCCGTCGTCCTGGCCGGTGAGGGCGACCCACTGTTCGTGGGCCTCCGCGGCCAAAGCCGGGTCCCGGATGTTGAGGTCCTCGGGGCCGAAGTCGTGCAGGAGCACGGCCCGCCTGACACCCATCTGGGTGATCAGGGCAGCGACAAGGTTGTTGTGCTTCAACCACGACCGGTAGGCGCTCAGCGAGCGACGAAGCGCGTCGGTGTGGGCGAACTCGGCGATCGCGGCCCGCAGGGTCGCGTCGTCGCCCGACACGACCTCCGACCGCCCGATCGCCCCGCCGACCTTCGACATCGAGCGCTCCTGGACGCGGTGGAACTCGGTGTAGCGGGCGACGTACTCGGCCTGGGTGATCGGCGGCGGCTCGACCGGGATGATCGGGATGAACCGGTCTCCCGGCAGGCAGGACGCGACGATCGCGGCCTCCCGCACCTGGTCGGGACGGCACACCACGACCGTGTCCGACACGTCGAACACCGGGACGCTCTTGGCGGTGACGGTCAGCTCGGTGGCGCCCTCGGGCAACGACACCAGGACGCCGCCACGGTCCACCGAACATGGCGCGGTGGTCTCGATGGAGATGGTCAAGTCGGGCAAGGCATAGACGGCACCGCCGTCGACCGGCGTCGGCGTGCCGTCGAGGAACAGCCGCCAGTCGACGGGCGCGTGCAGGTCGAACCGCTGCCGCAGGATGGCCGCGACCTCGATCTCGCGGGTCTCGGCGAGGTCGAGCTCCCGCGTGCCGACGCCGAGCCGCTGGGTGACCCTGGTCAGCGGGATCTCCGCCGACGGCCACGGTTCGACGTCGACCCCCGCGCCGAGGAAGTGCTCGGCGACGGGGAGCGGGGGCTTGCGGTGCACGTCGAGCAGGACCGCGTTCAGCCTGCCGCCGTCGAACCGAAGGCGGATGCCGTGGGACGCCCCGAGGTCCACTAGAGCCCGTACAGGTACGAGTCGACCAGGGAGTACCGCGTTGGCTGCGACCGCATCTCCGGCCTGGTCAGTTCCCTTCCCTTACGTGCCATGGAATTCACTAGAACGGGTGTTGACACGCCGACGTAGAGCGCGCCCCACAGCGTGGTTGCGGGCAGCACGAGCGCGAGCAGCCCACCGAGCCCGGCGAACGCGACGGACACGACCAGGTAGAACCACGACCAGCGGAACTTCTTCGGATCGCTGCGAATCCCGTAGAGCCGCACGATCTCCGGCGCCAACGCACCCGCGGCGCCCAACAGGAAAACCAGGAGTGGGCTCACTCATTCATGATCGCATAACAGACGATCACCCGCTGTCATTTCCCGTCGACCGCCACCGGACACACCCCGGCGGCCGACCAGCTCTGCCGCAACCCATCGGGGATGGCGAGCGTGGTCGACTCGCCGCTGGTCAGGGTGCGGGTGCTCGCGGTGAGCAGGAGCGCACCGGCTTTGTCGAGCACCTTGCGCGCGACCCGGTTGGTGTCCTCCTTGCGTTCGAAGAACCTCATGATCCGGGCACTCGACGTCACGAACCGCGACCAGCCCCGGGAGCGCGGAACCTGGAGCATGTCGGCGACCTCGGGGTTGACGACCTGGCGGACCATCGCCGGGACCACGCCGTCGAACGCCTTGCCGGGAATGAACTTCTTGTAGAGCTCCAGCAATCCGCGCGTGAGCGCGATGCCCTCCTCCGATGGCGCGTAGGCGGCTTCGACCAGTTCCGCGTTGAGCCGGGTCGCTTCCGCGAGCGTCTCGGGCATGACGTCGTCGCGGATGCCGAGGATCGAACCGGCGACCCGCCAGACGTAGTAGTAGTCCTCGGCCTCGACGTCGGTCACCGTGACCCCGATGCGGCGCATGCCGTCGATCACCTGAACGGAGAAGATCAGGAGCGCACCGAGCAGGTCGAGCTGGCAGACCGGGACCCCGTCGGTCTCGACGTCCCAGTCCGGCGACTGGGCCACGAAGTGGCGGACGGCGGCGTGGATGAGGCGGGTCTTCTGGATGGTCGGGACGAACGAGCCGCCATTGGTGAACGGCTGCGGGGCCATCAGGTCGAGCACGAACTGCGAGGTCTCGGAAAGCCGGCGGTGCGGCTGGTTGAGGCGGTGGGTGAGGTTGAGGACCTTCGAGGGGCGGGGCTGCGCGTAGCAGTTGACCATGGCCCCGAAGGAGAGGATGGAGGCGACGTGGACACCGTCGTCGACGAAGAAGTCGTAGGCGCGGGCGACGCGGTCGGCGTCCATCCAGGCGGGCGGGGTGTCGGTGGCGATGAGGTAGTCGCGGACTGACGGTGGGAGGGAGTCGGGGATGGGTTGGTCGTTGGACCGGAACTCGGCGAGCACGGCGTTGACGGCGGAGGTTCGGCCAGTGGCAACGAGATCAGCGATGACCGCGTCGGCCAGGGGATCACCCTGGTGGAGAAGATCGTTCTGCACCAGGGTATGAAATCAGTCGCCCGATCGCACAGTTGCGGCTACCGGGGAAGACCGGTCTCCTTGGCCCATGATCGGACACAGGAAACCCGCCCGGATGCGGGCATTGGGGATGGAACTGGCCGCCTTCCGGATGCACACGGGGAAGACGACGATTCAAGCGGCACGTGGAATCGGGAAGTCTGCGGCGACGCTGAACCGCACCGAGAAGGCCAACCGGGTCTCACCAATCACCGACGTGGCCGGGCTGCTCGCCCTGTACGGGATCACCGGAGCCGCCCGCGAACGGATTCTGGATCTAGCGCGAGATCTGGAAGCCCGCGCTTGGCTGGAGACCGGTGATCGGTTGCCGTTGCTGCTGCCCGCCTTGGCCGCCTTCGAGTCGCAGTCGCGGACGCTGATCGACTTTGCCCCGCACAACCTGCCTGGCCTGCTGCAAACTCCGGCCTATGCCCGGGCCATCCACGCCGCCTGCGGCATCACCGGCAAGACGCAGGATGCGATGGTCGAGGCGCGCCTGGACCGGCAGAAGGTGCTCGCCAAGCTGGCTGCCCCCACCTACACCGCGATCATCGATGAGGCGGCGTTTCGCCGAGGGCACGGCGGATCGGAGGTGATGGTCCAGCAGATCCACTGGCTGATCGGCAAGGCCGAACAGCCAGGCATCAACATCCACGTCATCCCGTTCCGCCTCGGCGGATACCGTAACCCCGGCCAGTTTTCCACGATGGAGTTCCGCGAGTCGCCGCTCATCGTCTATGTCGAGCATGAAGGCGCTTCCGGCTTCCTTGATGCCTCGGAGGACACCCATCTGTTCCGTGATCTGACTGCTAACCTGGTGAGGTTCGCCCTGGGGTCCACCGAAACGGTGAATTTCCTGCACAGGATGGCGGCCGATTACGAGCGGAGCTGAAACGGGATGCACGGAGAGTGGCGGAAGTCGAGCTTCAGCGGCGGCGGCCAGGCGTCCTGCGTGGAACTGCTTTGGCGCAAGTCCTCTTTCAGCAGCGGCGACCAGGCGGCCTGTGTAGAGGTGGCCTACTCGACCACCCTCCGCATCCGTGACTCCAAGAATCCCGATGGCGGCGTGCTGAGGTTCCCCGACACCTCCTGGGAACCTCAGCTGCTCGCCCACTCCCACCGGTAGCCGTATACCCCCGGCCCGAAGTTCAACGCCACCGAGTGCACCGACTGGCTCCCGTCCAGCACCGCCTCGTTGACCTGCTCAGCTTCCGCGCCCACCCGCGAGAACTGCTCGCACCGCACCGGCAACGCTGACGGGTGAAACGCCACCTCCACCACGAACTCCCGCACCGGCCGCCGGAATTTCCGTTCGTAGTTGGTGGCCAGCGGGCACGGCGCCTGGTTCACCATCTCGTGCTCGGTGATCACCGTCTCCCCGCGCGCCAGCGGACGCTCGAACAACAGTTCCGTCACCAGCAGCCCGTCCCCCGGCCGCAGCACCGACCGCCCCACCGCGCAGTTCCGCAGCGCACGGATCACCGGCAGCGGCCGGTCGTGGTCGTCGATGTGCATGATCACCACCCACCGGTCCGGCCCGTCCGCGTCGGCCCGCAGCACTTGCCGCGACACGATCGACTGTTCGTCCCGATCCGGGCCGACCGTCACCAGATCATGCTGGCTCAACCGCGTCAGCCGCTGATCCCAGCGTGAATTCACCGCCCGCACCGCCTCACGAACCGGCGCCTTGTCGGGCCAGTACGTCGCGATGTCCACCGAAGGCGTCGTGAGCCACCGGCCGCGCGGCCTTGGCGGGCCGAGCAGCGAGATCAGCGACCCCGCGGGCACCTCCAGCACCGACTCCAAGTGCGCCAACGCGATCAGCGAGTCCGGCCGCTCCGGCCTGCACCGGCCCGACTGCCAATAGCTGAGCGTCGCGATGCTGACGGGGGCGCCGAGGGTGCGCAAGCGGTTGCGGATGCGTTCCAACCCCAGCCCACGTGCCTGAATCGCGGCACGCAGGGCGTCGGGGAACGCGTCGAATTCCGGAAATGGGCGTGCGGCCATGACTACTCCCTGTCCACGGCCTGCTGCCCGTCACTTCGACCATAACCGAACAACGCCTCCCCGGACAACGCGGGGACCGGTGTAGCTGGTGTTCGCGGTCCGGCTGCTGACGGTGCCGGTGACGCAGGCGGCCACAGCCGAGCCGTTTGCGTGGTCACCTCATCAATGAAGAATTGCAGGACGCGGAACCGCAAAGCCGGAACACATTCCGGGCAACCAGAAATGGCCCGTTCAGCGTGCAGAAATAGCGCCGCCCTTTCCGGGTCGACTCAAGGCGGTGGGAAATTGTCAGAATCGCGCGGACTAGACTCCGCGGCCATGAGCACCGACGTCCCGAGCATCCAGCAGCGCCTCTACCCCGACCTGCGCTGCTTCGGCTGCGGCCACGGCAACGACAAGGGCCTGAAGCTGCGCAGCTACCCCGGCGACGGCGTGGTCACCGCGACGTTCACCCCCTGGCCGGAGCACGACAACGGCCTCGGGTACCTCAACGGCGGCATCATCTGCACGGTCTTGGACTGCCACAGCGCCGCCGCCGTCATGCAGGAGGCCGACCTGCGCGGCTGGCCGCCGCTGCCGGGCGCCGCGCTGTCCTATGTGACCGCGGGCCTGCAGGTCAAGTACCTGCGCCCGAGCCCGCTGGACGCGCCGGTCGAGCTGGTCGGCCGCGTTCTGGAGGCGAGCGAGGGCGAGATGACCGCCGAGGTCGAGCTGCTCTGGGACGGCAAGACGCGCGCGGCCGCCACCGCTGTGTGGAAGCGGTGGCGGCCGCGCTAGGTCGGAATCAGGTTCGGTCGGTGCGCCGCCTGGTCTCGTCGTCGACCTGCGCCTCGTCGCGCAGGATCTCGGTCCGGTCGTCGTACTCGGACTCATCGATGACCGCCTCGCGGTCGGCGACGGTGAACCGGCCGAGCGCGACGGCGGCGAGGAACAGGATCAGCACGCCCAGGCCGTAGTGGAACACCAGCTGCGCCGCGACGCGCACCCCGGCGTTGTCACCCACGACATCGCCGGTGCCGCCGTTCCACAGCGCGCTCACGGTCGGCCCGAGGACGAACCACCCGCCGCCTACCGCGGCCAGCCAGCCCCACACGACGCCGCCGCCGCGGCTGGCGCTGGCCACCAGGCCGAGCCCGCCGAGCAGCGCGGCCACGCCGGGCAGCACGTTGAGCCACAGCCGGTCAGCCGTCATGGTCCACGGGGTGTCGGGTTCGTAGGCGAGATTCAGGTAAGGGCCGATGAACGGAATCACCGCGCCCCAGATTCCGAGCAGGAAAACCAGCAGTCCATTGACCGCGCCCCGGCTGCGCGGCACGTCGGCGACGCGATGCCGCACGCGCGCCGGGTTGAGACCGTAATCGCCGATGCTTGCCATCTTGTTGTGCTCCCATCCGGATAGGTCTGCGGAGGGAATACCCAGCACGGCGGAAATCAATCCTTTCAGCGGCGCCGAGGCCGTCGGCCCGCGGGTTGGACGGGCGCGGGTAGGTCCGGCCCCTTCGGGATCGGCCGGGTCACGCCCGGTCCCGGCTGGATGACGAACCGTTCACCGTGGTGGGCGACGTCCAGCGGCGACCCTGACACCAGTCTGTAGTGGGCGTCGGTGTGGTCTATCTCGACCTGGATGCGGGTGCCGCGGACACTCATCCGGAACGACACGCGGCTCAGCGCGGCGGGCAGGCGCGGGGCGAACGTCAGGTCGCCGCCGTGGTCGCGCATCCCGCCGAGACCGGCGACGACGGCCGTCCACGCGCCCGCGAGCGAGGCCATGTGGAGTCCGTTTCGGACGTTGTCGTGCAGGTCGTGCAGGTCGGTCATCGCGGCTTCGGCGAGGTAGTCGTAGGCGAGGTCGAGGTGGCCGACCTCGGCTGCGATGACCGCCTGCGTGCCCGCCGACAGCGACGAGTCCCGGACGGTCCGCGCTTCGTAGTAGGCGAAGTTCGCGGCCTTCTGCTCCGGGCTGAACGCGTCGCCGCGCAGGTGCATGGCGAGGACGAGGTCGGCCTGCTTCACCACCTGACGCCGGTACAGGTCGAAGTACGGATAGTGCAGCAGGAGCGGGTAGTTCTCGGGCGGCGTGCCCTCGAAGTCCCATTCCTCGTGTTCGGTGAAGCCCTCCGACTGCGGGTGCACGCCCAGGAGATCGTCGTACGGAATGATCATCTCGTCGGCGGCCCGCTGCCACGCGGCGAGTTCACTCTCGTCCGGGGCGAGGTCGGGGTGGCGACGGCAGGCGGCGACGGCTTCGAGCAGATTCCGTTGCGCCATAAGGTTTGTGTAGACGTTGTTATCGGCGATGGCGGTGTACTCGTCGGGTCCGGTGACGCCGTCGATGCGGAAGCCGCCGTGCTGGTCGTGGTGACCGAGCGACACCCAGAGCCGGGCCGTCTCGACCAGCATCTCGATGCCGCACGACCGCTCGAACTCGCGGTCGTCGGTGGCGGCGGTGTAGCGGACGGCCGCGTCGGCGACGGCCGCGCTGACGTGGAAGGCCGCGGTGCCTGCGGGCCAGTACGCCGAGCACTCGGCGCCGGTGATGGAGCGCCACGGGAACGCGGCGCCGCGTTTGCCCAGCACCTTCGCGCGTTCGCGGGCTTGCGGGAGGGTGCTGTGCCGCCAGCGCAGGGCGTCGCGCGCGGCGTCGGGGCTGGTGTAGGTGAGAACCGGGAGCACGAAGGTTTCGGTGTCCCAGAAGGCGTGGCCGTCGTAGCCGGGGCCGGTGAGCCCCTTGCCCGCGATGGCCCGGGTCTCGCCGCGCGCGCCCGCCTGCAGGATGTGGAACAGGGCGAACCGGACGGCTTGCTGGAGCTCGTCGTCGCCGTCGATCTCGACGTCGGCGGCGGTCCAGAAGTCGTCGAGGAACGCGCGCTGCTCGGCGAGCAGGCCCGACCAACCGGTCTGCCGGGCGCCGGCCAGGGCTGCCTCCACCTGCGCACGCAGCGCGGGAATCGAACGCTGCGCCGACCAGCCGTAGCCGAGGTACTTGACCAGCCGCAGCGTGCCCCCGGCGGGCACGTCCACCGCGGCGGTCAGCCTGGCCAGGTCGCCCTCGGCGGCGATGTCGGTGCGCAACCCGTCCTGCGCGTCGATCTCGTGGTCCATGGCGGCGGCGATCCGCAGGCCCGACTTCTTGGCGTGGTGGACGAGTACGGCGCTGAGCCGGTCGGTGGCGGCGAAGTCGGCGACCAGCGGCGACCGCAGCGCGGCGGCGACCCTCGGGTCCTTGCCGACCCGCTCGATCGGCTCGTTGGCCAGCAGATCCGACTGGACGACGAGCTGCACCGCGTCCTCCGGCTCGACCTCGTAGGCGATCGCGGCGACGGCGCGCTGGGTGAACGACACCAGGCGGGTCGAGCGGATCCGCACCCGGCGGCCGGTGGGCGACTCCCAGAGCGTGTCCCGGCTCAGGGTTCCGGCGCGGAAGTCGATGGCGCGTTCGTGGTCGAGGGTCTGGCCGTAGCGCAGGTCGAGGGGCTCGTCCTCGACGAGCAGGCGGATGATCTTGCCGTCGGTGACGTTGACGACGGTCTGGCCGTCCTCGGGGTAGCCGTAGCCGATCTCGGCGTAGGGCAGGGCGTGGGACTCGTAGAAGCCGTTGAGGTAGGTGCCGGGCAGGCCGACCGGCTCACCTTCCTCCAGCGAGCCGCGCAGTCCGATGTGGCCGTTGGCCAGGGCGAACGTCGACTCGGTCCGGTGCAGCTGGTCAATCGCGAGCCCCTGCCAGCGCAGCTCCCACGGCGATACTTGGTAGCTCATGACAGCAGCTCGGCCAGGTCGTCGACGACGAGATCGGCGCCGTTCGCGCGGAGTTCGTCGGCCTGGTCAGCCCGGTTGACGCCGACGACGAACCGGAAGTGCCCGTCTCGACCCGCTCGCACGCCCGCCAGCGCGTCCTCGAAGACGGCTGTTGTGTCGGGGGTGACGCCGAGGTCGGCGGCGCCGGCTAGGAAGGAGTCGGGCGCGGGCTTGCCGCGCAGCTTCCGCTCGGCGATCACGAGCCCATCGATCCTGGCCCCCACGAACGGGGTCAGACCCGCCGCGTCGAGCACATGGGCGCCGTTGGCCGAGGACGTGACGACGCCGATCGCCAGACCGGCGTCCTTGGCCGCCTGTAGATAGGCGACGGAACCGGGGTAGGGCGTGACGCCGCGGTCCTCGATGATCCGCAGCAGCAGGTCGTTCTTGCGGTTGCCCAATCCGTTGACTGTGCGATCACCGGGCGGGTCGTCGGGTTCGCCTTCCGGCAGCACGATTCCGCGCGCGGTGAGGAAGGTGCGGACGCCGTCGGCGCGGGGGCGGCCGTCGACGTAGGCGTTGTAGTCGTCCTTGGTGAACGCGGGCTCGTCCGGTCCACAGTGGGCGGTCAGGAACTCGTCGAACGTCTGCTTCCATGCGATCTCGTGCAAGGCCGCGGTGCTGGTCAACACGCCGTCGAGGTCGAACAAACAGGCCGTCACGTCGTCGGGCAGTCCGATCACGCAGCTCACGCTACCGGCGGTCCCGGCACCCTGCTTGCCTTCGCGCCTGCCGGGGTACTCCCCCGACATGACTGACGCGGTGGCGGTGTTCGTCCCGGCTCCGGACCTGACCATGACGATCGAGAACGTCGACGGCTCCCCCGACATCCACCTGCACGCGGGCGGCCAGGGCGTCTGGCAGGCCAGAATGGCCTCCGCGCTCGGCGCGGACGTCGTGCTCGCGGCCACCTTCGGCGGCGAGACCGGGCACGTGGTGCGCACCCTGATCGAGCCCGCGCTGACCGTGCGGGAACTGGCGGTCGCGGCCCGCAACGGCGCCTACGTGCACGACAGACGCGAGGGCGAGCGGGAACAGCTCGTGCGGATGAACGCCGAGCCGCTCACCCGGCACGAGCTGGACGACCTGTACGAACTCGCCCTGATCGAGGGCATGAAGGCCGGGGTCGCGATCCTCAGCGGACCGCAGGACGACGGCGTGCTGCCCGACTCGCTCTACCGGCGCCTCACCGCCGACCTGACCGGCAACGGCTGCCTGGTGGTGGTCGACCTGTCCGGCTCCCGCCTCGCCGAGGCGCATTCCGGCGGCCCGACCGTCATCAAGGTCAGCGACGAGGAGATCGACGGCGACCCGCTGTCCGCGGGCCGTGACCTCGCCTCGACCGGCGCCCGCATCGTGGTGATCTCCCGCGGCGCGGACCCGTCGCTGGTCTTCCACGGCGACGAGGTGTTGACCATCGAGGTCCCCAGCCTGGAGCCGGTCGACACCAGCGGCGGCGGCGACTCCATCACCGCCGCACTGGCCTACGGCCTGGCCGCCGACCTTCCCATCCCGGAGATCCTGCGCCTGGCGGGCGCGGCGGGCGCGTTGAACGTCACCCGACACGGACTCGGCACCGGCGACGGCGCCGCGGTCCGCCACTTGAGCGAACGGGTGCGCGTGCGTCCGCTCGCGGAGGAGCCCTGATGGCACAAGCACTGGTCACCAACGACGACGGCATCGACTCCCCTGGTTTGTCCGCCCTGGCCAACGCGGCATTGGACGCCGGCTGGGACGTCACGGTCGCGGCGCCGCTGGTCGAGTCCAGCGGCACCAGCGCGGGCCTGACCGCGGCCGCCGACGGACGCCGGGTCGCCGTGGAGTCCCGCGACCTCAAGCTCGTGCGGCCCGCGGTGGCCCACGGCGTGGCGGGACATCCTGGCCTGATCGCGTTCACCGCGTGCCGGGGCGGGTTCGGCGACGTGCCGGAGCTGCTGCTGTCCGGCATCAACCGGGGCGCGAACGTCGGACGGGCGATCTTGCACTCCGGGACCGTGGGCGCCGCGCTGACGGCGAGCATCAACGGCGTGCGGGCGCTGGCGGTGTCGCTCGACGTCGGGCTGGACGGCGCCGAGGAATGCCACTGGGACACGGCCGCCGCGGTGGTCCCGGAGGCGCTGGATGTGCTGGACCAGCTGCCGGAGGGCGCTGTCCTGAACCTGAACGTGCCGAATCTGCCGAAGAAGAAGGTGAAAGCGTTGCAGTGGGCGGCGTTGGCGGACTTCGGTGTGGTGCAGAGCCGGGTGGAACGGTTGCGGGACGGCGAGATCGTGGTGGCGTCGGTCGCGGTCGACACCGAGCTGGAGCCGGGCACCGACGCCGCGCTGCTGGCCAAGGGACACGCGACCCTCACCGCGCTGCGTTCGGTCAGCGAGGTGGCTCGGGCGGACCTGCCGAACCTGTCCTAGTCGTCGGGCAGTTCGCGGCGGACGATCTTGCCGGTCGGGTTGCGCGGGAGTTCGTCGAGGAAGACGAACGAGGGCGGGACCTTGTAGCGGGCCAGGTTCGCCTTGACGTGGTCGCGCAGGTCGGCCGGGTCCGGCCGGTCGCCGCGGGCCACGACGTAGGCGACGAGGCGCTGGCCGAACTCGGCGTCGTCGGCGCCGACGACGACCGCGTCCGCGATGGCGGGGTGGCGGGTGAGCAGGTCCTCGACCTCCTGCGGGAAGACGTTCTCGCCGCCGGAGACGATCATGTCGTCGGCGCGGCCGTCGACGTGCAGGCGGCCCGCGGCGTCGAAGTGGCCGAGGTCGCCGGTGCTCATCAGGCCGTCGGCGATCTCCTTGCCGATGCCGTCGACCAGCAGCGCGCCGCCGACGAAGATCGTGCCCGGCCTGCCGGTTGGCACGGATCGCCGTGTGTCGTCGAGGATGCGGATCGGGACGCCCAGCGACGGCTTGCCCACGGTGCCGGGGGCGGCCCGCAGGTCGGCGGGAGTGGCGACGCTGGCGATGCCGACCTCGCTGGAGCCGTAGCCGTTGAACAGGACGTCGCCGAACTCGGCGAGCAGGCGCTCGGCCAGTTCGGGGCGCAGCGGGGCGGCGCCGGAGAACAAGGTGTGCAGGTGGTCGCGGCGGTAGCGAGCGCGCACGGCGTCGGGCAGGGCCAGGAGGCGTTGCAGCATCACGGGGACCGCGGCCAGGAGGGCTGCTCGGTGGCTTTCGACGTCGGCGAGGGTGGTCTCGGGGTCGAACCGGCGGCGCAGGATGACGGGGCCGCGCAGGGTGATGGCGATGGCGAGGATGGCGAGGCCGAAGCCGTGGAACAGCGGCGGCGCCACGACGACGGGATCGCCGACGCGCAGTCTGGTGCGGTCGAGGATCGTCGCGGCCGGGCCGAGCATGGCCAGCGCGTCGGGTTTGCGTGGGGCGCCTTTGGGGGTGCCGGTGGTGCCGGAGGTGAGGATCGTGATCGCGCCCGCGCCGCCGCGTCCCCGCTTGGGCGCGTGGGCGGCGATGAGGTTGTCCATTTCGGACGGACCGTCGTCTGTGCGGGCCACTACGACTGTGCGGCCGGACAGGTGTGGCAGGAATTCCTCGTCGGCGAGCACGACGTCGGGGCGCGACCGGTCGAGGACGGCGGCGAGTTGGGGTGCGGAGAACTCGGTGTTGAGCAGCAGGACGTCGCTGCCTAGCCTGCCCGCGGCGGCGAGTGCGATGACGAAGCCGCGGTGGTTGCGGCAGAGGATCGCGAGGCTCGGCCGGTCTCCGTGGCGGGACAGCGCTTCGGCCAGCCGCGCGGCGGCGCTGTCCAGTTCGCCGTAGGTGAGGGTGCCGCGGTCGTCGATCACCCCGGGGGCGTTCGGCCGGTGGGCGGCGGCGATGCCGACGAGGGTGGCCGGGGACAGGCCGCCGTGCCACACCGCGCGGGCGACGCCCGGCAGGTACCACGGCCGGAAGTCGGTGATCAGGCCGCTGGTGGCGAGGGCGCGCAGGCCGGTCCGGAGGAAGGCCATCACCGCCTGCCCGCGCGGTAGACCTGGCCGACGGTCCACTGCCAGGGCACCCGGGTGACCGCGTCGACGGCCTCCACCGCGCCTGCCCACCACGGGCTGATCTTGCTCGGCTTGTGCACGATCGCGGCGCAGACCAGTTCGGCGGCCTCCTCGGCGGTCATGCCGGGGACGTATTCGAAGATCCTGGTGGGGGCGCTCATCCTGGTGCGGATCAGTGCCATGTAGACGGACGTGGTGGAGACGTTGTCGGCGGCGAGTTCGAAGGCGGCGCTGCGGAAGAAGATGTCGAACGCGCCTTTGGACGCCTGATAGGCCGCCCAGCGCGGGCCGGGCGGCACCCGCACGCCGACGGTCGAGACGTTGACGATGTGGCCCTGCTTGCGTTCACGCATGGAGGGGAGCAGGCCAAGCATGAGTTTGACCGGGCCGAAGTAGTTGATCCCCATGGTGCGTTCGAAGTCGTGGAAGCGGTCGTAGGACCGTGCGATCGACCGCCGGATCGACTTGCCCGCGTTGCTGACGAGGACGTCGACGTGGCCGTGTTTGTCGAGGACGGTTTTGACCAGGTCATCGACGTCGGCGGTGTTGGTGAGGTCGACCGGGTACGCCTCGGCGTGTCCGCCCGCGGCGGTGATGGCGGCGGCGACGGCATCGAGCTTGTCGCGGGTGCGGGCGACCAGGAGGACCTTCGCCCCGGCCGCGCCGAGCCTGCGCGCGGTGGCCTCGCCGAGGCCGAAGGAAGCGCCCGTGACCAGCACGGTCTTCCCGGCGACGGCGTTTCGCAGTGCGGATTCGGTGACTCGGCCGTGGGGGCTGGCCAGCCACGTCGCGGCCTTCGAGCGGACGAGCCAACCCACCATCGGGGGACCTCCAGAAGATTGTTGATATCTGAATAACACCGATTTCTGGATACTGTCAATGCTACGGTTTGGGCCATGCCGCGACTGACCCGCGCCGAAAGCCAGGCCCGCAACCGCACGGCCCTGCTGCTGGCCGCCCGCGAGCTGTTCCTCAGCGACGGCTACCAGGCCACGTCGATCGCCAAGGTCGCCGACCTGGCGGGCTTCTCCACGGGCGCGCTCTACTCCAACTTCGACAGTAAGGCCGAGATGGCCCTGCTGGTGCTGCGCGACCTCCAGCGCGAACAGCTCGACGAGCTGACGTCGGTACTCACCGGCCGCGCGACAGTCGCCGCCAAGATCGACCAGATCCAGGCATGGGCCGAGCGGGCGATGGGCACCGGGTGGCCGCGCCTGGAGCTGGAGTTCGCCCTGGACGCGCGCGCCGACAGCACCCTGATCGCCGCCGAGGCCGAACGCCAGCGATCCGCGGTGGACCGGATCGCCGAGGCGATCGCCGCCGACCAGGACACCGACCAGTTGCTCGGCTTCGTCCCCGTCCGCGCCGTGGCCGAAGCGTGCTTCAACCTGGCGATCGGCTGGGCCGTGCGCAGGCTCATCGACCCCAACGTGTCGTCGGACGCCCTGTTCGACCTGGCCCGCCTGCTCCTGCAAGCCTCTTGACATACCCTCCGTATTCAAATATCAATGGTATCTCAACCAGCGGAGGTGTGGTCACGGTGCGAAGAGGACTGGTCATCGGCTGTGGCGGCACCGTGGGCGGCGCCTGGGAAGTGGGCGCCCTTGCTGCCTTGAGCGACGCGCTGGACTGGGACCCGCGTACGGCCGAAGTGATCGTCGGTTCGTCGTCCGGCTCGTCGCTCGCGGCCATGCTCGGCGCAGGCGTAGGCGTCGCCGAACTGGTCGCGGGCCAGCGCGCCGACTCGTCTGCCCGCGAGTCGGTGCGCCGGTTCTTCACCACTCCCCCAGCGCGCCTGCCCCGCCTCCCGCTCGGACCGCCCACGTCGTTGCGGTTGACCCGGGCCGGTTTCCGCTCGCGGTCGTGGCTGGCGGGCTTGTCCGGGCTGGCGCCCAGGGGCCGCACGGACGCCGGGTTCCTCGACCGCCTGATCGACGACTTGGCGGCCGACGGCTGGGTGCCGCACCCCCGGACCTGGATCGTCACCATCGACGCCGCCACCGGCGCCCGCGTCGCCTTCGGCAGCCCCGACGCCCCCACCGCGCCGCTGCGCGACGCCGTGCGCGCCTCCTGGGCGGTCCCCGGCTGGTACCCGCCGGTGACGATCGGCGGCAGGCGCTACCTCGACGGCGGCGTCGCCTCCCCCACGTCCGCGGACCTGGTGGCCGACCTCGACCTGGACGAGGTCGTGATCATCTCCCCGATGGCCTCGGTGGACGGCGCACGCGTCCCCGGCCTCGGCGGCCGCGCCGAGAACCTGATGCGCCGCTCGATGACCCGCACCCTGGCCGCGGAGGTCACCCTGTTGCGCGCCAAGGGCGTCCGGGTGATCCAGGTGCACCCGACGACCGCCGAACTCTCCCGCATGGGCTTCAACTTCATGGACCCACGCCGCCGCCTCCCCGCTCTCGACGCCGCCCTCACCGCGATCCCAGCCCGCTTGGGCGATTTGGAGGTTCACCCATGAAACCCACCTACGACGCGATCATCGTCGGCGCAGGCTTCGGCGGCATGGGCGCGGCCATCGAACTCAAGCGCCTTGGTCTCCACAACCTCCTCATCGTCGACCGAGAATCCGACCTCGGCGGCACCTGGCACGTCAACCGCTATCCCGGCCTGGCGGTCGACATCGCCTCGGTGACCTACTCGTACTCCTTCGAACCCAACCCACACTGGTCGCGCATGTTCGCCCCCGGCGCCGAACTCAAGCGCTACGCCGACCACGTCGCGAACAAGTACGGCCTACGCCCCTTGATGCGGTTCAACACCACGGTCGACGGAGCCCGGTGGGATGAGGAAGCGCAGGTCTGGCAGGTCCAGCTCCAAGGCAGCGACCCGGTCACCGCCCGCTATCTGTTGACCGCCACTGGCTTCCTGTCCCAACCGAAGATGCCCGACATCCCCGGCATCGAGACGTTCGCGGGCAAGGTCGTCCACAGCACCGCCTGGGACGACACCTACGACCTGACCGGCCGCAAAGCCGCCGTCATCGGCACCGGCGCCACAGCCGTGCAGCTGATCCCACAGGTCGCCAAGAAGGTCGCCGAACTGACGGTCTACCAGCGCACCCCGATCTGGGTGACCGCCAAGCCCGACTGGCATATCCCGCGCGCGCTCCGCGCCCTGTTCGCCCGCGTGCCCCTGACCCAGCGCATCGCCCGCCTGGCCAACACCACGGCCCTGGAGGCCCTGATGGTCATCGGCGTCCTGCACTACCGCCAGACCCACTATCTGAACAAAGCCGCCTCCCGTCTGGCCACGGCCCACCTCCGCAGGCAGGTCAAGGACCCCGAACTCCGCCGCAAACTCACCCCGGACTACTCCTTCGGTTGCAAACGCCCCACCTTCTCCAACGACTACTTCCCGACCTTCAACAAGCGCCACGTCCACCTGGAAACCACGTCGATCGACCGGATCGAACCCGACGGCATCGTCACGACCGACGGCCGCAAGACCGTGATCGACACCCTGCTGCTGGCCACCGGCTTCAACCTGTGGGACGTGAACTTCCCGGCCATCGAGATCATCGGGCGGGATGGACGGGATCTCGGGAAGTGGTGGCGGGACAACCGGTTCCAGGCTTACGAGGGCGTCACGATCCCCCACTTCCCGAACCTGATCAGTTTGAACAGTCCGTACTCATACAGCGGTCTCTCGTACTTCACCACGATCGAGGCCCAGATGAAGCACATGAACCGGCTGTTCACTGAGCTAAAGCGGCGCGGGGGGACGACTTTTGAAGTCACTGAAGCGGCCAACACAACCTTCCTCGACAATGTGACGGAACGCCTTGAGGACTCGGTCTTCTACCGAGGCGACTGCTCAAGCGCCCGGAGCTACTACTTCAACCAGCACGGCGAAGCCGCGCTGTTGCGTCCGAACTCGACACTGACCACCCACCGGCAGGCGACTCGGTTCCCGTTGTCGGACTACACCTACGCCTAGCCGGGGCACGGGGCAGGGCTGGGGGCCCAGCCCGTGATCGTTTGACAGCCCCGACTGGACACATCGCGGTTCGGCGCCCTGGCCAGGGGCCGCCGTCACGGAGCTCGGCGAGAAGGAGGTCGCCGTCGCCTGCGCCGCGAATGATGGGGGTGTCGGCGGCTACGGGCAGGGCAGCAGCTCCACTGCGTACGGGTGCTGCTGATTCGTTGCGCGCCGGCGGGTTCGGCGCTCTGCGGCTGGTCTTGTCGCTTGCGTGGAGGTTCGGTGTCATCACGACATCGAGATTAGGTGAGCCGCGTCGTGGTCACATCGGTCCAAAGTCGATGATCACCTAGGTCTTTGGTCGTAGGACCTAGTTGACGCCGCGGTCGAAATTCTCCCAGTAAGGCTGGCGTAGTTTGAACTTCTGGATCTTGCCGGTGGCGGTCCTGGGAATCGAGTCCCTGAACTCGACGGTGGTGGGGGCCTTGTAGCCGGCCAAGCGCTGCTTGCAGTGAGCGATGATCTCCTGTTCAGTCACCGATTCGCCCTCCGCCAGCACCACCAAAGCCTTGATCGTCTCCCCCCACTTCTCATGGGGCACACCGATCACAGCCACCTCCGCGACCGCCGGATGATTGAAGATCGCGTCCTCGACCTCGATCGACGACACGTTCTCACCACCCGTGATGATCACGTCCTTCTTGCGGTCCGAGATCGTCAAATGGCCCTCATCATCCAGAGAGCCGCCATCCCCGGTGTGGAACCAGCCATCCGCCAACGCCGCCTCGGTCTCCGAAGGCTTCTCCCAGTAGCCCTCCAGCACCACATTGGACCGAGCCAGCACCTCCCCCGACTCCGCGATGTCCAGGCGGACCCCCAGGGCGGGCATCCCGGCCCGAGACAGCTTCCGGGCACGTTCCGAAGCGGGCAAGGCGTCGTCGGCCGGGCGGGTTCGGTTGAAGGTCAACAGTGGTGACGTCTCCGTCAAGCCATAGATCTGCATGAACTCCCACCCGAGTTCCTCGCCGACCCGCTGAATCGTCCGACTCGGCGGCGGCGCCCCGGCACAAACGATGCGCACGCGGTCGCGGCCCGGGATCTCGCCTTCCCACGAGGCCGCCGCGTCGAGGACCGCGTTCCACACCGCGGGGGCGCCGCACATCAGCGTGACCCCGTGCGCCTCGACGCGGCGCAGGATCTCCGTGCCGTCGACCTTCCGCAGTACGACCTGTTTCGCGCCGACGCCCGCCAGGACATAAGGCATGCCCCAACCATTGCAATGGAACATCGGCAGGGTGTGCAGGTACACGTCCCGCTCCCACACCCGCGTATGCAGGCCGAAAGTCAGGCCGTTGACCCAGATGTTCCGGTGCGTCAACTGCACACCCTTGGGCCGGGCAGTGGTGCCCGACGTGTAGTTGATCGTCGCGGTCGCGTCCTCGTCCGGGGCGGACCACGGGCGGGGCTCGACCCCGGGACGCATCACGGAGGTCTCGGTCTCCTCGCCCAGGACGAACCGGTGGCGGGCGGTCACGCCTGCGAGCGAGGAGTCCAATTCGGGATCGACCAGCAGCACCGAGGCGCCGCTCTGGTCGACGATGTAGTCGACCTCGTCCGGGCGCAGGCGGAAGTTGACCGGCACGCAGATCCGCCCGCTCATCGGCACCGCGAACAGCAGTTCCAGCAGCCGCGCCGAGTTGTGGCTGACCACCGCGACCCGTTCGCCCTCGCCGACGCCCAGGGCGTCCAGGCCCGCCTGCCAGGACCGGACGCGCTCGCCGAGCGTGCCGTAGGTCGACTCCGGGACCACCGCGGCGGGCTGGTCCGGCTCGTCCACCACCCCGGGGCTGTCGGCGAACCCGAGTTGGGCCCGGTCGAGGAAATCGGCCACGGTCATCGGTACCCGCATCGCACCTCCCGATCAGCGATCGCGTCCCACGCTACCCGCGGGTCCGATCCCTAAGACAGAGCCGCGTCGAGTTCGATCGTGGTGCCGGTGAGCGCGGCGGAGACCGGGCAGGTCTGTTTGGCCTGCTCAGCGATCTCGGCGAAATCGTCGGCCGAGATGCCCGGGACGACTGCCCGGACCGTCAACACGATCCCGGTGATCGCGTAGCCGCCGCCCGAGCGGCCGAACGTCACCTTGGCCGAGGTCTCGATCGTCTCCGGCGGGGTGCCCGCGCGGGCGAGCAGGGCGGAGAACTGCATGCAGTAGCAGGACGAGTGGGCCGCCGCGATGAGTTCCTCCGGACTGGTGACGCCGTTGGGCTCCTCGGTCCGCGCGGGCCACGACACGTCGAACTCGCCGATGCCCGAGCTTTCCAAGGTCACCTTGCCTGACCCGCTGGCCAGGTCGCCGGTCCACCGCGCGGTCGCTTTGCGGTCGGTCATGATGCCGCTCCTCTCAAGGCTGACTGGCACCACTCTCACACCAGCGCGCCCGCTCAGCGACTCGGGCGGAACGCGAAGCGGCCCGGTGTCCGAAGCCACCGGGCCGCTCGCACTCACTCGATCAGCGCAGCGTGAACTTCACCGGCACCGACTGAGTCGGCGCGTTCGGGTAGCTCACCGACACCGTGGCGGTCACCTGGCCCACCGGGCGCTTGGCCGTGTCCCACACCAGGCTGAACGTGTTGGTGTACGGGTCGAACGACGGCCGGGTCGCCGGGAACGACTGGACCCCGCTGCCCGACACCGTCACGCGCCCGCTCGCCAGCAGCAGCGCCGAGGCCAGTGCCGGGAGCGGCTGGCCGGAGGCCGAGGTCAGCTGGAACCTGACCGGGATCTTCGACCCCGCCGGGTAGGAGCCGTTCGCGGTCGGCGACAGGATCTTGATGCCGACCTGGACGTACTGGGTCAGCGATCCCGTGCTCGCGGTGAACGACGGCGAACCCGAGTACGCCGCGGTCACCTGGTGCGCGCCCAGGGTCACCGCGACGACGGGCGGGCTGACGGCGGTGCCGTCGACCAGGGCGACCGGCCCGCCGATGGTCTCCCCGTCGACGCTGAACTGGACCGTGCCGGTCGGGGTCAGCGGGCCGGACACGGTCGCGGTGAAGCGGACCGTGGTGCCCGTGACGGCCGGGTTCGCCGACGACGTGACGACAGTCGTGGTCGCCGCCGCGCCCACCGCCACCGTGTACTCGCGGGTCGTGCTCGACACCGCGTTCTCGGCCTTGATCGTGAACGTGTACGAGCCCGCCGTGGTCGGCGTGCCCGCGACAGTCGCGCCGGTCAGTGACAGGCCCGCGGGCAGCGAGCCCGCCGACACCGACAGCGTCACCGGAGCCCCGCCGGTCACCTGGACCGCCGCCGAGTACGCCGCGCCGACCGTGCCGCCCGGCAGCGTGCCGCCGAGGGTCACCGGGTCGATCACGTCGAACGTGGCCGCCGCCGAGACCGAGCCGAGCACGTCGGTGTTGCCCGAGTACTCCGCGGTCACCGAGCGGTTGCCCGCGGCCGGAGCCGACACGACCAGGCTCGCCGAGCCGCCCGACACCTCAGCCGACCCGAGAACCGTCGAGCCCTCGCGGAAGGTCACCGTGCCGGACGCGGCCGCAGCGGCGGACACCGTGGCGGTCAGCGTGACCGAACCCCCGGTGGCCACAGGCGACGGACCCGCCGTCAGGTCCACAGTGGACGCCGCACGCGCGACAACGACAGTGGCGGGCGCCTCCGTCACCCCGTACGCGCTGGTCGCGCGCACGGTGAACGCGAAGCTGCCCGCGCTCGTCGGCGTGCCGGTAAGGGTGCCGTCCTCGTCGAGGAACACCCCCGGCGGCAGCGAGCCCGCGGCCAGCGTGACGCTCGCCGGGCCGCTCAGCGTGAACCCGAACGAGTACGGCTGCCCGACCGTGCCCGCGACCGGCGACCCGGAGATCACCGTGGGCACGCCAAGCGCGATGCCGACCAGGACCGGGTCGTGGTCGCTCGTGCGGAACCGGTCCGGCGCGTACAGCGACGCGAGCTGGCCCGCCGATTTGAACTCGGTGTTGTAGTCCAGCACCGAGGGCTCGTCCGCGTTGTTGTGCGCCTCGCCCGCGCCGGTCACCTGCGCGGTGAGCGACGGCGAGGCCAGCGCGTAGTCCAGGTAGCCCCACTGCCCGTCGAACACGTAGGAGTAGGTCTCCGGGCCGTGGTACGCCTTGGCCAGGTTGGTGTAGCCGGCCGACTCGAGCACCGCGATCGGGTCCTCACCCGCGTACGAGTTGAGGTCGCCGACGATCAGCACGTCCGAGTCGCCCGCGCCCGGCTTGACGACCGAGTCAAGCCAGCTCGCGAGTTCCTGCGCCTGCTGGGTGCGGCGCGGGTTCCAGCAGCTCTGGCCGTCGCCCTGGTCGGTGTCCGGACCCGAGGTCGGGCAGGAGCCCTTGGACTTGAAGTGGTTGGCCGTCACGCTGAACCGGGCCCCGGCCGGGGTCTGGAACGTCTGCGCGACCGGCCGCCGCTCGAACACCGGGTTCTGGTTGACGAACGACGCGCCCGTCACCGGGGTCACCCGGTCCGCGCGGTAGAGCAGCGCGGTCTTGATCGCGTCGGTGCCCGCGACGTCGACGACACCCGTGGCGGCGTCGAAGTCGACGAAGCCCCACGAGCCGGGGCCGTCGGCGGCGTTGAGCGCGGCGACCAGGGCCTGGATGGCGCTGCCCGGGCCGTAGCCGTCGTTCTCCAGCTCCATCACGCCGGTCACGTCGGCGTCCAGGAACCGCAGCGCGGCGACCTCCTTGGCCAGCTGGCGCTGGTACTCGGTGTCGTTGTTCGCGCCGCGGCAGTCGGCCGGACCGCCCTGGGTGCCGAACTTGCAGCCGGTGAAGGTGTTGAAGAAGTTGAGCAGGTTGGCGCCGGTGACCTTCACCGAACCGGTGCCGGTGTCCGGCCGCGTCGTCGGCCGCGGGTTGGCCGCGTCGAACACGGCCGTGCCGCCGAGGGCGTTGAGCGGACGCAGGCGGTAGGCGTTGCCGCTGGCCGCGTTGCCTGCCCACGTGTAGGTGAGCACGCCGACCGCGTCGGTCAGGGTGTCGCCGCCGCGCAGCGTGTTGGCCGCCGACAGCGGCTGACCGGCCCGGCCGAACACGATCGGGTCCGGGTTCTGGCCGTTGGTGGCGTCATCGACGATCAGGCGGTTGAGGTTGTTGGCGTTCTGCTGGGCGGTGACCGCCGCCGTGTCCGTCGCGCGGATGATCGACGTCGGCTGCGGCAGCTTGCCGCCGGAGGACACCACGACCTGGCCGAACCGGCCGAGCTGGAAGTGCTCGGTGACGGTCACGGTCTGGTGGAGCCGGACGAGCATGCCCTCGTACGGCTCCAGGTCGCCCGCGGTCGCGCGCGGCAGGATCAGATCGGTCGGGGTGACCGCGCCCTGCCGGTTGCACGACTGGATGCCGGACGCCGACGAGCTGATCTGCGTCTGCCCCTGGAACTCCGCGACCGCGCCGGTCACCTGGACGACGTCGCCGAGGGAGACCAGGTTGGCGCCGTTGTCGAAGACGAACACGCCGTCGGAGGTCGCGCCGTCGTGGTCGCCCGTGTCCTGCAGGTAGAAGCCGCGCAGCGCGGGCTGGGCGCCTTCGTTGTCGCCGACCACGGTGCCGCGGACGGTGACGGTCTGACCCGCCTTCGGGCTGACGTCCGTCGTGCCCTGGACAGAGCCGATCGTGCTGACGCCGGAGGTGCAGGCCGGGCCCGCGCCGACGGCGACGACAGCGCTGATGGACTTGCGCTGGGCCTGCGGCAGTTCCTTGGCGATCGTGCCGTCGCCGTAGAAAACGGTGTCACCGGAGTCGGCCAGCACCTGCACCGACGACGTGTCGGTCAGCGGCGCGGGCACGTCCACGATGGCCTCGGGCTTGCCGGTGGCGGCGACGGCGTCGAGCGACCCGGCGCGCGGCAGCGGCTGGTGGGTGGCGTCGCCGTCCCACGAGTAGAACTTGTACTCGCCCGCGGCGCCGGTCCCGGCGTCGGACGGTCCGGCGATGATCAGGTACTCGCCTGCGGTGTTCTTGCGGATCTCCCGCACGCCCCGGCCGCCGAGGTCCCAGCGCAGCGCGGTGCCGAACGACGCGGTCACGCCGGTCGTCGGGTTGGCGGCCACGAGCGCGGCGATGTTGGTCACCGGGACGACGATGGCCTTGTTGTCGCTGGTCAGCGGGCCGCGGAAGCCCAGGAGCAGGCTGCCGTCGGCGGCGAACTCGGCGGCTTCGATGTTGACGCCGGTCGGGCCGCCCAGGCCGTCGCCCTCGGGGGCGCGGGTCGCGGCGGCGGCGATGCCGAGCGCGTCGCCGTTGGCCTGGTCCCACGCGATCAGGTCGTCGCGCAGGAGCTGGTAGCTGCCGCCGAGCGAGAGCGACGCGCCAGTGCCCGTGCCGCTGACCGTGGTGGTGAACAGCTCCTGGCGGTTGAGGCGGGTCTTCGCCGAGGAGTTCTGGCCGTGCGAGCCGACCCAGTAGATGGTGTCGCCCTGGCGGGCGGCGGCCTCGATGTCGATCTCGCGGGTCACGTCGGCGTCGCGCAGGGCGAGGCCGGCCGCGCGCACGTCGAACGCCTGCGCCGGGTAGCGCGAGTGCTCGCGGTCGTAGACGCGGAGCACGTTGGTCTCGTCGTCGGCGACGACCATCGCGCCCGCGCCGAGGTCGATCGCGGTGCTGGCGTCGCTGGCGCCGTAGTGGTTGTGCGTGCCCGCGGGCAGCGCGGCCGAGACCGACACGGCGAAGGTGGTCGCGCTGGTCAGCGCGCCATCGGAGACGGTCACGGTCAGGGTCGCGTGACCGACGCCGACCGGGTTGACCGTCAGCGTGCGGGGCGTGCCGGTGCCGGTGGTGCCACCGGTCGCGACGGCCGGGTTGCTGCTGTCGACGGTGACGGTCAGGCCGCCCGCCGGGGTCTCGGCGTCGGCGATGTCGACGGTGCGCAGCGCGGGCGGGTTGTCCGGATCGCCCACGGTCAACGCGAGTTCGGCGACGGGCACCGGGCCGATGGTCGGGGCGGTGTTGGTGCCGCCGTTGATCGTCACCGCGGCCGTGCGGCTGTCGACCTGGCCGCCGGGGCCGGTGACCCGGACCCAGTACGTGGCGGGCGCGGTCAGCGCGGGCGTGGTGTACGAGTCGGCGGTGGCGCCCGAGATCGGGTTCGCGGTGTCGCCCGCGGTGCCGGTGTACCACTGGTAGGCCAGCGGGCCGGTGCCGGTGGCGGCGACGGTCAGCGTGGCCGACGCGCCGCTCGCGATCGCGGCGTCCTGCGGCTGGCCGACGATCGACGGCGCGGTGACCGAAGAGGACGGTGCGAACGCGACGCCGCGGAAGGCGGTGTTGGCCGACGCGGTGCGCAGCACGGTGCCGGTGGCCGCGATCGGCGCGGCCGATGCCGCGGTGTCCTCGACGCGGACCAGCGAGGCCGCCGTCGCGCTTGTGGTGGCGAACAGGGAGACGGTCGAGCCGGTCACCGTGCCGGTGAGGCCGCGCACGCCGCTGTTGGCCGGGCGGAACGCGCCGCGCGCGGTCCACGTGGTGCCGTCGAACGAGAACTTGACGATGCCGCCGTTGGGCGCGGCCGAGTCGTCGGCGACATAGAGGGTGTCCACGCCGGACACCGCGGGGTCGCGGTCCAGCGCGACCACGGCGTACGGGCTGGGCACGGCCGCGACCAGGGCCGGGGTCTGTCCCCCGGTGGTCGGCAGGCCGGTGCCGACGGAGTAGACGCCGGTGGTGCCGCTGCCGGTGGAGACGAACAGCTGTCCACCCGCGACGGTCGCCGCGCGGATGTTGGTGGGCGCGGCGGTGTTGATCTGGGTGGTCGTGGTCGCGCCGTTGGCGGCCAGACGCACGCCGCCGTTGGCCCCGACGGCCCAGTGGCGGCTGCCGTCGTCGCTGGCCACGCCGCGGATGTTGTTGCCGCTGAACGCGTCGGTGATGGCGGTCGAGCTGTCGACGTTGCCGTCGACGTCGACGCGGGCCACCACGCGGTTCGCCACGGCGGAGGTCGTGCCTGCGATGCCCGCGAGACCGGGGTCGGCGTCGTAGCCGCCGAGGGTCAGGTAGTGGCCGTCCTGCGACAGGGCGAGCGCGCCCTCGGAGGTCGCGGAGCCGCTCATGGTCACCCGGCGGTTCGCGCCCGACACCGAGGTGGGCAGCGGGACCGAGCGGACGAGGTCGCCGCTGGGGGTGAACTCGTCGAGGAAGACCGGCGTCGCGGCGTTGGTGAGCGCGGCGTCACCGGTACCGACCCGGGCGACGACGACGTTCCCGGGGGCGAACGAGGCCGCGGTCGCGGCGGGGGCGGTGAGGAGCACGACCGACGGGACCACCGCCATCGCGGTGACCACCGCGGCCACGATGGGCCTGATGGGTCTAGCTGGGCGCGAGCGCAACGGGTCTCCAAAGGACGGCGGCGGGGACTGGCCGACCGTAGGCATCCGGGCGCGTTTCCGGTAGACCCGTTTGGGCAACGTTCAGCGAGCTGACATTCCCCGATGATGAAGACCCCTGCCCCCTACTGGCCGTGTCATCCCCGGGGATGAGGCCGACGGGTGTCCGAACCCGACCTGCGGCCGATGAAAGCGCAGGTCAGCGGGTGCGACCGTGGACTGGTCGATAACCACCGGACTAAGGACACCGACATGGTCGCCATCCCCCTGACCCGAACCGCCGCCCAGCCGCACGACGGAGCGCTGATCACCGCCACGCGTTTCCTGGGCAATCTGGTGGTGGCGGCGCTGAGCGTGGTGCTGATGGGCGAGCACGCGTCTCACTGAGTGATCAGGTGGGCGCAGTGTTCGCCGATCATCATGGCTGGGGCGTTCGTGTTGCCGCCGACGATGTCCGGCATGACTGAAGCGTCGGCCACCCGCAGGCCCTCGATCCCCCGCACCCGCAGCTCCGGGTCCACGACCGCGCGCTCGTCCACACCCATCCGGCATGTCCCGACCGGGTGATAGACCGTCGTGGCCCGATTGGGCAGCTCACGCGCCATCGCGGCGTCGTCGGCGAACTCAGGACCCGGTGACAGCTCACCGTCCAGATCACCGGCGATGGTCTTGTGGGCCATCACCTCGCGGACCAGTTTGATGCCCTCCATCAGCAGATCCGTGTCGCGCCGGGAGGTCAGGTAGGCCGGATCGATGATCGGGGCGGCCGTCGGATCAGCCGACGCCAGGCGCAGCGTGCCGCGGCTCTCGGGATAGACCAGGGTCGGCATGACCGTCAGCGCGGACCGCTTGTCCACGGCGTGGCGGATCGGGGCGTCCTGGTTGGGGAACGGGTACGACCACGGCAGCGCGAGCAGCTGGATGTCGGGCACCGAAGTTCCGCGCGAGCTGTGCACCCAGCCGACCGCCTCGAACACGGTCCGCCCCATCCACGTGTCGCCGCGCAGGGCCTCCTTGACGGCGCCCGCGGCGAAGTAGGGCGCGGTGCCGCGGTGGATGGCCTTCTTGGTCAGGAACGTCATCGGGACGAAGAGATGGTCGTGCAGGTTGTCGCCGACCGGCAGGTCCGCGCGGACCTCGATGCCGTGCGACCGCAGGTGCGCCGCGGGACCGACACCCGACAGCATCAGCACCTGCGCCGACCCGAACACCCCCGCCGCCAGCACGACTTCCCGCGATGCGCGGATGACTTCGCCGCCCACCAGCTCGACGCCGGTCGCCCGGCCGCCCTCGATGACGACCCGCGACACTGTCACCCCGGTGCGCACGGTCAGGTTCGGTCGCGGCGCCAGGTAGCCGATCGACGCGCTGTAGCGCAGGCCGCGGTCGATGTTCTGCTGGACGAAGCTCGCGCCTTCCTGGGTCTCGCCGTTGTAGTCGTCGTTCTTCTTGACCCCGGCGGCCGCGCTCAGGGCCTCGACGAACGCCTCGGCGGCCGGGGTGACGCCCTGCTGGCGGGTCACCTTGATCGGCCCGCCCGCGCCGCGCAGGTCGGTGGGGCCGTCCGCCCAGTCCTCCATGCGTTTGAAGCTGGGCAGGACGTCGGCGAATGACCAGCCCGGCAGGCCCCAGTCGTCGTAGTTGCGGCGGTTGCCGCGCACGAAGATCATCCCGTTGACCGAGCTGGACCCGCCGAGCACCTTCCCGCGCGTCTGCGGGATGCGCCTGCCCAGCGCGGCGGTCTGCGGCGCCGAGTAGTAGCCCCAGTCCAGGCGCTTCTTGAGCTGCGGCACGTTGTGGAAGACCGCGATCATCCCGGGCTTGCGTACGAACATGTTCTTGTCGCCCGGACCGGCTTCCAGCAACACCACCTCGGCACCCGACTCAGCCAGCCTCCCGGCCACCGCACATCCCGCGCTACCTGCACCAACAATGACGTAGTCGGGATAGTTCATGGGGCCTACCTCGCTGCCTGGGAGCCGACGGACCTCCCCGCACTTTAGAACACGTTCTAATTCAGCGGAAGGGCCCGTCTGGCAAGATCCCCACCATGACGATCGAACCTCCCCGCACCGCGGTCCTCGCCCTGCACTGGCAGGTCAACGTGATCAAACCGGAAGGCTTCTTCGGCGGGATGCTCGCCGAACCCGTCGCGGCCAGCGGCGTCGTCGGCCGCGCCGCCGCGTTCCACGAGCAGGCCCGCGCGGCTGGACTGCTCACGGTCTTCACCCGGTTCACGATCCCCGACGACGAGGGTCAGTTAGTGCGCAACACGGGATTCATGACCGCGGTCGGCGAGGCCCAGGACGCGTTCCGGCCGGACGCGCACGGTGCCGCGCTGATCGAGGAGATGCGCGACCAGGCCGACCACGTCGTGGACAACCAGAAGCTGTCCGGGCTCGCGGGCAACGACCTGCTCGTCTGGTTCGGCAAGCACCGCGTCAACAGGCTGTTCATCACCGGCGTCGCCACGAACCTCACCGTCGAGCAGACCGCCCGCCACGGGACCGACCTCGGCCTGACGGTGCACGTCATCCGCGACTGCGTCGCCGCCGCCACTGAGGAAGCCCACCTGGCGTCGCTGGCCAACCTCGACCTGGCGACCGCGGGCTGCCTCAGCGCCGATGAGGCACTCAGCTCGCTTTAGCCCGCAGCGGCGCGCCCGCGTCGTGCAGGGCACGCAGGACGTCGCCGTAGGACGTGAGGAAGTCCGTGTGCGTGTAGGACACGTCGCGGCCCTCGCAGAACAGCTGCACGACCGGCTGGGCGTGCCGCAGACTGACGCTGGGCATGCTCGGGAACAGGTGGTGCTCGATCTGGTAGTTGAGTCCACCCAGCATGATGTCGACCCAGCGGCGGCCGAGGATGTTGCGTGAGGTCAGCACCTGCTTGCGCAGGAAGTCGAGCTTCTCCCCCTGCGGGATGATCGGCATGCCCTTGTGGTTCGGCGCGAACGACATGCCGAGGTGGATGCCCATCAGGCCCTGGTGGATCAGGATGAACAGCACGGCCTTGCCCGGCGACAGCACCAGGAACACCGCGGTCAGGTACCAGGCCACGTGCGCCGCGAGCAGCGCGATCTCCCGCTTCAGCCCCTTGACCGTGCCCTCGACGGCGGCCTCGATGCCCGCGCTCTTGAGCAGGACGGCCTGCGTCATCAGCAGCGGGATGAACAGGTACGCCTGGTACGCCGCGATCCAGCGCAGCGGACCGGTCTTGGTGCGGGCCTGGTCGCGGCTGAACGCCAGCGCCGGGATGTCGATGTCGGGGTCCTCGTCCTCGTGGTTCGGGTTCGCGTGGTGGCGGTTGTGCTTGCCGACCCACCACTGGTAGCTGATCCCGGTGACCGCGCCGCAGCCGTACCCGACCCAGTCGTTGCGCTTCTTGGACGTGAAGATCTGCCGGTGCCCGGCGTCGTGGCCGAGGAAGGCGAACTGCGTGGTCACGAAGGACGCGGCCACCGCGAGGAACAGCGACCACCACGAGTCGCCGACCCAGACGAACCCGACCGCGAGCACGGCCAGGGACAGCACGGTCAGCCCGATGCGGGTCGCGTAGTAGCCGTAGCGGCGGTCGAGCAGCCCCAGCTCCTTGATCGAGCGGGCGAGCACGGCGAAGTCACTGCCGCGGCGCTCGGTCAACATTTCGGTCATGTGGGGCAGCCTCCGGTGTCGGCGCGTTTGAGGGGACAGTAGGTGCTCCGCCACCCCCGACCGCACAACGACCGTGAAACCCCTGGCGACATTTGGGCGCACTTTGCGCTAGAGGAGCGCGAGCCTGCTGGCCGTTCTGGCGAAGTCGATCGGGACGCCCGACGCGACCAGTGCGGGCCACGGTTCGGCCCCGATGAGGACCAGCGTGGCGTCGCGGTCGCAGAGGACGTCGACGACGTTGGCGAAGCGTTGGGTCGAGTCGCGGTCGTCGAGCCTGGGCAGGCCGGAGATGACCCAGCGCGGGTAGGTCTCGACGAGGGCGAGGTAGTCGACCGTCGAGGTCGGGGTGGCGCAGAGTTCGGCGAAGTCGAACCAGACCAGGTCACCGCGGACGGCCTCGGCACGCAGGTGCCGACCTGTGACGACGCGGCGTTCGTCGGGGCGCGGGCGGGTCAGGCCGAGCTCGCTCAGTTGGGCGTCGGTGCCGGGCCACAGGTAGCGGCCACGCTCGAAGTTGGAGCGCGGGACGGCGGCGTGGTCGGTGCGGTAGTCGTGGTCGCCCGCCAGTTCGACCACGTCCATCCTGGCCTCGATCAACGAGATCAGGGGCTCGGCGAGGTGGTGGTAGAGCGGGTTGGGCATGAGTCCCGACGGCGGATAGTTCGACGTCGTCAACAGCGCGATACCCCGGTCGAACAACGCCTTGACCAGGGCGGCGGCCAGCATCGCGTCGCCGGGGTCGTGGAGGTGGAACTCGTCGAAGCAGACGAAGCGGCACCGGCCCAGCAGCTCGGCCACGGCGTGGTCGACGGCGCGTGGCCGGTGGCGGTGGCGGGCGTAGGCGGCGTGGAACTCGCGGTAGAACTCGTGGAAGTGGAACCGCCGCTTGCGCGCGCCCACGGCGTCGAACAGGACGGTGGTGAGCCAGCTCTTGCCGCGCCCGACCGGACCCCACACGTACACGCCACCATTCAGGTCTCCGCCGAACCGAGCGAGCCGGTCGGCCACCCGGCGCTGGTCGGCGTCGAGGGTGAAGCCCGCGCGGGCGGCGGCGTCGTCGAACATGACCGCCACCCTCGCAGAGGACGACCACCGGCCGGGTCGGCCCACCCGCCCGCGGTGTCGCCGGTCACCCGATGGTCGGTCCGTGGCTGTTGCGGGCGGTGAGCGCGCGGGTGGCCCGTTCGACGACGATCTCCAGCGACGCGCCGATGTGTTCGTGGAGGAGGCGCAGCGCCTTGTCCAGTTCGGTGGCCTGGACGCGTTCCATGATCTCGATGTGCTCGGCGATAGAGGTCTCGATGCGGCCCTCGATCAGGAAGTCGTACATCCGCACAGCGCGGATCCGCCGGGTGACCCCGCCCAGCGCCGACACCAGCTCGGGATTGCCCGACGCGGCGAGCAGCGCGGTGTGGAACCGCTCGTCCTCGAGGACGAACTCCGGCGCGGGCGCGGGCGGGTCGGCGCGCAGTGCGTACCAGTGGTCGAGTTCGGTGGCGAGCGCGTCCGGGTCGTGCCGGACCTGCGGGTTCTCGATCGCGCGCGCGATCCCGCGCAGTTCCACGGCGATGCGCAGTTCGTAGAGGTCGCGGATCGTGGCCATGCTCGGCACCACCACTCCGTAGCCGTAGTCGGCGCGCTGGACCAGGCCGTCGGCGACAAGCCTGGCGAGGGCCTCGCGGACCGGGGTGCGGGACACGCCGAGCCTGGCGGCCAGCTTCGGCTCGGTGACCCGGTCGGCGGCGGCCCACTGTCCACCTAGGACTTCGTCGCGCAGGGTCAGGTAGACCTGGTCGCGCAGCGGACCGCCCATCAGATCGCCATCGCCGCGCGGATGTCGCCCGCCGCCTCGGCCCCGGCGCTGCCGGACGCGGTCACCCTGCCCGCTTCGAGGACGTAATAGCGGCCTGCGGCACCGATCGCGAAGCCGACGTGCTGCTCGACGAGGAGGACAGCCAGGTCCTCGGCGAGGGTCGTGATGGTCCGCTCGATCTCGGCGACGACGGTGGGCTGGATGCCTTCGGTGGGCTCGTCGAGGATGAGCAGCCGCGGCCGGGTGATCAGCGCCCGCGCGATGGCGAGCTGCTGGCGCTGGCCGCCGGACAGCAGCCCCGCCCGCCTGCCCATGACCTGCGCCAGCGCCGGAAACCGGTCGACGGCGTCGGCGATGCCCCGCTTGCCGGTCTTGGCCGCGTCCGCGACGAGACGCAGGTTCTCGTCGACGGTGAGCTGGGGGAAGCTCTGCTGGCCTTGCGGGACGTAGGCGAGCCCGCGTTTGACCCGCTCGTGCGGCCGGAGGCGGGTGACGTCGGCGCCGTCGAACAACACCGCTCCCGCCGTGGGCCGCAGCAGGCCCGCCGCGGCACGCAGCAGGGTGGTCTTGCCTGCCCCGTTGTGGCCCATGACCGCCACGACGGCCCCGGCGGGCACCTCGACGCTCACCCCGTGCACGACCGTCGTGCGCCCGTAGCCGACGTACAGGTCCCGCAACTCCAACATCACGCCTCCACCCAGTCCGTCCCGCACTCCCGGCGCGACGCCCCGATCCGACAAACCGACAACTCACTTGTTGAACAAACCTCTAGGGCGCCGCGGCGGTGCCCAGATAGACCTCCTGAACCCGAACATCCGCCTGCACCTCCGCCACCGTCCCCTCACTCAGCACCTTCCCCGCGTGCAGCACCGTCACCGACGAAGCGAACGACCGCATGAAGTCCATGTCGTGCTCCACCACGACCACCGTCCGCTCCGCCCCGATCCGCCGCAGCAGCTCGCCGGTGTCCTCCCGCTCCTGCGCGCTCATCCCCGCCACCGGCTCGTCCAGCAGCAGCACCCGCGCGTTCTGCACGATCAGCATCCCGATCTCCAACCACTGCTTCTGCCCGTGCGGCAACACCCCCGCCAACTTGTCCCGCACGTCGGCCAGCCCGACCACCTCCAAAGCCGCCAGAACATCCGAAGGCACCCGCGACCGCCGCCGCAGCAGCGTCAGCGGCCCACGCCCGGCCCCCGCCGCGATGTCCAGGTTCTGCAGCACGGTCAGGTTCTCGAACACCGTCGCCGTCTGGAACGTGCGCCCGATCCCCAACCGCGCGATCCGATGCACCTTGCGCCCCAACAACTCCGTCCGGCCGAACATCACCGACCCGGTCGCGGGCGCCAACCCGGTGATCGCGTCGACCAGCGTGGTCTTCCCGGCGCCGTTGGGCCCGATGAGGAACCGCAGGTCCCCTTGCAGCACCGTCATCGAGACCCCGTCGACCGCCGTGAACCCGTCGAAGCTCACCCTGACGTCGGTCAGTTCCAGATAGTCGCTGTTCACACGGCCTCCCTGCGGCGGCGGATCGAGGACAGCCCGGCGGGCAGGAACGCCACGACCAGCACGAACAGTGCCCCTTGGAAGTAGATCCAGAACGACGGGAAGCTCTCCGACAGCGTCGTCTGCGCCCACGCCACGGTGATCGCCCCGACCACCGGGCCGAACAGCGTCGCCCGCCCGCCGATCGCCACGCCGATCAGGAACGCGATCGACGGCACCACGCCCACGCTCGCGGGCGAGATGATCCCCACGATCGGCACGAACAGCGCCCCCGCCACCCCGGCCATCGCCGCCGCCGTGACATAGGCGACGATCTTGACGTTGGCCGGGTCGTACCCGAGGAACCGGACCCGCTCCTCCTGATCCCGCACCGCGACCAGCAGTTCGCCATACCGCGACCGATACAGCTGCCACGCGATCAGCAGCACGATCAACAACGTGGAAGCCGCTATATAGAACAGCATCCGCTTGTTGACCGGGTCGTACAGGTTGAACCCGAAGAACGACCGGAACCCGTTGAGCCCGTTCGTCCCGCCGATCGTCTGCTGCTGCCCGACCAGCAGGATGGCGAACGCCGCCGCCAGCGCCTGGGACAGGATCGCGAAGTACGCACCGCGCACGCGACGCCGGAACACCGCGAGCCCAAGCCCCAGCGCGACCACGGCCGGGATCAGCACCACGCCCACCAGCGTCACCGCAGGCGACCGGAACGGCTCCCACCACCCCGGCACCTCGCCGGATCCGTACAGCCTCATGAAGTCCGGCACCCCGGACGGTCCCGCGTCCTCCAGCTTCAGATGCATCGCCATCACATAGGCGCCGAGCCCGAAGAACACGCCCTGCCCCAGCGTCAGCATCCCGCCGCGGCCCCAGGCCAGCCCGATACCGACCGCCACGATCGCGTAGCAGACGAACTTGCCCAGCAGCGACAGCCGGAAGTCCGACAGCACCGCAGGAGCCAGCACAAGCAGCGCCAGCCCGAGCACGCCGAACCCGGCCAGCGACCACGCTTCCCGCCTCATGCCAGGCTCCTCGTCCGCACGCTGAAGATCCCTTGTGGACGGACCTGCAGGAACACCACCACGACGGCGAACACCGCCACCTTCGCCAGGCTCGCGGTCGTCGAGTACTCGAACGTCGCCTGCAGCAGCCCGAGCCCGAACGCGGCGATCACCGTGCCCTTGATCTGCCCGATCCCGCCCGCCACGACCACCAGGAACGCGTCGACGATGTAGTTGGTCCCCAGCGTCGGCCCGGTCGACCCGAGCAAGGTCAGCGCGACACCCGCCACCCCGGCCAGGCCGGACCCGATGAAGAACGTCAGCCGGTCCGTCGCCCTGGTCGACACCCCGGCGGTCTCGGCGAGGTCCCGGTTCTGCACCACCGCCCGGATCCGCCGACCCAGCGCGGTTCTGGTCAGCACCAACGCCAACCCGCTGACCGCCACCACCGCGAGCCCGAGGATGAACAGCCGCGCCGCGGGCACCTGCGTGATCCCGAGATCCACCCCGCCGCTGAGCCACGCAGGCGCCTTCACATCCACGTTCGGCGCCCCGAACACGTCCCGCGCCACCTGTTGCAGAATCAGCGCCACACCCCACGTGACCAGCAGCGTGTCCAGCGGCCGGTGGTACATCCGGTGGATCAGCGTGGCCTCCAGCAGCACCCCCATCAGACCGCCGACGAGGAAGCCCAGCGGAATCGCGACCACCAGGGCGATCCCGGCGTCGGCGATCACGCCCTGCACGACGAACACCGTGTAGGCGCCCGCCATCATGAACTCGCCGTGGGCCATGTTGATCACGCCCATCTGCCCGAACGTCAGCGCCAGCCCGAGCGCCGCCAGCAGCAGCACCGACCCCAGCGAGAGGCCCGCGAACAGCTGGCCCAGCAATGCGTCCAAGGCCCACTCCTTTCCGAGGGGGAGCCCGCCGTGCCCGGTCAGTTGACCGGGCACGGCGGGAGACCGTCAGCCCGCGAGGCCCTTCGCCCAGTCGTAGCCCTTGAGGAACGGGTCAGGCTCGATCGGCTTGGGCGAGCTCCACTCGGTGTGGATGAGCCCGTCGGCGCCGACCTTGCCGATCAGCGCGGTCTTGGCGATGTGGTGGTTCTCGCCGTTGACCGTGACCGGGCCCTCCGGCGCGTCGTGGCTCACCCCGCCCGCGGCCTTCTTCACGTCGTCCGGCGTGAACGACTTCGCCTTCTCCACCATCGCCTTCCACAGGAACAGCGAGGTGTAGGCGGCTTCCATCGGGTCGGAGGTGACCCGGTTGGCGCCGTACTTGTCCTTGAACGCGGTCACGAACGTCTTGTTCGCCGGCGTGTCGATGGTCTGGTAGTAGTTCCACGCGGTGAGCTGCCCGACCAGGTTGTCGACGCCGACGCCGCCGACCTCCTCCTCGGCGATCGACACCGAGACCACCGGCATCGCCTCTGCGGTTAGGCCCGCGTTCTTGTACTCCTTGAAGAACGCGACGTTCGAGTCGCCGTTGAGCGTGTTGAACACCGCGGCCGCGCCAGATCCCTTGACCTTGTTGACGATCGTGGCGAAGTCGGTGTGGCCGAGCGGGGCGTACTCCTCGCCCTTGACCTCGATCCCGTTGGCCTTCGCGTACGCCTGGATGATCTTGTTCGCGGTGCGCGGGAAGACGTAGTCGGAGCCGACCAGGAAGATCGACTTGACGCCCTTCTCCTTGAGGTAGTCGAGCGCGGGCACGATCTGCTGGTTGGTGGTGGCGCCGGTGTAGAAGATGTTGGGCGAGGACTCCAGGCCCTCGTACTGCACCGGGTAGAACAGCAGCGCGTTGGCGCCCTCGAACACCGGCAGCATCGCCTTGCGGGAGGACGAGGTCCAGCCGCCGAAGACCGCGGCGACGCAGTCGGAGCTGATCAGCTTGGTCGCCTTCTCGGCGAACACGGTCGGCTCGGACGCGCCGTCCTCGCTGACCACCGACAGCTTCTTGCCCATCACCCCACCGGCCGCGTTGATCTGGTCGGCGGCGAGCTTCAGCGAGTCGAAGACCGTCTTCTCACTGATCGCCATCGTGCCGGACAGCGAGTTGAGGAAGCCAACCTTGACCGTGTCGCCACTGGTGTCCACACAGGACTTCGACGCGGTCCCCCCGGACCCCGAGTCGGTTCGGCTGCCGCAAGCGGTTGCGGCGAGGGCGATGACACAGAGAGCGGCGAGGGATCTGACTTTGTTCAAGGGGATGCCTTTCACGGGGAGGAGAGATAAGCGAGCCAGCCGCCATAGGACGTGATGTCCACGCAATCGCGGGCGACGGCGAAGTCACAGTGGAAGCCGACAGCCGAGCAGCCGTCGGTCAGAGCGACCTGACCCAGGCTCATCGGTGCTGGCAGTGCGGCCAGGAACAGACCCAGCGCGGCCGGCGCGAGCGTCCAGCGTTCGCCGGGCAGCGAGGCACCGTTCTCCGGTCCGGTGTGGACGATGCCGGGCTTCTCCGGATGGCCTGGGATGGCGACCATCCGGTACTCGGGCGCGGTGTGCACGTCGCCCGCGAACCGCGCCCCGAGCGCGGTGAGCTGTGGGTTGAGCGGCTGGCCCCGCAGGTGGGCGCCGAAGACGACCAGGTCGATCCCGGTGTCCGGATAGGGCTGGGCCGCCTGTTCCCCGGTGAACAGCGCGGCGAGGTCGAAGGCGAGCTGGTCGTCGAAGGCGCGGGTGATCACGCTGACGCCGAACGGCCCGCCGTCCGCGGTGCCCGCCGGGACCGCGACGGCGGCCATGTCCAGCAGGTTCACGAAATTGGTGAACGTGCCCAGCGCCCGGTTCACCCCGATCGGGTCGGCGGCGACCTCGGCGATCGTCGGGTGGAACGGGACAGTGGGCAGCAGCAGGGCGGACCGGCCGTCGAGTGTGCGCGCCGCGGCGGCGCGGTGGTGGTCGAGCCGTTCGAGGTCGACCACGTGGTCCCGCGCGGTGAGCAGCGCGGCGGCGCCGATGATCGCGGCGACGCTGGGGTCGAGGTCGGCGGGCCGGGTGTCGACGAAGTCGCCTACAGCGGCGTGCCGCTCGGCGACGAAGGTGCCGTCGTAGAGCAGGGTCGCCGCGTCCAGCAACCCCGACACGTCGACGGCCTCGGCCCGCACGCCGCGTTCCTGCAGCCGCGCCACGGCGTCGCCGAAGGCGCGGCGGGCCTCGAACGACAGCGGTGCCAGGTTCTCGTCGCACGGGATCGCCACGACCGGCGCGGCGGCCAGCCGCACGCCCAGCGGCCACGTGCGGGAGCGCGGGTCGGCAGGGTCGGGCCCGGTCATCACCGCCAGCGCCTGCTGCGCGAGCGTCAGCGTGCCCGCGAAGACCGTGACGGCGTCGTACGACCGGCAGGCGGGCACGACACCCGTGGTGGGAACCAGCCCGAGCGTCGCCTTGACCCCGACGATCCCGTTGAACGCGGCGGGCACCCGGCCGGAGCCCGCGGTGTCGGTGCCGACGCCGATGTCGGCGATCCCCAGCGCGACCGCCACCGCCGATCCGGAGCTGGACCCACCCGACACTCTGACGGGGTCCAGCGCGTTGCGGACCGCGCCGTACGGGCTGCGCGTGCCGACGAGGCCGGTGGCGAACTGGTCGAGGTTGGTCTTGCCGAGCACGATCGCGCCCGCCCCGACGAGCCGCTCGACGGCGGTGGCGGAGCGTTCGGGCTGGTAGGCGAAGGACGGACAGCCCGCGGTGGTCGGCAGGCCCGCGACGTCGACGTTGTCCTTGACCGCGACGAGCAGCCCGGCCAGCCGCGGCCGCTCCCCCGCCGCGACCCGGTCGTCGACCAGCTTGGCCTCGGCGACCACGTCCTCCTCGGCCCGCAGCGTGATCCACACCTCGGGCCGGTCGACCTCGGCGATGCGGGCATACGCCGCGCGTACCCGCTCGACGGCGCTCACGCCGCCTCCCGCTGAGCCAGCACGGCGAGCACGTGACCGGCGTCGAGGTGTTGGCCGGGGGTCACCAGGATGTCGGCGACGACCCCGTCCACCGGGGCGCGCACAACCACCTCCAGCTTCATCGCCTCCAGCCGAAGCAGGCTCTGACCAGCCACGACGTTGTCTCCCGGTCGCACGTCGACCTGCCACACGCTGGCGCTGAGCGGCGCCTCGACCACGCTGCCGCCGGGCGGGACGGTGACCGCGGCGGGCGGCAGCGGCTCCGGCTCCGGCCGCGGGTCGAACTCCCCCGCCGCCTGCCACGCCAGCCGCTCGGCCTCGAACGCGGCGCCCTGCCTGGTCTGGAACTCGGCGATGCTGTCGGCGTTGTCGGCGAGGAACCGCTGGTGGCCCGCCAGGACGAACTCGCCGTCGGAGATCTCCAGGCTGGTGCGGCCCGCGCGCAGGTCGGCGCGGTAGTCGAGCAGTTCGGCGGCGCTGACCGGGAAGAAGTGGACCCGGTCGAAGAACCGCAGCAGCCACGGCACGCCCTGCTCGAACGGCCCGTACTGGCGCAGGCCGGACCAGATCGGGACCGTGCGGCCGATGAGCTGGTAGCCGCCGGGGCTTTCCATGCCGTAGACGCACATGTAGGCGCCGCCGATGCCGACTCCGCCTTCCGGCGTCCACGTGCGGGCGGGGTTGTACTTGGTCGTGACGAGCCGGTGCCGCGGGTCGAGCGGGGTGGCGGCCGGGGCGCCGAGATACACGTCGCCGAGGCCGAGGACCAGGTAGGACGCGGCGAACACGATGTCCCGCACGTCGTCCACTGTGGACAACCCGTTGATCCGGCGGATGAACTCGATGTTGTCCGGGTTCCACGGCGCGTCCGGCCGGACGTTGGTCTGGTAGCGCGCGATCGCCTCGTGGATCGACGGGTCGTCGAACGACAGCGGCAGCCACACCGACCGGCTCGGCACCGACGAACAAGGCGGAGGCTCGATCTCCCGCAGCAGCCCCAGCAGCTGGCGCAGGGGAAGGACGTCGGGATCGGTGTGGATGTGCAGGGACCGCACGCCCGGGGTCAGGTCGACGATCCCGGCCGGGGCCGCGTCCCGCAGCGCCGACATCAGGGCGTGCACCCGCATCCGCAGGCCGAGGTCGAGCGTCATCGGGCCGTACTCGACCAGCAGGTTGTCGTGGCCACTGCGGCGGTAGGTGACGTCGTCGACCCGGGCAAGGACGCCGTCGTCGCCGTCGCTGCCGAGCGCGTGCGGCCGCGACGGGCCGGGGGTGTGCAGGGCGGCGGCGGTGGTCTCGGGGACGGGGACGAAGCGGACGGTGTCGCCGGGGCGGAGCTGGCCGACCTTCCAGCGCGCGCCGGTCACGACGGTCACCGGGCAGATGAAGCCGCCCAGGCTGGGGCCGTCCGGGCCGAGCAGCACGGGGGTGTCACCGGAGACGTTGACCGCGCCGATGGAGTAGGCCGTGTCGTGGACGTTGGACGGGTGCAGGCCCGCCTCGCCGCCGTCCGGGCGGGCCCAGAGCTGCTTGGGACCGTTGAGGCGGACGCCGTTGCGGGCGGACTGGGTGTGGACGGTCCAGTCGGTTTCGTAGAAGCGGGCCAGGCCGTCGCGGGTGAGGAAGTCGGGGGCGGCGTGCGGGCCTTCGGAGACCTCGATCTCCCAGTGCGCGTGGAAATCCAGGGGTTCGGCGGCCTGGGCGGGCTGGGGTTCAGCCGTGCCGGGACGCAGGACGTCGCCGGTGCGCAGTGCCCGGCCGCCGTGGCCGCCGAACGCGCCGGCGGTGAAGGTCGACGCGCTGCCCAGGTACGTCGGCACGTCGAGGCCGCCGCGGACCAGCACGTACGTGCGCATCCCCGGCCCCGGCGGCGCGGCGACGTCGAGGACGGCGCCCGCCGGGAGGTCGACGGGTTCCCATTGCGCGACCGGCACGCCGTCGACCGCGACGATGGCGGGCGCGCCGGTCACGCAGACGGTGGTGTCGTGGCTGAAGCGCAGCGCGGGGCCTTCGAGGGTGCATTCGAGGCCGGGCACGCCCTCGGGATTCCCGAGGGCTCGGTTGCCCGCGCGGAACGAGCGGTCGTCCATGGGGCCGCTGGGCGGGACGCCGACCTCCCAGTAGCCGGTGCGGCCCGGCCAGTCCTGCACGGTGGTCGACGTGCCGCCGCGCAGCACGTCGATCCGCGGCTCGGGGTCGGCGAAGGTGTCCGATGTGGAGTGTTCGACGGCTTTTACGCGCGCGTCGGCGCAGATCGCGCGGAGCTGGCCGAGGTTGGTCTGGACGCCGTCGATCCTGGTGTCGTCGAGGGCCGCGGCGAGGTTCGCGAACGCCTCGGCGCGGGTGTCGCCGCGGGCGATCACCTTGGCCAGCAACGGGTCGTAGGCGGTCGAGACGGTCTGCCCGGCCTCGACCCAGCCGTCGACCCGCACACCCGCCGGGAAGTCGGCGCGGGTGACCAGGCCGGAACTCGGCTGGAAGTCGAGCACGGGGTCCTCGGCGTAGACGCGCGCCTCGACCGCGTGGCCGCGCGGAGGGACGTCGGCCAGGAACCCGCTCTCCCCTCGGGCGAGCCGCAGCATCCAGCCGACGAGGTCGATCCCGGTGACCTCCTCGGTGACCGGGTGCTCGACCTGCAGCCGGGTGTTGACCTCCAGGAACGCGACTTCGCCGCGGTCGGCGTCGTAGACGAACTCGACGGTCCCGGCACTGCGGTAGCCCACCGAGGCGCAGAGTTCCCGCGCGGCGGTGTGGATCCTGGCCCGGACGTCGGCGGGCAGCCCGGGCGCGGGCGCCTCTTCGAGGACCTTCTGGTTGCGCCGCTGCACACTGCAGTCCCGGTCGCCGAGCACCACGACCTTGCCCCGACCGTCCCCGAACACCTGCACCTCGACATGCCGGGCACGCTCGATGAAGCGTTCGAGGTACACCCCACCCCGGCCGAAGTTGGCCGCCACCAGCCTGCCGACCGTGTCGAACGCGTCCCGCAACTCGGCTTCGTCTGCGCAGGGCCGCAACCCGATGCCGCCACCGCCGGACGTCGCCTTGAGCATCACCGGATACCCGATGCGCGCGGCCGCGTCCACCGCGTCCCCGACGTCGGCGAGCAGCCCGCTGCCCGGCAGCAGCGGCACGCCCGCCTTGCGCGCCGCCTCCCGCGCGGTGTGCTTGTCCCCGAAGAGTTCGAGCTGCTCCGGCGTCGGCCCGACGAAGACCAGCCCCGCCTTGCCGACCGCCCTGGCGAAGTCGGCGTTCTCCGACAGGAACCCGTACCCCGGGTGGACCGCGCCCTCCGCGAGCGCCACGATCCGCTCGATGTCCAGATAACTGCCCACCCGATGCGCCACATCGGCGAGCGCGGTGTGCGGCGCCCCCGCGTCCGCGTCGGTGTAGATGGCCGCCGTCCGCAGCCCCATCGCCTTCGCCGACCGGATGACCCGGCAGGCGATCTCCCCCCGATTCGCGACGAGGAGAGCTGTATACCGCTCTGTCGACTTCGCCGTATCCATGGCGGCGAAGTTAGGGATCATGTGTTTCCGCTTCGCCGTCCCGCGGTGGCGATCACATGTCCCCCGGTTACGCGTCACCAGGCCCGCGCGTAACACAGCGGGCAGGATCAGCGGCATGGACAAACGCTGGCCCCGCCAGGTCTACGGCGAAGGCACCGAGCCCGACGCCCGCTTCTCCCTGGCCAACGAGCGCACGATGCTCGCCTGGATCCGCACCGGCCTGGCCCTGGTCGCCGCCGGGGTGGTCGTGGACGCGGTCGACCTGCCGGTGCCTGACTCCGCCCGCCGGTGGCTGGCCGCCGCCCTGGTCCTGTTGGGCGCCCTCGCCGCCGCTGGTGGCTGGTTCCGCTGGGCCCGCACGGAACGCGCCATGCGGACGTCCCGACCGCTGCCTGCGCCGACGCTGGCGGCGGTGGTGGTCAGCGGGCTGCTGGGCGCGGCCCTGGTCGTCCTGATCGTGATCCTGACCCGATGAGCGCGCATGTGGAACGGACGACGCTGGCGTGGACCCGGACCGTCCTCGCGGCACTGGGCCTCGCCGCGGTGGTGATCCGGCTGAAGATCTCCGACCCCATCCTGACCAGCGTGGCGACCGTGGCGGTCTGCTTGCTGTTCCTCGCCATGATCAGCTCCGATGTCGCCCGGCGATCGGCCGCGGTGGTCGGCCTAATCTTGGTCGTGGCGGCTGTGGAGCTGACCGGGCTGCTTACTTGAGAGGGCCGAACCGGCTGCCCGCCACGCGATCTGACGGTCGGCGATGAAACTAGGTTCCGCTGAGCCCGATTGCCAGCTTGACGAACAGCTTGAGGTCAGGTCCGAGTACGCATCAATCAACTGCGGTCGATGGCATCGCGACTCACTCCACTACGACCCGCGAGCACACGCGATAGCCAAGAAGGCGGTAGTCGATTGAGTCACCCGTCACCGTCGACTACATCGTCGGCCGTCAACTCCTCAGAAGATGACACGGGCTCGGCCTCGATCGCGGTCCCGGCTCGGTAGTAGCGGAACGCGCTCTTATACTCGGTCGGCGAGTCCTCGTACATGATCACGTAGCCCATAAGGGCCGTGATCTGCCACGACTCCGGAAGCGCCGCTGAGACCAGACGAAAGGCCTCATCGGCCGACAACCGAACCTTTACCACGCTCACCTTTGCAACCTTCGATTGCGGCGGCGTGTCGTAGCGAAAGTTGTAGAAGAGTCCCCTCTTGAGCACCTTGAGGAAGTCGTGGAGCGTGTACTCCCCCGGCTCCAGACCCTCGACAGACTTGTCGAGGTCGATCTGATACAGGACGTCGAAGTGATCCTTCTTCAGGATCGTACGGTCCCGCTTGCTGCCGGGGTCATTGTTGCCGAAGCCGTTGTTATTCCAGGGAATACTGCCAATCCCCTTGTAATGGCTGATGAGCAGCCGCTCCGGAGCGAGAGCCGAGAAGTCCTCATCGACGTAGAGGCAGGAAAAGGAGAAGTCAGCGAGGTCGACGTCGCGCCGTCCTGAGAGTTTGCGCAAATGATCGCGGAGCCGACCGGGCAGTGTCTGATCGGCCTTGCCGACGTACACGAACTCGCCCCCGAGGTACAGCTGATATACGCCCGGCCGTTCATCGAGCGCCGCGAGGTTCTCCTCGGCCAGGGACGCCCTGCCCAAGCCGTTCAGCGCGGCCGCCAACTGATCACCCAGCGCCTTGGTGATACTCAACCGGAAGTCGGCATGATAGTCGGCGCCACCGCTCGACTTGGCCTTCCGCACTCGTCAGCCCCTTCCCGCGTTGATCACCATGAACCCTACGGCCATGTTCACCCCATTGGCGACTCGCTCGAACATACGACACCGTCACCACCAGCTCCGCGGTATGGTTCCCCCATGGTTGAGCAGCCTCAAGCCAAAGAAGAGTCACGCACCAGTGTTGAGCTGTTCGCTGGCGGGGGCGGACTAGCCATGGCCGTTCACCAGGCGGGCTTCCGCCCGCTCCTGTTGAACGAGTTTAACAACCGCGCCTGCGAGACCCTGGTAGCCAGCGCGAAGAAGACCCTGGGCGTCGATGGCCTGGTCCGAATCGAGGCGACCAGGCCCGAACCACCGGAACCAGGCCAACCAGCCCCCCTCTTCCCGGGAGACGTGCGCGATCTTGACTTGAGCGCCCTCGAGGGCAAGGTCGACGTTCTCGCCGGAGGGCCACCCTGCCAACCGTTCAGCGCGGGCGGCGTGGCCAAGGGCGATGAGGACAAGCGCAACATGTTCCCCGCGATGTTCAAAGCTGTCCGCGAGATTCGTCCGAAAGCCGTCATCTGCGAGAACGTGCGGGGTCTCCTCCGTCCGTCATTCGCCGAGTACTTCCAGTACATCCAGAACGAACTTCGCCTACCTTTCGAGAAGCGCGATAGCGAGGCGAAGTGGCAGGACCACGACGCCCACCTGGCCGGAATTCTCCGAAAACTGTCCGATGAGGACAGTGACCCCGACCACTACAAAGTAGTGATGATGCCGGTCAACGCCGCCAACTATGGGGTACCGCAGGTGCGGAACCGCGTCGTTCTCGTCGCCTTCCGGGCGGACCTAGGTGTCGACGTTGAGACGTTCACCAAGTACGTGAGGACGCCGAAATTCTCCGAGGCCGCTCTCCTGCGTTCCATGCGGGACGAGGACGGCCCATACTGGCGGCGTCACTCGGTGCCAGATCACGTCCGCGACCGGGTTCAGGCGCGGCTGCCCAAGGTGATCAAAGAAGACGACTGCCAGCCCTGGCGTACGCTGCGGGACGCCATCGCGGGCTTCGGTACCGACGTCAAGCTACCCCCGCTGCCGCCGGTCGACCTGAGCCGCCTCGATGAGAAGTATGACTTCGGTAAGAGTGTTGGGATCGTCGATCACATCGGATGGCCCGGTGCGCGCATATACAAGGGGCATACGCCGAACGAACTCGATCAACCAGCGAAGACGGTCAAGGCAGGCGTACACGGCGTGCCTGGCGGCGAATCCGTGATGCTGCTCGATGAGCGGATTCGCGATCCCAAGGCAGCTGACGGCTGGACGTACCGCCACCGCTACATGACGGTGCGCGAAACCGCGCGGGTGATGACGTTCCCCGACGCGTGGCTCGGATCCGGCCCACGCGGCGAGCAGATGAGGCAACTGGGCAACGCTGTTCCGGTGACACTCGGCGAGTTCTTTGCCACCGCGGTTGCCGAGGCCCTTACGGCAGCGGGACATTGACGGACGGGATTCCGACGGATGGCGCGGACCGAAGGGCAGGAGCACTGGAAGGCGCGACTCCCTCCCGAGCGGGCCTACAAGCGGCGCGGGGGAGGCGTGACACCGACGGCCGAACAGGACCGCGCCGCGGGAGGACATAACCGGCGCAGCGTCGCGTTGGCCGACGGGCGGTTCGCGCGGGCCTCGATCAGTCTACGTCTGTACCGGAGCACGCGGCGGATCCGCGCCTATCTTCGCTGGTCACAGAATGGCAAGACCCAGGAACGCTATGTTTGCGAGGTCGAGCATGACTTCAGAGGAAGGAATCTGACTGAAGCATGGCAACGCGCCAGGGACATGGGACTTCTGGCCGCGGAATCGCTGCCTCCCGAGTCGACGGCGTCCTCCCCGGAGGTTCGAGCATCCATGCGAGCCAACCGCCGCAAGGACACCAGACCTGAGTTGGCACTGCGGAGGCTGCTCCATAGGCGTGGCCTCCGCTATCGCGTCGACGCCCAGCCGCTTCCAGAGATCCGCCGAACGGCGGACGTGCTGTTCCCGGGCGATCGGGTGGCGATCTTCGTCGATGGCTGCTTCTGGCACGGCTGCCCCAAGCACTACCGTCCCGCCGTCAAGAAGGCGGAATTTTGGAGCGAGAAGATCGCCGGTAACCGCACGCGGGACATCGAGACCAACGAGATTCTGCGAGCTGCGGGCTGGCACGTAATCCGTATCTGGGAGCACGAGAACCCCACCTTGGCGGCCGAGCGCGTCGAGGCGCGACTCCATGAGGTCCGAACTGAACGACTGCGGCGGTCAACTGCTCAGTGAGCGACGACCAGATCGTCGAACTTAGTCGACACCAATTCGGCAGCGTGTACTCACTTGGTCATTCTGTGAGAATCGACGATTCGCTCGTTAGACCGAGCCGTGAGGTGGCGGATCCCTGCCAACGCGAAAGTAACTCACTCACGCTGCGCCCCCGGGGCCGGGTCTCCCAAGCAGCCGTAGTTGTCGGTACCATGCAATATCTTACTTAGGGCGGATCGGGCCCAACGTCCACCTCTGACGGGAGCAACGCCTTGCCGACCGACACCGACGGGTCTTCGTTCGAGGAAGTAGACCTCACGCCTTCTCCGCAGTTGTTGGAGGCACTGGGTGACATCCCCTATAAGCCCTGGCAGTGCCTGGCGGAGCTAATCGACAACTCCTTCGACGATTTTCTCGCGGATCCAGATCCCGGCGAACGACAGGAGGTGTGGATCACCCTACCTAAGGCGTCCGATTACGACCCGGTCGTCAGCCTGCAAGACAATGGGCGCGGAATGAGCCCGGAGATGCTTCAGAACGCTCTGAAGGCCGGGTACAGCGGCAAGCGACGTTACGGCAGTCTCGGATTGTTCGGTATGGGCTTCAATATCGCCACGGCTCGGCTGGGCAACCAAACCGAAGTGCGAACGACTCGAGCGGGCGACGCCGATTGGTTAGTCGTCGAGATCGACTTGCGACGCCTGCAACAGAATGACACATTCAGGACTCCGCTTCGTCGTGAACCAAAGCTGGATCTGACCGAACATGGTACCGAGGTGATCGTCCGGCGCCTCCGAGCCGAGATCGCCGACGATTTGAAGAAGACTCATCGACACACTCAAATCCGCGGGGATCTAGGCCGGGTCTATTCGTACCTTCTACGCGGCGCGAGCCCCATCCCGGGTGTTCCTGACGGTCCAATGGCAGGACGTGGCTTCCGGCTGAAGGTAAACGGCAAAACCGTTTCACCGAGGCTGCCCTGCGTTTGGTCATCTTCGCGGACAGTAACCAAACAAGGTAGAGAGATTCCCGCAGTGAAGTCGGTCGACATCCGGATGGCGGCCGCATTGGCCTGCATGAAATGTGGCCATTGGCAGAATCCCGACCTTGACCTCGACCGATGCGCACAGTGCGACAGCGATGACATGCGGCTGAGCGAACGTCGGATACATGGCTGGTTCGGCGTCCAGCGATATTTGGACGAGACCGACTATGGGATCGATTTTCTCCGTAATGGTCGGAAAATCCGAACCGGAGACCGATCGCTGTTTGTGTGGGAGAATCCCGATGACGGATCGCAGTACCCTGAATACCCGGTCGACATTCCCGCCACCCAGGGTCGCATCGTAGGCGAGATCCATCTCGATCACGTCCCAGTAGGCTATCAGAAGACTGACTTCAACCGGGAGAGCCGCGACTGGCGTCAGGCGGTCATCGCACTGCGCGGAGAAGGGCCGATGCGGCCGAAAAAGGCTGCTGCGGCAGGGTATCCGCTAAACTCCTCCCCTCTTGGAGAGATCTTCAAGGGCTATCAAGAAAACCGGCCGGGAGCCGAAAGTCTTACCCCCGGAAACGGGAGGACGGCAATCCATGACGCGACCCGCGAATGGGGCGGAAAATTCCATTCCGGTAAGTACCCGGAGTTTCTCTCCGACGAGATCTGGTATCAGGCAGTCTTGGCCCACGATGAAGCCCGGGAGAACGGCGGAACGCTGGCACGGTCGAAAGCGCCCGACGAAAGCGGCGATTCATTGGCTGGCCGAACTGGTCTGAGTCCAACCACGGGAATCCAGCCGGACCGCGCGACCCCGCTGTCCCCATCCGCACCGCCACCCGCTCGTGAGATCATGGAGACTGAAGACGAACGTTTCGAGCGATACCGCGCCGACGCACGCCAAGTCGTCGATCTAACGGGTGAAGTGACTCTTCCCCGACTAGGGCGCAGGTTCGTGACAGTGTTCGACACGCGGACTCCGTTGCTGGATGACCAAGCCCAGCAGGTTCCCTCCCTGACTCGTATGGGCAGAGGCGTGAATCTGGAGGTGTTCGTCAACGGCGAGCACCCTGTTTTCCGCGAGTACGGACGCGATCCGCGAGACTACGCGCTGATGGAGATCGCCCAGACGTTGCTCGCCTTCGCACCGGACGGACAGAAGATCACCGCGGTCACGGCCGAGGTCACGCGCCAGTTCCCTGACCAGAGGGTGACCGAATCGGCCTTGCGTGACCGTGCGGACTCCCTGCTGGGCCGAGTACGCGAGCTGATGGCGCCAATCGTTGGGCCGATGGCTGGCGAACTGTGGGAGGCACTTCCGGATGAAGTCAGGCAGCGCGCAGAGCGCGATGCCGGGCGATCGAACGCCGCCCTGGACTGGCCCACAGTGCTAAAGAACGGGGCATTCGTCGCTCATCTCGACGCGGCCGGGATCGCGGCCGTCGTCCGAGCGCACCCGTCTCGCTTTCTGGACGGAGCCGTGTTCAGGACATCGTGGAGTGGCTGGTCCGACACCGCGGTCAAAGACCGTCAGGTCACGCAGACCGTCCGACCGCTCGAGGTCGTGGGTGAGTTCCTGGCAGAGCCCGGGACGAAAACACGCCTAGAGTTGTCGCTGGCGCGGATCACTTTCGACATACTCGACGACAGCGTCGCCGGATCGGTGTGAGGTTTTGAACACCTCATTCACCGCCCCGGAGTTCCTTCGCGCATTGGGACCGCATGGCTTTACGCGCCAAATAGAGCGCCTCGCGCTGCACCTCGGCTTTACCGATGTCATCAATATCGACGGCCCGAACGACCAAGGCGGTGACATCCTCGCCACCCGGGAGGAACGTCTATGGGTATTTCAGGCCAAGTGGAAGGCTGGCGCGGCGGTACCACCGACCGCAATCGATGAAGTTCTGGCGGCCAAAGCACACTACAGCGCAGACCATGCCGTCGTGGTGACCAACAGTCGCTTCGGTCCGGTCACCCGCAGGCGTCGCGACAGTCTCGCCGCAGTCGGAATGCGGGTCGAACTATGGTCGGGTCAGGAGCTGAATGACCTTTACGCCGACAACCGCTTCACAACGGAGCGGCTCCCTGCCCGTTCGCTGCGCCCATACCAAGACCTCGCTCTGCGAGAAGTTCTCGGCGACCTCGAGAGTGCCGACCGGGCTTTGCTGGTCCTGGCGACTGGCCTCGGGAAGACCGTTGTCGGTGGCGAAGCCATCAATCACCATCTGCGAGAGCATCCGCAGGACAAAGTCCTGATCGTCGCACCGGCCAAGGACTTGGTGGACCAGCTCGAACGTGCGATGTGGCACCACTTGCCCAAGTCGGTGCGTACCCAGCTTTTGACGGGTGATCACCGCCCAGACGACCTGCGTGGCGTCACTTGCGCCACGACTGCCAGCGCGCTCTCCTATGCCCGCGCTGGCTACCGCCCGGCTCTAGTCATGGTCGATGAGGCCCATCATGTCGCAGAGGACGGCCAATTGGCCGAACTCCTCGATATCCTTCGCGTCAGTCGGCAGTTTGGCGTCACCGCTACTCCGTGGCGCGGTGACCGCTTCGACATCCGTAAGCGATTCGGAGAGCCTAGCTACACACTCGGCATCGAAGACGGCATGCGTCTGGGCTACCTGTCCGAGGTCCGCTACCGATTGTACTCGGACAATATCGATTGGGACTTCGTCCGCGGCATCAGCGATCATAGTTACTCGATCAAGGACCTCAATGCCCGTCTCTTCCTACCCGAGCGAGACGAAGGCGTACGTGAGCAGCTGAAGGAAGTCTGGGCGCGCACTCAGCGGCCTCGCGCATTGGTCTTCTGCCGCACCATCGAACACGCCGAGCGGCTCGCAGCGCTTCTCGGTGAAGTACCACAGTGGCGAGGGGCGCTCGCCGTGCACGCGGGCCTGAGCAAGCGGGAACGTCAGTCTCGACTCATGGCCTTCCGCAGCGGAAAGACACCCATTCTCACCGCCGTCGACATCCTCAACGAAGGCGTCGACGTGCCGGACGTGAACATCCTTTGCTTCGCAAGAGTTACACACAGCCGCCGGATCTTCATCCAGCAGCTTGGCCGCGGCCTGCGCCTGCGGGACGGTAAATCGCACGTCGAGGTTCTGGACTTCGTCAGCGACATCCGTCGTGTCGCCGCTATCCTGAACATCCGCCAACAGATCGCCGAAGACGAAGTCGAAACCTTACGCCTCGCAGAGCGTGGCACGACCTTCGAATTCGCCGACCAGCGAGCAGAGAGCCTGATGCGCGAATGGATCAAAGACGCGGCGAGTCTTGAGACGTCACTGGAGGACAGCCGACTCCAGTTTCCCGACCCGGCCGCCTTTGGGGGATGAATCATATGAGCTTTATCGATGACGATATCCGTCGAGAAGTTATCACCGAGATCTACCGACAGGTTGACGAACTCGACTGGGATGGCATGTCCTTGCGTGAGCGCTCGGAGTACTACGTGCGCTGGATCGACGACCCGCTCATCGGTGGCAAGTTGGGACGCTTCATCGAACGTGATCGGATCCGAGTGTGGATCAAGGACGGCCCGATCAAGGAGTTGTCGCGAGCGCGACACGGCATCGGTTCATACGCGCAGTTCACGGCGCATCAGTACCCCGGCATGGACGAGATCGCCCGCCAGGCCATCGGGCAAGAATGGCGGTCAGACGCCGATACTTTGGAGGTCAAACCCAACCGCTGTCTAGTCCGTGGACCGGGCGCAAACGCCCTGATGATCTGGGGATCCGCCACCAAGCTCGCCGACCTCGTGTGGGCCGCGATAAACGCGCGCGTCGATGGCGGGGCTGAACCCATCATCGTCATCACCTCTCCCCAGGGAACTCGACTCAGTGATGGTGAGAAGCAACGGCACCAGCTCATCGCCGAAGTGGCCGGTGTCGAGCTTCGACACATCACGCTTCGGCTGGCCCGCACTTAGCGTCGACGCGCAGACCCCAGGAACAAGGGGAAGGCTGCGGCATGTTTGTCACCTTGGCACGAACTTCTTGGTCACGGTGCCGGAACAGCCGCACACGGGGAGTGAAAGATCCTGCCCGGGCTCACGGTCGGGTGAGGGCCCATGGCACCATCTTGCGCACGCGTGGAGGGAGAGGCCGATGAACGACCGGACCGAACAGGTCGATGACCTGCAGCTGGTCGCCATGCCGAGCGCGGTCGGGTGTGCGGAGATGTTTGTCAGGTTCTCCCTCACCGAGTGGTCTCTCCGCGACATGCGTGACACCGCCGCCGAGGCGGCCAGGGTCATCACCGAGGCGGTCGTTTCCACCGCCAATCCGGCGACGCCCGGGATGGTCACCGCGCGGGTGCGGCTCTCGGGGGCGGATCTGATCTTCGAGGTCGAGACGCCGCGGGCGGTCGCCGCGCCCGCGATCCCCGGGGTCCACCGGACCGGGACGACGCAGATCGGGCCCGGCCGCTACGTCGTCTGGTGTGCGTTGGCGCTGCCCAGTGGGATGAGTGCCTCCGCGGTACCCCTGCCCCGCAGGCAGCGCAAGCCTTCGCAGGCGGCGCGGCAGGTGGCTCCTGAGGAGCCGATGACGACCGATCCCGACGTCATGCGGCGGATCCTCTTCGGGCTGAACTCCCCCGATCAGCGCCCGTAAACAAGTATCTGCTCACACACCTGCGGTCTCTAACAAGATGTACAACGCGTTTTGGTCACGCTTTGTAACATCGACCGGTGTGGCTTCCGATGCAACCAAGTGACGGGGTCAAGCATCCAAAGCAGCACCACAAACGAAGTCTCCACCGCAGGGGGGAACCAGAGATGTCGAGCGAACCGCACGAACTGAGTCATCGGGCACTGGCCATGCTGCGCGCCGTCGCCGCTGGGCGGGCGCAGATCAGCTGTGGCCGCGAGCCGGACCTGTACATCGACGGGATGCCCTGCTGCGACCAGTTCAGCGCCCACGTGCTGACCCACGACGGCTTCATCGCCGCGGGCGACGGGCCCTTCGGGCAGCTCGTCCCCGCCGTGCTGACCAGCGCGGGCGTCGCCGCGCTCGAGTCGGTCGCGGTAGCCGCCTGACACCGTCGGGCAGGCGGCTCCACGCCTAAGGCAGCAGGCTCTCCAGGGAGTCCGGCTGACCGAAGTGGGCGCCGACCGCGAGGTCCGCGCCCGCCGTCGTCCACCAGGCGGCCTGCGCCGCGGTGTCGACGCCGGGGACCAGCACGCTGTGGCCCGCCGAGCGCAGCATCGGGATCAGGTCGACCAACGACCGCACGAACAGCGACTTCGGGTCCGGGGTCGCGCCCACCCTCGTCACGACGCTCTCCGCGAGCCGGACGCCGTGCACCGCGTAGTCCTCGACCGCGGCCAGTTCGCCGCTGAAGTCCGTCAGGACGACCTGGATGCCGAGGTCCAGCAGGACGTCGAGGTTGTCCTCGGCCTGGCTGTCCGCCAGCGCCGCCATCGGGAAACCCAGCGTTGTCCACTCCGGGGTCAGTGACCGGCGGACCGTGCGGATCAGGTCCGGGTCGGCCGACAGCTCCGGCGACAGCTCGACGTACAGCCGGAACTCCGGCTTCTCGCGCAGTTCGGCCACCCGCTCCGCCGCGCCCGCGAGCGCCCACTGGTCGACCGGGACGCCAAGGCCGGACTCGGCGAGGATCGCGCGGCAGCAGGCGTGGTCGAACTCGCCGTGGGTGGGGCTGTCCCAGCTCAGCAGCGCCTGGACGGCCACCAGCCCGCCCGAGCACAGGTCGACGACCGGCCGGTAGTCCAGCGCCAACTCCCCGTTCTCCCACGCGCCGGGGATGGCCGCGGCGAGGCGGGACTGGGTGCGCAGCGGGTCGTCGACCGACGGGTCGACCAGGCCCCACTGCCTGCGACCCTGTGCCTTGAGCCTGCGCAGGGTGGTCTCGGTGGCGCGCAGCACCTCGGTCGGGTCGGTCACCGCGGGCGCCGGGTACACCGCGATCGTCGCCGTCGTCGCGACGCCCTCACCGTCCACAAAGGTCGCCTCGGCGAGGGTGTCGTTGAGTTCGGCGGCGAGCGCGGCGACGTCGGGGGTGCCGCGCACGGCGAAGGCGAACTCGTCGCCGGCGAGCCTGGCCAGAATCGCCTGCTCGCCGATGACCGACTTGAGCCTGCTGGTGCTGACGAGCAGGAGCCGGTCGCCCGCGTCCCTGCCCAGCCCGGTGTTGACCGAGGCGAGGTCGTCGAGTCGGATGTGGAACACCGTGATCGGGCCGCCGATGAGCAGTTCCTCCAGCTTGCTCTCGAACGACTGCCGGTTCGACAGGCCGGTGAGCAGGTCGTGGGTGGTCTGGAAGCTCAGCCGCTGCTCGATCAGGTGCAGGTCGGAGACGTCCTCGACCATGGTCACGTGGTGGTCGGCGGTGCCGTCGCGGTCGCGCAGCAGGGTGACCGCGACCCGCACCCACGCGATCTCGCCGTCGGCGCGCAGGAACTTGGTGCGCTCGCGGACGGACTCGTACTCGGCGTTGACGAGCTCGACGTAGCGGGAGCGCAGGTAGCGGGCCTCGTCGGGATGGAAGATGGTGTCGAGGCGTTTGCGGAACATCGTGCCCGGCCGGTAGCCCAGCATCTGCTCGATGGCCTCGTTGGCGCGCACGACGCCGCCGCCGAGGTCGGTGATCAGCATGCCCAGCGCGGAGGTGGCGAAGACGTCCTGGAAGCGCGCCTCGCTGGCCTGCAGGTCGCGCTCGACGTTCTCCTTGGCCTTGGCGAAGGCGCCGCGGATGTCGTCCTGGTCGGCGAAGAGGCGCTCGCGGGTGGCCACGGTGAAGCCCTCGGACAGCGCCGCGAGCGCGGGCACGACCCGCTTGGTCGGCACACCCTCCACTTCGGACAGCCCGGGCCCGAGGACCTCCACGGACAGCCGCAGGCAGCCCGCGTGGGTGAAGCCCGTCTCGACCAGTTCGCGGCCGACGCCGCCTGCGGCCGTCAGGTCGGCGCCGGGGCGCAGGCACCCCGAGAGGCGGGCGACCAGCTCACCCAGTTGGTCTTCGATGTCGTCACGCGAACGGGCGACATAGGCGATCCGGTTGAGCGCGGTCGCCCATCTCCTGGCCAGCTCAGCACGGTCCATGGGAACCGTCCGCTTGGCTGGTCATCTCGGGCGTCCTTGGGGTGAATCAGCTGAGCCGCGCGCACCGCGGGGCCACGGGTGCCACCAGTCGCACTACGGCTGCCACTGTGCACCCGATCGGGTACTCTCCGCCACTCGAGACCCACGCAGCGCGGGTTTCGGGCTCAGTCGGTCGGGGCGCCGCCCGGCTTGTGGGCGACTCCGGCGTAGAGGTTCGACCGCTCCGCGTCGGCCTCGTCCTCGGGACGCTCCGGCCGCCACTGCGGCGTGTAGACCAGGCCGGGCTCCACCAGTTCGAGCCCGTCGAGCATCCGGGTGATCTCCTCGCGGGTGCGCGGGAAGATCGGGTCCTGGCTGTTGCGGAACAGCTCGACGGCGCCCTTCATGCCCTCCGGCGCGTTGTCCCAGGTGAAGGCGGACATCGCCAGGTAGCTGCCCGGCGCGATCACCTCGCGGTAGCGGGCCACGAGCGCCCACGGGTCGTCGGTGTCGGGGATGAACTGGACGACGCCGACCATGAGCAGCCCGAGCGGCTTGTCGAGGTCGAGCAGGGCGCGGGCCTGGGTCGACTCAAGGATCTTCTCCGGCTCGCGCATGTCGGCCTGCAGCACCGCCGCGTTCTTGTTGCCCTCCAGCATCAGCTCGCTGTGGGCCACCGCGACGGGCTCGTAGTCGACGTAGAGGATCTTGGCGTCCGGGTTGACCGCCTGGGCCACCTCGTGGACGTTGCCGACCGTCGGGATGCCGGAGCCGAGGTCGAGGAACTGGGTGATGCCCTGGTCGAGCAGGAACAGCACGGCCCGGCGCAGGAACGCGCGGTTGAGCCGGGCCATGTCCCGCGCCGGGACCATCGTCACGAGCTTCTCGGCCAGCGCGCGGTCGCCCGCGAAGTTGTGGCCGCCGCCAAGCAGATAGTCATAAACCCGAGCCGCGCTGGGCAGTTCCGTGTTCACGCCTTCGGGAACCCAGCTCGCCGTGTCAGTCACGATTCAACCTCGGAATGGGGGGAATGGTCTGGGCCAGACTACTGACAACCCCTATCGTCCATTCGGGTCAACCTTGTTAAGTTGATCTTAACCCTGTGTGACCAGGTGTTTGGCCAGGAAGGCCGTGGTCACGTCGACCGCCTGGGTGACGTAGGGCTCGATGTCGTAGAGGTCGACGTGCTCGGTCGCGTCGAGCCACACGATCTCCTTCTCCCCCGCCGCCCGCGCGTGCAGTTGACTAGCCAGTTCGGGCGAGCAATAGGCGTCGACCTTGCCGTGGACGACGAGTAGAGGTGTGGCCCCCAGCAGGTCGGCGGCCCCCAGCGCGTCGAAGGTCATCAGGGAGTGGAGGGACCCGCGGGTGACCTCGTTGCGCCAATGCTCGGCGGTGGAGCGCTCGGTGCCGTAGTAGGAGTACGGCTCGTCGCCCGCCATCGCGGCCTCACCGTTGTCCGGGGCGACGGCCGGGATGAGGTCGTCGTAGCCCGCGAGGAAGGACGCGAGCGCACCCCGGTAGTTGTCGATGCCCATGCCCTGGGCGAAGAAGGCCGGACTGTTGTAGGCGCCCGCGATGCCCGCGACGGCCTTGACCCGCGGGTCGGTCGCCGCGGCCCGCATGACGTAGCCACCGCCGAGACACACCCCGACCAGGCCGATCTGGTCTGTGTGGCCGGCGAGCACGTCGACCGCGGCGCGCAGGTCGGCGAGCTTGCCCTGGGTGTCCTCATGCCCCCGCCTGCCGCCGCTCTCCCCGAACCCGCGGTGGTCGATGGCGAGGGTGGTGAACCCCGCTTCGGTCAGCCGCTCGGCGTAGGTGCCGACGACCTGCTCCTTGACGCCGGTGAACGGCCCGCTCAGCGCTACCGCCCCGACCGCGTTGTCCGCCACCCGAAGGGTGCCGACGAGCGGGACGTCACCCGCGGTGAACTCGATGCGCTCTGCCATCTCAACCTCTCCCACGTAGAACCCTCGGTGGGAACGCTATGCCTCAACCGCCACTTCTGGAACCCGGCCGGACCACCCACACACGCAAGATCCGGTGCAAACGGCCCATTTGGCGGGGTCCCCAGATCAAGGCGAACCACCCAAACAGGCACCCCAGCGGCCCTACGTCCCAGTGATGTGCTCCGGCCGCACCGGCACCCTGGTCAGCGCCAAGCCGGTGGCCGCACGGATGGCAGCGACGATCGCCGGGGTGGACGAGATCGTGGGCGGCTCGCCGATGCCGCGCAGGCCGTAGGGGGCGTGCGGATCAGCCAGTTCCAGCACATCGATCGGCATCGGCGGCATGTCGAGGATCGTGGGGATCAGGTAGTCGGTGAAGGACGGATTCCGCACCTTCCCATCCACGACCTGAATCTCCTCCATCACCGCCAGCCCAAGTCCCTGCGCCGATCCACCCTGGATCTGACCCACCACAGCCTGCGGGTTCATCGCCTTCCCGACATCCTGCGCGCACGCCAACTCGACAACGCGCACCAGGCCGAGTTCGACATCCACGTCCACCACAGCCCGATGCGCCGCGAACGCGTACTGCACGTGGGCCGCGCCCTGCCCGTGTTCGTCCAGCCGCTCAGTCGGCCGGTGGCGCCACTCGACGGTGTGCTCGATGACCCGGTCCCCCAGCACACTGACGATGTCGCCCGAGCCCATCTCCTCCAACGACGCCCGCACGGCCTGGCAAGCCGCCCGCACCGCGCCGCCCGTGACATAGCTCTGCCGTGAAGCCGAACTGGAACCCGCGCTACCGACCGACGTATCGGCGGGCAGCACGGTCACATTCGAGACGCCCAGCTCCGTCCGGGCGATCTGGGCCTGCAAGGTGACCAAGCCCTGGCCGACCTCGGCGGCCGCGGTGTGCACCGACACCACCGGCTCCCCCGCCACCACCTCCAGCCGCACCCGCGCGGTCGAGTAATCGTCGAAGCCTTCGGAGAACCCGACGTTCTTGATGCCGACGCCGTAACCCACGCCCCGAACCACGCCTTCGCCATGCGTGGTGTTGGAGACGCCGCCGGGCATCTCGCGCAGGTCGTCGGCCGCAGGCGCGGGCATGGGCTTCTCCTGGACCAACCGCAACAACTCGACCACCGGAGCCGCGGAGTCGATCACCTGCCCGGTAGGCATCGTGGAACCCTCGCGCACCGCGTTGCGCACCCGCAGTTCGACCGGGTCGAGCCCGACCGCCGCTGCCAGTTTGTCCATTTGCGACTCATAGGCGAAACACGCCTGCACAGCACCGAATCCGCGCATCGCGCCGCACGGCGGGTTGTTGGTGTAGACGCCATAGCAGTCGATGTGGACGGACGGGACCTCATACGGCCCGACACCCAGAGTCGCCGCGTTCGCCACGACAGCGGTCGTGCTGGAGGCGTAGGCGCCGCCGTCGAGCAGGATGCGGGCGCTGACGTAGAGGAGCTTGCCGTCCTCGGTGGCGCCGTGCTCGTAGGTCAGCCGCGCCGGGTGGCGGTGGACGTGGCCGAAGAACGACTCCTCACGCCCGTAGACCATCTTCACCGGCTTGCCCGTGTGCAGCGCCAGCATCGACGCGTGGACCTGCATCGACAGGTCCTCGCGCGCGCCGAACGCGCCGCCGACGCCCGCCAGGGTGATCCGGACCTTCTCCGGCGGCAGCCCGAGCGACTCGGCCACCTGGGACTGGTCGACGTGCAGCCACTGGGTGGCCACGAACAGGTCGACCCCGCCGTCCTCCGCGGGCACCGCGAGGCCCGACTCGGGGCCGAGGAACGCCTGGTCCTGCATCCCGACGGTGTACTCGCCCGTGACGACCACCGGGGCGCGCAGCTTCTGGTCGCCCCGCCGGATCCGCACGTGCCGCACGACGTTGCCGGTCTCGTGGGCCGGATGGAGCACCGTCGCGTCGGGGCGCAGGGCCGCGGCGGCGTCGGTCACCGGGTCCAAGACCTCGTACTCGACCTCGATGGCCGCGGCCGCCCGGCGGGCGGTCTCCGGGTGGTCGGCGGCGACGATGGCGACTGGCTCGCCCTGGTAGCGGACCACGTCCTCGGCCAGCACGGGCTGGTCGGGATGTTCGAGGCCGTACCGGTTGCGCCCCGGCACGTCCGCGTGCGTCAGCACCGCGTGCACACCCGGGATGCGCAGTGCGCCGCCCACGCCGATGAGCTTGATCCGCGCGTACGGATGGGGGCTGCGCAGGGTGGCGCCCCACAGCATCTCGTCGGCGAACAGGTCGGACGAGTACGCGAACTCGCCCTTGACCTTGAGGCCGCCGTCCGGGCGGGTCGGGCTCTGGCCGACGCCGCCGCGGATCTCCACCGCAGACTGGGTCATCGCAGCAGCCCGGCCTTGCGCGCCAGGCGGGCGCTCGCCACGGCCAGGTCGCCTGCCACGTCCGACTCGGTGACCAGGCAGGACTCGTCGTCCTCGATCACCGCGTGGCCGCCCGCGAGCAGCAGCGCCAGCGGCGGCAGCGACCCGAACACCATGGCGGCGACCGGGTCGGCGATGCCCGCGTGCTCGACGCCGGTCAGCCGCCACATGGCGACGTCGGCGAGCTTGCCCGGCTCCAGCGAGCCCAGTTCCTCTTGCCTGCCAAGGCAAGCCGCGCCGCCCATGGTCGCCAGCCACAGCGCGCGCCGGGCGTCGAGGGCGCCCGCGCCGTCGCGGAGGCGCGCCAAGTACATGGCCTGACGCAGTTCCCCGCCCAGCCCGCCGTCCTCATTGGACGCGGCGCCGTCGGCGCCGAGGCCGACCGGCACACCGGCCGCGAGCATGTCGGCGACGCGCGCGATTCCCGCGCCCAGCCGCGAGTTCGACGTCGGGCAGTGCGCGATCCCGGTCCGGCTCGCACCGAGGGTGCGGATCGCGCCGTCGGACAGGTGCACGCCGTGCGCGAGCCACACGTCCGGCCCGATCCAGCCCAGCCGCTCGGCGTACTCGACCGGCGTGCACGCGTACTCGGCCAGGCACTGCTTCTCCTCCTCGACCGTCTCGGCGAGGTGCGTGTGCATCCGGACGCCCGCGGCCCTGGCGACCTCGGCCGCGCCGGACATCAGGTCCGCGCTGACCGAGAACGGCGAGCACGGCCCGACCGCGATCCGGACGAACGAGCCGCGCGAGGCGTCGTGCCAGCGGGCGATGGCCTCGCCGGTGCCGTCGAGCGCGTCGGCGGTGTCCTCGACCAGGGAGTCCGGCGGCAGCCCGCCCGCCGACGTGCCGCGGTCCATCGAGCCGCGCACCGCGTGCAGCCGGATGCCGACGGTCTGCGCGGCGTCGACCGTGGCGCCGAGCAGGTCGCCGACACCGCTGGGGAAGATGTAGTGATGGTCGGCGGCGGTGGTGCACCCGGTGCGCGCCAGTCGGACCAGGCCCGCCGCGGCGGCCGCGCGGGTGATGTCCTCGTCGAGGCCCGCCCAGACCGGGTAGAGGCGCACGAGCCAGTCGAACAGGTCCGACTGCTGGGCCATGCCCCGGGTCGCCCACTGGTAGAGGTGGTGGTGGGTGTTGACGAAGCCGGGGGTGACCAGGCAGCCGCGGCCGTCGACAAGGTGGTCGGCGGGCAGGTCGGCGGGCGCCGGTCCGGAGCCGACCGACTCGATCAGGCCGCCGTTGACGACGACGTGCCCGTCGGTGTACTCGGTGCCGTCCGCGTCGACGGTGGCGATCGCGGCGCCCTCGATGACGGTTCTCACGAGGCGCCCTCCATCCTGGACGCCGCGAGCCGCACCGCGTCGAGGATCTTCTCGTAGCCGGTGCAGCGGCAGAGGTTTCCGGCCAGCGACTCACGGATCTCGGCGTCGCTGGGCGACGGGATCCGCTGGATGAGGTCGTGCGTGGCCACGATCAGCCCGGGCGTGCAGAACCCACACTGCACCGCCCCCGCCTCGACGTAGGCGCGCTGCACCGGGTCGAGGTCATCGCCGTCGGCCAGCCCCTCGACCGTGCGCACCCGGCGCCCGTGCGCCTGCCCGGCCGCCACCAGGCACGAGCACACCGCGACGTCGTCGAGGAACACCGTGCAAGAGCCGCATTCGCCCTGCTCGCACGCGTTCTTCGAGCCCGGCAGCCCCAGCCGCTCGCGCAACACGTAGAGCAGGCTCTCGCCTTCCCAGACGTCGTCGGCGGTCCGGTCCTCGCCGTTGACCTCCATGTTCACCCGCATACCCATCAGCTCCCCGCTTGATACATCGCCCACGCCCACGCCAGCGTCCGCCGCCCCAGCACGCCCAGCGCGTGCCTGCGGTACGCCGCCGTGCCGCGCACGTCGTCGATCGGCCGCGCGGCCTGCCCCACCAGCTCGCCGAAGCGGCGCAGCACGGCGTCGGGCAGGGGGTCGCGCGAATCCCAGTCCGCTTCTTCCTGCAAGTAGTCCTGCGCGTCGGTCGCGCGCAGCGGCGTCGGCCCGGCCGACCCGATGCCGGTGCCGACCGTCTTGGTGTCGGGGTGCAGCGCCAGGCCGAACGAGCACACCGCGATCACCATGGCGTTGCGGGTGCCGACCTTGGCGAACTGCTGCGGCCCGGTCGCCACCGGCACACGCGCGGCGACGATCAGCTCGTCGTCGGCCAGCACGGACCGCTTGGGGCCGGTGAAGAACTCGGCGGCGGGCACGGTCCTGGTGCCGCGCTCGGAGGCCAGCTCGATCTCGGCGCCGCAGGCCAGCAGCGGCGGGTGCGCGTCGCCCGCGGGCGAGGCCGCGCCGAGGTTGCCGCCGACGGTGCCGCGGTTGCGGATCTGCGGTGACCCGACCGTGCGCGAGGCCATGGCGAGCCCGGGCAGCTCGTCGCCGAGTTCGGCGATGATCGTGGCGTAGGGAACGCAGGCGCCCAACCGGATCACGTCGCCTTGACGCTCCCAAGTGGACAGTTCGGTGACGGCGTTGAGGTCGAGCAGCGCGTCGGGGTGGCGCTTGTCGAAGTTCAGTTCGACCATGACATCGGTGCCGCCCGCGATGGGCACCGCGCCGGGGTGTTCGGCCTTGGCGCGCAAGGCTTCGGCGAGGGTGGTCGGCCGGAGGAAGTCCATCACCACCACGCCAATCCCGCGTCCGGGGCGTCGGACCGGCGGACCGTGCCCTCGATCAGCCCGTAGGGACGGTCGGCGGCGTAGAACACCTCGCCCGGGTTGTCCAGGCCGAACGGCGCCAGGTCGACGAGGAAGTGGTGCTTGTTGGGCAGCGTCAGCTTGATCTCGGCCAGGCCGTCGTCGCCGTCGAGCACCCGCTCCCCCATGGCGTGCAGGGTTTGTTGCAGGGAAAGGCTGTGCGTGTCGGCGAACGCTTCGAGGAGACGCTGTTTCGCGCCGTCGAACGAGGCCGCCCAGTCGCGGTCGAGACCGCTGTGGCGCCACGCCGCGGTGACGGCGGTGGCGAGGATGCGGTCGTGCGTCTCGGCGAGGGTGGTGTAGCGGTCGCGGGGGAAGCCGTGGAACTCCGAGCCCGTCGTGTTGAGCACGACCAGGTCGGACACCCCGGAGACGACCCACGCGGCGTCGCCCTCGGCCGACGCCGTCGCGGTGCGGGTGCCCGCGCCGCGGCTGAACGAGTGCACGCCCATGCGGTCCCACGTGTACTGCTCGATCTTGACGCGCGCCCGCGAGATCGTCGGCGCGGCGGTCAGGAAGTGGCGCACCAGCCGCAGCGCGAAGTCCTCGATCTCGCCGACCCCGTCGCGGGCGAAGGCGTAGACGGTGTTCTTCTGCGTGTCGGTGGGCAGCACGCCGCTGTTGTCGCCGGTCAGGTGGGTCGCGGCGAGGTCACCGGCCAGGGTCGTGGTGACGTTGAGGTCGGTGATGGAGTGCGTCTCGCCGTCCCGGTCGACCCGGACCAGCCGGCATTCGGCCTTGCCGTACTGGTTGGCGCCGAGTTCCAGGCTCCCCATCAGCTCCCCCGGTAGGTCGAGTACCCGAATCCGCTGATCAGCAGCGGGACGTGGTGGTGGCCTTCGTCCAGCACCTGGAAACACACCACCACCTCGGGATAGAAGGCAGTAGGACCGAAGTACCCGGCCGTGTCGAAGACCAGCCGGTGCTCGCCTTCCTCAGCGGTCCAGCCGGAGATCCGCCCGTCGGCGTCGGTGGTCGCGCGCCCCACCTCATGCCAATCGCCGCCGCGGCGCGCTTCGTGACGGACCTCGACCCCGGCGGCCGGTCGCCCGGTACCGGTGTCGAGGACGTGGGTCGACAGAGTCGTCACCAGTCCCCCAGCTTGGCCAGCCGCAGGGCGACGATCTTGCGCAGCTCCTCGCGGACCTCGACCCGCTCGGCGTTGTCGTCGTTGGCCAGCCTTCGGCGGGCGTTCTCCAGGATGGCCTGCGCGTCGAGGCCGGTGGCGCAGATGAGGAAGACGTGGCCGAACCGGTCCTCGTAGTCGACGTTGGCCTGCTTCAGCTCGTCGTTCCCACCTTGGGCCGCGGACTGCTCGGCGCGGGACCAGCGGGCTTCCAGGCCGGTACCTGTCGCTTTCTCGCCAATACGCGGATGGGCGTCGATGGCCTCGCGCACGTCTGGCCAGTCGAGTTCGGCGAAGATCGTGTCGGAGCGGGCGGTGAGGTCGTCCAGGTCCTTGAAGGGCCGGCTGTCCACCATTTCCCCAGCCCAGCGCCGCGACGCACAACAGGGCAGCAGCGTGGCGATGGCCCCCTCCGGGTCGGCGGCATTGAGTCTGGACAGGAATGAGTCGCCGGGCACCAGCCAAGTAGACACCGGCCGGCTGCTCGCGGCCACTGACGACGGTGAATTCGTGCTGTCGTCATACGGTCGCTGGAGGCCCCTATAGCGTTGCCTAGCTGCGGAAACCCGGTTGCGCGACACGGCAGAATCGGGGGGACCGAGTGGAGGGGCAAATGGTCGAGACGACCACGCTGTGGCGGCCGACGGGGCCGGAGGAACTGGAGCTTGTCCGCGCGGCGGGATGGCGGGCATGGCCGCCGCGGCTGCCCGACCAGCCGATCTTCTATCCGGTCATGAACGAGGACTACGCGGTGAAGATCGCGCGGGACTGGAACGTGCCGAACAGCGGGGTCGGGTACGTGACCCGCTTCGAGGTGGAGTCGGATTTCCTGGCGCGGTATCCCGTCCAGCAAGCGGGCGGGCAGACGATCTTGGAGTTGTGGGTGCCCGCCGAGGAACTGGCGGAGTTCAACACCCACATCGTCGGGCTGATCGAGGTCACCCACGAGTTCCGATGAGAAAGGGCGGTCCGCCGTGGCGGACCGCCCCTCTTTCTCACGTCTTACTTGTAGATCTCGCCCTTCTCGGCCTTCTCCACCAAGGAGGCGGGCGGGGTGAACCGGGCGCCGTACCGGTCGGCCAGTTCACGCGACCGGGCAACGAAGCCGGCCAAGCCGCCCTCGTACCCGTTGATGTACTGGATCACGCCGCCGGTCCACGGGGGGAAGCCGATGCCGAAGATCGAGCCGATGTTCGCGTCCGGGATGGTGCGCAGGACGCCCTCGTCGAAGCACTTCACCGTTTCCAGGGCCTCGGCGAACAGCATCCGCTCCTGCATGTCGCGCAGGGGGACGTCGACGCCGTCGACCTTGAAGGCGTCGGCCAGACCAGCCCACAGGCCGACGCGCTTGCCCTCGTCGTCGTACTCGTAGAAGCCCGCGCCCGAGGAGCGGCCCTTGCGGTCGAACTCGTCGATCAGGCGGTCGAGCACGGTCTCCGACGGGTGGGTGTCCCACGTGCCGCCCGCGGCGATGATGGCGGCCTTCGTCTCCTCGCGGATCTTGCGCGGGAGGGTGAAGGTCAGCTCGTCGAGCAGTTGCAGCGGCGCGGCCGGGTAACCGGCCTGCAGGCCCGCCTGCTCGATCGACGACGGCGCGACGCCCTCGCCGACCATGGCGACGGCCTCGTTGATGAACGTGCCGATGACGCGGCTGGTGAAGAAGCCGCGGCTGTCGTTGACCACGATCGGGGTCTTCTTGATCTGCAGCGCGTAGTCGAATGCCTTGGCCAGCGCGACATCGCTGGTCTTCTCGCCGACGACGATCTCCAGCAGCGGCATCTTGTCGACCGGGGAGAAGAAGTGCAGGCCGATGAAGTCCTCCTGCCGCTTCACCCCCTCCGACAGCAGGGTGATCGGCAGCGTCGAGGTGTTCGAGCCGAGCAGCGCGTCCGGCGCGACCAGGTCCTCGATCTCGCCGAAGACCTTCTTCTTCAGCTCGGGGCTCTCGAACACCGCCTCCACGACCAGGTCCACGCCCGCGACGTCGGCCGGGTCGGCGGTCGGCGTGATCCGCGCGAGGACCTCGTCGGCCTTCTCCTGGGTCAGCTTGCCGCGAGACACGGCCTTGGCCAGGATCTTCTCCGAGTACGCCTTGCCCTTCTCCGCCGCCTCCAGGGTGACGTCCTTGAGCACGACCTCGATCCCCGCCCGCGCGCTGGAGTAGGCGATTCCGGCGCCCATCATCCCGGCGCCGAGGACGGCGACCTTCTGCGCCTGCCACTGCGGCTGGCCGTCGGGGCGGCTGTTGCCCTTGTTGATGGCCTGCAGGTCGAAGAAGAACGCCTTGGTCATGTTCTTCGACACCTGGCCGATGACCAGGTCGACGAAGTACTGCGTCTCGATCTTCGTGGCGGTGTCGACGTCGACCTGGCAGCCCTCGATCACCGTGGCGAGGATGTTGCGCGGCGCGGGCATCGGGGCGCCCTTGAGCTGCTTGCGCAGGTTCGCCGGGAACGCGGGCAGGTTCGCCGCGAACGCCGGGTGCGACGGGGTGCCGCCGGGGATCTTGAAGCCCTTGACGTCCCACGGCTGCTGGGCGGCCGGGTTGGCCTTGATCCATGCCTTGGCCGAGCTGATCAGCTCCTCCGGCGTCGACACGACCTCGTCGACGAGGCCGATCTCCTTGGCCTTGGCAGGCTTGTTGCGCTGGCCCTGCAGCAGGACATTGAGCAGCGCGTTCTGGATGCCGATGAGGCGCGGGACGCGGACGGTGCCGCCGCCGCCGGGCAGCAGGCCCAGCGACACCTCGGGCAGGCCGATCTCGCTGCCCTTGACGTCGAGGGCGATGCGGCGGTGCGTGGCCAGGGCCAGTTCGAGGCCGCCGCCGAGCGCGGCGCCGTTGATGGCGGCCACGACCGGCTTGCCGAGGGTCTCCAGGCGGCGGAAGTCGCGCTTCATGCCGTTGCACTGGTCGGTGATGGCCTGCGCGTCGGCCGGACCGGCCTTCGACATGAGCTTCAGGTCGCCACCGGCGAAGAAGGTCTTCTTGGCCGAGGTGAGCACGACACCGGTGATCGAGTCCTTTTCGGACTCAAGCCGGTCCACGGTGGCCGCCAACGAAACCCGGAAGGTCTCGTTCATCGTGTTGGCCGACTGGCCCGGGTCGTCCATCGTCAGCGTGACGATGCCGTCCGCGTCGGACTCCCACTTGAACATGTTCTCAGTCATTTGAGTGATCTCTCCGGGATCAGACGCGCTCGATGATGGTCGCGACGCCCATGCCGCCGCCGATGCACAGGGTGATGAGCGCGCGCCGGGCACCGCGCCGCTCCAGCTCGTCGACCATGGTGCCGGTGATCATCGCGCCGGTGGCGCCCAGCGGGTGGCCCATGGCGATCGAGCCGCCGTTGACGTTGATCTTCTCGTGCGGGATGTCCAGGTCCTTCATGAACTTCAGCACGACCGCGGCGAACGCCTCGTTCAGCTCCCACAGGTCGATGTCGTCCGGCGTCAGGCCCGCCAGGGCAAGCGCCTTCTTCGCCGCCGGGGTGGGGCCGGTGAGCATGATGGTCGGCTCGGCGCCGGTGACCGCGGCCGAGACGATGCGGGCGCGCGGGGTCAGGCCCGCGGCCTTGCCCGCCGCCTCGTTGCCGATGAGCACGAGCGAGGCGCCGTCGACGATGCCCGACGAGTTCGCCGCGGTGTGCACGTGGTTGATCTTCTCGACCCAGTGGTACTTCTGCAGCGCCACCGCGTCGAAGCCGCCCATCTCGCCGATGCCCGCGAAGGACGGGCCGAGCTTGGCCAGGCCCTCCACAGTGGACTCGGGGCGCATGTGCTCGTCGTGGTCGAGGATGATCACGCCGTTGCGGTCGCGCACCGGCACGACCGACTTGGCGAAGTAGCCCGCCGACCACGCCGCCGCCGCGCGCTTCTGCGACTCGACGGCGTAGGTGTCGACGTCCTCGCGGGAGAAGCCCTCGATGGTGGCGATGAGGTCGGCGCTGATGCCCTGCGGGACGAAGTAGGAGTCGTAGTTCGTCTCCGGGTCGTTGAACCACGCGCCGCCGTCGGAGCCCATCGGGACCCGCGACATCGACTCGACGCCACCGGCGATCATCAGCTGGTTCCAGCCGGAGCGGACCTTCTCGGCCGCGGTGTTGACCGCCTCCAGGCCCGACGCGCAGAACCGGTCGAGCTGCACGCCCGCGACGGTGTCCGGCAGGCCCGCGGCCACGGCGGCGGTGCGGGAGATGACCGAGCCCTGGTCGCCGACCGGGGAGACGACGCCGAGCACGATGTCGTCGATCGTGGCCGGGTCGAGGTCCGGGAAGCGGCCCTTGAGTTCGTTGATGAGGCCCACGACCAGCGAGATGGGCTTGACCCCGTGCAGCGAGCCGTTCTGCTTGCCGCGGCCTCGCGGCGTTCGGATCGCCTCATAGATGAAGGCTTCGGTACTCACGCTCGTCCGGTCCTCTCGTGGCTGAGTTGAGCTAATGCCCATTAACATAGTGCCGCTGATTCCCAGGTTGTCAACAGCAAGTAGCTCCGTTAGCGTGGTTAGTCGCGTCTCACGATCCAGGAGGCTTGACCCGTTGACCGCCGAGCTCAGCCCACCCCGTGGCCGCAGGCCGCGCAACCGCAAGGCCCAGCTGGCCGACGCGGCGGCCGAGCTGTTCGGCAAACGCGGCTACCACTCGGTCGCGGTCAACGACATCGCCGCGGCCGCGGGCATCACCGGCCCGGCCCTCTACCGGCACTTCCCCAACAAGCAGGCCCTGCTCGGCCACGTGCTGCTGACCGGCGTCGACGTCCTCATCGAGCACCTCGACGCCGCGATCGCCGAGGCGCACGGCGACGTCGAGCGGTGCGTCGGGCCGCTGCTGCACGCCGCGGCCGAGGTCTCCATCGAGCAGCGGGAGCTGACCGCGCTGTGGCGCTGGCAGGGCCGCCACCTGCACGCGGCCGACCAGCAGGAGATCCGCAGGCGGATGGGCGCCTCGCTGGCCCGCTACATCTCCGGCCTGCGCGGCCTGCGCCCCGAGCTGGGCCGGGCCGACACCGAACTGCTGGCCTTCGCCGTGATGAGCGTCTACGGCAGCGTCGGCGACCACCACGCCAACCTGGCCCGCGAGCCGTTCGAGCGGCTGCTCGCCCGGCTCGCCGAGTCCGTCATCCGCTGCGCGGTCGTCCCCGCCGTCGACGAGCCCGCGGCGGCCGGGTGGCGCTCACGCGTCCAGCCCGCGCCGAGCAGGCGCGAGGAGCTGCTGTCGGCGGCCACCAGGCTGTTCCGCGACCACGGCTACCACGCGGTGAGCATGGAGGACATCGGCGCGGTCACCGGGATCGCCGGGCCGAGCATCTACAAGCACTTCGCCGCCAAGTCCGACATCCTGCTGGCCTCGTGCCGCCGCATGGCCGACCGGCTGCGACTCGGCCTCGACCACGCGCTGGCCGAGGCGACGGACCCGACCGACGCGCTGCACCGCCTCACCCGCTCCTACGCCGACACCGTCCAGCGCTCCGACGATCTCATCGCGGTCTACACGAACGAGGTCGTCAACCTGCCCGAGCGCGACGCGAAGGAGCTGCGCAGACTCCAGCGCGGCTACGTCGCCGAGTGGGTGCGGCTGCTGCGCGAGAGCACGCCGACGCTGTCGGAGGCCGAGGCGCGGGTGGCCGTCCACGCCGCGCTGACCGTGATCAACGACTTGCCGCGTTCGCGCCGTTTCGCGTCGCGGCCCGCCCTGACCACCGAGATCGCCGAGCTGGCGATGACGGTGCTGCGGGAGGCCGCGCAACCGAGCTAGGGAGGGTCAATGACGACCGTGCACAAGGTGGAACGCTGGCTTTCGGACCGGCCGTGGCCGACGCGCGAGTTGGCCCCCACCCCTCCTGACGCACGTCCTGTGCTCGGCGACGCGGGCCTGCCCGTGCTCGGCCACACCCTCAGCATCCTGCGCCAGGGCGTCGACTTCGGGCTGCGCCGGTACGAGCGGTACGGGCCGGTGTCGTGGATCAGCTCGTTCGGCACGAAGTTCGTCACCGCGGCGGGACCCGAGGCCGCCCAGGTCGTGCTCACCAACAAGGACAAGGCGTACTCGCAGCAGGGCTGGGAGTTCTTCATCGGCCCGTTCTTCCACCGCGGCCTGATGCTGCTCGACTTCGACGAGCACCTCCAGCACCGGCGCCTCATGCAGCACGCGTTCACCAGCGACCGGATCAGCGCCTACAACGCCCGCGTCGCCGACATCGCCGCGCGCGAGATCCGCCTGTGGCCGCAGCAGGACGGCTTCCTGGTCTATCCGGCGCTGAAGAAGCTGACGCTCGACGTGGCGACCGACATCTTCATGGCCACCAACGGCGAGACCACCGCGCTGCGCGAGGCGTTCGTCGACACCGTGCGCGCCGGGACCTCGCTGATCCGCCACCCGGTGCCGGGCGGACGCTGGGCGGCGGGGCTGCGCGGGCGCAAGGTGCTGGAGGCGTACTTCCGCGCGGAGGTGCCGCGCAAGCGCGCGAGCGCCGACGACGACCTGTTCTCCGCGCTCTGCCACGCCCGCACCGACGAGGGCGACGTCTACAGCGACGACGACATCGTCAACCACATGATCTTCCTGATGATGGCCGCGCACGACACGTCGACCATCACCACCACGGCCGCCCTGTACTACCTCGCCAAAGATCCGGTGTGGCAGGAGAAGGCCCGCGCCGAGTCGATGGCCGTCGACGAGGTGAACACATCCACTTTGGACAAGCTGACCGCGTTGGACCTGGTGATCCGGGAGAGCATGCGGCTGGTCGCGCCCGTGCCGTCGCTGGCGCGGCAGACGGTGAAGGACACCGACCTGCTCGGCCACCACGTGCCCGCGGGCACCAAGATCGCCGTGTCCACGTGGGTCAACCACCTGCTCCCCGAGTACTGGCCCGACCCGCACCGCTTCGACCCGCTGCGCTTCGCCGACGACCGCCGCGAGGACAAGGTCCACCGGTACGCGTGGATGCCGTTCGGCGGCGGCGTGCACAAGTGCATCGGGATGCACTTCGGGATGTACGAGGTGAAGACGCTGCTGCACGAGCTGCTGCGGACGTTCCGCTGGTCGGTGCCGTCCGGCTACGAGGTGCGCTGGGACCCGACGGCGCTGCCGGTGCCGACCGACGACCTGCCGATCCAGCTCACTCGGCGCTGAACAGCCACGTCAGCGACGTCGTCGCCTGGGTGACGAACTGCCGCAGCCCACTCTCGACGCCGTAGCGCCAGTCCTCCAGGACCGTGCAGCGGGCGTAGAAGATCGCGCGCTCGTCGTAGGCGTTGCCGGGGAGGACACCGAGGTCGCGGTACAGCAGGCCGTGGTCGTAGGCCGGGTCGCACAGCGCGGCGTCGGTCCAGTCGATCACCCCGCTGACCCGGCCGTCCTGGATGAGGACGTGCTCGACGCCGAGGTCGTTGTGCGAGAAGACCACGTCGTAGTCCGGCTTCGGCGGCGGCTGGGCGAGGAACGCCTCGATCGCGGCCCGGTACTCCCCCGGCACGTCGAGCGCCGCGTAGCACTCGCGGGCGTCCTCGAGCCAGCCCTCGCCGTCCTGGTCGTCGACCTCGACGAGGTCTTTGACCCGGTCGAGCGGGATGGCGTGCAGGGCGTCGAGGAAGGCGCGCAACTCGTCCACGACGCCCGGTGGCCGCTCGGGAAGGTCGATCAGGGCCGTGCCCGGGAGCCGGTCGTAGGCGAGGCAGCGGAGTTCGGGCAGGACGAGCCGGGGCCGCGGGATGGGCAGCGGCGAGAACTCGGCGACGGTGTCGAGCAGCCGCGCCTCGGCGGCCACGTCGGTGTCGCCCTTGGCGAAGCGGACGATCAGCGCGCCGTCGACGTCGTAGGCGACGTTGTCCTGGCCCTCGCCGAGGTGCCGGACGGTGTCGACCAGGAGGTCGGGCAGGTGGGCGGCCAGGACCGCGCGGACGTCGTCGCTCCCCATGGTCCGATCCTACGGACGCCCGCGACCCGATTACGCTGCGTGTCATGACGGGGGAACAACTGGAGTTCGGCCTCATCTGCGCGACCGATGCCCCGCAGCGGGTCGTCCTCGACGCGGACTTCCGGGCGCCCGGGCATCCGCTCCCCGGTCTGCCGCTGCCCGCCGAGTCCCGGGTGGACGACGAACCCACCGACCCGGCGACGCTGGCGGCCGTCGCGGCGCTGATAGCCGAGTTCGCCGAGCGCAGGGCCGCGATCATGGGGACCGCGCCGGAGTTCGCCCCCGGTCGCTCCGAGGCGGAGATCCTGGCCGCCGAACGGATCGTCGGCGCGCGGCTGCCGGAGGACCTGCGTGCGCTGTACCGGACTATCGACGGCGAGCCGCGCGAGACCGGTCTGCTTGGCAGGTACGGGATTCTGCCGCTGGACCAGCTCGTCGAGTGGCACACCGGCGGCCTCCCCGGTTCGCCCGCCTGGCCCCAGGACGACGTGTTCGGCGCGGACGTGGTGATCCACGCCGATCCGAAGCACCGGGTCCGCCGCGTCGCCCGCCACGACTGGTGGATCACCGTCGGCACCGACCAGGCGCTGAACTACCTCGCCGTCGACCTGGACCCCGACGACGCCGGGCGGGTCGGCCAGATCATCGAATACGGACGCGACCTGCACTGCGCGATGCGCTACGTCGAATCGTCCGTCGGCGAGATGCTGCGCCAGGTCGTCACCGGTCTGCGGGCGGGCGACTACGAGGTCGAGGGCGGCCACCTGACGGTGACCACCCTGTTCGACACCGGCGACACCGGCGCGGACTGCGGGCTGGTGCTCAACCAGGCCGACGACCTCGCCGCCGCGGTCGCCGGACACGACGCGGTCCAGCGCCTGAACGTCAACCGGTCCGAGACGGTCGACCTCGCCGCGCTGTCTTTGCGGTCGCTGCGGGACCTGGCGGTCAACCGGGCCGGGACGGTCACCACCGAGGGCACTGACCTGCCTGCCCTGGAGTCCTTGCGGATCACCGCGGACAGCGTCGACCTCACCGGCCTCACCGGCCACCCGCTCCTGTGGCGGCTCCACATCGCGGGCGCCGTCGACCTCGACCCGCTCACGACCCTGCCCGCCCTGTGCGACCTGGACATCTCGGGCTGCGACACGCTCGACGTCGGCCGGCTCGCGGCGCTGCCGTCGCTGCGGGTGCTGACGATGAACGCCGCCCAGTGGCGGGCGCTCGGCTCGCCGCCGCCGTTGGCCGCCGCAGGCAAGACCGGCCCCGGCGAGTGGGCATTCCGTCCCGAGTAGAACTCAGGCGGACAGCGTCGCGTGCAGGACGGTCGCCCACTGGCTCAGGACCCTGGTGCGGCGGGCGCGGTCGTCGGTGAGCAGGTTCGCCAGCCCGAGCCCGCGCGCCAAGTCCAGGGTCGCCTGGACTGCCTCGCGCACGCCCGGGCGGGACTCGTCGGCGCCCAGGGCCGCCACGGTCATCCGGTGTGCCTCACGGCCGACGCGGGCCTCCAAGGGGACGACCTGGGCGCGCAACTGGTCGTCGGAGGCCGCCGCCACCCACAGTTGGAGGGCGGCGCGGAAGAACTTGCCCGCGTACAGCTCGCCGATCGTCGTGACGACCAGTTCGGTGCGTTCCGGCCCGGGCGGCAGGTCGGGCATGGCGTCGCTCAAGTGCGCGATGCGTTCGCCGGTCACGTACTCGATCGCGGCGGTGACCAGGTCCTCCCTGGTCGGGAAGTGGTGCTGCGCCGCGCCGCGGGACACGCCTGCGCGTTCCGCGACGACGGCGACGGTGCTGCCGGACCAGCCGACCTGGGCGAGGCTGTCGATGGCGGCCTCCAGCAGCCGCTGCCGGGTGGCTCGGCTGCGGTCCTGCTGGGGTTGCCGTACTGCCTCGCTGGTCACGTCACACCTCTAGTAGGACTTGGGCAGCCCCAGGGAGAACTGCGCCACGAAGTTCAGGATCATCTCACGGCTCACCGGGGCGATCCGGGTCAGCCGGGAGGCGCTGATGAGCACGCCGAGCCCGTACTCGCTGGCCAGTCCGTTGCCGCCGTGGGTCTGCACGGCCGCGTCGACCGCCTTGATCACGGCCTCGCCCGCGGCGTACTTGGCCATGTTGGCCGACTCGCCCGCGGCCATGTCGTCGCCCGCGTCGTAGAGCGCCGCCGCCTTCTGCATCATCAGCTTGGCCAGCTCCAGCTCGACCTTGGCCTGCGCCAGCGGGTGCGCCACGGCCTGGTGCGCGCCGATCGGCTCCTTCCACACCGTGCGGGTCTTGGCGTACTCCACGGCCTTGTCCAGCGCGAACCGGCCCATGCCGACGGCGAACGCGGAAGCCAGGATGCGCTCCGGGTTCAGGCCCGCGAACAGCTGCATCAGCGCGGCGTCCTCGGAGCCGACGAGCGCGTCGGAGGGCAGGCGGACGTCGTCGAAGAACAGCGCGAACTGGGAGTCCGGCGCGACGATGTCCATCTCGATCTTCTTGAACTCGAACCCGGGCGCGTCGGTCGGCACGACGAACAGCGCGGGCTTGAGCTTGCCGGTCTTGGCGTCCTCGGTGCGGCCGACGACGAGCACGGACTGCGACTCGTCGACGCAGGAGATGAACACCTTGCGGCCGGTGATGACCCACTCGTCGCCGTCGCGGCGGGCGGTGGTGGTCAGCCGGTGGGCGTTGGAGCCCGCGTCCGGTTCGGTGATGGCGAAGGCCATGCGGAGGGAGCCGTCGGCGAAGCCGGGCAGCCAGCGCCGCTTCTGGTCCTCGGTGCCGTAGCGGGCGATGATCGTCGCGCAGATCGCCGGGGAGACGACCATCTGCAGCAGGCCGTTGCCGGTGGCGCTGAGTTCCTCGCACACCGCGGCCAGGTCGCCGATGCCGCCACCGCCGCCGCCGAACTCCTCCGGCACGTTGACGCCGAGGTAGCCGAGCTTGCCCGCCTCGTCCCACAGTTCGGTGGTGTGGCCGCCGGAGCGCGCCGCCTTGATCGCGTACTGCGGCCCGTACTTGCGCCCCAGTTCGGCGACCGCCGCGCGCAGGGCCTGACGTTCCGACGACTCCGTGAATGTCACGATTCCTCCTGCACGACGGCGAGGACGCGGCCGACGTCGACCTGGTCCCCCGGGGACACGGTGAGTTCCGCGACGACACCCGCGACGGGCGCGTCGATGCGGTGTTCCATCTTCATCGCTTCCAGCCAAAGCAGCGGCTGACCGGCCTCGACCTGCTGGCCCGCCTCGACCGCGACCCGCACGACCGTGCCCGGCATCGGCGCGAGCAGCGAGCCCGCGGCGACGCTGTCGGCCGGGTCGGCGAACCTCGGCGGGATGGTCAGCGCGACCGCGCCGTAGGCCGAGTCGACGCAGGCCAGGCCCGGGTAGGTGGCCACGTCGAACCGGCGCTTGACCCCGCCGACCTCGAGTTCGACCGCCGTCGGCGTCGCGGAGACCAGTTGGACGCCCTCGACGCCGATCAGGCCGTCGCGGGTGACGCGGTAGCGGACTTCGAGGTCGCCGTACCGCTTGACCTGCGGCTGCGAGGCGACGTTGCGCCAGCCCGCCGGGAGCCTGCCGAGCACCTTCGCCTTCGCCCGGTTCGCCTCGGCGTCGGCCAGGGCGGCCGCCAGCGCGGAGAGGGCCTCGGCGTCCTTGTCGGCGAGCGGGGCGGCCAGGGTGTCGAGGCCGTGCCGGTCGAAGAAGGCGGTGTCGGTGTCGCCCGCGAGGAACGCCGGGTGGCGAAGGATGCGGACGAGCAGGTCGCGGTTGGTGCGCAGGCCGTGGATCTTGGCCCGGGTGAGCGCGCCCGCCAGCGCGCGGGCGGCGGCGGTGCGCTCGGGTGCCCAGGCGATGACCTTGGCCAGCATCGGGTCGTAGTGCACCCCGACGACCGACCCGCCGCGCACGCCCGAGTCGAGGCGGATGCCCGCACCGGTCGGGTTGGTGAACTCGACCCCGGGGATGTCGAACGCGACGAGCGTGCCGCTCTGCGGCCGCCAGCCCGCGGCCGGGTCCTCGGCGTAGAGGCGGACCTCGATCGCGTGGCCGGTCGACGCGGGCGGCTCGGCGGGCAGCTCGACGCCCTCGGCGATGGTGAGCTGGAGGGCGACCAGGTCGAGGCCGGTGACGCATTCGGTGACCGGGTGCTCGACCTGCAGGCGGGTGTTCATCTCCAGGAAGAAGAAGCGGCCGGACTCGTCGGCCAGGAACTCGACCGTGCCCGCGCCTTCGTAGCCGATCGCGGCGGCGGCTTTGCGTGCGGCGTCGAACAGCCGCTCCCGCATGCCTTCGGTCCGCTCGACCAGCGGTGAGGGGGCTTCCTCGACGACCTTCTGGTGGCGCCGCTGCAGCGAGCACTCACGCTCGCCGACGGCCCAGACCGTGCCGTGCTTGTCGGCCATGACCTGGACCTCGATGTGGCGTCCGGTCTCCAGGTAGGGCTCGATGAAGACCGTCGGGTCGCCGAACGCCGATCCCGCCTCGCTGCGTGCCGCTTCCAGCTCACCGTCGAGGTCGGCGGCGGTCCGGACGATCCGCATTCCGCGACCGCCACCGCCCGCCGATGCCTTGACCAACACTGGGAACTCGGTGACGTCGTTCGGGTCCAGTTTGGACAGCACGGGCACACCCGCGGCCGCCATCAGCTCCTTGGACTCGATCTTGGAGCCCATCCGCTCGATCGACTCGACCGGCGGCCCGACCCAGATCAGCCCCGCGTCGATGACCGCCTTGGCGAACGCGGCGTTCTCGGACAGGAACCCGTAGCCGGGGTGGATGGCGTCGGCCCCGGCGTCGAGCGCGGCCTGGATGAGCAGGTCGGCCCGCAGGTAGGTCTCGGCGGGGGTGTTGCCGGGCAGCCGGACCGCGCTGTCGGCCTCGGCGACGTGCGGGGAGTCCGCGTCGGCGTCGGAGTAGACCGCGACGGTGGCGATGCCGAGGTCGCGGGCGGTGCGGAAGACCCGGCGGGCGATCTCGCCGCGGTTGGCCACGAGCAGTGCAGTGATCATGTCCCGCTCACATCCGGAAGACGCCGAAGCCGTCGGCGCCCTTCACTGGTCCATTGTGGATAGCGGACAAGGACATCCCCAACACCGTGCGGGTGTCGCGCGGGTCGATGATGCCGTCGTCGTAGATCATCCCGGAGAGGAAGGTCGGGAGGGACTCCGCTTCGATCTGCCCCTCCACCATCGCCCGCATCGCGGCGTCGTGTTCCTCGTTGTAGACCTGCCCGCGGCTCTCCGCGCCTTGGCGCATCACGATGGAGAGCACGCCCGCGAGCTGCTGCGGCCCCATGACGGCGGACTTGGCGCTGGGCCAGGCGAACAGGAAGCGGGGGTCGTAGGCGCGGCCGCACATGCCGTAGTGGCCCGCGCCGTAGGAGGCGCCCATCAGGATGGAGATGTGCGGGACCTTGGAGTTCGACACGGCGTTGATCATCATGGCGCCGTGCTTGATGATGCCGCTCTGCTCGTACTCCTTGCCGACCATGTAGCCGGTGGTGTTGTGCAGGAACAGCAGCGGGGTGTTCGACTGGTTGGCGAGTTGGATGAACTGCGTGGCCTTCTGAGACTCCTCGCCGAACAGGACGCCGCGCGCGTTGGCGAGGATGCCGACCGCGTAGCCGTGGACCTGCGCCCAGCCGGTGACGAGGCTGGAGCCGTAGAGCGGCTTGAACTCGTCGAAGTCGGACCCGTCGACCACGCGGGCGATGACCTCGCGGGGGTCGAAGGGGACTTTGAGGTCGGTGGGCACGATGCCGAGCAGGTCGTCGGCGTCGTACTCGGGCTCGGCGTAGTCGGACCTCGGGGCCGGGCCTTGCTTCTGCCAGTTGAGCCTGCGGATGATGCCCCGCCCGAGCCGGATCGCGTCCTCCTCGTCGACCGCGAGGTAGTCGGCGAGACCGGAGATCCGCGCGTGCATCTCGGCGCCGCCGAGGGACTCGTCGTCGGACTCCTCCCCGGTCGCCATCTTCACCAGGGGCGGACCGCCGAGGAACACCTTGGCGCGTTCCTTGACCATGACGACGTAGTCGGACATGCCGGGCAGGTAGGCACCGCCCGCGGTCGAGTTGCCGAACACCAGCGCGACCGACGGGACGCCCGCGGCGGAGGCCCGGGTGATGTCGCGGAAGGTGCGGCCGCCGGGGATGAAGATCTCCTTCTGCGTGGGAAGATCGGCGCCCCCGGACTCGACCAGGCTGATCGACGGCAGCCGGTTCTGCGCGGCGATGTCGGCGGCGCGGAAGCCTTTGCGCATGCCCCAGGGGTTGATCGCGCCGCCTTTGACCGTGGGGTCGCTGGCGTTGATCATGCACTCGACGCCCTCGACCACGCCGATGCCGGTGACGAGGCTGCCGCCTACCTGGTAGTCGGTACCCCAGGCGGCGAGTGGTGAGAGTTCGAGGAAGGGCGAGTCGGGGTCGAGCAGCAACTCGATCCGCTCCCGCGCCAACAGCTTGCCCCGCTTGCGATGCCGGGCGACGTATTTCTCCCCACCACCCGCGACGGCTTTGGCGTGCTCGCCGTCGAGGTCGGCGAGCTTGGCCAGCATCGCCTCACGGTTGGTTTGGAAGTCGGCGGAACCCGAGTCCACCGCCGTGCGCAAGATCGTCACGCCGTATACCCCAATCGCTTGGCGGCCAGGCCGGTCATGATTTCGTTGGTGCCGCCGCCGATGCCCAGGATGCGCATGTCGCGGTAGTGGCGTTCCACTTCGGACTCGCGCATGTAGCCCAAGCCGCCGAACAGCTGTACGGCCTGGTGGGCGACCCACTCCCCCGCCTCCACCGCCGTGTTCTTCGCGAAGCAGACCTGGGCGATCATGTCCTCGCCCGCCACGTGCCGCACCGCGACGTCCCGCGTGTAGACCCGCGCGACGTCGATCTTGCGGGCCATCTCCGTCAGCGTGGTCTGCACGCCCTGGCGCGAGATCAGCGGACGGCCGAACGTCTCGCGCAGCCGACACCACTCCAGCGTCAAGTCCAGCGCCCGCTGTGCCGCGGCGTAAGCCTGGACCGCCAGGGAAAGCCGCTCAGCGACGAAGTTCTGCGCGATCTGGATGAACCCGGTGTTCTCCACACCCACCAGATGCGAAACCGGCACCCGGCAGTCCACGAAGGACAGCTCAGCGGTGTCCGAACACAGCCAGCCCATCTTCTCCAGCCGCCGCGACACCGTGAAGCCCGGGGTGTCCTTCTCGATCACCAGCAGCGAGATCCCGTGCGCCCCGGCCTCCCCGGTGCGCACCGCCGTCGTCACGAAGTCGGCGCGGACGCCCGAGGTGATGAACGTCTTCGCGCCGTTGACCACGAACTCGTCGCCGTCGCGCTTCGCCGTCGTACGCAGGCCCGCGACGTCCGAGCCGCCGTCCGGCTCGGTGATCGCCAGCGACCCGATCAGCGACCCGGCCAGCGTCGGCCGCACCCACCGCTCCACCTGCTCCGGGTCACCCGCGACAGCCAGGTGCGGGACGGCGATCCCGCACGTCAGCAGCGCCGCGATCAACCCGCCCGACGCGCCCGCGTAGTGCATTTCCTCGACCACGACCATCGCGTCGATGACGTCGCCGCCACCACCGCCGACCGACTCGGGGAACCCGACGCCGAGCAGGCCGAGATCGCCTGCTGTTCGGTGCAGCGACCGGGGGACCTCACCCGCACGCTCCCACGAGTCCAGGTGCGGCAACACCTCCGCGGCCATGAACCGGCGCACAGTCGCACGCAGCTCCCGCCGCTCCGGAGTGTCGAACGCGCTCACAGGAACACCTCCGGGACATCGACGTGCCGGGACCGAACCCACTCGCCCAGAGCCTTCGCCTGCGGGTCGAACCGCGTGGCCGCGGCGACCCCTTGCCCCAGCAAGCCGTGCACGATGAAGTTGACCGCCGACAGATTCGGCAGCAGGTGCCGCGTGATCTCCAGCTCCGCGGTCTCCGGCAGCAGCGCACGCAACCCGTCCACTGTCAGCGTCCGCACCAACCAGTCGTACGCCTCCGGCCGACGCACCCACAGCCCCAGGTTCGCGTCGCCGCCCTTGTCACCCGACCGGGCGCCCACCACGTCACCCAGCGGAACCCGCCGAGTCGGCCCGAAGTCCGTCCCAGGATCAGCCCAGTCGACACTCCGCGACGGCACCGGAGCACCCGGCGTCCACTTCACGTCCCGCCGCTCGCCCGCCACCACGGCCACGTGCGAGACCTCCGCCGCCGAAACGTACTCCGGCCGGTACACCCCGACCGGCGTCCCGTCCGACGGCGGCGCGGTCAGCGTGAACCCGGGGTAGGACGCAAGCGCCAGCTCAACTGTCGCCCGGGAGAACGCCTTGGCCCGAGCCGGGTCCGGGGTCTTCACGATCGCGTGGAGCAGCGCGCTCGCCGCTTCCTCGGTGTCCGAGTCGGCGTGGTCGGTCCGCGCCAGCGTCCACGTCAGGCCGTCCGACCCGATCGCGCCTTCAAGCTGACGCCGTGCCAGCTCGGCCTTGGCCTCGATGTCGAGTCCACAGAGGACAAACGTGGCGCTGTTCCGGAACCCGTCGAGGGTGTTCACACACACCTTGACCGACTCCGGCGGCGGCCCGCCCGTCACGCCGCTGATCCGCACCCGGTCCGGCCCGTCAGCCGAAAGGGTGATCGAGTCGAACTTTGTGGTGACGTCCGGGCCGAGGTAGTCCACGCCCTGGATCTCGTAGAGCAGTTGCGCCGTAATGGTTTCGACGGTCACCGCGCCACCGGTCCCGGCGTGCTTGGTGATCACCGACGACCCGTCAGCCGAGATCTCCGCGATCGGGAAGCCCGCGTGGCCCAGGTCGGCGATCTCGGTGAAGAACGCGAAGTTCCCCCCGGTCGCCTGCGTGCCGCACTCGATCACGTGCCCGGCCACCGTCGCCCCGGCGAGCGCGTCGAAGTCGTCCCGAGCCCAGCCGAAGTGCGCCGCGGCGGGTCCGACGACCAGCGACGCGTCGGTGACCCGGCCGGTGACCACGATGTCGGCGCCGGAGGACAGGCACTCCGCGATCCCCCACGCGCCGAGGTAGGCGTTGGCGGTCAACGCGCCCGCGCGCGGCAGCAGGTCGTCGCCCTCGACGTGCGCGACCGACACGTCCACCCCGAGCCTGCCCGCCAGCTCCCGGATCGCGTCGGCCAGCCCGGCGGGGTTGAGGCCGCCGGCGTTGCTGACGATCTTGACCCCGCGCTCCTTGGCCAGGCCGAGGCAGTCCTCGAGCTGGCGCAGGAACGTCTTCGCGTAGCCGCCGTTCGGGTCCTTCATCCGCTGGCGGCCGAGGATGAGCATGGTCAGTTCGGCGAGGTAGTCGCCGGTCAGGACGTCGAGGTCGCCGCCGGTCAGCAGCTCGCGCATGGCCGACAGGCGGTCGCCGTAGAAGCCGGAGGCGTTGCCGACACGGATCATGACTTCTCCCGTCCGGCTCCCGGCGGGCCCGCGAAGGCCTGCGCGATGTCGAGCCACTCGTCGGCCTCGGCGCCGTAGGCCACCAGCGTGGTGTCATCGCGGTGGACGCGCTGGGTGACGAGCAGGCAGAAGTCGTTGGCGAGGCCGGTGACCCGCTGGGCCGCGTCCTCCGGGCCCCAGGTCCACATCGACCCGTCGGGGGCGATCAGCTCGACCCGGAACGGCTCGGCGGGCGCGGTCCGCCCGTTGACCAAGTAAGCGAAGTCCCTGGTCCGCACCCCGAGGTGGGCGACATGCTTGATCCGCGCGGTCGGGACCCGCTTCACGCCCAGCGCGTCGGCGACGTCGTTGCCGTGCGCCCAGGTCTCCATCATCCGCGCGGTCGCCATGGACGCCGCGCCCATCGGCGGGCCGTACCACGGCAGCTTCGTACCTGGCGGCACCGCGGCGAGCGCCTGCTGCAGGGATTCCCGCAGGCCACGCCACCGGGCCAGCAGTTCGGCGGGCGGCTCGGCCGCGCCCGCGTCGGCGCCGTCGTCGACGAGCCGCTGCGGGTTGCCGCTCGCCAGCGCGGTGGCGAGTTCGGCCTGGAAGGCGTCGGGATCGGTGGCGGCGATCAGCGACCGCTCGTCGGTCCACGCCAGGTGCGCGATCTGGTGCGCCACCGTCCAGCCGTCGGCCGGGGTCGGTGTCGCCCACTTGTCGGCGGGAAGGTCCGCGACCCAGGAGTCGAGCTCGTCGCTCTCGGCGCGCAGGTCGGCCAGCAGTGCGGTCAGGTCCACGCACCCACCGTGGCACGGCGGGTGCGGAGAATCAAGCATTCATGCTTGTTTTTTTCGCCAGCCGTCCAACCAGCCAGGGAACTCGCCCAGGTCGGCCAGCACAAACGCCGCGCCCGCCGCCCGGAGTTCGTCAGCCGAACAGGGGCCTGTTGTCACTCCGACGGGTGTCGCGCCCGCCGCGCGGGCGCCGATCATGTCCCCTTCGTGGTCGCCGACGTAGACCTGCGCGCCCAGCCGCAGCAGTTCCGTCCCCTTGTCCGTCGCCCAGAGCCCGCCGACGACCGCGTCGACCGTCCAGCCGAGCGCCTTGATGTGCAGTTCGGCGTTGGGCGTGTGCTTGCCGGTGATCACGACCACGCGACCACCCGCCGCCCGCACCGCCTTGATCGACTCGGCCGCACCGGGAAGCGCGGCGGTCAGCGGGATGACCACCTCGGGGTAGTCGGCGCGGAACAGGTCGACACACTCGGCGATCCGGTCCTCGGGGACTCCTTGGTCCCGGAACTTGTGGGTCAGCGGCGGCCCGAGCCCGGCGACGAAGCTCGCGCTGTCGAGCGGGAGCCCAGTCTTGCGCGCGATCGCGTCCACCTGCTCCGCCATGCCCGGCCGCGCGTCGATCAGCGTCATGTCGAGGTCGAAGCCGACCACCAGCGGGCTCATGAGCGCAGGTCCCCTCGCGTCCGCTGCCAGTCCGAGACGGCCTCCATCCCGGCGGTCAGCTCCTCCCCCATCATCGCGACCCGGTGGTCCACGACCGCGTCGCCGAGGATCGCGCGCGCGAGTTTGGAGTCGTTGAGCCTGGCCTGCGCCTCCCACGGCGTGCGGGCCAGATCGCCGACCACCCGGCCCTCGGCGGGCAGGTCCAGCCGTTCGTCCACACCGGACAGCCCGGCCGCGATCAGCGCGGCCACGACGAGGTGCGGCTGCGCGTCGGCGCCGGCGAACCGGGCCTCCATGCGCAGCGACGGGCCATGCCCGACCAGCCGGACCGCGGCCGTCCGGTCGTCGGTGCCCCACCGCAGCGTGCGCGGCGAGAACGGCGCCGAGCGCAGCCGGACATAGGAGTTCCAGGTCGGCGCCCAGAACGCGGTGAGGTCCGGCGCGGCCCGGAGCACTCCGGCGAGGAAGTGGCCGAACAGCGTGGACGGCTCACCCGGTCGGGCACCCGCGACCAGCGGCGCACCGGCCGGGTCGGCCAGCGAGAAGTGCACGTGACACGAGCTGCCCTGCCCGGTCGCCTCCGCCGCGAGGTAACCGGCCCGCACGCCCTCCCCGGCAGCGGCACGGCGGATGGCGAGTTGGTGGAGCATGGCGTCATCGCAGGCGGCCAGCGCGTCGCGGTGGCGCAGGACGATCTCGTACTGGCCGGGGTGGCACTCCCCGCGCGCCGACTCCGTGCCCAGGCCCAAGGCGTCCAGGGCGGTGTTGACCTTGTCGAGCAGGCCGGACAGCGGCTCGACGGCGCCGACCGCGTAGTCCAGCCCGCCCCCGGTCAGTGGCTTGCCATCCAACCCGGTGAACGTCACCTCGTGCTCGACGCCGACCGACGGCACCAGCCCGACCTTCTCCGCGGCCGTCAGCTGGTCCTTGAGCACGGTCCGGGGCGCCTCGGCGACCGCGCGCCCGTCCGGCCACTCGACGTCGCAGACCACGAACCACGTGCCGGGGCCCGCGGGCGCGAGCGTCGCCAGGTCGGGACGCATCCGCAGGTCGCCGTAGCCGCCGAGGAACTGGTCGACGGCTGACGCGTTCACCGGCTGCCGCTCCGGGTTCCACCCGAAGACATACGCACAGAGGCCGTAGCCCGAGGAAAGCACGGTGTCGACAAAGAACTCGGCGCCGACCTCCACCGACGCGAACCGCGTGTGCGGATCGGGCACCAGGCAGATGATCCGCCGCACCGACCCCGACGCCACGGCCGCCCGCAGCGCCCCGGACAGTGCCGACGCCGCGAGCGCCCGGTCGGCCAGCGTGCGCGCGCCGACCGGTCTGCGGTGCTCGATCACCAAGCACCTCCCGCGTCGTGGCCCGCCAGCGGGTTGAGCGCGCGGCCGAAGCGGACGTCGAACTCGTCGTCGCGCTCGATCTTGTCGAAGCCCTGACCCGCCAGGTGCTCCCGGTTGAGGCACACGCGCTCGACGTCGGCGGCGAACAGCCCGCACGCGTCGAACCGCTCGGCCGTCTCCGGGTGGGCGTCGCGGTAGGCGCCGACGATCTCCCGGACCAGCGCCCACAGCCGCGGCCGCTCGTAGCCGAGGTCCTCGTCGAGCACCTCCGCCCAGAACCGCAGCTGACCTGCGAAGACCGAGCTGAACAGGGACTGGGCCAGTAGGTGGGCGGGCCAGCGCAGCATGTCGGCGCGGGCGGCCGGGCCGAGCAGGTCGTAGCTCGGCAGGTCCTCGTCGAGCAGGTCGACGCCCTGCGCGAAGTCCTTGATCGCCACCCGCAGCGGGGTGCCGCGGGTGTCGGTGATAAGGATGAGGTTCTGGCCGTGCGGGCAGAACCCGACGCCGTGGGCCAGCAGCCAGTGCAGCAGCGGCGTCAGGGTCAGGTCCAGCACCGACCGCAGCCAGGTCTCGGTGTCCAAACCGGACTCACGGACCAGCCGCGCCATCACCGACTCGCCGTCCGGACCGCGATACGGCAGCGCCGCGAACGACAGCGCGCGCTCCCCCGGCGCCAACCTGGCCCGAACCGGCTCGCGCCACAGGGCGCCCAAGGTCTCGTGGAAGCGGTACGGCAGCTCCTCGATCGCGCCGAACAGCGGATGCTTGACCGACACGCTGGCCACCTCGCCGAGCAGGTCAAACCCGTTGTCGCGCAACAGCTCGTCGCTCGCGTGCACTTCGCGCAGCCAGGTCGTGACCTCGGGCGCGGCCAGGGTCGCGGTCGAGTTGAGTCCTCTGTAGACGAGTGTGTTGCGCACCGACACGGCGGTCTTGACGTCGCGGCGGGTCGGGTGGCTGACGTTGGCGAGGGTGCGGATCGTCTGGTGCGGGCGGTAGCGGTCGCGGCCCTCGCCGAGCTGGACGATCGCACCCGTGGCCAGTTCCGCCGCGTAGTACGTGCCGACGATCTCGTCCAACTGCCACGGATGCACCGGCACCAGCACATAGTTCTGCGGGTCCGGCAGGGCCGCGCGGAACATCGCGAGCTGGTCAGGGCCGAGTTCCTCGGTCAGCAACGCTTCCTCGGCGAGGCCGTCGACGCTGCGAAACGACGCGTGGTCCCGGTGGACAGCCAACCAAGGCAGCCCGAACCCGGCGCCCGCCTCGGGTGCGAACCGGGCGCGGTCGGCGGCGGAGAACCCGACCCGACCCTTGTTCATGACCAGCCGCGGGTGGCCGGTCAGGTGGCCGTCGGCGGTGTCGTAGTCCATCGCGATCAACTCGGCCGCGGTCGGCGCGTGCTCGAGGCGCGTGGCCTCGTTCGTGACGGTCGCGGTGAGTTCGGCCAGCACCTCAGCCAGCCGCAGCCCGGTCAGGCCCAACTCAGCCCGTGCGTCGACCACCAGGATGCGGGGATCGTCGGCGGCGACGCCGTCGCGGGTCGCCGAGCCCGGGCGCACGGCCCACGACTCGAACGCGCCGGTCCGGGCGACGAAGGCGTAGGTCGCCCCGGGCAGCGTGATCGTCCACTCCCGGTAGCCGCTGTCGTCGGGAGGCGACCCGGGGTCCGGCCGCAGCATCCCCTCGTAGCTCAACTCGCCGAGCATCTTGTGGACAATCAGCGACCCGGCTTCCCGCCAGGCTTGCGCTCCGCGCGTCACAACGCTCCCTCCGACAACCCGAACGTGGTGAACGCCGTGCGCGCGGGCAGTCGGTGGACCACCCGGCCGCACACGGCGTTGACGATGGTGGCCGACCGCCAGGCGGCGAGGCCGAGATCGGGCGCGCTGACGCCGTGGGTGTGGCGTTCGGCGTTCTGCACGTAGACCGCGCCGCCGATGTCGGGGCGCAGACGGAGCCGGTAGTCGGCGTCGACCTGGAGCCTGCCGGACTCGTCACGGCACGCGGCGTCGGCGAGCAGCGGGCCGAGGTCGCGTTCGGCGTAGCCGGTGGCACAGACGACAGCGTCGGTGCGCAGGTCGGTCGTGGTGCCCTGCTGGCCGTGGCGGACGGTCAGGTCGAGGCCGGGGCGGGCCGCGACGACCTCGGTGCCGGGGGCGAGCGTGACGTCGGGCCAGCCGCCGCCCACGGTCCGCTGGTAGAGCTCGTCGTGGATGGCGTCGATGGTCTCGGCGCTGATTGCCTTGTAGAGCTGCCATTGCGCGGGCACGAGCCGGTCGCGGGTCGGCGCGTCGAGGCCGTGGAAGTAGCGGACGTAGTCGGGGGTGAACTGCTCCAGGCCGAGTTTGGAGTACTCCATCGGGGCGAACGCGGGGGTGCGCGTCAGCCAGCGGAGTCGGCCGGTCTCGCGGCGCCGCAACAGGTCGAGGAACACCTCGGCGCCGGACTGGCCGGAGCCGACCACGGTGACGTCCCGCGCCTTGACCAGGTCGTCGCGGGCGGCTAGGTAGTCGGCCGAGTGGATGACGTTGTCCAGTCCCCGCAACGGTTCTGGCACGACTGGCGCCGTCCCGACGCCCAGCACGACGTTGCGGCTCAGCACGGTTCCCGTGGACGTCGACACGGCGAACGCGGCGTCCTTTGTGGACCACTCGATCCGCTCGACATCGGTGCCGAACTCGCACTCGTCGAGGCGTCCGCTGGCCCAGCGGCAGTAATCGTCGTATTCGGCGCGCGGGATGTGGAAGCGCTCAGCGAAGTAGAACGGGTAGAGGCGGTCGCGGTCGCGCAGGTAGTTGAGGAAGGAGAACGGGTTCGTGGGATCGACCAACGAGACGAGGTCGGCGAGGAAGGGGACCTGGATGGTGGTGCCGTCGATCATGAGGCCGGGGTGCCAGCGGAACTCGGGCCTGCGGTCGAAGAAGCGCGTACGCAGGTCGGTGGCCGACGCGAGCGCGGCCAAGGACAGGTTGAACGGGCCGATACCGACGCCGACGAGGTCCAGCATCAGCGCCTGCCCGCGATCAGGTCGAGCACTGGCGCGTAGTCAGCGGCCGTCGCGTGCGGATGCAGCAGGGTGAGCTTGAGCCACAGGCGTTCGCGGCCGTCCCAGCCGTCCTCAGTGGAGGGTGCGATGGCGGCGCGGCCGACGACGGCGGTCCCGGCGTCGAGCAGGTCGCGGCGGATGGCGGCCACCACGGCGTTGCCCGCGTCGAGGCCGAGTTCGGACTCCACCTGGTCGGCGACCAAGGGGCGCAGCAGGATGGTCGACAGCGTCGGCTCACCCCAAAGCCGCAGGTCACGGTGTGCGCGGACGGCGGCGGCGACGGCTTGGGCGGTATCGCGGCAGTGGTCGACCATGGCGCCGATGCCGTCGCGGCCGAGCGCGCGGAGGGTGACGGCGATCTTGAAGGCGTCGGGGCGGCGGGAGGTGCGCAGGGACCGGCCGAGCAGATCGGGGAGCCCGGCTTCGGCGTCGTCGGCGGCGTTGAGGTAGTCGGCGCGGACGTCGAGCGCGTGCAGGGTCCGGGCGGACTTGGCGGCGAACACGCCTGCCGCGATGGGCTGCCAGCCGAATTTGTGCAGGTCGAGGCCGATGGAGTCGGCCGCGTCGATGCCGTCGAGCAGCTGTCTTTCGCTGAACAGGAGACCGCCGCCGTAGGCGGCGTCGATGTGCAGCCAGGCCGGACGCAGCGCGGCGATCTCGGGCAGCGGGTCGATGGCGCCGGTGTTCGTGGTACCCGCGGTCGCCACCACGGCGGCCGGGCCGTCGACGGCCGCGAGCACCTCGGCGAGCTTCGCCGGGACGATCCGGTCGGCCACGCAGTCGACGGGGATCGGTTGCGGCAGACCGAGAACCCACGCGGCGCGGGCGACGCTGTGGTGGGCGTTGCGGCCGCAGACCGGCTGGACACGGCCGACGTTCTCCCGCGCGAGCAGCAGACCGTACAAAGTGGACTCGGTGCCGCCGGTGGTGATGACCGCGTCCGGGTTCTCGGCGGCCGGATAGCAGAGCCGGGCCAACTCCTGGCACAGCTGTTCCTCGATGGCGCTCGCGGAGGGCGCCTGGTCCCACGAGTCCATCGACGGGTTGAGCGCGCTCGCCACCAGGTCGGCGACCGCGGCCACCGCCAACGGCGGGCAGTGCAGGTGCGCGGCGCAGGCCGGGTCGGCGGGGTCGGCCGAGCCGTGCGCGAGGAACCGGGTCAGCTCGACCAGCGCGTCGACCGGCCCGACCCCCGACTGGACCAGGGGCGCGCGGATGGCCCGCGGACCGCCCGAGGGCAGCGGTCCGCCACGTTTGAGCACGCCTTCGGCCAGCGCGTCGAGCGCGACCCCGACGAGGTCGCGCAGTGCCTGGTCGCCCGCGAGTTCCGTGCCGTCCGGCCTGGTCACCGGGGGGCCAGTGCCCGCACGGTCTCCACCGGGTCGGCCCCCGTCGGCAGCACGGCGATGACCGGCGTGGTCAGCCCGGCCTCGACGTACTCGGCGACGCGTTCGCGGCACCGCTCTGGGCTGCCGTGCACGATCAGGTCGTCGACCACGGAGTCGGGGATCGCGGCGTTGGCGCCCTGCCGGTCGCCCGCGGCCCACGCGTCGTGCATCGGTTTGAGGAGTTCACCGCGGCCGAGCCAGTCGTGGAACTTCGCGTAGACCGGGACGGTGAGATAACTGCTGATCAGGAGCCTGCCGAGGCCCCGGGCGGCGGCGGTGTCCTCGGTCGGGCAGACGAAGATCCGCGCGACGAGATCGAGGTCGGGCCCCGTCTCGGCGCGCACCGTCGGCACGTCGCCGGGCGCGAGCCAGTTGGTGATCGCGCCGTCGGCTTCCCTCTTGGCAAGCTTCAACATGCCCGGCCGGAGGGCGGCGAGCATGATCTCCGGCGGCGGCGTCGGGGTGCGTTCGAGCCGGAACTTCTGCACGGAGAACGTGTCGTACCGCTCGGTGACCTTCTCCCCCGCGAGCGCGGCACGCAGGAAGCGCAAGGTGTCCTTGGTCCGCTGGAACGGCTCGGCGAACTCGCCCCCGTTCCACCCCTCGACGATCGTCGGCGACGACGTGCCGATCCCCAGGACGAACCGCCCCGGCGCGAGCTCGGCGATAGTCGCGGCGCTCATGGCGAGCAGCCCGGGCCCGCGCGTGTAGATCGGAACGATGGCGGTGCCGAGGCGGAGGGTCGGCGCCCACTCGGCGACCAGGGCCAGCGGGGTGAACGCGTCGGTGCCCGCGGTCTCGGCGGTCCAGACGTCGGTGTAGCCGAGGTCAGGCAGCTCGCGGACCAGTTCCCGATGCGCGGTCAACGGGACGCCGGTCAACGGCAGCGTGATGCCCCACCTCGACATATGGCCCTCCAAGTTCGCCTTGCCGACAGCGTTTCACACCCTGATATACCTCATCCATTGGTGTGATTCGCGCTTTGTGATCTCCTGAACATGACAAAGGTGCCCGGGAACCCCAGGCACCTTTGAGTTGTCGCTGCCCCTCAGTCCTTCGCCGCGACGATGTTGACCATCCAGCCGACCCCGAACTTGTCGGTGAGCATGCCGAACTCGTCGCCCCACATCTGCTTCTCCATGGGCACGGAGATCTGCCCACCCTCGGCGAGCTTGGTGTAGTAGCCGCGCAGCTCGTCGGCGTCGTCGCCGCTGAGGCTGACCGACATGTTGCTGCCCTCAGGCCCCGCCGACCCCGGCGGGTTGTCGGCGCCCATCAGGGTGAAGCCGCTGGGGGTCTCAAGCTGCCCGTGCATGATGTTGTCCGCCCCGTCACCGGACGGGTCGCCGAACTCGCCGTAGGTGCTGAAGGTGAGCTCGCCGCCGAAGACGTCCTTGTAGAACTCCATCGCGGGACGGGCGTTGCTGTTGTTGAAGCTGATGTACGGGTTGAGACGGGAAGCCATTTTGGGTTCTCCTTCGGTCCTGTCCGGTCCGCCGGAAATCCTAAGCCTGATCAGGCAGGACGGCAGGGGCGGCGGATCGGCCGCCCCTGCCGCTCGAAATCAGATTCCCAGGGCGGACTTCAGCCAGCGGACCTGCATCAGCATGAAGTTCTCCGCCACGTCGTCCTCCTGCGGCGTCATGTGCGTGACGCCCGGGAGCGGCAGCAGCGCGTGCGGGCGGCCCGCCGCCACCAGCGCGCTCGACAAGCGGATCGCGTGGGCGACCACGACGTTGTCATCCGCCAGACCGTGGATGATCAGCAATGGACGGTCGAGCTTGGGGGCGTCGTCGATCAGGGAGTTGCGGTCGTAGACCTCCGGGCGCTCGTCCGGGTGGCCGAGGTACCGCTCCGTGTAGTGCGTGTCGTACAGGCGCCAGTCGGTGACCGGGGCGCCCGCGATGGCGGCGTGGAAGACCTCCGGGGCGCGCAGCACCGCGAGGGCCGACAGGTAGCCGCCGTAGGACCAGCCGCGGATGGCGACCTTGGTCAGGTCCAGGTCGGGGTGTTCGGCGGCGACGCCGTGGAGGGCGTCGATCTGGTCGGTCAGGGTGACGTCGGCGGGCTCGAACGCGATCTCGCGTTCCCAGGCCGGGCCGCGGCCGGGAGTGCCCCGGCCGTCCGCGATGACGACAGCGAAGCCCTGGTCAGCCAGCCACTGCGGGCCGAGATACGCGTTGCGGGTCGACAGGACGCGCTGGGCGTGGGGGCCGCCGTAGGGGTCCATCAGGACGGGCAGCCTGGTCCCGGCGATGTGGTCGGCCGGGTACAGCACCGCGACCCGCAAGCCGCGCTCCCCCACCGCCGACAGGGTCACGTTCGGGGTCAGCGGCGGGGTGACGGCCAGGCTCTCGACCTCACCGACGGCCTCGTCGCCCCGCAGGACCGTCACGCGCGGGCCGGACCAGTCCAGCGACCACGAGGTCACGATCGTCACGTCGCCGCCGCGGGCCGCGGTGTGCACGCCGTCCACAGTGGACACCTGAACCGGGCCGGATCGGTACACGTGCACCTGGGTCGGGTCGTCGGCCGACGCGGTGAACAGCACGTCGTCGCCGACGTCGAGGACCGAGCGGACCTGGAGGTCGCCGGAGACCACCTTGTCGCCGACGAACAGCGAGTTGGCGCCGTCGTGAGCCTCCACGCGGACGAGTGCGCCGTCGGTCGTCCAGGCGGGGACGCCCTGGACGATCTCGACCCAGGTGTCGTCGGTGTCGGTGTGGATGACCTCGGTGGCCCCGGTGTCCGGGTCGAGGGTGCGGATCTCGAACGTCTTCTGGTCGCGCGACTGGACCGCGATCAGCGGCGGACCGGCCGCTGACCAGTTCACCGTGACCAGGTACTCCAGCGCGCCGTCCCAGTCGACGTCGACCTTCGAGCCGTCCAGGCCGATCACGGCCAGGCTCACCTTGACGTTCGGCGTGCCCGCCGCCGGGTAGGACACGACGTGGGGCTCGGCCGCCGGGTTCGCCGGGTCGGCGATGTGCCAGCGCTGGACGTCGGTCTTGTCGGTGTACGCGACGATCAGCCGCGTGCCGTCGGGCGACCACCAGAACCCGCGCGAGCGGTTCATCTCCTCGGCCGCGACGAACTCCGCGACGCCGCACGCGCGGTGCTCGCCGTCCGGGGTGGCCAGCCCGCGGTCGTCGGCGCCGTCGACGCCGATGACGCGCAGCGCGTTGTCGGCGACGTACGCGACGTGGGTGCCGGTCGGGTTCGGCCGCGGGTCGAGGATCGGGGTGGCCGACGGCAGCTCGCGGGCCTGCTCGGTGCGCGCGTCGGCGACGAACAGCCGCCCGGACAGCGCGAACGCGACGACCTCGGCCCGCGCGTCGGTCGCGCAGCCGATCACGCCCGCACCCTGCTCACGGCTGCGCTCACGGCGCGCGCGTTCCTCGGCGGACAGTTCCTCCGACCCGCCGAGCAGCGTGGCCGGATCGCCGAGCCGGGTCTCGGCTCCGGTGGTCAGGTCGCGCTTCCACAGGATGTGCGTGCGGTCCTCGCCGCCTGCGGAGCGCAGGAACAGCGCGTGGCCGCCGTCCGGGGCGACGCGGAACTCACGCGGGGAACCGAGGGTGAAGCGCTGGGTACGCGCTTGCAGGCGGAGAAAGGTCGTCTCACTGGTCACCAGGACAACCTATCCGGGGTAGCGGGCAGCCGACGGGAACCCCCAGTTCCCATCGACCGCCCGCAGACCGTACCATACGGTATGGAACTCCCCAAGGAAAGGCGGAGGGCGTGGCGAGCAAACAGGACTGGGTGCGACACGGGTTCGACGTACTGACCGAGGAGGGCGCCCAGGCACTGACGATCGAGCGCCTGTCGAACCGCCTCGGCGTGACCAAAGGGTCCTTCTACCACCACTTCGCGGGCATGAGCGGCTACCACCAGGCCCTGTTGGACCGGTTCCAGCGCGAGCACACCGCCCACCACATCGCGGCCGCCGAAGCCGTGCCGGGACCGGCGTCGAAAACGCTCGACCGCCTGCTGGACTCGGTCATGGCGGGTCGCCGCCGCGGCCTGGAGACCGCCATCCGCTCATGGGCCCAACGTGATCCTCAGGTCGCGGCCGTGCTGAGCGAGGTCGACCGGACCCGCATGGACTATCTGGAGTCGGTTTACCTGCGCGACGGGCGGGACCCCGTCGAGGCCCACCACCTCAGCCGACTGCTGTACGTGATCGTCATCGGCGCGGGCCAGGTGCTGCCGCCGCTGTCGACCGAGGACCTCGGCGCGGTGTACCGGCTAGTCCTCGACCGCGTCTGAGAACGACAGCAGGATGTGCGACCAGCCGTTGTCGGAGCCGACGGAGGCGAGAATGTCGTCGCCGGACTCGCCGTGCCGCTCCAGCCTGCGGTGTTCGAGCTCGACCCGCGTGGTGGGGCCGTCGGGAATGAAGCGGACCTCGACCTCGCTGGCCCTGGCCGGGTCCGGGTCGTACTCCCAGTCGCCCTGCAGGTGCCAGGCCAGCACGAAGCCGTCGTGCGGGTCGTAGGCGAGCACCCGTCCCCACTCGCACTCGACGCCGTCGTGCCCCCGCTCGAACCACCGACCGCCGACGCGCGGCTCGATGACGACGTCGGCGAAGTCGGCCTCCCCGATGTGGTGGGCGGCGGGCCACCACGAGCCCATCCTGGTGGCGAACACCGTGAACGCCCGCTCCTGCGAGGCCCGGACGGTGATCGTCTTCAGCACGCTCATCCCGGTTCCCTGCGTCATCATTCCTCCTCCACGGCCTCGGCGAACGCCGCGAGCGCCTTGTCCCACAACTGATCGAGATACCCGCGCAGCGCGGCGACCCCGTTGGGATCGACCCGGTAGCGCCTGCGGGTCCCCTCGGCCTGGTCGATGACGAGCCCCGCGTCCTTGAGCACCTTGAGGTGCTGCGACACGGCGGGCCTGCTCACCGGCAGTTCGGCCGCGAGCTCACCCACGGCCCGCGGCCGCTCGACGAGCAGCTCGAAGACCGCCCGCCGGGTCGGATCGGCGAGGGCGGCGAAGGCCGTTTGGTAAGTCCCCACGAACGGTAAGCTACAACTTACCTTAGGGTCCGGTCAACGATTTCTTGGCCAATCCCTCAGCGGCGCACAGGTTTCTCTCACCTCGCGGGTGGACGGTGAAGACATGAACGAGCACGAGCGCGAAACCCAGCAGCCGATCCCGCCGGTCGAGCACACCCAGCCGATCCCCAGCGTGCCCGCGCAGGGCCGCGACTCGGCGCAGACCGGCGAGCAGCCCCAGATCACACCGCAGGCACCCGGGGCGCAGTGGGCGCCGACCGGCGCGTGGGCGCTCAACCCCGGCCAATCCGCCCAACCCGGCCAATGGGGCCGGCCCGGCAAACCAGACCAAGCCGGCCAGTGGGCCCAGCCCAACAAACCCGGCCAAGCCGGGCACTGGCCCCAGACGAACCCATCGATCCCGCCCGCCCTCGCCGCACCCGCCCCGCGCCGGTTCAGGCGCGGCGCCGTCGCGCTGGTGATGGCGTCGGTCCTCGGGGCGGGGGCGCTCGGCGGCGTCGCGGGCGCGTTCATCGGGTCCGACACCGGTTCCGCGCTCAACACCCCGACCACCGCGCAGACCGTCAGCGCCACCACCCCCACCGACCTGTCGTCGATCATCGCCAAGGTGATGCCCAGTGTCGTCGAAGTCGGGGTGCAGAGCGGGAACTCGCAAGGCGTCGGGTCCGGGGTCATCCTGAGCGCCGACGGCCGGATCCTTACCAACAACCACGTCGTCGCGGGCGCGCGGGAAATCCAGATCACCTTCGCCGACGGCCGCAAGGCCGCCGCCGAGGTCCTCGGCACCGACGCGGGCGCCGATCTCGCGCTCCTGCAGGCGAAAGGCGTCAGCGGACTGACCCCGGCGACCCTCGGCGACTCGTCCGACGTCAAGGTCGGCGACACCGTCATCGCGATCGGCTCACCGGCCGGGCTGCAGGGCACCGTCACCACCGGCATCGTCAGCGCGCTCGACCGGGACGTCAGCATTCCCGAGCGCGGCAGCCGCGGCGTGTCCTACAAGGCCATCCAGACAGACGCGTCGATCAACCAGGGCAACTCCGGCGGGCCGCTGTTCGACACCCTCGGCCGGGTGATCGGCATCAACTCGGCGATCTACTCCCCGGTGACCGGCCAGGACGGCTCCGCGGGCAGCGTCGGGATCGGGTTCAGCATCCCGATCGACACGGCCAAGTCGGTCATGGAGCGGATCGGGTGACGCACCGTGCGGGCCACGTGGGCCGTGGCCCGCACGGTGTGTGCCTAGACGTTGCGGGGGAACCCGAGGTTCACCCCGCCGTGGGACGGGTCGAGCCAGCGGCTGGTCACGACCTTCGTCCGGGTGAAGAAGTGGATCCCGTCCGGGCCGTACGCGTGCGTGTCGCCGAACAGGGAGTCCTTCCACCCCCCGAACGAGTAATAGCCGACCGGCACCGGAATGGGGACGTTCACGCCCACCATGCCGACCTCGATCTCGTGCTGGAACCGGCGGGCCGCGCCGCCGTCGTTGGTGAAGATCGCGGTGCCGTTGCCGTAGGGGTTGGCGTTGACCAGCGCCACGGCCTCGTCGTAGGACCCCACGCGCACGACCGACAGCACCGGGCCGAAGATCTCGTCGCGGTACACCGAGTCCGACGGCGTGACGTGGTCGAACAGCGACGGCCCGAGCCAGAATCCCTCGGCCGCGCCGTCGATCTCGTGATCGCGGCCGTCGACCGCGAGTTCGGCCTCGCCTGAGTCCAAATAGGATGCCACCTTGTCCCGATGGGCCTTGGTCACCAGCGGACCCATCTCGCACCCGGGCCGCCTGCCGTCACCGACCTTCAGCTGGGACATCCGGTCGCGGATCCGGCTCACCAACTCGTCTCCGACCGGGTCGACCGCGACGACGACCGACACCGCCATGCACCGCTCCCCCGCCGAGCCGAAGCCCGCCGACACCGCCGCGTCGGCGGCGAGGTCGAGGTCGGAGTCGGGCAGCACCACCATGTGGTTCTTCGCCCCACCCAACGCCTGCACGCGCTTGCCGTGACGGGTCCCCGTCTCGTAGACATAGCGGGCGATCGGCGTCGAACCGACGAACGAGATCGCCCGCACATCCGGGTGCTCCAGCAGCCCGTCGACCGCGACCTTGTCGCCGTGCAGCACGTTCAGCGCGCCGTCCGGCAGTCCGGCCTCGGCGAACAGCTCGGCGATGAAGTTCGCCGCCGACGGGTCCTTCTCACTCGGTTTGAGCACAACGGTGTTCCCGCACGCCAGTGCGTTCGGCACGAACCACAGCGGCACCATCGCCGGGAAGTTGAACGGCGAGATCACGCCGACCACCCCCAGCGGCTGGCGCAGCGAGTACACGTCGACCTTCGTCGAGACGTTCTCGCTGTAGCCGCCCTTGAGCAGCGCGGGCACCCCGCAGGCGAACTCGACCGCCTCCATCGCGCGCTGCACTTCGCCCGCCGCGTCGTCGGTCACCTTGCCGTGTTCGGCGGTGACCAGGTCGACCAGCTCCCGCTTCCGGGCGTTGAGCAGTTCGCGAAATCCGAAGAGGACAGACGAGCGAGCCGCCAGCGAGGCGTCCCGCCACCCCACGGAGGCCGCGCGCGCCGCGCTGACGGCCGCCTCGATCTCCGTGGTCCCCGCGAAGTCGACGTGCGCGGCGACCTGGCCGGTCGCCGGGTCGAAGACATCGCCGCGGCGGTCGGTGTCGCCCGACCACGGCTTGCCGTCGATCCAGTGGCTGATCCTGCGCATCAGCCCTCACCACCCGGATGTTGTTCAAACACAGCGTCGGCCGCTCTATCTGCTACTGCGATCGCCTCGCCGAGCACATCCAACGCCTCGTCGACTTCCGTTTCCGTCAACGTCATCGGCGGCGCGAGCCGGATGACGTTGTTGTACAGGCCGCCCTTGCCGACCAGCAGCCCGCGTGCCTTGGTCTCCTCCAGCACCCGCAACGCCGCACGCGGGCTCGGGTCCTTCCCGCCTGGCTCGACCAGCTCGACGCCGATCATGAGGCCCTTGCCGCGCACGTCGCCGATCACCGGGTGGCGGTGGGCGAGGTCGTGCAGGCCCTCGGACAGCCGGATCCCCTGCTTCTCGGCGTTGGCCTGGAGGTCGTTGTCGAGGATGTAGTCGAGGACGGCGTTGGCGCCCGCCGTGGCGATCGGGTTGCCGCCGAAGGTGGAGATCGAGTTGGCCGTCAGGCAGTCCATGACGTCGGGCCGCGCGACGAGGCCGCCGATGGCCAGGCCGTTGCCGAGGCCCTTGGCGAAGGTCATCATGTCGGGCGTGACGCCGTGGGCGTCCATGCCCCAGAAGTGTTCGCCCGTGCGTCCCCACCCGGTCTGCACCTCGTCGGACACCAGCAGGATCCCGCTCTCGTCGAGGATCTCCTTGAACGCCTTGTAGAGCCCGTCCGGCGGCACGCAGAACCCGCCGACACCCTGGATGGGCTCGGCGACCATGCAAGCGACGTCGCCGGAAGTGGTGGTGTTGAGGACCTCGCGCAGGTCGTCGGCGCACGCCTGGATGTAGTCGGCGTCGGACAGGTGGCCGAACGGGCTGCGGTAGCGGTAGCCGCCGTGGACGTAGCTGACCTTGACCGGCGACAGGCTGCTCGCCGACCACCCGCGGTTGCCGGTGATCCCGACCGTGCCGAACGCGCGGCCGTGGTAGGAGTTGCGCAGCGCCAGGACCTGGTTGCTGCGGCGGAACTGGGTCGACAGCATGAGCGCGGTCTCGTTGGCCTCGGTGCCCGAGTTGGTGAAGAACACCTTGGCGTCGCGGATGCCCGACAGCTTGGCGATCTTCTCGGCGAGCTCCACCTGCCCGCGGATGAGGTAGAGCGTCGAGGTGTGCAGCACGCCGGAGTCGAGCTGGCGCCGGATGGCGTCGCTGATCTCGGCGACGTCGTAGCCGATGGCGTTGGTCAGGATGCCCGCGAAGAAGTCGAGATAGGTGTTCCCCTCGGCGTCGGTGACGTGCCTGCCCTCGGCGCTCACCAGCTCGATGGGGTCGGCGTAGTAGAGCGCCAGCCACGAGGGGAGGACGGCTCGGTGACGGTCGATCAGCGGTGTCTGCTGGGTGTCGGCCATGCCGCGAGTGTGGTCGGTGGCGGGCGTCCACACCATGGTCAAGGTGTATCGGCGGGCCGAAAAGACCCTACAGAGTGACCACCATCAGAACCGGCCGCCGCCACCGATGCGCCGCGAGCTTCCCGCCCCGCCGAACGACCCGGGGCCGCTGCCGCCGCCCCCGCCCCACCGGCCGCCGCGGCTGCCGGAGCCGAACCCGCCGCGCAGGACGCTGTCGAGGATGATGCCGCCGAGGACCGCCCCGGAGTTGCCGCCGAAGGTCGACTGGCGCTGCTTGGTCTCCCAGTTCCGCACGTCGGCCTCCGCCGCCGACGACGCCCGGGCCGCCAGGTCGGCGGCGGTGCGCGCGTGTTGGAGAGCGACCGACAGGTCCGTCGCGCGCTCGGCTTCGTCCAGGTGCCGCTGGGCCTCGGACAGCCGGGTCCTGGCCTCGGCCTCGACGGCGCCGCGGCGGGTCCCGATGTAGTCGGCCACCGCCGAGACCTGGGCGCGTGCGGCGGTAAGAGTCTGGTCGACCTGCTGGCGCAGCCGGTCCGTGCGGTCCTTCGCGGTGGCCGCGGTGCTGATCGCCTTGTCCAGTTCCACGTCGGCCGCGGCGAGGTCGGTGTAGGCGCCGAGCGGGTTGGTGTCCTTGGCGACCTCGGCCAGTTCGAGCGCGGACTGGGCCGCGGCGACGGCGGTGGCCAGCGTCGGGCCGCCGTGTTCGGCGAGCCCGCGGGCGGTGTCGAGGTCGGCGCGGGTGTCCTCGATCGCGGCGGGCAGGCTCGCGATGGCGGCCCGGATGTTCTCGGCGCCGTGGTCCACCGCGTCGAGCAGCGTCCGGGCCTGGCCGACCGCACCTTCGGCGGCGCGGATAGCGGCGACCACCGCGCCCTGTTCCCCGGCCGGGCGGGCGGTGGCCTCGCGGCCCGCGGTGATGTTCTGGTCGGCGAAGTCGAGCCGCTGCCGGGCGTGGGTGACGTTGTCGCGGATCGGGGAGAGCACGTCGGCGGGGAACTCGGTGGCCAGCCGGGTGAGCGTGGCCTCCGACTCCGGCACGCGGGTGGTGAGCGCGACCATGTCCTGGGTGAGCGCGTCGAGCCGCTGGGGCGCGTCGATGAGCAGGTCGCGCATCCCGTCGAACTCGGCGACGCGGGCGTCGAGTTCCTTGTCGGCCTTGCCGCAGCTGCTGATCAGCTCGATGAGCAGGTCACGCTGCTGCTCCGGCGTCTCGGGGACGTTGTCGTCGAGCCGCTGCCGCAGCGTGAAGGCGTGGGCTAGCGCCTCCTTGGCGGCGGTGAACGCGGTCGTGAACGGCTGGGTCGGCGCGTCGCCGAACTCGCCGCGGGCGAGGTCGAGTTCCTCGGCGCTGGTGCGCAGCGCGTTGTCCATCTCGACCAGGACCTCTTTGGACCGCGCGTCGAGCGCGTCGACCGGAAGTGCGGCGAGGGCGGCGGTGTCGTTCGGGTCGATCTCGCGGGCGGCGGCGATGTCGGCGTCGGCCCGCGCGCGCTTGCGGCGGCGGGTGTAGAGGTAGACGCCGCCACCGCCGAGGAGCACGACCGCGCCGCCGATGATCAGCGGGCGCGCGGAGACGGTGTCCGGCGCCATCGCGCCGTCGAGCCCGTCCGCCGCGGCGACGACAGCGCCCGCCCAATCCTGGGAGCGCAACGCGGGTTCGATGCTGTCGACGCGCAGCTCGGTGAACTCGTTGTCGCTGACCTCCTGCGGCAGCCCGGCCGAGTAGAGACCGTAGGAGCGGTCGACGGTGGCGACGGCGAGCAGCACGTCCCGGTCGCCGAGGGAGCTGAGCGCGGCGGTGTCCTCGGCCCAGCGCGGCCCCTGCTCGCCGGTGAAGTCCTCGACGAACACCACCCACAGGCGGATCTTGCGCGAGTCGTAGAGCTTGTCGATCGCCGCCTGCGCCGACGCGCGGCCACCGGCGTCGAGCGCGCCGGAGTTGTCGGTGAGCTGACCGCGCAGACGCTCGGGCGGGTCGGCCGCCGCCGGGCTCGCGACCAGCGCGAACAGTGCCAGCGCCGCGGCGGCTGACCAGCGGAGCAGGCGGGCGGGCGGCGGTGCGGTCGGCATGGGCAGGAATCTATCCCGTTCGGGGCGGCGGCACCGCGCCACGATGGTCAAGATGTACCGGTGACCGCGGGCCGGACTTACAGTGTGTCGATGTACCCGACCGTGTCGGAGATCCTGGCGCTGCCGGTCGTCCGGCAGGGCGCGCCGACGGTCGTCGCGGGCGCGGCCGGACTGTCCAACCGGGTGCGCTGGGTGCACGCCGCCGAGGTCGCCGACATCGCCCACCTCCTGCGCGGCGGCGAACTCGTGCTGACCACCGGCATCGCCCTGGCCGACGACGTCGCGGCACTGACGAAGTACGTCGACGAGCTGGCCGGGATCGGCGCGGCGGGGATCGTCGTGGAACTGGTCCGCCATTGGAGCGAAAGCCTCCCGCCCGCGCTCGCGGCGGCGGCCGAGCGGCACGGGCTGCCGCTGATCGCGCTGTCGCGGGAGACGCGGTTCGTGGCGGTCACCGAGGCGGTGGTCGGTTTGATCGTCGACGCCCAGGTCGCCGAACTGCGCGCGGCGGAGCAGGTGCACGAGACGTTCACCGCCCTGACCGTGGCGGGCGCCGAACCGGCCGAGGTACTGCGGGAAGTGGCGCGCGCGTCGGGGTTCCCGGTGGTGCTGGAGACCCTCGACCACGACATCCTCGCCTACGACGCGGGCGGCGAACCCCCCGCTGAGCTGCTCGCCGACTGGGCCCGCCGCTCGCGCGCGGTCACGGTGACCGAGCGGACGGCGTATCACCACGCGGCGGGCTGGCTGGTCACCGTGGTCGGCGCCCGCGGCAACGACTGGGGTCGGCTGGTGCTGCTGTGCCCGGAATCGCCCGCCCACCGCCACATCGTGATCGTCGAACGCGCCGCGTCGGCGCTGGCGGTCCACCGGCTGGCCGCGCGGGACCGGGAAGGCTTGGAGCGGCACGCCCACCGGACTCTGCTGACGGAGTTGCTGGCCAGCGCCCCGCCCGCGGACCTGGTGGCGCGGGCCAGTGGGCTCGGGGTGCCGCTGGAGCACCGACAGCTGATCGGAGTGTCGGTGCGGCCGGGCACCGACGTGAGCCCCGCGCCCGCGATGGCGACCCAGGAGGTGCTGCGGGACTTGGCCGAGGCGACCGCGCTGGCGACGCGTCGGGCCCGGGTGGCGGCTTTGGTCGGGATCGTCGACGACACCAGCGTCCGCGCTCTGCTGTCCCTGACACCCCAGGCCGACGCGGACGCGGTGGTGCGGCGGGTGGCCAAGGAGATCCACCAGTCGCCCCGGCCGGTGGTGCTGGCCGTGGGCACGACGGTGGCCGCCGTGACCGCCGCCCGCCGCAGCCTGGTCGAGGCGGCGCATGTCGCGCAGGCCGCGATGCGGGCTCCTGGCAAGGCGGTGCACCGGCTGGACGACGTGCGGCTAAGGGGGTTGCTGCATTTGCTGGCGGACGACGACCGGGTGATCGCGTTCGCGGACCGGGAACTGACGGCGTTGGCGGCCCGGGACGCCTCGCACGGGAGCCGGCTGGTGGATACGTTGCGGCACTACTGCGAGCACGGGGGAAACAAGTCGGCGGCGGCCGCGGCGGCTCATATGTCGAGGACGGCGTACTACCAGCAGTTGGCGCGGATTGAGCAGGTGTTGGGGGTGTCGCTGGAGGACCCGGAGTCGGTGCTTTCCCTACACGTCGCCTTGCTGGCCTACGAGGTGCGCGGCCAATGAGGTCAACGACCGTTTGACGAACCGAGTCAGTGATCCGACCGTCTGATCCGACCAAGGATACCGAGTAACACACACATTCGCTCGTACGCATGTGGACTATTCACCTTCCGGACATCTGGTGATTGACGGGGACCCGGCTGATCGTTCGCCGGGTCCCCAAGGGTTGTAGGTCGGTCCCCACAACTGAACCAGGGAAGGCCTTCGACACATGTCACGTCGTACAGCCAAGATCGCAGGCGCGCTCGCGGGAGTGGTCACCGTGGCCACCACCGCGACGCTCGTCGTCATCGGCTCGGCTCCCGTCGCCTCGGCGGCGACCACCACGTTCACCCCGGTCGCCGACACCTACGTCGACAACGCGGCCACCGGCACCAACTACGGCACCTCCGGCCAGCTCGGTGTCGACAACTCGTCGGTCAAGCGGACGTTCCTGCGCTTCAACGTCAGCGGTGTCACCGGCACCGTGACCGGCGCGAAGCTGCGCATCCACACCGACAACGTCGCGGGCGCGCAGAGCCCCAACGGCGGCACCTACCGCCTGATGTCCAACACGACGTGGTCCGAGACCGGCGTGACCTGGAACAACCAGCCCGCCATCGACGGCGCCACCCTCGGCTCCCTCGGCGCGGTCAGCCAGAACACCTGGTACGAGATCAACGTGCTCTCCCAGATCTCGGGCAACGGCACCTTCAGCATCGGCGTGACCTCGTCGAGCAGCGACGGCGCCGACTTCGACTCGCGTGAGTCGGGTTCGACCACCGCCCCGCAGCTGGTGATCACCACCGGCACGACCACCACGACCACTCCGCCGACCACCACGACGACGCAGCCGCCGTCGGGTGACCCGGTCCTGGTCGGCGCGGGCGACATCGCCACGTCCGGCTCGGCCGACTCGGCGACCGCCAACCTGCTCGACAGCATCCCGGGCACGGTCTTCACCCTGGGCGACAACGTCTACCCCGACGGTACCGCCGCGCAGTTCACCCAGTACTACGAGCCGACCTGGGGCCGCCACAAGGCGCGCACCCGCCCGGCGCCGGGCAACCACGACTACCACACCTCGGGCGCGTCGGGTTACTACAACTACTTCGGCGCGAACGCGGGCCCGTCGGGCCGCGGCTACTACTCCTACGACTTGGGCAACTGGCACATCGTCTCGCTCAACAGCGAGATCAGCATGTCCGCGGGATCGGCGCAGGAGCAGTGGCTGCGCACCGACCTGGCCGCCAGCTCCAAGCCGTGCACCCTGGCCTACTGGCACAAGCCGCGCTTCACCTCCAGCTCCAACCACGCGCCCAACCCGGCGACCGGTCCGCTGGTGCAGGCCCTGTACGACTACGACGCCGAGGTCATCGCCACCGGCCACAACCACCAGTACGAGCGCTTCGCCCCGATGAACCCGAGCGGTGCCCTGGACAACACCAACGGCATCCGCCACTTCGTCGCGGGCATGGGCGGCGCGGGCTTCTACGGCTTCGGCACCATCCTGCCGAACAGCCAGGTCCGCAACAGCAACACCAACGGCGTGCTGAAGTTCACCCTGCACGCCAACAGCTACGACTGGCAGTTCGTGCCGGTCGCGGGCCAGACCTTCACCGACAGCGGCACCACCGCGTGTCATTGATCGTGAGCTAGCAGGTGGTGCCCGCCAGTCTCCCGGCGGGCACCACCTATCGTTCGCACCTGGAGGTAGGCCAGCCCGTGTACCTGTCCACGATCGACAAGCCGGACCCGTCCGACACCAGACGCCGGTGGCGTGGGGTGAGCGGCAACGTCGTCGCGCTCGGCTCGGTCAGCCTCATCACCGACATCTCGTCGGAGATGGTCACCGCGATCCTGCCGCTGTACCTCGTCGTCGGGCTGCATATGAGCCCGCTGGCCTACGGCGCGATCGACGGGCTCTACACGGGCGCCACCGCGCTGCTGCGCCTGCTCGGCGGCTACGTCGCCGACCGGACCAGCAGGCGCAAAGCCGTCGCGGGCGTGGGCTACGGCCTGTCCGCGGTGGCCAAGCTCGGCCTCATGGCAGCGGGCAACTCCGCGGCGCTGATCGGCGTGGCGATCACCGGCGACCGCGCGGGCAAGGGCCTGCGCACCGCGCCGCGGGACGCGCTGATCACCCTGTCCACCCCCGCCGACCAGCTCGGCCGGGCGTTCGGCGTGCACCGGTCGATGGACGCCGTCGGTGCGTTCTGCGGCCCGCTGGTCGCGGTGGCGGTGCTCGCCGTCGCGGGCGCAACCGCGTTCGACTCGGTGTTCTTCGTCAGCTTCCTCATCGCCGCCTTCGGCGTGCTCGTGCTGGTCCTGTTCGTCCGCGACAAGCGGTCCGACCTGGTGACCGCCAAGGTCAGCCCGCGGGCGGCGGCCGGTCTCCTCAAGCTGCCCGGGGTGCGCTCGCTGCTGCTGGCCGCGACGCTGCTCGGCCTGGCCACCGTCGGCGACGGATTCGTCTACCTGCTGCTGCAGCGCCGCGGCGAGCTGTCGATGGGCTGGTTCCCGCTACTCGCGGTCGGCACCGCCCTGGTCTACCTGCTGCTGGCCACCCCGCTGGGCCTGCTGGCCGACAAGATCGGCCGCGGCAAGGTCATGCTGGCCGGGTACGCCGCGCTCGCCGTGGTCTACCTGGCGCTGATCGGGCCGGTGCACGGCCTGCCGCTGATCATCGCGGTGCTCGTCCTCTACGGCGTGTTCTACGCCGCGACCGACGGCGTGCTGATGGCGATGGCGGGCGCGGTGCTGCCGGAGAACCTGCGCGCCACCGGCATCGCCCTCATCCAGACCGGGCAGGCGCTGGCCTACCTGGGCTCGTCGATCCTCTTCGGACTGTCCTGGCAGCTGTGGGGACCCACCGCCGCCTGCGCCGCCGCGGCCGTCGCCGTGGTGGCCACCATCGTCGTGACCGCCGTGCTGTTCGCCCGGCTGACCCGCTCGACCGACAAGGCTGACGCATGAAGACACGGGACCAGGTGATCATCGCGGTGGTGGCCGCGCTGCTGCTCGCGGGCGCGGGCGTCTGGTACGTCTCCCGGGGCTCGACCCCGCCGGTCACCACCGCCGACAGCGCCCCGATCACCGCCGCGGGCGGGCGCATCCAGGTGCTGACCAACGGCATGCTGTCGTCGGTCGCGCGCGCCGACTCGCGTGGGGCGCGCTCGATCACCGAGCAGTCCTGCGACCGCGCCTACGCGGCCAAGGGCACCATCGCGTGCCTGCGCCCGGTCGACGCGCTCACCGGCACCCACCTCGTGGTGTTCGACGCCGCGATGGCCGAGCAGAAGTCGATCCCGCTGACCGGCTTCCCCAACCGGCTGCGGGTGTCGGCCAGCGGGCGGATGGTGTCGTGGACGGTGTTCGTCGGCGGCCACTCCTACGCCACCAGCGGCTTCTCCACCCGCACCGGCATCCTCGACACCCAGACCGGTCAGGTGACCGACTCCCTGGAGGAGTACGCGGTGACGATCGACGGCGTCCGAGTGCAGGCCGCCGACGTCAACTTCTGGGGCGTCACCTTCACCGCCGACGACAACCGCTTCTACGCGACCATGTCGACCGGCGGCAAGCGCTACCTGATCGAGGCCGACCACGCCACGCGCACCGCGCGCACCCTGACGACCAACGTCGAGTGCCCGTCACTGTCCCCGGACGGCAAGCGGATCGCCTACAAGTCGGCGGTCGACGCCGACCCGGCGAAGGGCTGGCGGCTGTCGGTCATGGACCTCGCGACCCTGAAGTCGACCCCGCTGGCCGAGACCCGCAGCGTCGACGACCAGCCCGCGTGGCTCGACGACACCACCGTCGCCTACAGCCTGCAGCGCGACGACGGCGTCAACGACGTCTGGAGCGTCCCGGCCGACGGCTCCGGGCAGCCGCAGCTGACCGTGGAGGGCGCGAACTCCCCGGCGGCCGTCGCGAGCTGATCAGCGCGCGGCCGCGCGCAGGTGCTCGGCCAGGGTGATGAAGATGAAGTAGTTGGGGATGGCGCTCACCGCCGCGGTGACCGCCCGGCGCTGTCCGGCGACCTTGAACCGGACAAGGCCGTCCCACACCTTCACCTCCTCGACCTGCGACCACCGCGCCGAGTCCTTTCTCGACCCGACCTCGTCGCGCGTCAGCCACATCCCCCCGAAGTCGACCCGCTGACCGGCGTTGAGCGTCGAGATCGCCGCGGGCAGCTGCGCGTCGGTGACGGCCTGCTGGATCGCCGGGCCCCACTTCTTGGGTTCGCTGAACCGGCCGACCTCGGCGACCTCACCCGAGCCGTCGTTGCGGCCGCGCAGGACGACCTTCTCCCCGGCCAGGTCGGTCAGCGTGTACTCGAACGTGGTGTACCCGGCGACCCCGGTATGCCGGACCGTGCGCTGCAGGATCGTCGTGCGGTCGTACCGGATGACGTGGACGCGGCCCTGCTGCGCGACCGTCAGCCCGTGTTCGCGCAGGTCGAGCCGCATCCCCTGGTTGCGCCGGGTCGTGCGCTTCTCGATCCACTGTCCCAACGGCATCAGGAGCAGCAGCCCAAACGGGATCCACGCCATCGGCGCGGCCTCGCTGGATAGCAGCGCGACCCCGATACCGCCCAGCACGAGCGCGCCGACGATCATGCAGCCCGGCGACCCCGGCTGCCCCTGCGCGCCTGCGAAGAACGCCGTCCGCGCGCCCAGGCCCGCCCGGGCAGCCGCGTCATCAACCTGTGTCAGGAGTGGATCCACGCCGCTGTCTCCCCGTGCCCTCACCGATTTGCTGAAGGAGACGCTGCCCGCGGGCGCATGAGGTTCTCATGACACCGGGGGTCAGGGCGCCGGGATCGGGACCACCATCTCGACCTGCGGCGCGGGCCGTTCGACGCCCGCCACCCGCACCACCAGCGCCACGGCGAGCACGACGACGAGCAGCAGCGCCGCGAAATCCAGCGCGCTCGTCTTGACCGGTCGGCGAAACCCCGATCCCGCCATAGAAACCCCCAGTCCCGCCCCCGGAATCGGCGTCGGAATACCGCCGCGGATTCCCGCCCGTACCTCGACCGTAACGTTGTCGATCACCGACGGCAATACGCCGATCCGGCCAATACACCCGGGCCCGAAAAGGCGCAACGGGCACTCTGTGCGCCGAGTCGGACAAGCACGAACACTGTGACACTGCCGGGTGAACTCCGCTGCCTCCACGATGCCGGGATGGAACTCTGATCCACGAGCATCGGAGCAGCGGATGGCCACAGCTGAGCAAAGCAGCCAGATCACCGACCAGGACGGCCGCGTCGACCTGCCCGACCACGGCCCGATCGAGCACAGCCGCTTCTACAACCCCGAACTCGCGCCGGTCCCGGTCGAGCGCCGCACCTGGACGACGTACAACTACTTCGCCCTGTGGATGGGCATGGCGCACAACATTCCGAGCTACACGCTCGCGGCTTCGCTCATCGCACTCGGAATGGACTGGTTGCAAGCCTTTCTGACCATCACCATCGGCAATCTCATCGTGCTGATCCCGATGCTGCTCAACAGCCACGCCGGGACAAAGTACGGAATTCCGTTCCCGGTGTTCGCCCGCGCCTTCTACGGGCTGCGCGGGGCGAATCTGGCCGCCCTGCTGCGCGGGTTCATCGCCTGCGGCTGGTTCGGCATCCAGACCTGGGTCGGCGGGCAGGCGCTCTACGTCATCGTCGGCAAGCTCGTGGGCGACAGCTGGATCAACGCCACGGTCGTCGGTGGGCAGCACTGGACGCTGTGGCTGTGCTTCGGGGTGTTCTGGGTGATCCAGATGCTCATCATCTGGCGCGGCATGGACGCCATCCGCCGGTTCGAGAACTGGACCGCTCCCCTTGTGTCGGTCGGCTTCCTGATCCTGCTCGGCTACGTGCTCGTCAAGGCGGGTGGCCTCGGCCCGATCCTGTCGGCGCCGTCGAAGCTGGGCTGGGGCGCCGACTTCTGGAAGGTCTTCGCGCCGTCGCTGATGGCGATGATCGCCTTCTGGGCGACGCTGTCGCTGAACATGCCCGACTTCACCCGCTTCGGCGGCAGCCAGCGCAAGCAGATGCGCGGACAGATCCTGGGCCTGCCGACGACCATGTCGTTCATCGCCATCGTCGCCATCCTGACCACCTCCGGCGGCCAGGTGCTCTACGGCGAGGCCATCTGGGACCCGGCGCTGCTGGCCGCGCGGTTCGACAGCCCGGTGCTGGTCATCGTGGCGCTGGTCGCGCTCGTGCTGGCCACCATCTCGTGCAACCTGGCCGCCAACGTCGTCAGCCCGTCCTACGACTTCTCCAACGCCTTCCCGAAGAAGATCACCTTCGCCATGGGCGGGCTCATCACCGGCGTCATCGGCGTCGTGGTCATGCCGTGGCGGCTGATCTCCGACCCGAGCATCTACATCTTCGCCTGGCTCGGCTTCTACGGCGGCGTGCTCGCCGCGGTGGCGGGGGTGCTCGTGGCCGGGTATTGGTTGGTGGTGCGGACCGAACTCGACGTCAAGGACCTCTACCACGACGGCGGCGGCCGCTACTGGTTCAGTGGCGGCTGGAACCCGCGCGCGGTGGTCGCGACGCTGCTCGGCGCGGTCCTCGCCGTCGGCGGCGCCTATGGCGGACCGTTCCCGGCCGACGGCCTGATCCCGTTCCTCAAGCCGCTCTACGACTACAACTGGCTCGTCGGCGTCGTCGCCGCGTTCGTCACCTACCTGGCGCTGTCGATGCCGAGCCGGGCCGAATCCCCCGCCCGCCTAGAAGGAGAAGCCCGTGCCTAACGTCATCAGGGCAGGACTGGTCCAGCAGAAGTGGACCGGCGACAAGGACTCGATGATCGCCAACGCGGTCGACGCGATCGGCAAGGCCGCGTCACAGGGCGCCCAGGTCGTGTGCCTGCAGGAGCTGTTCTACGGGCCGTACTTCTGCCAGGTCCAGGACGCCGACTACTACTCCTACACCGAGGGCATCCCCGACGGCCCGACGACCGAGCTGATGAAGGAGGTCGCCGAGCGGCACGGAGTGGTGCTGATCGTGCCGATGTACGAGCAGGAGCAGCCCGGGGTGTACTTCAACACCGCCGCGGTGATCGACGCCGACGGCACCTACCTCGGCAAGCACCGCAAGAACCACATCCCGCAGGTCAAGGGCTTCTGGGAGAAGTTCTACTTCCGGCCCGGCAACCTCGGCTACCCGGTGTTCGACACCGCGGTCGGCCGCATCGGCGTCTACATCTGCTACGAGCGCCACTTCCCCGAGGGCTGGCGCGCGCTCGGCCTTGCCGGGGCGAAGATCGTGTTCAACCCGTCGGCGACCAGCCGCGGCCTGTCGGAGTACCTGTGGCGGCTGGAGCAGCCCGCCGCCGCGGTGGCCAACGAGTACTACGTCGGCACGATCAACCGGGTCGGCGTGGAACCGCTGGGCGACAACGACTTCTACGGCCAGTCCTACTTCGTCGACCCGCGCGGCCAACTCGTCGGCGAGGCCGCGTCGGACACCGAGGAGGAGATCGTCGTCCGGGACCTCGACATGGACAAGCTCGCCGAGGTCCGCGACCTGTGGGCGTTCTACCGCGACCGCAGGCCCGACACCTACGAGTCACTCACGAGGCCGTGATGCGAACACTCATCAAGAACGGCACGGTCGTCAACGCGACCGGCCGCGTCGTCGCCGACGTGCTGGTCGACGGCGAGACCATCGCCGCGGTCGCCGCCCCCGGCACGCTGACCGAGGCCGACAAGACCATTGACGCCCAAGGGAAGTACGTCATCCCGGGTGGCATCGACGCCCACACCCACATGGAGATGCCGTTCGGCGGCACGTTCTCCAACGACACCTTCGGCAGCGGCACCACCGCCGCGGCCTGGGGCGGCACGACGACGATCATCGACTTCGCCGTGCAGCCCAAGGGCTCGTCTCTGCTGTCCACTCTGGACAAGTGGCACGAGAAGGCCGACGGCCACTGCGCCATCGACTACGGCTTCCACATGATCATCTCCGACGTGACCGACGAGTCGCTGAAAGAGATGCAGATCTGCATCGACGCGGGCGTCAACAGCTTCAAGATGTTCATGGCCTACCCCGGCGTCTTCTACGCCACCGACGGGGAGATTCTGCGGGCGATGCAGCGTGCCCGCGAGACCGGGTCGATGATCATGATGCACGCGGAGAACGGCATCGCCATCGACCAGCTCGTGGCCCAGTCGCTCGCGGCGGGCCGTACGGAACCGGTGCACCACAGCCTGACCCGGCCACCGGAGCTGGAAGGCGAGGCGACCCACCGGGCCATCCAGCTCGCGAAGGTCACCGGGGCGCCGCTCTACATCGTGCACCTGTCGTCGCGGCACGCCCTCGCGGCCGTCGCGGAGGCGCGCAACACCGGGCAGAACGTGTTCGCCGAGACGTGCCCGCAGTACCTGTACCTGTCCATCGAGGACATGGCGAAGCCGGACTTCGAGGGCGCCAAGTACGTCGCGTCGCCGCCGCTGCGGCCCAAGGACCACCAGGCCGACCTGTGGCGGGGCCTGCGGACGAACGACCTGTCGGTGGTGTCGACCGACCACTGCCCGTTCTGCTTCAAGGACCAGAAGGAGATGGGCCGCGACGACTTCTCCAAGATCCCCAACGGCATCCCCGGCGTCGAACACCGGATGGACCTGCTGCACCAGGGTGTCGTCGCGGGCGAGATCTCGCTGGAGCGGTGGGTGGAGATCAGCTCGACGACGCCCGCCCGGATGTTCGGCCTGGCAGGCCGCAAGGGCGTGATCGCGGCCGGGGCGGACGCCGACATCGTGGTGTACGACCCCGCCGCGAAGCAGACCCTGTCGGCCGCGACGCACCACATGAACGTCGACTACTCGGCCTACGAGGGCATGGAGATCACCGGCAAGGTCGACACCGTGCTGTCTCGCGGCGCGGTCGTCATCGCCGACGGCGCGTTCCACGGCGGCGAGGGCCACGGCAAGTTCCTCAAGCGCGACCTGAGCCAGTACCTGATCTAGGGAGGCCGGACATGGATTTCGGAGTGGTACTGCAGACCGACCCGCCCGCGCGCGAGGTGGTCAGGCTGATGGCGGACGCCGAGCGGCGCGGGTTCAGCCACGGCTGGACGTTCGACTCCTGCGTGCTGTGGCAGGAGCCGTTCGTGATCTACTCGCAGATCCTGGCGGCCACGTCGTCGCTGGTGGTCGGCCCGATGGTGACCAACCCGAGCACGCGGGACTGGTCGGTCACCGCCTCGCTGTTCGCCACGCTCAACGACATGTTCGGCAACCGGACCGTGTGCGGTATCGGCCGCGGCGACTCCGCGCGCCGGGTCATCGGCCAGAAACCCGCCACCCTCGACGTCCTGCGCGACGCGATGCACGTCATCCGGGAACTCGCCGAGGGCCGCGAGGTCGAACACCACGGCGCGCCCGTGCGCATCCCGTGGGTGCGCGACGGTCGGCTGGAGATGTGGATGGCGGCCTACGGTCCGAAGGCGCTGAAGCTCGTCGGTGAACACGCCGACGGCTTCATCCTGCAGACCGCCGACCCGGCCATCGCCAAGTGGACCATCGACGCCGTCCGCGACGCCGCGAAGGCCGCGGGCCGCGACCCGGGCGGCATCACCGTCTGCGTCGCCGCCCCGGCCTACGTCGGCGACGACCTGGCCCACCAGCGCGACCAGCTGCGCTGGTTCGGCGGCATGGTCGGCAACCACGTCGCCGACCTGGTGGCCCGCTACGGCGAGTCCGGCCCGGTGCCACACGAGCTGACCGACTACATCCGCGGTCGACAGGGCTACGACTACAGCCACCACGGCAAGGCCGGGAACCCGTCGACCGACTTCGTGCCCGACGAGATCGTCGACCGGTTCTGCCTGCTCGGACCCGCGTCGGCCCATGTGGACCGGCTGGCCGAGCTCACCGAGCTGGGCGTCGACCAGTTCGCGCTGTACCTGATGCACGACCAGCGGGAGCAGACCCTGGCCGCCTACGGGGACGAGGTGATTCCGAATACCCAGGCGCGGAGGCCCGCGGGCGTGATTTAGGGTCCCGCGCATGGAGAGAGCTTTGGTCGACGGCGTGCCGGTGCTGTGGGCGGAAGGCCCGGCGCCACTGACCGCCACGCTGGTGTTCGGGTGCGGCGCGCGGGACGAGACGTTCCGGACGATCGGGGTTACCCACCTCATCGAGCACCTGGCGATGAGCGTGCTGCCGCGGGTGCACTACGAGCACAACGCGTCGGTGGAGTCGGAGACCACGGAGTTCTACGCCACGGGCAAGCCCGAGCAGATCGTGTCGTTCCTCGACACGATCTGCCGGGCGTTCGGCGCGCTGCCGCTGGACCGCATCGCCAAGGAGGCCGGTGTGCTGGCCGCGGAGGGCGGCGCCACCACCCACCCGACCTCGGGCGCGCTCATGACTCGCCGGTTCGGCCTGCGCTCCCACGGGCTGGCTCCGTGGGACGGCCCCGGCTACGACCGGCTGACCGAGGACATCGTCACCGAGTACGCGGCCCGGTTCTTCACCGCGGGCAACGCCGTCCTCACGCTCACCGGCCCGCCGCCGGAGGGCCTGCGACTGCCGCTGCCCGCGGGCGGGCGCCCGGTGCGCGAGGTCGTCGAGCCACTGTCCGCCGACGGGCCGTACTGGTCCGACGAGCTGGTGCCGAGCGCGGGACTGTCGATGCTGGGCCGAATCGGCTCGACCGCCGACACGATCGGGCTGTCCGTGTTGGAGGAACGTCTCCTGCAGACCGCGCGGCGCGAGCAGGGCATCAGCTACGAGGTCTCCGGCGACCAGGCCGACATCGACGCCGACCGCGCCGAGCGCTATGTCATCCTCGACGCCAGGGAGGGCCAGGAGGCCGAGGCGGCGACCGTGCTGTGGAACACCGCCAAGGAACTGGCCCTGCACGGCCCGACCGAGGAGGAACTGGCCCACGAGCGCGAGTCGTTCGCCGAGTTCATGGCCGACCCGAGGTCGGTCAGCGCGGCTCTCGACCACAGTGCCCGCAGTGAGCTGTTCGGTCTGCGCCACCGCACACTCGAGACCCTGCGCGACGAGATCGCCGCCACCACCGCGGCCGACGTCACCGCGGCGATGGCCGCCGCCCTCCGGGTCGCGCTGCTGGTGGTGCCGCAGGAAGTCAAGGTCGACCTGACCGACCTCGACGGCAAGCCCGTGCCATTCGGCGGCTGCCCGCGCACCCGCGAGGTCCCGGAGGGCCGGGTGTTCAAGCCGGGCATGCTCGCGCGCGCTGTCAACAAGGAGGCGCGGAAAGCGCGACTGGTGCTGACCGACGACGGCATCGCCTTCCTCGACGGCGAAGGCGAAGTCCACTTCAGCCGGTTCACCGACGTCGTCGGCGTCGAGCACCAGGGGGAGTCCCGGGTGGTGTTCACCAAGGGCGCCTGCGTGATCCCGGTCGACCCGGAGCTGTTCTCCGGTGTCGGCCCCGCCGTCCAGGCGGTCGACGCGAAGGTTCCCGCCCACCTGCGCTACCCGGCGAGCGACCTCGCCTGATACCCGAAGGGGCGGCCGGCCATTCCCTGACGGCCGCCCCCGCGGCGATGACCCGGCACGGGGACGGACAGCAGGGTTAGGGCATGACCGACATGCCGCCGCTGTCCGCCGGTGAGGAACTCGCGCCCGGCGTCGAGAACGATCATGTGCTGGCGCTGCAGCAGCGCCTGGCCGAGTACGGGTACTTCACCGACAGCGTCGACGGCGTCTTCGGGGAGTCCACAGAGGCCGCCGTGCGCGAGTTCCAGCGCAACTACGGGCTGACCGAGGACGGCGTCGTCGGCACCGAGATGTGGGACGCGCTCAGCCGCGAGACCGAGAGCTACGCCGAACCCGAGGCCGAGGCCGAGGCCGAGCAGTCCGCCACCCACGAGGTCGGCGCGCTGTCGGAGGACGGCAGCTGGATGTGGGACGGCGAGCAGTGGGTGCCCGCCCAGTCCGGCCAGGATTCCGACGACGTCGGCACGCCCGCCGAAGGCACCCTCTCCGAGGACGGCGCCTGGCGCTGGGACGGGCAGGAATGGCAGCCCAACGACCAGGCCGAGTCCGAGTCGGAAGGTGAGCTGACCCCCGAGCAGTTCCAGGAAGTCATCGCCCAGTCAATGACCGTGCACGCCTCTGGCATGGCATAAGGAGCCCACGATGGATGGAGCACTGGACACCGCCAAGGGCGCGCTCGAGGTGGTCAACAAAGGCATCGAGACGATCAAGCTGATCATGCGCCCCCGCCAGGAGCTGACGGTCGTGGAGGGCGGCTTCGCCAAGTGCCTGCCCGACGGCATATCCGACAGCAACCTCGACTCCGGCGACGACTGCCAACTCGTGGCGGTCACCTCCGAGTACGCGGGCGAGTCCCAGAAGGCCATCCTGGGTGACACCCTGGGCGGCTTCCTCGGCGCGGCGTGGAAGTGGGAGCTGGTCTTCAGCTGGAAGTACAACGTCCGCGACAACGGCAAAGGCGCCTACATCCTCGACGCCTCCGCCGACGTGCGCACCGAACTGGCCTCCGACCAGATCGCCTGGGAATGGAAGATCACCTTCCCCGGCAAGGGCCGCTGGTTCGACCGCGACGACGCGATCGTCGAGCTGCCCTTCAAGGTCAACGTGAAATGCACGCATTCGGTGATCTACGACAAGCTGTGGTTCCAGTCCGTCTACCGGGGCTGGATGCGCGGCAACGGCGAGTTCCTCTGCCAGGGCCAGTGATCAGCCGAGCGGATCGTTCTTCTTGAGGCGCTTGAGTTCGGCGTCGAGGTCGAAGTCGATCGACGGCAATTGGGGGTCGAGATCGCGCAGGGTCTCCAACAGGATCCGCGCGATCGCCCAGTTGCGGTACCACTTGCGGTCGGCGGGGACGACGTACCAGGGCGCGACCGCCGTCGAGCAGCGCCCGAGCGCCGCGGCGTACGCCTGCTCGTACTGACTCCACTTGGCGCGGGCGATCAGGTCGTCCGGGTTGTACTTCCACCGTTTGGCCGGATCCTCCAACCGCGCGAGCAGCCGCGCCTTCTGCTCCTCGGCCGAGATGTGAAGGAAGCACTTGACGACGGCGACGCCCTGCTCGACCAGTTCGGACTCGAAGTCGTTGATCTGCTGGTAGCGGGCCTCCCAGACGGGCGGCTCCACGAGGTTCTCCACGCGCACGACCAGCACGTCCTCGTAGTGCGACCGGTCGAACACGCCGACCAGCCCCGGACCGGGCACCTGCTTGCGGATCCGCCACAGGAAGTCGTGGCGCCGCTCGGCGGGCGTCGGCTTCTTGAACGAGGCGACCCGGACACCCTGCGGGTTCATCAGGCCGAACACGTGCTCGATGGTGCCGCCCTTGCCCGAGGTGTCCATCCCCTGCAGGACCAGCAGCACCCGCCGGTCACCGCCGCCGAAGGTGCCTTCGGCCCACAGTGCCTCTTGCAGCGCGGCCAGCTCCGCGCCGGCCTCCGCGAGCTCCTCGGTGGCCTTGGCCTTGGATGTCGGGCCGATTGGCGTGTCACCCGGCTTGAGCAGGACAGACTCGCTGCCCGGGGTTACCCTCAGCGCGTCTCGGACGGATGCGGCCGCGGCCTGCTTCTTACCCATTCGAACAGCCTAAACCGCCGGAGCATCTTCTGCTGGCGCAACAAACCACCGAAATTTATGCGGATGGCGCAACAAATACGCGTGGGAAGCAACACTCGCCGGATGAATCCGACGTCATGCCCCCTTAGCCTGGGGTCATGACCGCGACTGCCCCCTCCACCACCGCAGCCGAGCCGCGTTCGGCGGCCGACTTCATCGCCCTCGACGAGCGCTGGAGCACGCACAACTACCACCCGCTGCCCGTGGTGATCGCCGAGGCCGAGGGGGCCTGGGTGACCGATGTGCAGGGCCGCCGCTACCTCGACTTCCTCGCGGGCTACTCGGCGCTGAACTTCGGCCACCGCCACCCCGCGCTGATCGCCGCGGCCACCGAGCAGCTGGGCAAGCTGACCCTCACCAGCCGCGCGTTCCACCACGACCAGCTCGGCCTGTTCTGCCGCGAGCTCGCCGAGCTGACCGGCACCGACCTCGTGCTGCCGATGAACTCCGGCGCCGAGGCCGTCGAGTCGGCGCTGAAGGTCGCACGCAAGTGGGCCTACCAGATCAAGGGCGTCCCGGAGAACACCGCTGAGATCATCGTCGCGGGCTCCAACTTCCACGGCCGCACCACCACGATCATCTCGTTCTCGACGGACTCGGTGGCCCGCAACGACTTCGGCCCCTTCACCCCGGGTTTCACGGTCGTGAAGTACGGCGACGCCCAGGCGCTCGAAGCGGCCATCACCGACCGCACCGCCGCCATCCTGGTCGAACCCATCCAGGGCGAAGCGGGTGTCCTCGCCCCGCCGTCGGGCTACCTGCGCGAGGTCCGGGCGCTCTGCGACCAGCACAACGTCCTCTTCATCGCCGACGAGATCCAGTCCGGCCTCGCCCGCACCGGCACCCTGTTCGCCCTGGACCACGAGGGCGTCCGCGCCGACCTCTACACCCTCGGCAAAGCCCTCGGCGGCGGCATCCTCCCGGTCTCAGCGGTGGTCGGCCGCGGCGACGTCCTGGGCGTCCTCAAGCCTGGCGAACACGGCTCCACCTTCGGCGGCAACCCTCTGGCCTGCGCCGTCGGCCGCGCCGTGGTGAAACTCCTGCGGACCGGCGAATTCCAGGAACGCTCCACCACCCTCGGCGCCTACCTGCACACCCGCCTCGGCGAACTCGTCGGCCGCGGCGTCGCGGAGGTCCGCGGCCGGGGCCTGTGGGCGGGCGTCGAGATCGCCCCCGGCGGCCCCACCGGCCGCACCGCCTCCCAGGCCCTGATGGACCGCGGCGTCCTGTGCAAGGAAACCCACGACACCACCCTGCGCGTCGCACCCCCGCTGGTCATCACCGAAGCGGAGATCGACATGGGCGTCGACGCCATCGCGGAGATCGTGACCCATTAGGACAACCGTCCGGCCGGGCAGCGAGGGCTCCCGGCCGGACGGCTTCCAAGAGCTGGCGAACGAACAATCACCGGCCTGATCACCGCGGCAAAACAAGCGCCGCCACTGACGTCAGCCTGACCCGAAGCTGATCCACATCGACCGGCACCTCCCCGCGTATGAGTTCGTCGACAACAAGCCCGTCGACGAGCGCCACCAGCAGCCCACCGCGCTCCGCGTCCCCCGCGAACGCAGTCGCCAACGCGTGAAACCCAGCGGCGAGCTCCGCACGGGTCGACTCGACCAGCCGCGTGCTCTGCGGGTCCAACATCAGCAGAAAACGCGCCCGACTGCGGACCCGCGCCGATCCGAGCCAGATCGCCAACACCGCGGTGGCCGCCTCGACCACAACCGACGGCTCAAGATCCCGACCCGCCAGCATCTGGTCGATGTCCGCCCGGTCAAGCGCCGCGATGCGATCAAGTACCGCCGCGATCAGCGCCCGCCGCGTCGAGAAGTGGTAGCTGCACGTGCCCGACGGCAGCCCGGCCCGCGTATCAACCGCCCGGTGCGTCAGCCCCCGCAGCCCCTCCTCCCCGACAACATCGATCGCCGCGTCCGCCAACAAGGTCTTGCGATCCAAGTCACCTTCACCCACGCCCCGCACACTACAGATGTAGCGTCCACTACGTCTGTAGCAACCATTGAGGGGGACCACATGCATCCACTTCTGTACCGCGTCGGCGCCTGGTGCTGGATCATCACCGGCGTAGGCCACCTCACCGGCGAAGTCCTGCTCCGCCTGTCGAACCCCACCGACGCCGACGCCGCGTTGCGCGGCCACTTCTTCGAGCTGATGGGAACCCGGCGCAGCCTGATGGACATGATGACCGGCTTCGGCATCGCGATGGGCGTGGCGATCCTGCTCGTGGGCGTGCTCTTCCTGCTGATCGCCCGCCTCACAGCGGACTCCCCCGGCCGGGCGCGACCGGCCGGACTGATGGGCCTCGCGGCGTCGGTCGGTCTGCTCGCGCTCGCCATCGCGGTGCTGCCGCCACCGCCCATCGCGACGTTCACGGTGGCGAGCCTGGCGTTCGCCGCCGCACTGATCGTCAAGCCCGCTACCGCGCGCGCTTGACCCGCGTCTCGTCCCACACGGGCGCGGGGGTCTCCACGACCTCCCCGTCCGACCGGAACACCAGGAACCGGTTGAACGACCGCGCGAACCACCGGTCGTGTGTCACCGCGACGACCGTGCCCTCGAACGCCTCCAAGGCGTCCTGCAACGCCTCGGCCGAGTGCAGGTCCAGGTTGTCCGTCGGCTCATCGAGTAGCAGCAACGTCGCCCCGCCCAGTTCCAGCAGCAGGATCTGGAACCGCGCCTGTTGCCCGCCGGACAGCGTCTCGAAGCGCTGCTCGGCCGCCGCCGCCAGCCCGTAGCGGCTCAGCACCGAGGCGGCGGACCCGCGATCCAACCCGGACCGGTCGCCGTCGCCATGCCAGAGGATGTCGACGAGCGTGCGCCCGATCCACTCGGGATGGTCATGGGTCTGCGCGAACAGCCCCGGAACAACCCGCGCGCCAAGCCGACACACGCCCGAATGCCGCACACTGTCCACATCAGACAACAATCGGAGGAAGTGGCTCTTACCCGAACCGTTCGACCCCAACACCGCCAGCCGGTCGGCGAAGAACACCTCGACGTCGAACGCCTTCATCAGCCCCGTCAGCTCCAGCGACTCGCACGTGATCGCCCGGATCCCGGTCCGGCCGCCGACGAGCCGCGGCTTCACCTTCTGCGGCCGCGGCGGCACCGGCGGCGGACCTGCCTCCTCGAACTTGCGGAGGCGGGTCTGCGCCGCCCGGTACCGGCTCGCCATGCCGTCGTTGACGATCGCGGCGCGGTGCATCAGGCGGACCAGTTCCTTGAGCTTCTCGTGCTCCTCGTCCCAGCGGCGCTGGAGTTCGGCGACCTTCTCCCAGCGCGCCTCGCGCGCGTCGTGCCACGACGCGAAGCCCGCCGGATGCGTCCACGAGGTCCCCGCCTCGACGGTCACCACGTGCGTGGCGACCTGGTTCAGCAGCTCGCGGTCGTGGCTGACCAGCAGCACCGCCTTGGGCGTCTCCGCCAACTGCTGCTCCAGCCACCGCTTGCCGGGCACGTCGAGGTAGTTGTCTGGTTCGTCGAGCAGCAGGACCTGTTCCCGGCCGCGCAGCAGCGCCTCCAGGACCAGCCGTTTCTGCTCGCCGCCCGACAGCGTCCGCACCTCGCGGAAGCGCGCCTTCTCATAGCCGACACCGAGCGCCGCGACGGTCACGGTGTCCCAGAGGACCTCCGCGGTGTACCCGCCCGCCTCGTCGTAGTCGGCCAGCGCGGTCGCGTAGCGCAGCTGGGTCGGCTCGTCGTCGGTCTCCATCATCGCCAGCTCGGCGTCGTCGACGGCCAGCGCCGCGGCGCGCAACGGGGCGGGGGCGACGGCCAGCAGCAGGTCGCGCACCGACCGGTCGTCGCGCACCGAGCCGACGAACTGCGGCATCACCGCGAGGCCGCCCTGCACCGAAACCCCTCCGTCCGGTGAGGTCAGCTCGCCGCTGAGCAGCCGCAGCAGGGTGCTCTTGCCCGCCCCGTTCTCCCCGACGACCGCCACCACCTGCCCCGCGCCGACCCGCAGACCGGCGTCGCGGAACAGCACCCGGCCGTCAGGCAGGGTGTAGGAGAGTCCGGCGGCGTCGAGGTGTCCCATGTCGCAGATGGTGACCCAACGGCACTGGCGGAAGCGAACGGTTTGTCGGGCATAGTGGCCGGGTGGTCCTCGAACGCCGCCTGCTGCTGCCCCCGCACCTGCTCCGCCCGGCGCTGGCGCTGATCGTGCCGTGCCTGATCATCGTCGGCGCGCTGGGCGCGGAGGTCGCGGGCAACACCGACGCGGGCCCGGTCGACCAGGCCGCGTTCGAGGTGTTCTGGCTGCGCCGCGACATCGTCACGCCGCTGACGGTCAGCACGAACCCGGCGGCCATGATCGGCCTGATCACGCTGATCGTGTCCATCGCGCTGTGGCACCGGCGTCCCCGGATCGCGCTGCTGGCGGTCCTCGGCCCGGTCGTCGCCGCGGGCCTCAACACGTGGGCGCTCAAGCCCTTCTTCGACCGGACGCACGACGGCTACCTCGCCTACCCGAGCGGCCACACGACGACCTTGGTCTCGATCCTCGCGGTGATCACCCTGGTCGTGGCGGGAAACGCCGCGCCCGCCCTGCGGTGGAAGGCCACCCTTGGCGTCGCCGCGACGGCCTTGACGCTGGTCGGCGTCGGCGCCTGGGCCATCATCGGCGCCCGCTACCACTACCTGTCGGACACACTTGGGTCACTGTTCTGGGGCGTCGCCGTGGTGATCATCGTCGCCGCGGCGATCGACGCGGTCGCCAAGCCTGTGGGCGATCCACTGTTGGTGCGGCCGAACAGCGGAAACACCGGACGGTAGTCAATTCACCCGGGTAGGTCACCTGATGTAGCGATGGGACCACCCTGTGGCGTCACAGAGCTCGGGGCGTACGGTGCGTGTGCGCGAGGGGAAGCTGACGAGAGGATGCTGGTGACCGACACACCCATCTACGACCAGGTCCGCCGGGAACTGCGCGAGCGCCCCGAGCCCAGCAGGCCCAGCCGATCGGCCGAGACGACCACCGGTGTGTCGGTATGGGCCCTGATCGACAAATCCCAGCGCGGCGGAAACCACCGCCGCTAGCTCGCAGTCGCCGCGTCCCGGGACAGGGCGACCAGCCTGCTGACTGCCCTCAAGTACTTCTTTCGGTAGCCGCCGCGCAGCATCTCGTCGGTGAAAAGCTCCGATACCGGTGCGCCGGACACGACGACCGGGATCGCCCTGTCATAGAGGCGGTCGGCGAACGAGACCACCCGCAAAGCAACATCCTGATACTCCAGCGCGTGCACATCCCGCAGATGCACCGCACTGACCCCATCCACCAACTTGCCGTACCGCGACGGATGCAGCGCGGCCAGGTGATCACAGAGCGCGTCGAAGTCGTCCAGCGTCGATCCCGCCAACCCAGCCGCCCGGGCCGACAGGTCCACATCGGACAGTGGAGCGGGCGCGTCAGGCAACCCGCGGTGCCGGTAGTCCGGCCCATCCACCCGAACCACCGAGAACCGAGAAGACAGCGCCTGGATCTCCCGCAGGAAGTCGTCAGCGGCGAACCGCCCCTCCCCCAGCTTGTCCGGCAGCGTGTTCGACGTCGCCGCCACGTGCACCCCGGCGTCGGTCAACTGCGCCAACAGCCGCGTGACCAACATCGTGTCGCCCGGGTCGTCGAGTTCGAACTCGTCAATAGCCAGCAGCCGATGACCGCTGAGCCGCTCGACCGCCTGCGTGAACCCCAGCGCCCCCACCAGATGCGTCAGCTCGACGAACGTCCCATACGCCTTCGGCCCCGGAACGGCGTGCCAGATCGACGCCAACAAGTGCGTCTTGCCGACGCCGAACCCGCCATCCAGGTACAGCCCCGGCTTGCCTGCCTCGGCCTTCCCGCCGAACATCCGCTGGAACAGCGACCGCTCCTGCCGCGCCCCCACCCGCGAGGCGAACGCCGCGCACTCGCGCACCGCGGCCGCCTGGCTCGGTTCAGCCGGGTTCGGGATGTAGGTGTCGAACCGGACGCCGCCGAAGCGGGGCGGCGGGGCCATGGTGGCGATCAACTCCTCCGCGCCGATCTCGGGGGCGCGGTCGAGCAGGCTGGCTGGCATGACGGGCAGCGTAGTGTGTCGCGGTGCGGATGTTGTGGCCCGTGGATCGGGTTTCCCCAGGTCAGACCGACAGTGTGGTGGACGACACCGAACTGGAGGCCCTCTACGCCTACCCGGAAACCCTCGACCGGGCGTGGACGCAGGTCAACTTCGTCAGCAGCGCGGACGGCGCGGTCGCCGTCGACGGCAAGTCGGCTGGGCTGTCGAGTCCGGCGGACAAGCGGATCTTCGCCCTCGGCCGCGACCTGGCCGACGTGGTCCTCGTCGGCTGGGGCACCGCCCGCGACGAGGGCTATCGGGGCGTCAAGCGCACGGAGGTCCGGACACGTCGCCGGACCGCGCTGGGGCTCAGCGAGGTGCCGCCGATCGCGGTGGTCACCGGGCGCTGTTCCATCGGGCCCGACTCGACCCTGCTGACCGACACGCTCGTCCCGCCGATCATCGTCACCACCGAGTCGGCGCCGGCGGAAAGGCGGACCAAGCTGACGGACGCGGGCGCGGACGTCATCGTGGCCGGTGACGGCCGGGTCGACATGGCCGCCGCCCTACGAGCGCTGTCCGACCGCGGACTGAGGCGGGTGTGCTGCGAAGGTGGCCCGACCCTGTTCGGCGAGCTGATCGCCGAAGACCTCGTCGACCAGCTCTGCCTGACCGTCGCGCCGCTGCTGGCCGGTGGCCGAGAAGGCCGGATCGCGGTCGGCACCCCGCCTGCCGCGCCCGCCAGGATGGAGCTCGCCTCGGTGCTGACCGACGACGGCTTCCTCATGCTGCGCTACCGCAGGGACGGCGCGGCGTAGCGGCGGGGAACGCGGTGAGCGGGCAGGATGGGATTCGTGGCCCTACCGCTGACCCCGCCGGTCCAACCGATGCTCGCCAAGGCCGTGAAGTCCATCCCGGACGACGCGAGCCTGGTGTTCGAGCCCAAATGGGACGGCTTCCGCTGCCTGGTGTTCCGCGACGGCGACGAGGTGACCCTGCAGTCACGCTCGGGCAAGCCGCTCAACCGCTACTTCCCCGAAGCCGAGATCGCCCTGCGCGCGGCCCTGCCCGAGCGGGTCGTGGTCGACGGGGAACTCGTCGTCGACATCGACGGCAGGCTCGACTTCGACAAACTGGCCGAGCGCATCCACCCCGCCGCGAGCCGGGTGAAGATGCTGTCGGAGACCACGCCGTCGCGCTTCATCGCCTTCGACGTGCTCGCCCTCGGCGACGACCTGCTGCTCGACACCCCGGGCGTCGACCGGCGGCGCAGGCTCGAAGACCTGCTGACGGTGACCGACTCCGTGCACCTGACCCCGGCCACGACCAGCTCCGACCTGGCACGCCAGTGGTTCGAGATCTTCGAGGGCGCCGGGCTCGACGGCGTCATGGGCAAACCCGCCGACGGGCCGTACACGCCGAACAAGCGCACGATGCTGAAGTTCAAGCACTCGCGCACCGCGGACTGCGTCGTCGCGGGCCTGCGCTGGTACAAGGACACCGAGCCGGGCGAGGCGGTCGGCTCGCTCATGCTCGGCCTCTACGACAACACCGGCGGTCTCAACCACGTCGGCGTCGTCGGCTCATTCCCCGCCGCGCGGCGCCGCGAACTGGCCGTCGAGCTGGCCGACCTGATGCGCGACGGCGCCGCGGGCCACCCATGGGCGACGTGGCACGAGGCGGAGATGACGCGCAAGCCCGGGTCGGTCAGCCGGTGGCGCACGACCGAGCAGCCGTGGGTGCCGCTGCGGCTGGAGCGGGTGGTCGAGGTCGCCTACGAGCACACCGAGGGCGGCTACCCGAGCCGCTTCCGGCACACCGCCCAGTTCCAGCGCTGGCGCCCGGACCGCGAGCCGTCGTCGTGCACCTACGAACAGCTCGAAGAACCCGCCCGCTACGACCTGGCCTCCGTGTTGCGCGGCGAGGTGCGCGCCCGCTAGGGCGATTCGTAGCGTTTGGCGACCGCGACAGCGCTGGCGCGCAGGGCGTCCCGCAACCACTGGGGCGCCACGGCTTCCGCGTCCGTGGCGAGTTGCCACAGGGCCCATTCGGCGTGCCTTGAGTCCTGGAAGGTCACTTCAAGCCGCAGTTTGTCCGCGTCGGCTTCTTCGTGGAGGACGGCCAGCGCGGTTGCGACGAGTTCCTCGCGGCGCGCGGGGTTCACGCGCACCAGCACGGTGACCTGGTCGCCGCCGGTGCGGAACCGCGTGCCGCGTTCCTGCCAGGCCCGGTCCAGATCGACCCGGTCGGGCCGCTGCGCGGGTTCGGCGAGTTCCTCGGCGGCCAGGATCCGGGACAGCCGGTAGGTGCGGTCGGCGCCGGACCTCGTCGCGAGCAGATAACCCTGTTCGCGCACGGTGACCAGGCCGATCGGGTCCACCGTGCGCCACTTCGGGGCTTGATCGACCGCCGCGTAGTGGATGCGCAGCTTGTGCCCGGCGAACACCGCGCGCCGCACCTCGGCCGCCACCGGATTCGGCACCTCGTCGGCGTCGAGCCGCCGCGACAGCAGGTCTGTCTGCGGGTCGATGAGCAGTCGCTCGGCCACGCCCGCCGCGGTGTCCCGGTAGCTGTCGGGAAGCGCGTCGACCACTTTGAGCATCGCCGACGCGAGCGCGGAGCCGAGGCCGAACGCCTGCGCGCCCCGGCGCGACCCGGCGACCAGCAGGGCGAGCGCCTCGTCGTGGTTCAGGCCGGTGAGCTCGGTCTGGAAACCGGGCAGCAGCGCGAAACCACCGCGCCTGCCGCGTTCGGCGTAGACCGGGACACCCGCGGCGGACAGCGCCTCGATGTCGCGCAGCACGGTGCGGGTGGACACCTCCAGCTCGCGGGCGAGCGCCGTCGCGGACAGGCGACCGCGCTGGCGCAGCAGAAGCACAAGCGAGACCAACCGGTCGGCGCGCACAGTCGAACTTTATCGGAATACACGACACAGGATGTCGTGATTTGCCGGGAGGCTTGTGGAGGTACAGACCCTTGAATCGAATGGACCTGATGTGGCGACGGAACGAACCGCGGTCAACCCGGTGACCTGGTCGGTGGCGATGGGATTCAACCAAGGCGAGATCGTCTCCGGGCACACCCGCACCCTCTACTGCTCCGGCCAGACCGCGATGAACAGCGACGGCGAACCCCAGCACGACGGCGACATGGCGGCGCAGTTGGCGCTGAGCCTCGACAACCTGGAGGCCGTGCTCGCCGAGGCGGACATGTCACTGGCGAACCTCGTCCGCCTCAACGTCTACACCACCGACGTCGACCTGCTCTTCCAGCACTACGGCGAACTGGCGTCGCGGCTGGGCGCCGCCAAGGTGGCCCCGACCACCACAATGCTCGGCGTGACCCGACTGGCGATCCCGGGCCAACTGATCGAACTCGAAGGAACCGCCGTCGCGTGATGCCATCTACTCGTGCCGGTGAATCCGGCACGAGTAGCAGGCAGGAAGTAGGTGATTCGCGGTGCGCGGAATGGTGACGATCGGCGTCTACGGTTTCAGCGTCGAGGCGTTCCTGCGGCGGTTGCGGAACGCCGAGGTCCGGGTGCTGCTCGACGTGCGCCAACGCCGCGGTGTCCGCGGACCCGAGTACGCGTGGGCCAACTCGGTCCGGCTACAGGCGGCCCTCGCCCAAGCCCAAATCGCCTACGAACACCACCCTGAACTCGCTCCAACCACCGAGCTGCGCCAACTCCAGTACGCCGAGGACGGCCGCCTAGGGGTCGGCAAGCGCTCCCGCCTGGAGCTCGCCGCCGAGTACACCAGCCGCTACACCGCCGAGATCCTCGACCGCGCCGACCTCGCGTCGATCGTGTCGGCGTTGCCGGGCAGCGGGACCGCGGCGCTGTTCTGTGTCGAGCGCGACCCGGAGGCGTGCCACCGTTCACTGATCGCCCAGCGATTGGCCCAGCGACACAACGTGACGATCGAGCACCTGCGCCCGTGACGGTTAGACGTCGGGTCGTGCGGTGCGGGTGGCGCCCGCCGAGGCCGCCACGACGCAGCAGATGGCGATCCACTGCAGCGGGGTCAGCGCCTCGCTGAGCACCAGGAGGCCCGCGACGGCGGCGACGGCGGGTTCCATGCTCATCAGGACGCCGAACACGCGCGGTGGGATCTTGCGCAGCGCCTCCAGCTCCAGCGAGTACGGGATCACCGACGACATCAGCGCGACGCCGAGGCCGACGACCAGCACCATCGGCGACAGCAGCTGCGACCCGGCGTCGGCGATGCCGAAGGGGGCCGCGACGAGTCCCGCGCACGCCATGGCCAGTGCCAGGCCGGAGCCGTCGCTCGAACGGCTGCCCAGTGCGCTGGTCAGCAGGATGTAGGCCGCCCAGCAGACGCCCGCGCCCAAGGCGAACAGCAGGCCGACGACGTCCGCGCCGCCGGTCGTCTGCGCGAGCAGGACCACGCCGCCGCCCGCGAGCAGCGCCCACACCGCGTCGAGCAGCCTGCGGGAGCCGAGGAGCGCGACGGCGAGCGGGCCGAGGAACTCGACGGTCACCGCGATGCCCAGCGGGATGCGCTCCAGCGACAGGTAGAACAGCACGTTCATGGTCGCGAGCACGACGCCGTAGCCGAGGATGATCGGCAGGTCGCGCTTCGCGGGCAGGGATGGGCGCCAGATCAGCAGCAACACGGCGGCGGCGAACACCAGCCGCAGCGTGACCACACCGGACGCCCCGGCCACCGAGAACAGCTGCTTGGCGAACGCTGCGCCGACCTGGACGCTGATGATCCCCAGCAGCACCTGCGCCGTCGGCGGGATGGCTCCGACGAGCCGCGGCGTCCCGGCCACCGCCGACGCGATCCACGCCAGCGGCGAACGTCCTGCTCTCTCCACGTGCGCGACGACCACAGCCCTACTCCCTTCGCCCGAATTCATCCTACGTCTGCCGTTCACGGCGGTCTCACCTGGTGGCCGGCACTCTGGCGGACAGTGGGCGGCAGGGGAGGAACGAAGGCGTGAGACGGCTGTGGTGGCTGCTGCCGCTGGCCCTGCTCGCCTCCTGCGCGGCGGGCCCGTCGGCCCGGCCCGCGATCGTGGTCAACGACGGCGAACAGCCGGGGCAGACCACCCCCGCCACCGGACCCCGCCCGCTCCCCCCGCTCAGCGAGCCCAAGAACTCGCTCATGCGCTGGGCGCCGTGCGGCGACGAGATCACCGACCGGCTCGCCAAGCTGACCCCGCCCGCGGAACTGCGGATCGACTGCGGCCGGGTCAGCGGCGTCCTCGACTCCCCGTACGCGCCGGGCCGCGGCACGATGCGCATGCAGGTGCTCCGGGTCGGCACCGGGCCGGTCCCGCTCCTGGTGGTCAACGACATCGACGGCCTGCCCGGCACGCTGTACGCCGTGCGGCTCGCGATGAGCCTGCCGCCGGAGTTCCTCACCCACTACTCGCTCGTCGGCATCGACCGCCGCGGCACCGGCAACTCCGACGCGGTGCGGTGCGTGCCGGAAGAGGTCCGGGCGAAGCTCGTCGACCTCGACCCGCGGTCGGGCGACATCGAGCCGGTGGTCGACCTGGCCAGGACCGCGGGCCAGCAGTGCACGCTCACGCTGGAGTCGCGGCTGCCCGCGCTCGACACCTGGCGCACGGCCGCCGACCTGGAGTCCGCGCGGGTCGCGCTCGGCATGGCCCATCTCCACGCGATCGGCCACGGCGAGGGCTCCCGGGTGCTGTCGGTGTTCGCCGAGCGCTACCCGGACAAGGTCGGCCGGTTCGTCCTCGACGGCCTGCCCGACCCGAACGAGGACCCGGTCGTGGCGATGGTCGGCGTCGCCGAGGGCGCGGACGCGGCGTTCAGCGCGTTCGCCGAGGACTGCGCCCGCCGCGCGTGCGAGCTGGGCTCGGGCGCCCGGCAGGCGCTGACCGAAGTGCTTGCCTCCAACGAGTTCCCGCTCGCCCCCGGCGTCGTCCTGCGCGGTGTGTTCGCGGCCCTGCACGACCGCCAGTCCTGGCCCGCGTTGTCCAAGGCGATCGCCGATGCACGCAGCGGCAACCCCGACGGCCTTTCCGCGTTCGCCGACCCGGTGATCCAGGAGTCCGACGCGCTGCCCGCCACGTACGACGGCACACTCGTGACCAGGTGCAACGACACCCGCGGCAGGCTGTCGACCGCGCAGCTGGCGGCCACGGCGAAGGACTGGAACACCCGCTACCCGGTGTTCGGCGGCCTGATCGCGCAGTGGCTGGCGGTATGCAGCCCGTGGCCGGTCGCATCACACCCGGTGACCCAGCCGCAGGCGCCCGCCGCGCCGCCGATGGTCGTGCTGTCGACCGCGACCGACGCCGTTACGCCGCATTCGGGCACGGAACGGGCGGCCCAGCAGCTCACGTCGGCCGTGCTGGTGTCGTGGCAGGGCGCGGGCCACGGCGCCCTCGGGACTTCGGCGTGCGCGACCGCAGCCGCCAACGCGTTCTTCACCGAAGGCACGGTGCCCCGCGACGGCACCGTCTGCCCGCCCTAACCCAGCTCACGCAACGCGCGCTGCGCGGCCTCCAACTCAGCCTTGAGCTGCTCGACCCTGGCTGTCTGGCGCGTCTTGGCCGCTTCCAGCGCCGTCCCGATCGCCTCGCCGACCTCCGCGGGCAGCGAGCGCGACGCCTTCGCCACGTCGCCCGCCGACACCGGCAGCCACCGCACCGTGCGCTTCTTGCCGACCAGGACGTCGACGGTCCACTCGCCTTCCATGGTCGAGTGCAGGGTCACCGTCACCTCGGTGGGCTTGCGGACCGGTTCCCTCCGCCGAGGCTTCGGCGCCTCGGGACCGGGCTCCAGGCCCATGACGACCTCGACCTCGGGCTCGGGTTCTGGTTCCGGTTTCGGCACCGGCTTGGCCGCGGGCTTCGGCTTCGGCGCGGGCTTGACCAGCGTCAACTCCGCGGGCGAGAACGAGAGCTCGTCGCGGGAGCCGGTCGGCTTGACCTGGATGAAGTCGCCCTCCGCGGGCTCGGTGAACCCGATGACCTTGGCCGACTGCCCCGCCGTGACCCCGACGGCGGCCGCGGTGAACCACACCGTCACCGCCTTGCCCGCGCCCAGGTCCGCACCGATCCGCGCGACGTCCTCGGCGGACAGCGCCACCACCCTCGCCATTCACGACCTCCCCTTGATTGAACCCGGGGCGTAGTGTGCCCGCAGGGTCTGACAACCCACCCAGGCGACACCCGAACGGACGTCAGCGGATGCCGCTTGGCCGCGACGGATCTAGGTTGCCGAGATGACTGTGCGGTACCTCTGGTGGCGCAGCTGTTATGACGGTGAGCTGCACGCGTTCCCGGTCGCCCCGGGCGCCCGCCTGGCCCACCAGCACTACCGCGCGTCCTGCACCCACGCCGCCCCACCGGACCTGGCCACCCACGACCCCGACGTGCCCCGCTGCTCGCTGTGCGTGCTCATCATCGGCGACGAGTCCACATAGGACTTTCAGTGTTCGCGCAACCGGTACTCGCAGCCGTATTCGACGGCGTAGTGCAGGTCGTAGTGGTGCACGATCTTGGGCCCCCCGTGCAGATGCACGTGGGTGACCGTCGACTTCGGGTTCTCCGGCGACGCGTCGAGCGTGTCGACCCGACCGTCGAGGGGACCGCCGACGTAGCGCACAAGGTATGAACCCGGCATGGCGGTCTCCTTTCGGTCCCCTATCAGTGTAATCCGCGAAATCGTCACCGGCGATGGTCTCCGGTGGCCCCGTCGATCAGTTCCCGCAAGATGTCGATGTGACCCGCGTGCCTTGCGGTTTCCTCCACCATGTGGATGAGCACCCACCGCATCGACACGGTATCGCCCGCCCACGACGTTCCGAGGGTGTCGAGGTCGCTCTCCGCGATCACCTGGTCGGCCGCTTTCCGCGCCCGCCCATAGAACGCCAGGATGTCGGCCGTCGTCTCCCCCGGCGCGATCCGGCTGTCCTCTTCGGTCGCGGGATCGAACCAGAACGGTTCAACCGGCTTGCCGAACGTCTCGCAGAACCATCCGTATTCCACGCTCGCGAGATGCTTGACAAGCCCGAGCAGACACGTTCCCGACGGCGTCATGATCCGCCGCACCTGCTCGTCGTCGAGCCCTTCGAGCTTCCACACCACAACATCACGATGCCGGTCGAGCGCGACCTGCAGACATTCCTTCTCAGCGCCGGTCCTGGGCACAATCGTCACCATGCCGCCGACCGTAACCGGCCCCACCGACTTTCACCGCCCGATGTGGAACCGCAGCACCTCCGCGCGGTGATAGTCCGCACGCTCGAGAGCCTCGACGATCCGCTGGGCGCGGACCGCATCCGGCACCGAGTACGTCGTGGCGGCCCGTTGAGCCACCCAGATGTCGATGTCGTGCCGCGCGCGGGCCCGCAACTGGTCATCGTCCAGCAGCACGACGGCCGCTTCCAGCCACGCCCAGACGTCCCCGGCCAACAGCAGCCGATAGCCACCCGCGCGCACGTGCGGCGGCCGATCCAGGGCGATGAGGGCAAGCAGGTGATCGGAGTCGACCGGCTGCCCGCGCAACGCGGCGCAGACCTGCCGGACCACCGACGGCGCCGGGTCCTCCAACAGCGGCACAAGGACGGCAGGCGCCGTGTCGCCGAGGCGTCGCAATGCGCGGACCGCTTGTGCCCGCACGCGCGGGGCGGGATCACGCAGCAGCGTACGCAGGGGCTGGATGTCCTGCTGAGCGCCAGTTTCGCCGATGCCCGCGACGACAGTCGGACTCGGGGCAAGCCTGCGATAGAGCGGTGCCGGATCCTGCCCTCCGCGGCGCAGGACCACCTGCGCGGTCGCCCGCACAACAGGGCTTTTGTCGGTCAACGCGGCTTCGGCGAGGCGCACGTCGGCCAGCAGCAGCAGCGCGTCGGCTCGGGCACCTGCGGGTCCGCTCGTCACCAACTCCCGTGCGCCGCCGAGGCGGATCGCGGCCTCCGCGCAGACGCGGCGGACAACGGTGTCGCCCGCGGTCCGGGCGGTCGCGAGCAGTTGGGGCAGGGTGAGCAGGCCCGCCTCCACCGCGAGCCGGTGCGCCACCCGGCGGACGTTCCGATCCGGGCTGGTCAGCGCGGTCACCGAGCCGGCGCGGATCAGCGAATCCAGCACCCCGACGAGCCAGCTCCCGCCGTCGCGGTCCCGAATCGCGTACGCGACCGGCGCCAACACGACGAAAGCGCGGACCGGGGATTCGTCGATCACCCGCAGGCACTCCACCCGCGCCCGGGCCCGGACCTGCGGGACCCAGTCCGCCGCCCGCAGGGCGAGAAGTGGCGTCCCGGCGATCCGGCCGACCGCCGCCTCGCGAACAAACCCGTCCCGATCGCAACCGGCGAACAGGGCTTCAAGTGCGGCAGGCACGCGCTCGTCGGGGCCTGCCCGCCACCGTGGGCGCACGGCCTGGTCGAAGTCGATCCACGCCTTCGGTTCCAGCCCTGTCAACGCCTCCGCGGCCGCGATGACCTTGGCCTCCGCAAGCATCAGGCGTCGTCGCGGGCCTTGGAGGGTTGGACGCGCTTGGGTTCGCCCTCCATTTTCGGGTACTCCGGCGGGTAGGGCATGTCGCCCAGGTCGTGATCGCGTTGGTCGCGTTCGACCATTTCGAGCAGCGGTTCCAGCGAATAGGCCTCGGTCGCCACCCCGGCGTGCAGGTCGCCGACTCGGGCGAATCGTTCCGGCATCGTCAGGACCGAGAAGTCCTCCGGGTGGACGTGGCCGACCTCGTCCCAGCTCAGCGGCGCCGAGACCAGGGCCCGCTGGGTCGGCCGGATCGAGTACGCCGATGCGATCGTGCGGTCGCGGGCCATCTGGTTGTAGTCGATGAAGATGCGGCGGCCGCGTTCTTCCTTCCACCACTTGACCGTGACCTGGTCCGGCATCCGCCGTTCCATCTCGCGTCCCAGGGCGATGAGGGCGCGCCGGGCCTCGACGAACGTCCAGCGCGGCTCGATCGGCACGTAGAGGTGCAGCCCGCGGCCACCGGACGTCTTCGGGAACGCCGCCAGCCCCAGCGACTCCAGCAGCGCGCGCACCTCGAAGGCGACCTCGGCCGCGTCGGTGAAGTCGGTGCCCGGCTGCGGGTCGAGGTCGATGCGCAGCTGGTCCGGGCGGTCGACGTCCGCTCGACGCACCGGCCACGGGTGGAATGTCAGAGTCCCCAGATTGGCCGCCCACGCGACCACCGCCAGCTCCGTCGGGCACACCTCGTCGGCGGGCCTGCCGCTGGGGAAGGTGATCCTTGCCGTCTCGACGTAGTCGGGGGCGCCCTTGGGGATGCGTTTCTGATAGAACGCGTCGCCCCGGTTGTCGGCCCGGGTGGACAGTTTGGCGCCCTCGAAGACGCCGCCCGGCCAGCGTTCCAGGGTCGTCGGGCGGTCGCGCAACGCGCCCAGGATTCCGTCGCCGACCGACAGGAAGTACTCGACGATCTGGCGCTTCGTCAGCCCCAGTTCGGCGAAGTACACCTTGTCCGGATTGGACACACGAACGGCCCGCTCGCCGACCTTGATCTCCACGGCCTCTGTCGCCACGACCACAGCCTACGGCGAAGGACAACGCGAGCGCGCGACTTCGACCGGTCCCGGTACCGTACTGCTGGTCAGCGACCGCTCGACCTGAGGAAACCGGTGAAGATCGACAACAGCCCCGCGAGGGGCACCCGTGACCTGCTGCCCGCGACCGTCGCCGTGCGCGACCACGTCCTGGCCCAGATCACCGAGGTCTACCACCGGTTCGGCTACCAGCGCATCGAGACGCCCGCGCTGGAGAACATCGAGCGGCTCACCGGCGGCCAGGGCGGCGAGAACGAGAAGCTGATCTACCGCGTGCTGCGCCGCGGCCTCGACGAGACCGTGAGCGCCGAGACCACGCTGGGTGAGCTGGTCGACCTGGGTCTGCGCTACGACCTGACCGTGCCGCTGACCCGCTTCTACGGCAACAACCAGGCCACGCTCCCCCAGCCGTTCCGCTCGTTCCAGTTCGGGCCGGTCTGGCGCGCCGAGCGCCCGCAGAAGGGCCGCTACCGGCAGTTCTACCAGTGCGACATCGACATGCTGGGCGAAGAGAGCGTGCTCGCCGAGGTCGAGCTGATCGAGGCCACCACCGAGGCGCTGGCCGCGGTCGGGCTCGACGGCACGACGGTCCGGGTCTCCGACCGCCGCTTCCTGTCCGCCCTCGCCGCGGGCGCCGGGCTGCCCGAGGAGGAGTGGACCGGCCTGTTCATCACCCTCGACAAGCTGGACAAGGTCGGCTGGGACGGCGTGCGCGCCGAACTGGCGGGCCGGGGGCTCGACGGCGACCGCGTCGACCAGCTCCAGGCGAGCATCACCAGCCTCCAGGGCATCGACTCCGCCAAGCTCGGCGACCAACTCGCCGCGTCCGTGCCCGGCTTGGCCGACGAGGTCATCGCCGACCTCTCCGCCACCGCCGACGCACTGCGCGCGCTCGGCGAGACCCGGCCCATCAGCTGGGAGTTCGACCCGACGCTGGTGCGCGGCATGGGCTACTACACCGGCCAGATCTTCGAGATCGTGCACCCGGACTCGTCCGGCTCGGTCGCGGGCGGCGGACGCTACGACAAGCTCATCGGCCGGTCCCTGGGCCGCGACGTGCCCGCGTGCGGCTTCTCCATCGGCTTCGAGCGCATCGTCGACCTGCTCGGCGGCAAGGCCCCCGGCGAGCGCGTCGCGGTGCTCTATGAGGCCGACGTGCCGCTGCCCGCGGTCACCGGCGCGGCGCGCACGCTGCGTGGCGAGGGTCGCACCGTGTCGCCGATCCGCAGGCGCGGGAAGTTCGGCGCGCAGCTCGGGCGGCTGGAGGAGTGGGGTTTCACCTCGTTCGTCCACCTCAAGGCCGACTCCACCGACCTCGACGAACGCGGGCTGGGCGACAGGTAGAGCCGATCAGGCTACCGTGGAGGCATGGTCGCGACCGGTTCCTTCGGCATGCCCGATGATGACCCGCGCCCGCCGCCCCCACCGGGGCGTTTCGCCGACGACCTGGCGGGCCTCGACCCGAACGATCCCGAGGCCAGAGCGTTCGCCGAACACCTCGACCGGGTCGAGCGGGTGCGGCCGGGCTTCACCGTCGAGGGCTACATCGGCGGCGTCGGCGACTTCGCCGACGCGGCCAACCGGCTCGGCGGGCACCGCAGGCTCACCGCGGGCATCCTCGTGGCACTGATCCTGCTCGGTGTCGTGATCGCCGTGTGGGACACGCTGGTGTTCATCTTCACCACATTGTTCGCCTGAGCCCCGAAACCCAGTCAGGAGCGATTCCGTCGTGAAACCCGTCGTCGGTGCCACCCCGCGGGTGGTCAAGTCCGAGCAGGAATGGCGCGCGCAACTCGACCCGCGCGAGTTCGCCGTACTGCGGCAGGCCGGGACCGAACCCGCGTTCACCGGCGAGTACACCGACACCAAGACCGTCGGGGTCTACCAGTGCCGGGCATGCGGCGCGGAGCTGTTCCGCAGCGACACCAAGTTCGAGTCGCACTGCGGCTGGCCGTCGTTCTTCTCGCCACTGGCGGGCGAGAGCGTCATCCTGCGCGAGGACCGCGAGTTCGGCATGGTGCGCACCGAGGTCATCTGCGCGAGCTGCCACAGCCACCTCGGCCACGTCTTCGAGGGCGAGGGCTACCCGACGCCCACCGACCAGCGCTACTGCATCAACTCGATCTCGCTGAGGCTGGTCCCGGACGAAGGTCCGGCAGCACCCTGAATCTGACCTAATTCCCGCTCAAACCCCCGTGTGCCAGGTCACACCGGCCGGATCATCGCCGGTATCAGGGCGACCGACACGGGGGGTGGGGCGATGAACGTGACATGGGGTCTGTCGGGACCCGAGTTCCTGGGGATGTACGCGATCGGGCTTGTCGTGGCCGCATTGGCCGCGGCGGCGGCGCGGATCACGGTGCGCGCGGGATCAGCGGAGTCAAGGTCGGCGGGCGCGGCGATCCCCGGCCGCGGACGTATCGCGGCGAACGCGTCTTCGGGCAGGCGCACAAGGAGCCCAGCACCGCCAAGCGGCTCGGGGCGGCGGCCGTCGCGCGGACGGTGGCCGTCTACGGGCTGCCCGGGTACCCGGACAGCGACGTGAGCGCGGCCCTGCTGGCAGGAGAGAACACCGACGCCACACTCGGCGGGTACGCGGGCGGGGAGGGCGACGGCGGGTGTGCGGCTGCGGCGGGGGCGGCTGTGCGCGCAGCTGAAGGCAGGATCAAGTCCAGCTCAAGAAGCCTAAATCTCCCACACGGCTTGCCTAAATCTAGGTCAAGCCTGCTTGTGCGCGGGCTCACATTCACAGAACCATCTGCCTTGTCAGGGTGACTGACGTAGGGGGTGGCAATGAACGAGCCGTGGGGCCTCTCGGGGCCGGAGTTTCTGAGGATCTACCTGGTCGGTCTCTTCTTCGCCCTGTTGTTCGCGTTGGCGGTACGGATCATCGTCCGTACGGGGAACGCCGAGACGCGGCCGACAGGCGGGACGATCCGACCGAGCCAGCTCACGGTTTCCGAGTTGGCATACCTGGCGGGCGGCGCACGGCGCGTCGTGGAGACGGCCGTCGCCAGGTTGATCGACCAGGGCAGGATCCGGCCCAGCCGGAAGGGAACGGTTCGCGTGGTCGAGGGGTCCACGCCGACCGATCCGCTCGACCGGGCCGTTCTGTCGGATGTCACGCGGTACGGGGACCGCACGATTGGTCTGCTCGTCGACAAGGTCAGCCAGGATGACGCCGTCCGCGGCGTCGGGGATTCCCTGGCACGCAAGGGGTTGCTTGTCGGCGAGGCGGCGGCGCGGGCACGATGGGGTGCCCTCCCGCTCGTCGTCCTCTTCGTGATCGGTGCGGCGAGGTGGATCAACGGGATATCCGACGGACGGCCCGTCGGCTGGCTGTCGCTGGCGCTGCTGGCGACAGGTCTGGCGACTGTCCTGGTGTACCGCAAGACGGTGCCCATGCGGACCTACTCGGGGGAGCGGGTCCTGCGCGAGGCGACGCCGCGCGGACGGAGGGTGCCCAGTGAGGAGGCCGTTCTCGCAGGGGCGGCCGGGGTGGTCGGGGTGGTCGCGCTCAGCGGATTGGGCGCCCACCCGGATGAGGAAATCAACACCGCGCTGGCGTCCAGCCGCAACTCGGGCAGCTACGACGGGGGTTCTTCGAGCGGGGGTTCGGGGAGCGGTTGTAGCAGCGGCGGGGGTGGCGGCGGCTGTGGTGGCGGTGGTTGCGGGGGATGAGACAGTGAGGGGCGTGGGTGAGCTCGGGATAGGCATCGGCTGGCGGTCGGAGATCGATCTGACCGTCGAGCGGATGCCGGGGGTCGACTTCGTCGAGGTGGTCGCGGAGAACATCCACCACGACCACCTTCCGGAGTCGCTGCGGGTCCTGCGGGACCGCGGAATCCCAGTCCTCCCCCACGCCGTCTCCCTGTCCCTCGGCGGCGCCGACCCGCTCGACGGCGCCCGGGTCGACCACCTGGCCGCGGTGGCGGACGCGCTCGACGCCCCACTGGCCAGCGACCATGTGTGTTTCGTGCGCGCGGGCGGGCTGGACTCGGGCCACCTGATGCCGGTCCCCCGCACACGGGACGCGCTGGATGTGTTGACGGCGAACGTCAAGACGGCTCAGTCGGCGTTGGGCGTCCCACTGGCGCTGGAGAACATCGCGGCCCTGCTGGAGTGGCCGGACGCGGAGTTCACCGAGGCGCAGTTCCTCACCGAGCTCGTCTCGCGGACCGGGTGCCTTCTGCTGATCGACGTGGCCAACATGTGGGCCAACGGGCTCAATCTGGGCCAGGACCCGGCGACCCTGCTCGACGGCCTGCCGCTGGAGCAGGTGGCCTACGTCCACGTCGCGGGCGGAATCGAGAAGGACGGCGTCTATCACGACACGCACGCCCATCCGGTGCCACCTGGCGTGTTGGACGTCCTGCGGGAGCTGGTCGCACGGGTGCGCCCACCCGGAGTCCTCCTGGAGCGCGACGACTTCTACCCGAGCGACGCCGCCCTGAAAGCCGAACTCGACGCGATCCGCGCGGTCCTGACATGACCTCTCGGGACCGCCTGGCCGCGGCCCAGGCCGACCTCCTGCGAGCCCTCATGGCCTGCGGCCCGACACCTGAGGGTTTCGACGAAACCGCCGTCCGCGTCGAGGCGGAAGCTTTGCTGGCCAAACGCAGGCGTGTGATCGCCCAGTTGATCCCGGAGACAGTGGGCGACTTGGGCGACCGCTACCGCCCCCTATTCGACGAATACGCGACCACTCACCCCCGCTTGGCGGGCACCCGCTACCGCGAGGATGCCGCACAATTCCAGCAGTGGGCCACCACCCAGGGAGCCTTGACCGCCCCCAAACGCCGCTGGTGGCACCGCCGCTGACCCACCAGACCCCGACCGGGGCAACCGGCTAACGCCGGATGGTCGGACCGCCGGGTGGCGCCGACGCGCATCGGCACCACCCGGCGACACCCCACGGGGCCGGGGCCGCTGGCAGACGACAGTGCGGGCAGCGGCACGGCACCCTCGGCGAGCCAGATATGCCGCTCAACGGCGCGGCGATCGGCAGGCGAGCGCGAGCAAACGGCACGCGGGCGCCGGCAGGCAGGCACGCTTCACGAGTCGGACGAGCGGCAGCCACGACAAGCAGGTGACACATGCCGGGCGGGCATGCAGCCGGGCAGGGCGGGCCGGGCAGAGCAAGCAGAGGCGGGGATGGCCCCTACTCCACCGGCGCCGAAGTGATCAGCTTGAACACCGCCCCCTGATCATCCGCCACAGTCGCCATCCGGCCGAACGGGGTCGACTCCGGTGCGTCAATCACCTTCCCACCCAATTCCTCCACCTTCGCAACCGAAGCATCCGCGTCAGCCACATTGAAATAAGTCCCCCACCCTCCAGCACCACCGACATCCCCCATCCCGCCAACCGGCTGACCGCCCTCACTCAGCGAGAACGTGACATACGACAGCGGTCCCCCAACCTCATCGAACGAATACCCGAACACCGCCCCATAGAACGCCTGCGCCGCGGCCAGATCCCCACTCATGTGCTCATTCCACGCAAGCGCCCCAGGCTCGTTCGCGACCTGAACACCCGAGTGGGTCCCCGATTCCCACACCGCGAACTGCGCCCCCGTCGGATCAACGGCGATGAACATCTTGCCGAAATCCATGACATCCATGGGTTCCACGACGATCTGCCCACCCGCCGCGGTCACCTTCGCCGCGTCAGCCACCACATCCGTCGACGCCAGGTACGTGGTCCACGCCGTCGGCTGGCTCGGGTCTTGGAGCGGTCCGAGTCCGGCGACGACCTTGCCGTCGATGAACGCCTGCCCGTACCCGCCGACTTCCTCGCCGCCGACCTGGATGTCCCAACCGAACAAGCCGCTGTAGAAGGTGGCCGCCTTCGGGACGTCGGTGCCCAGGTCGACCCAGCACGGGGTGCCCGCGGGCCAAGGGCTGTTACGGGTGACCATGACTCGAACCTCCAAACTCGGGGCTGCCACGCTATCCCCGAACGGCCTAGTGCGCGCGCACGATCCAGGCTCATTCGGGTGAACGTACGGCTGCAAGATCATCTTCCTTGCGCACCACCCCACCGATCATTAGCTTCGATGGAACGGGGGGTTGAATTCTGGGGAAGTCGCCTCCCTGTCCTGTCTTCTTGCGGATTAGTGGGGGCTGACGCGACATGAAACGGACAATTTCTCTTCTCACCGCCGTAGGGCTGACGCTTGCGGGCACCGCTCCAGTGGCCCAGGCCGAACCGGCGAAACCAACCGCCCGATCGGTCACGCTCATCACCGGCGACCGCGTGATCGTGCCGGACAACGGGCCGCCGTCCCTCGTTCCCGGCAAAGGCCGCGAACGAATCCCGTTCCGCACCTACAAGACCAACGGCCACCTGACCGTCATCCCCGGCGACGCGTTGACCCTGGTCACCAACGGCACGCTCGACCGGCGCCTCTTCGACGTCACCGGGCTGCTCGACGCGGGCTATGACGACCGGCGCGGGGATCTCCCGCTGATCATCGCCGGGCAGCCGCCCGCGGGGGCGAAGGCCGTGCGGGAACTCCCGGCCGCCAAGGCCCGTGCCGTCCGCGCCGACAAGACCACGCTCGCCACCACCTGGCAGGCGTTGGCCCGCGGCGGAAAGGTCTGGCTCGACGGCAAACGCAAGGCCAGTCTCGACCGCAGCACCGCCCAGATCGGCGCGCCCCAGGCCTGGCAGGCCGGGCTGACCGGCGTGGGTGTCAAGGTCGCCGTGCTCGACACCGGCGTCGACCAGACCCATCCCGACCTGGCGGGTCGCGAGGTCGGCGAGCGCAACTTCACCGAGGCCGCGGACGCCGTCGACCGGGTCGGCCACGGCACCCACGTCGCCGCCACCATCGCGGGTGGCGGCGCGAAGTACCGGGGCGTCGCCGACGGTTCGCGGCTCCTCGACGGCAAAGTGCTCGACGACAACGGTTTCGGGCTCGACTCGTGGATCATCGCCGGGATGGAGTGGGCGGTCGAGCAGGGCGCCGACATCGTCAACCTGAGCCTCGGCGGGCCGGACACCCCCGACATCGACCCGCTGGAGGCGACGGTCAACCGGTTGTCGGCCGAACACGGCACGCTGTTCGTCATCGCCGCGGGCAACTCCGGGCCGTCAGCGGGCTCGGTCGGCTCCCCCGGCAGTGCCGACGCCGCGCTGACCGTCGGCTCGGTCGAGCGGGACGACTCGGTCTCCCCCTTCTCCAGCCGCGGCCCCCGCGTCGGCGACAACGCGATCAAGCCCGACGTCACCGCGCCCGGCTCGGAGATCGTCGCGGCCAAGGCGGCCGAAGGCTTCATCGGCACCCCGGTCGAACCCGGCTACGTCGCGCTGTCCGGAACATCCATGGCCAGCCCGCACGTCGCGGGTGCCGCGGCGCTGCTGGCCCAGAAGTTTCCACAGTGGACAGGAGCGCAACTGAAGGCCGCGCTGTCCGCCTCGGCCAAGCCGACCGCGGGCGCAAACGCTTTCGAGCAAGGCGCGGGCCGAGTCGACGTGCCGAAGGCGCTCGCCCAGACCGTCGTCACCGAGCCGACGTCGGTCAGCCTCGGCCGTCAACAGTGGCCGCACAACGACGACGAGCCCGTCACCAAGGACCTGACGTACCGCAACAGCGGCGACCAGCCGGTCACGTTCGACCTGACGCTCGACGCCACCGACCCGCAGGGCAAGCCCGCGCCCGTGGGCATGTTCACCCTGTCGCAGAACCGGGTCGAGGTGTCCGCGGGCGGCACCGCCACCGTCAAGGTCACCGCCGACACCCGCCTCGGCTCCGTTGACGGCATCTACTCCGGCGCGGTCACGGCCAGGGCGGCTGACACCGCTGTCCGCACGCCGGTGGCGGTCGACCGCGAGGTCGAGAGCTACCAGCTCAAGGTCACCTACCTGGGTCCGGACGGGAACCCGACCGACGTCGCGGCGAGCCTGTTCATCGGCGTCGACAACCCCCGCTTCGAGTTCGGCGGCCCCACCGACGGCGTGTTCAGCAAGCGAATGCCCAAGGGCGAGTATGTGATCGACTCATTCTTCTTCACCGACACCGGAGGCCACCACCTTCCCTACCTCGGATTCAAGCTCACCAAGGACACCGAGGTCGTGATCGACTCGCGGGTCACCAAACCGCTGGACATCACCCCGCCCGCCAAGGCGGCGCCGCGCCTGGCGTCCGAGGACTACGTCATCAACACGTCCACCGGTCCGGCCTCCGTGGGCGCGATCACCGGCGACCCGTCGGCGCTCTACACAGGACAGCTCGGCACCGCGCCCGCCGACCTGGTCTGGGGCGTCAACACCAACTGGGAGGGTCCGGAGGACTTCTACGGCCTCGCCTGGTACCACCGAGGCGAGGTCCCGACCGGCTGGGTGCGACATGTTGAAGCCCGACAGCTCGCCACGGTTCGCACCGATATCGGTCGAGCCGCGGGTGACCACGACACCGCCTCGCGGATGGCGTTCCCGCGGCCGAAGACGGGCGCGGGCGGCGGCGGATGGGCGGCCGTCCGGCAGGTCGCGCTGCCCGGCACGGTGACCGAGCACTTCACCACCGACGGCGTGATCTGGTCCGGCATCCTGCTCATGGACAACGCGGACCCGAACCTGATCGACGGCAGCTACGCGTCGCCGTGGTGGGAACTGCGGGCTGGGCGCACCTACCGCGAGCGGATGAACGTCGGGATCTATGGACCAGCCCTGGCGAGAGGTGAGTCCGCTGTCCGGTTCGAGAACACCCTGGGAATCCGCGTCGGCCTGTTCGGCGATGGCGGCGGCAACGACGGCTCCATCGCCACCGAGACCGCGAACACGTCCCTCTACCGCGACGGCGTCAAGATCGGCGAAACCAACGGCGCGGGCTACGGCGAGTTCGCGGTCCCGGCCGAACGTGGCCCCTATCGGCTGACCACCGACGTCACCAGGCCCGCCCGCTACGACGTGAGCACCAAGGTCTCGGCGGCGTGGACGTTCGAGTCGGCGCGGGGAGACACCACGGTGCCGCTCTCGGCAATCCGCTTCCACGCAGGTCTCGACGCCACCAACAGCGCTACCGCGGGCCGCGCGTTCGCGCTGCCGGTGACGTTGCAGGTCAACGACGGGTCGACGGTCGTGCCGCGCGGCCTGTCGGTGGACGTGTCGTATGACGAGGGCGCGACCTGGCGCAAGGCCGCGGTCGTGGGGTCGGTCGCGCTGCTGTTCCACCCGGTGGGCGCGAAATCCGTGTCGCTGCGGGCGAAGGCGGCCGACGGGCGGGGCGGCACGGTTGAGCAGACGATCGTGCGGGCGTACAAGCTGAAGTAGGTCACCACCACGCCGCCGGGTCGCTGCCGGGAGTACGGGGACCATGCCCGTACCCCGGCGGCGATCCCGGTAGCGTGCCGGGGAACCGGACGTGGCGGACCAGCCCGAAGTCACTGTCCATTTCAGACAGGTAAGGCAGCTCGAAGCCCGGTGCTTCCCGCGACTCGATCCGGCCGAGGTCGTCGAGCCAGCGGGCGGTGCGGGCGAGCGAGACGCGGACATGCCAGGTGCCGCCTTCTTGCGCGCGCCTTCGCAGCGCTGTCATCACGGCCGTGGCCGCGAGCCAGCCGGTGGCGTGGTCAAGCGCTTGCGCGGGTAGCGGCACCAGCCTGTCCCCCGCGTCCTGGGCGATTCCGGTGGACAGCTGGACGAGACTGTCGAAGCCGCGTCTTGCCCGCCACGGTCCACTGTGGCCGTACGCGGAGAGGCTGACCAGGATGGTTCCGGGCGGCAGGTCGGCTGGGCCAAATCCCTTGGCGGCGAAGGTGTCCGGGCGGAACGACTGGACCATGAGGTCGGCTTCGGACAGCAGTCCTCGGAGGGTGGCCCCCTCTTCACGGAGGTCGACATGACAGGTGCGTTTGCCGAAGCCGTGATCGATGACGAGCGGGAACACCGTCGGCAGGTGCGCCGCGCCGACGTGCAGCACGTCGGCGCCGTGGGCGGCGAGGACGCGGCCGCAGGCGGGGCCGGCGATGACGTGGGTGAGGTCGAGGACGCGGACACCCGCGAGCGGTCGGTCGGCACGCGGCAGCGGCCGGGCAGGCGCGTCCCCAATCCGCTCGATCGCCATCAACGGCTCCGCGGCGACCGACTGTCCCTGCGGATGGCGTCGCCAGTCGTCGGCGGAGCGAAGGCACGCGGCGGCACCGCCTGCTGCGAGAACAGCCTCCGCCACCTCCGCTGCAGACCTCAGTGCGACCTCGTTGGCTATCTCCGTCTTGGTCGGCCCGCCGAGCACCTCGAGTACCGCTGCCTCGTGGTGGGGGTAGTTGCAGTGGAGCCGCACCCAGCCGTCAGCGGCGCGGTAGTCTCCGGACAAAGGGGACCACAGGTCGCCCATCGGGGCGCCGTTGAGGCGCAGGTAGCGCTCGCTGCGGAACGATGCCAGGGCGTGCGCGGGGTCGACCGACACCGGGCCCGGGTCGGTCCCCCGCATCCGCAACAACTCCGCCGCCGCCGTGGTGGCCTGTTCGACGCACCACGTGGCGGCTTCGGCGACCCGATAGGGGCCGGGGACGGTCAAGGCAGGTTGGCCACGAGTTCCGCGGCCGGGACGCGGGTGCCCGTGTAGAACGGGACCTCCTCGCGCACGTGGAGGCGGGCTTCGGTGCCGCGCAGGTGGCGCATCAGGTCGACGATGCGGTGCAGTTCGTCGGCCTCGAAGGCCAGCATCCACTCGTAGTCGCCGAGGGCGAACGACGCGACCGTGTTGGCGCGGACGTCCGGGTAGTCGCGGGCTTCCTTGCCGTGGTCGGCGAGCATCTTGCGGCGTTCGTCGTCCGGGAGCAGGTACCACTCATAGGACCGCACGAACGGGTACACGCAGATGTACTTGCGTGCCTCCTCCCCCGCCAGGAACGCGGGGATGTGGCTGCGGTTGAACTCGGCGGGGCGGTGCAGCGCCACCTGGCTCCACACCGGGGTCGACGCCCGGCCGACGGCGGTGCGGCGGAAGCCGGTGTAGGCGGCCTGGACCTGTTCGATCTCCTCGGCGTGCCACCAGATCATGTAGTCGGCGTCGGCGCGCAGACCGGCGACGTCGTACACGCCGCGCACCACGACGCCCTTGCCCTGGAGGGCTTCGAGGTAGTCGCTGGCCTCGGTGGCGGCGGGGCCGCGGTCCTCTGGCAGGCGGCCGGGTTCGACACGGAACACCGACCACATGGTGTAGCGGATGGTGTCGTTGAGTTCGTTGTAGTTCAGGCGGGCCATACCGTCCATCGTCTCACTTGGCGGCGAGCGTGTGCAGGTGGGCGGCGACACGTCGGGCGGCGGCCTCGCCGGTGCCGACGCACGCGGGGACGCCCACGCCGTGCAGGGAGGCGCCCGCGACCGCGAGGCCGGGTTCGGCGGCGACGGCCTCCTCGATCCGGCGGACCAGGTCGACGTGCCCGACGCCGTACTGCGGCAGGCCGCCGCCCCAGCGGGTGACCAGGGCCTCGGTGGGGGCCGCGGTAATCCCCGTCAGCTCAGCCAGGTCGTCGCGGACCAGCCGGACGACCTCGTCGTCGTCGGCCCGCAACGCACCGGGGTCGCCGAACCGGCCGACGGACCCGCGGATCACCACCGGGGACGCCGCGCCGAGGTGGGCCCACTTGGTGGCCGAGTAGGTGAACGCCTTGACCGCGAAGGGCTTGCCATCGGACCGGCGTTCGGTAGCGCCGACCAGGACGCCGGACGCGCCGGGCAGCTCGGTGCCCGGCGGCAGCGCGAGCGCGACAACGCCGACCGACGCGGTCTCGATCCGGCTGTACGCCTCGGCGGCGACGGCGACCACGCCGTCGAGCAGCTTGCGGGCCGCGGCGGCGGGCAGGGCCAGCACGACGGCGTCGGCGTCGAGCACCGGATCGGCCGGGGCGTGCGCGGCCGCGGCGGCGCCGAGGGTGAGCCGCCAGCCGGACGCGGTGCGCTCCAGCAGGCGGACCGGGGCGCCGAGGCGCACGTCGACGTCACGGGCGAGCCGGTCGACCAGGGTGCCGAGTCCACTGGGGACAGTCGAGAAGACGGGGCCGCCGCGGGGCTTGCCGACCACGGTGGCCGCGGCGGCGGTCAGCGAGGTGGCGCCGCCGTCGAGCGCGGTGGCCAACTGCGGCAGCGTCGCGCGCAGGCCGAGGCTGTCGACCCCGCCCGCGTAGACGCCGCCGAGCAGCGGGTCGATCAGCCGGTCGGGCAGCTCGTCGCCGAAGCGGGACCGGATCAGCCGCCCGAGGCCGACGTCGGCGCCCTCCAGCCGGATCGCGGGCAGACTCGCCTCGGCCTCGACTCGGCGCAGGCCGCCTGCGGAGAGCAGGTCGGCGACCGCGGCGGCGCTGGCGGGCACACCGAGGAAGGTGCCGCCCGGGATGTCGCGGGACACCCCGCCCGCGCGGACGGTCGACCGCGCGCCGGTCGGGTGCACCACGTCTACGCCGACCTCGGCGACCAGACCGGTCACCTCCGGCCGGGCGGTCAGGTATGCCTCGGCGCCGACGTCGTAGCGGACGCCCGCGAAGTCGACCGTGCGCAGCAGCCCGCCGAGGCGGTCGGTCTGCTCGATGACCGTGATGGTGGCATCAGGCCCGAGCAGGTCCCGCAGCCGGTGGGCGGCCGCCAGTCCGGAGATGCCCCCACCGACGATCGCCACCCGCACCGGAATCAGCCTCCGTGGACCATCTCGACGACACGGGTGATCATGTCAGGGTCGGTCTCCGGGAGGACACCGTGCCCGAGGTTGAACACGTGCCCCTGGGCCGCGCGGCCCTCGGCGAGGATCCGGTCGACCTCGGCGCGCACGACGTCCTGACCGGCGAACAGCACGGCCGGGTCCAGGTTGCCCTGCACGACCGGGCCCGCGGCGTACTCGCCGGGCGCGGCGGCGATCCGCTCGGCCGCCTCGTCCAGCGGGGTGCGCCAGTCGACGCCGACGACGTCGGCCCCGGCCTCGCGCATCGCGCCGAGCAGGTGGCCGGTGCCGACGCCGAAGTGGATGCGCGGCACGCCCGCGTCGGCCAGGCCGCGCAGGACCTTGGTCGAGTGCGGCAGGACGAACTCGCGGTAGTCGCGCAGCGAGAGCGCGCCCGCCCACGAGTCGAACAGCTGGACGGCGTCGACTCCGGCGGCGAGCTGGGCGCGCAGGAAGGTGAGCGCGATGTCGGCGAGCCGGTCGAGCAGGGCGTGCCAGGTCTGCGGCTCGCCGTGCATGAGGGCCTTGGTGCGCTCGTGGTTGCGGCTGGGACCGCCCTCGACCAGGTAGGACGCCAGGGTGAACGGGGCGCCCGCGAAGCCGATGAGTGCCGTCTCGCCGAGTTCCTTGGTGAGCAGCCGAACCGCGTCGGCGACTGGCGCGACCTGCTCGGCGGCCAGCGTCGGCAGCGCGGCCACGGCGTCGGCGGTGCGGATCGGTTCGGCCACGACCGGGCCGGTGCCCGCCACGATGTCGAGGTCAACCCCGGCGGCGACCAGCGGGACCACGATGTCGCTGAACAGGATCGCGGCGTCAACGCCGTGCCTGCGGACGGGCTGCATGGTGATCTCGCAGACCAGGTCCGGGTCGAAGCAGGCGGACAGCATCTTCGTGCCCGCCCGCAGCGCGCGGTACTCGGGCAGCGAGCGTCCTGCCTGGCGCATGAACCAGACGGGGACCCGCGTGGGCCGCTCGCCACGGGCGGCGGCCAGGAACGGGGACTCGGGCAGACTCCGACGGGCGGCGCGCGCCTGCAGGGCCGTGTTGGTGTCAGTCATCGCGCCGACATCGTCCCACGACGTGGTCTCCCGCCGGTCGAGCGGGAGCCGAAGCGGCCAGGCTCACACTGTCGGTGGCGTGATCGGGGCACAAATGCTCGGCGCGCCCTACCCACTCACTAGCTCGGGTGGTCCTACAGTTACCAGTCGTGACCGGACCGTCGTCTGCGCCTGAGCTGTTCAGACTGGCTGTCGAGGCGCTGAAGTCGCTGCGACCTCGACCGGAGCTGCAGCTCGCCGAGGTGCGCCCGCCGCAGCGGCTGGCCCCGTGGGCCTTCGCGCTGTCGGCCGAGGCGATCGGCCCCGCCGACGTGGCCGCCACCGGAAGACTGATCCTCCTGCACGACCCGGAGGGCCAGGAGGCGTGGGACGGCGTGCTCCGCGTGGTCGCCTACGTCCGCGCCGAGCTGGACGCCGAGTTGGCCGACGATCCGCTGCTGCCCTCCGTCGGCTGGTCGTGGCTGACCGACGCGCTGGCCGCGTCGAAGGCCGACTTCACCGCGCTGGGCGGCACGGTGACCGACACGTCGTCGGCCCGCTTCGGCGACATCGTCGGCCCGGCCCGGGTCGACGACCTGGAGCTGCGGGCGTCGTGGACGCCGCGCACGGCCGACCTGCTGCCGCACGGCGAGGCGTTCTGCGACCTGATGGCGAGCGTCGTGGGCCTGCCGCCGGTCGGGATCACCCTGTTCACCCAGCGCTCCGGCAACTGATGCTGCCGTTCACCGGCCAGGGTGTGGTGATCGACCGGCTGGTCCCGGCCGACGCCGAGGCGCTGTCGGTGTCGCACTCCGACCCGGACAACGCCCGCTTCCAGAGCTGGCCGTACCCGCTGTCTCCCGCCGACGCGCTGACCTTCATCGAGTCGACGGGCGAGCCCACGTTCGAGGTCGACACCGCCTTCCAGATCGCGATCCGAGAGCACGTCGGCGGGCCGTTGGTCGGTGACCTGTACGTCTCCCGGCAGCACGCGGACGCCGTGGAGCTGGGCGTCACGCTGGTCCCCGGGCACCATGGCCGCGGCCTGGCCACCAAAGCGGTCAACACCGTCACCGACGCGCTGCTCACCACCCTGCCGATCACCCGCGTCGAGGCGCGCTGCGATGTCGACAACGTCCGCAGCGCCGCGCTGTTCGAGCGGGCGGGGTTCCGGTTCGTGGAGCGGACGATCGCGAGTTGGACCCGGCGTGATGGAAAGGTCATCGACGAGTTCGTCTTCGTGCGTGATTCGCCGGTTCCGGGCGCTGCGGGGCAAAGACCCACCTAGGATGCGGGCCCATGCGCAAACTCTTCGCCGCCTTGGCCGTGCTGGCGTTTCTCTGCACCCTCGCCTCCGTGATCACCGTCGTCGTCTTGGGCGGGGAGAACAGCACCAAGCCCATCGAGATCGCCGCCTGGATCGCCAGCGCCCTCACCTGCGCGTTCATGACCATGGGCGCCTCGCTCGGCGCGATGGCGTACCGGCCGACCGGGCTGGAGCCGCCGAAGCCCGCGCCTGCCACCCAGTACCCGGGTCAGCACACCGGCCCGCAGCAGCAGGTGCCGCAGCACCCCGGCCAGCAGCAGTGGCCCGGCCACTGACACAAGAACGGCGGCGGACACCATCGGGTGTCCGCCGCCGTCTCAGTCTCGTGCGTTAGTTCTTGCGCTCCTTGGCCGCGCGGGCCGAACGCTCGCAGACGTCGCCGACGTCCACGGTCTGGCCGCGGTCGACGTAGATCTCCGCGAGCCCGACGAGCCTGCCACGCTTGTCACTGCAGGTCAGCGTGTAGGGCTCCTTCGGACCGTAGGTCGTCGGCAGCGGCGACAAGAAGTCGACCTTGAGGTTCGACCAGTCGTCCGGGGTCGACGGGTCGGCCTGCGAGTAGTTGACCATGACCGCGGTGTAGTCCCCCGCGGGCGGGTCGAACAGGACGGCCTTCTCCGAGTTGGTGCCGCCGCTGGCCGACGAGCTCACCAGGTTGCCCGCCGCGTCGAAGATGTAGAGGTCCCAGTCGGTGTCTGGCGTGCCCCACTGAACCGTGACCTGCATCTTGCCGTTGTCGACCGCGGGCATGCCGTCCACGTGGAACGGGATGACCTCACCGGTCAGGTCGGCCGGGAAGTTGGTGTTCTCCGCCGGAACGCCCGCCGGGTTGGCCAGCGCGATCGGTGCCTGCGGCGGGCCCTGCGGGTCGCGGCCGTAGCGGCCCGCGACGTAGGGGCGCGTCGACGGGTTGACCGCCCACGAGAAGCGGCCACCGGTGCTGGCCAGGTCGGACTTGAGCACGTCGGACACGAAGATCGGGTCCTTCACGCTGCCGTCCGGCTGGACGACCGGCGAGGTCGGCGTCTGGAACGCCTTGCGCAGCTGCAGCTGGTAGCCCTTCGGCGCCGAACCGACCAGCGTCGAGTGGGCGGACGGGTCCGCGGCGTTGGTCAGCATGTCGATGAACGCCTGGCGGTTGCCGCCCTTGCCCGCGCCCGCGGCCGGGGCGAGGCCCGCGTACTCGGCGACGACGCCCTGCTCGAACGGCGGGTGGAACTCGTTGGGGCCGACCTCGAAGGTGAAGCCCCAGCCGCCGGTCGCGAAGTACGACCAGTCCTCAGTGGACCCGGTGGTGTCGTAGAGCGCCCACGATGGCTGGCTGGTGTAGCCGTTGCGGGAGGCCATCTTGTCGCCGAGCGCCTTGTAGGCGGGCTCGTCGAGCGGCGGCCGGACGTCGGCGACACCGGGCACGCGCAGCACCAGGTTCGAGTACGTGTGCAGCGTGATCAGGTTGGTCACCTGGCGGTTGGACACGATCGAGCGGATGTTGCGGGTCTCGGGCTCGGAGAACGGGCCGGAGCCGCGGAAGGTGTCGCTGCTCCACGCCGTCGACGCGCCCGCGCCGCCCCAGAAGCCCGCGTAGTTGCGGTTGGGGTCGGTGCCGCGCAGGCGGCCAGCCGGGTTGGCCATGCACGTGCCCGTCCGGAACGCCTCCGGCGAGTCGCTGACGTTGCAGTTCTTGCGCTTCATCTCGTAGTCGAACCGGGAGAAGTCGCCCTTGGGCTCGGCCTCGCGGGAGACGTTGAAGCCGTCGGGGTTGACGATCGGCACCACGATGTTGCGGGTCTTGGTCACCAGCGAGCGCAGCTCGCCACCGGCCTTGTAGCCCTTGACCAGCTCGTGCGCCCACTCCATGGCGTGCTCACCGGCGGGCCACTCGCGCGCGTGGTGGATGCCCATGGTGAAGTTGACGGCCTTGCCGTCCTTGATGTTGTCGACATCCTTGGCGATCTCGACGCCGACGACCTCGCGGCCCTCCCAGGTGGACTCGGGCAGGGTGAAGGCCTTGGCCAGACCCGGGTTGGCCCTGGCGAGTTCCTTCATCTCGAAGTTGTAGTCGTACAGGTGGCGGTAGGACGTGCGGCCCGACGGCAGCACCGAGCCCGCCGTCGCGGCCGCGTACTGCTTGTCGGCCTTGGCGTTGGCGATCGAGCGGGCCGAGATGTCGGCCTGCACGACGGTGGACTTCATCCCGCTCTTGCGCAGGGTCTCCCGGTCGGCGTCGCCCGCGAGGACGACCTCGACACCGGTCGCGTCGGCCTTCTCGGTGACGTCGAGGCCGAGGGCGAACAGCCGGTCCTTGGCCTGCTTGTTCGGGGTCTCGACCCGGACGATCTCCGCCCGCTGGGCGGCGGTGGGTCCGCCCTGCGCGTTGATCGCCAGGAAGTCGACGCCCAGGTTCACCGCGCGCGCGGCCCCCGCGTAGCGGCAGGCCTGCACCACGAGTTCCTGGCCCTTGGTCACGAAGCTCTCGGCGAGCTCCGCGCTGCGCAGCGCCGCGGACGCGGCCACCACGTTCCCCGTCGCCTTGTCGAAGACCGCGAGGTCCCAGTCACCCGCGTCGCCGCCCCGCGGCGCGAGCCTGGCCTGGATGAGGCCGTCGACCGTCGAGGTGACCTCGCGGCGGTCGGTGCCCTTCGTGCCCCCCGGCAGCAGCTTCTCGAAACACGAGCGCGCGACGTCTTTGTCGCTGCGCAGGACGTTGTCCTCCGCCACCGCCGTGGACGCGGTGAGGCCCGCGATGACCGCCCCACTGAGTCCGACGGCGCCGACGAGCTTCCACGCCGGAATTCGTCTTGCAGATGAGCTCACGCTCGACTCCTCCCAAAGATCCGCCGACCCGCATGCCTGGAGCCGGCAGCGTGACGCTAGCCACAGGCTCCGACGATTTACCGGATTACCAGTTGCCAGTCACCGAAAAGGGGTCGTGCGGGGGAAGGCCCTGCGTCCGTCGAGCCCACGACATGATCGGTTCGGCGCAGAAGGCGAAGGAGTTTTTACCTTTTGCCAGTTTATTTACTCTCCGTTGCCACCCGTTCGGCCGAACGCAAGGCGCGCAGGACATTACGGCCCGCGACCTTCGCGAGGTCGTCCTCACTCCATCCCGCGTCGAGCAGAGCCCCGAACAGATTGGGGTAGGTGCCGACGTTCTCCAGGCCATGCGGGAACAGCGCGCAGCCGTCGTAGTCGCCGCCGATGCCGATGTGGTCGACGCCGACCATGTCGCGCGCGTGCTCGAAGTGGGCGACGACCTCGTCCAACGTGGCCTCCGGCTGATCATGGCGGCCGTCCCAGGTGGCGAAGAAACGCTCACGAGCCGCCAGGTCGGCGTGTTTCTCCCCCACCGCGGCCATGGCGTCGGCCAGCCGGTCGTCCCACTCCGCGATCGCGGGCGAGATGAACCGGGGCACGAAGGTCAGCATGACCACGCCGCCGTTGTCCGGGAGACGTTTCAGCACGTCATCGGGCACGTTGCGGGGGTGGTTGGTGACCGCGTGGCACGACGAGTGGCTGAAGATCACCGGCGCGGTGCTCACGTCGAGCGCGTCGCGCATGGTGGTCGCGGCGACGTGGGAGAGGTCGGCGAGCATGCCCAGCCGGTTCATCTCGGCGACGACCTCGCGGCCGAAGTCGGACAGTCCGCCGACATTCGGCTCGTCGGTGGCCGAATCCGCCCAGGGCACATTGTCGTTGTGGGTGAGGGTCATGTACCGCACGCCCAGGCGGTGCATGGCCCGCAGGACACCGAGCGACTCGGCGATGCAGTGCCCCCCTTCAGCGCCGAGGAGCGAGGCGACCTTGCCCTCGGCGAAGGCGGATTCGGCCTGGTCAGCGGTGTAGGCGAGGCCCAGATCGGCCGGGTACCGGTCGACCATGGCGTGCACGATCTCGATCTGTTCGAGGACGGCGGTGACGGCGGAATGGCCGCTGAGCTGGCAAGGGACGTAGACCGACCAGAACTGGCCGCCGACCCCGCCACGGCGGAGCTTGACCAGGTCGGTGTGGAAGTCGGGCTGCTCGACGGCCAAGTCGACCGCGGCCACCACGGCGCGCGGGTCGGCGCCGAACTTCTCGCGCATGGCCCACGGGAGATCGTTGTGTCCATCGACCAGAGGTGTGCGCGCGAGAAGAGCCCGCGCGCGGTCGGTGCCTGGGTTGTGCACTACCCGTGACTCCATTCCATCGTGTGACTAAGTCCATCCGTTACGTCACCGGTCGGTGAGTCACCCGATCGTGGGACATTCACGTCCCTCAGTGACAACCCGATCGGATACTTACCCGATTGATCGTCCCGCTAACCCGCTTGGGCGGCTAGGCTGCCCCTGTCGACACCACTTTCGGTCCAACGGCGGCGCGGCTGTTTGGTCGAAAGTCCCAGTGCCGGTCGGGGGGCAACGACCGACTCCAGGGAGGTAGTGACGTGGCTGCCGTCGGCTTAGGTCAGGCCGTTCGTACCACGCCAGCAGGCAGTTTGCCTGCGAACATGGTCCCGCACCCGCGGGAAGAGTTGTTCTCAGTGCTGGTGGTTGACGACCACCCACTGTTGAGGGAGGCGATAGCCGCCCGGCTCACGCAGATGGGCGCGGGCACAGTGCACGAGGCCGCCACGGTGGCCGAGGCGAGGGCTAGGGCACAGGCCACTGGGCCGTGTGACCTGGCGATCCTCGACTTGGGTCTGCCGGACGGCAGTGGGATCGAGCTCGTCACGGAGCTCCGCAGCCATGGTTGGCCGCGGATCGTCGTGCTGGCTTCGTCCGACGACCCGTACGCCGTACGGTCGGCCTTCCAGGCAGGCGCACAGGCCTACCTGCTGAAGTCCGCATCGCCGGTGGTAGTGACCGACGGGGTCCGCAGGGTGCTCGAGGGTGGCGTCTACGCCGACCCGAGTGTCGCCCCGGTCCTCGCCACGGGCACCAGGGTCCCGGGCACCGACAACACTCCGCGTGAGCTTTCGGCGCGCGAGGTCGAGGTGCTCCAGCTCGTCGCGGACGGTCAGTCCAACAAGGAGATCGGCGAGGCGCTGAACCTTTCGGCGCTCACGGTGAAGTCTCACCTCTCGCGGATCGGCCGGAAGTTGGGCACCGGCGACCGGGCGCAGATGGTGGCTCTCGCCATGCGGGCGGGCGTCATCCGATAGACAACAGCAGTCGTGTGGCCGGGCAGGGCATGGCCCAGCCACACGACTGCTGCTGATCTACCGCGATCTTGTTCACCAGTGCCGTAGGGTCAAGCGCCGTGACTACGCCCGGACCAGGACCCAGCTCGGCGGCCGTTGACCCTCCCGTCCCGGTGCTGCTCACCGAGCCAGCCGACGGCACCCCCGATGTCGTGGCCGATCCAGAGGCGCTGCGCCGAGCGGCTGACCTCATCGCCGCGGGCTCCGGCCCCATCGCCGTCGACACCGAGCGGGCCTCCGGCTACCGCTACTCCCAGCGCGCCTACCTCGTGCAGATCCGCCGTGAAGGCGCGGGCACATTCCTCGTCGACCCGGTCGCGGTCGACGACCAGGTGGATCCCCTAGTCGAGGCTCTCGTGGCCGACGAGTGGGTGCTGCACGCCGCGTCCCAGGACCTGCCGTGTCTGGCCGACCTCGGGCTGCGCCCCAAGAAGCTGTTCGACACCGAGCTGGCGGGCCGCCTCGCGGGCTTCGACCGCGTCGCGCTCGGCACGCTCGTGGAGCTGCTGCTCGGCTACCACCTGGAGAAGGGCCACGGCGCGGCCGACTGGTCCCGCCGCCCGCTCCCCCTGGACTGGCTGAACTACGCCGCGCTGGACGTCGAGCTGCTCGTGCCCCTCCGCGACGCGTTAGAGGCCGAGCTGCGGTCCCAGGGCAAGCTCGACTGGGCGCTGGAGGAGTTCGAGGCCCTGCGCACCGCGCCGCCCGCCAGCCCCCGCAAAGAGCCCTGGCGGCGCACGTCCGGCATCCACAGCGTCCGGACGGCCCGCGGGCTCGCCTCGATCAGGGCGCTGTGGGAGGCGCGGGACACGCTGGCCCGCGACCGCGACATCGCGCCCGGCCGCGTGCTGCCGGACAGCGCGATCATCCAGGCCGCGGCGGTCAGCCCGGCCGACGAGCAGGCGCTGCTGCAGCTCCCCGTGTTCAAGGGACGCGCCCAGCGGCGGCTGGCGGGGACGTGGATGCGTGCGCTGCGGGCGGCCGCCGCGCTGCCCAAGAGCGAACTGCCGGATCCGTCGCCGCCGAACGACGGCCCGCCGCCCGCGAACCGGTGGGCGGACAAGTTCCCGGAGGCCGCCGCCCGGCTGGCGGCGGCGCGGACGGCGCTGTCGGCGATCGCCGAGGGCAACCGGCTGCCGGTGGAGAACCTGCTGCAGCCGGACCTGGTGCGGCGGACCTGCTGGCAGCCGCCGGACGTCATCGACCTGGACACGGTCACCGCGGCGCTGCGCGCGGGTTCGGCCAGGGAGTGGCAGATCGGGCTGACCGGAGAGGCACTGGTCACCGCGCTGCGGACCAAGCCCGCCGTGAGCTGATCAAATCGGTTGCGTGTCGCCCGTCGCCTGATCGAGGGTGACCCGACATGAGTCGCCGAGTACTGCTGCTGCTCGCCGTGGCCTGTGGTGTCGCCGTGGGGAACGTCTACTTCCCGCAGGCGGTGAGCCCACTGGTCGCGGCGGGCCTTGGCGTGCCGCCCGACTCGGCCGCGCTGGTGGTGACCGCGACCCAGCTCGGGTACTCGCTGGGGATCTTCCTGCTCGTTCCCCTTGGTGACCGGCTCCCCCATCGGCCGCTGATCGTCAGCCTGGTCGCGGTGACGGCGGTGAGCCTGCTGGCGGCGGGCGCCGCTCCCGGGCTGCCGCCGCTGGTCGGGGCGAGCGTGCTGATCGGGGTCACGACGGTCATCGCGCCGGTGATCGGGCCGATGGCGGCGGGTCTCGTGGCGGCGGACCGGCGTGGGGAGGTGTCGGGGACGCTGCTCGCCGGGTCGATCGGCGGGATGCTGCTGGCGCGCACGTTCGCCGGGAACGTCGGCGAGTGGCTCGGGTGGCGCGCTCCGTACTTGGTGGCTGGTGCCCTCACGGCTGTCTTGGCGGTGGTGCTGGCGTATGTCGTCCCGAAGTCGGCGCCCGCGACCCGGCAGCGGTATCCGTCGCTGATCATCGAGCCGCTCCGACTCCTGCGCGCCGAGCCGGAACTGCGCCGCTCGTGCTTCTACCAGGCCACGATCTTCGGCGGCTTCTCCGCGGTGTGGACGACGGTCGCCCTGCTGCTGACCGGCCCCACGTACGGCATGGGCGCGGAGGCGGTCGGCTGGCTGGCCCTGGTCGGCGCGGCGACGATGGTGTGCACCCCGATCGCGGGCCGCCAAGTCGACCGGCGTGGGTCGGACCCGATCAATCTGGTGTGCATGATCGGGGTGATCGCTTCGGCGGCGGTGCTGATCCCCGGCGTCCTCGGCGGATGGGTCGGGCTGGCCGCGCTTGTCGTCGGCACTCTGCTGCTGGACGTGGCGATGCAGAGCGGCATGGTCGCGAACCTGGTCCGCGTCTACGCGCTCCGCCCCGACGCCCGCAGCAGGCTCAACACCGCGTACATGACCTGCGCCTACCTCGGCGGAACTCTTGGCTCGTGGGCGGGAACGCGGGCATATACGACACTCGGCTGGCTCGGAGTGTGCGGACTGGTCGGCCTACTGGGCGCGGTGGCGCTGGCGGTGCACACCGGCCTGCCTCGGCCTGAGCCGAGCGTGTCGGCGGACGCATAATGGCGGTGGAGGCAATCGCCATGTGGTTGATGAGGCTTCTTGGCATGGTGCGGCGTTGGTGGCACTCCAACGACGAGATCTTCCTCAGCGACGCGTACCAGCGGCAGCGCGCGCAGGCCACGCTCGACTACTACGCGCACGTCGGCGACCCGTCCAACGCGTAGCGGTCACGCCAGGACGATCCGGAACGCCGGGTGGTCCGGGGCGACGCGGCGGAGGTCGGCGTCGGCCGAGGACGCGTCGACGCCGTCGAAGAAGACGCCGACCTCGAACTTCCAGCGCTTCAGGTAGGCGCGCAGCAACTCCGGCTTCTCGTCGTCGGACAGCTCGACTGCGGTGAACGTGCGCACCTTGCGGCCCAGGCGCAGTTCGCCCTCCCCCGCCGCGCGCAGGTTGCGGACCCACTGGGTGTGGCCGCGCGGGGCGACCAGGTAGTTCTCGCCGTCGTGGACCAGCAGGTTGACCGGGGTCGAGCGCATCTCGCCGGACTTGCGGCCGCGCACCGACAGCACGCGGGAGCCCCAGACGTTGATGCCGCGGCGGACGAGGAAGGCGACGAGGCGGTTGAAGACGCCCGTGGTGAACCGGCCGGGGCGGAGGTAGCGAGTCGACATCGGGGAGTCCCTTCAAGAAACGAGAGCACCGCTCTCTCTTGTTGCCAAGTAAATACGAGAGCGGAGCTCTCGTCAAGAGCGCTGCTCTCGTATGCTGGCGACCATGACGAAGACCCCTGGCGCCCGCGACCGCAACCGGGCCGCGCTGACGCTCGCGATCAAGGAGGACGCCCGCGCGCAGCTCGCCACCGCGGGCGCGCAGGCCCTCTCCCTGCGCGCGGTCGCGCGCAACCTCGGCATGGCCTCGTCGGCGGTGTACCGCTACTACCCCAGCCGCGACGAGTTGCTCACAGCGCTGATCATCGACGCCTACAACTCGCTCGGGGACGCCGTCGAGCGGGCCGACCCAGGCGGCGAGCCCCGCGCGCGCTGGCTGGCCGCGTGGCACGCCGTGCGCGCGTGGGCGCTGGCCAACCGGCATGAGTACGCCCTGATCTACGGCTCCCCAGTGCCGGGCTATAGCGCCCCGCAGGACACAGTCGTCCCCGCCACCCGCGTGCCGCTGCTCATGATCGCCATCGCGCACGCGGCCGGGCTCGCCGACGCCGAGATCGACCCCGTCCTGCGCGACCAACTCAGCAACGTGACCGCGACGATCTCGATCGACTTGCCGCCGGGGGCGCTGGCACGGGTAATGGTCGCGTGGACACAGCTGTTCGGCATGGTCGGCTTCGAGCTGTTCGGTCAGCTCGTCGGTTCGGCGGACCCGGCGGACGCTTTGTTCGACTTCGCCGCCCGGTCGGCGGCAGACTTCGTCGGACTGTGACCCACTCCATAAGCGCGCCGCTATGTTACCCACTGGTAACCCGGTCTAGAGTAGAGCTTGTTACCAGTCGGTAGCCCATATTCGACTAAGGAGCACCCACGTGGCCGCACCCGCTGCATCCGCAGCCGAGCGCGCCGTTCGGAACGTGGTCTTCGTCGACGGTGTACGCACGCCGTTCGGCAAGGCAGGCCCGAAGGGCATCTACGCGGAGACCCGCGCCGACGATCTCGTCGTGAAGGTCATCCGTGAACTGCTGCGCAGGCACCCCGAGCTGCCCCCGGAGCGGGTGGACGAGGTCGCCATCGCCGCGACGACGCAGATCGGCGACCAGGGCCTGACCATCGGCCGGACCGCCGCGCTGCTCGCCGGCCTGCCCAAGTCCGTCCCCGGCTACGCCATCGACCGCATGTGCGCGGGCGCCATGACCGCCGTCACCACCAGCGCCAGCGGCATCGCCTTCGGCGCCTACGACGTGGTGATCGCCGGTGGCGTCGAGCACATGGGCCGCCACCCGATGGGCGAGGGCGTCGACCCGAACCCGCGCATCGTGGCCGACAAGATCGTCGACCCGACCGCGCTGGTCATGGGCCAGACCGCGGAGAACGTGCACGACCGCTACCCGGCGATCACCAAGCAGCGCTGCGACGAGTTCGCCGCGCGCAGCCAGGAGAAGTACGCCGACGCGGTGAAGGCGGGCAAGATCGGCCCCGAGTTCGTGCCGGTGGCGACCCGTTCGGCCGAGCTGGGCTGGGGCCTGGCCACCGAGGACGAGCCGCCGCGCCCGGGCACCACCGTCGAGCAGCTCGCGGGCCTCAAGACCCCGTTCCGCCCGCACGGCCGGGTCACCGCGGGCAACGCCGCGGGCCTGAACGACGGCGCGACCGGCTGCATCCTCGCCGAGGAGGAGACCGCCAAGGAGCTGGGCCTGCCGATCGGCATGCGCCTGGTGGGCTTCTCGTTCGTCGGCGTCGAGCCCGAGGTCATGGGCGTCGGCCCGGTTCCCGCGACGGAGAAGGCGCTCAAGCGCGCCGGTCTGTCCATTGAGGACATCGGGCTGTTCGAGCTGAACGAGGCGTTCGCCGTGCAGGTGCTCGCCTTCCTCGACCACTTCGGCATCGACCAGGACGACCCGCGCGTCAACAAGTGGGGCGGCGCCATCGCGTGCGGCCACCCGCTGGCGTCCTCGGGCGTTCGGCTGATGACGCAGCTGGCCCGCCAGTTCGAGGAGCACCCCGAGGTCCGCTACGGCCTCAACTCGATGTGCATCGGCATCGGCATGGGCGGCACCGTGATCTGGGAGAACCCGCACTGGAACGGTGGTGGCAACTGATGCTGACTATGGAGCAGGCCAAGGCCGCCTTCCCTGACGAGGTCGTCACCTTGGCCGTCACGAAGCTGATCAAGGTGCCCGGCCTCGACAAGCCGGTCGCGTTCATCACCATCGACAACGGCCACGACCACACCCGGCCGTCCACGTTCGGCCCGCAGTCGCTGGTGTCGCTCAACGCGGCGTTCGACGAGGCCGTGGCGGCCCAGCCCGCCGCGATCGCCGTCACCGGCAAGCCGTTCATCTTCGCGGTGGGCGCCGACCTGTCCGGTGTGGAGCAGATCGCCGAGCGCGAGCGCGCGCTGGAGATCGCCCAGGCCGGGCACGACGTGTTCCGCCGGTTCACCGAGTCCGAGATCCCGACCTTCGCCTTCATCAACGGCGCGGTCATGGGTGGCGGCCTCGAACTGGGCCTGTCGTGCCACTACCGCACCCTGTCCTCCGGCGCGGCGGCCATCGCCCTGCCCGAGGTCTTCCTCGGCCTGTTCCCGGGCTGGGGCGGCACGCAGCTGCTGCCGAACCTGATCGGCCCGGACGCGGCCGTGACGGTGATCTTCGAGAACGCGCTGGCGCAGAACCGGATGCTCAAGCCGAAGCAGGCGCTGGAGCTGGGCATCACCGACGCGCTGTTCGACTCGGCCGACTTCCTGGAGCAGTCGCTGCTGTGGCTGGCCTCGGTGGTCAACGGCCAGGTCACCCCCGCGCGCCGCGAGATCGACCGCGGCGCCGAGTGGGACGCGGCCGTCGCCCGCGCGAAGGCGATCGTCCACGGCAAGACCAAGGGCGCCTCCCCGGGCGCACAGAAGGCCCTTGAGCTGCTGGAACTGGCCCGCGAGAACAACCTCGACAAGGGCTACGCGGCCGAGACCGAGGCGCTGGCCGACGTGCTGATGACCGACCCGCTGCGGGCCGGGCTGTACTCGTTCAACCTGGTCCAGAAGCGCGCGCGCAAGCCCGCGGGCGCCCCGGACAAGTCGCTGGCGCGTCCGGTGACGAAGGTCGGCATCGTCGGCGCGGGCCTGATGGCCAGCCAGATGGCGCTGCTGTTCGCCCGCCAGCTGAAGGTGCCGGTCGTGCTGACCGACATCGACCAGGAGCGCGTCGACAAGGGCGTCGGCTACGTCCACTCCGAGATCGACAAGCTGCAGGGCAAGGGCCGGGTCTCCCCGGACGGCGCCAACCGCCTCAAGGCGCTGGTGTCCGGTTCGCTGGACAAGGCCGCGTTCGCCGACGCGGACTTCGTCATCGAGGCCGTGTTCGAGGAACTGGGCGTCAAGCAGACCGTGTTCGCGCAGGTCGAGGAGCACGTCAGCGCGGAGTGCGTGCTGGCGACGAACACCTCGTCGCTGTCGATCACCGAGATGGCGTCGAAGCTGAAGCACCCCGAGCGGGTCGTCGGCTTCCACTTCTTCAACCCGGTCGCGGTCATGCCGCTGCTGGAGATCGTCCGCGCGGACAAGACCGACGACGCCACCCTGGCCACCGCGTTCGCGGTGGGCAAGGCGCTGAAGAAGTCGTCCGTGCTGGTCAAGGACGCCCCGGCGTTCGTGGTCAACCGGCTGCTCACCCGGTTCATGGGCGAGGTCGTCAAGTCGATCGACGAGGGCACGCCCTTCGAGGTCGCCGACAACGCCCTGGAGCCGCTGGGCCTGCCGATGAGCCCGCTGGTGCTGCTGCAGCTCGTCGGCCCGCCGGTCGCGCTGCACGTGGCCGAGACGATGAACCGCGCGTTCCCGGACCGCTTCGGCGTGTCGGACAACATGAAGGCGTTCGTCAAGGCGGGCAAGTCGGCGGTGTGGACGTGGGACTCGACGGGCAAGCCGAGCGTCGACCCCGAGGTCCAGGAGCTGTGGCAGTTCGGCGACGCTCCGCTGACGGCCGAGCAGGTCCGCGCGCGTGCCCTGGAGGGCCTCGCGGAGGAGATCCGGATCATGCTCGACGAGGGCGTGGTCGCCGAGGCGCAGGACATCGACCTGTGCATGATCCTGGGCGCGGGCTGGCCGTTCTGGCTGGGCGGCGTCACGCCGTACCTGGACCGTGAGGGCGTGTCGGAGAAGGTGAACGGCAAGCCGTTCCTGGCTCCGGGCGTGGCCTCGGTGCCGGTGGCGTAAGAAAGTGTTTCGCGGCGCCCCCGGTGTCTCTTCGGAGACACCGGGGGCGCTGTCGTTCAGTACCGGGGGACGCGGCGCGCGTAGCCCGCGTGCTCGTCGCCGAACAAGGCGGCCAGTTGGCGCTCTTCGCGCAGGACGGCACGGTGAACCAAGGCGGCGGCGACCGGCCAGCCCGCGAGCAGCCAGGGCGAGCGGGCGGCGAGCCCGGCGCCGAGGTGGAGCAGGCTCCAGCCGACGTACATGGGGTTGCGGGTGAGCGCGTACGGCCCGGCCGTCACGAGTCGGTCCGGGGCATCGATGTCGCCCTCTCCCCGCGCTCGGACGGCCCACACGTTCAGGCCCAGTCCAGCGGCCAGACCTACCCAGCCCACGGGGGCGAGGGCCGCGGGCAGCCGAGGCCGGGTGCGCGCGTGCAGGATCAGGCCGGCGATCATGGTGACCGCGTGTTCGGCGGGGAGGGGCGTCCGCTCCCAGATGGCCGACATGGACTCACTGTAGGTCCGGATATCGCGGGCGTATCGAAAACCCGATACGCCGCCGCAACGGGCCTCCCCATCTAATGGGGCCGTGAACACCAGCCCAGCCCCGTCAGCACCGTCCCGCCGCACGATCGTGTTGGCCTGCCTGGTGGTCCTCGGCCTGGCGGGCGCGGCGTTCGCCGTGCGGGGGCCGCTGCTGATGGCCGCTCCGCGGTGCCTGGCCGGGCACGGCTGCCTCGACACGTTCAACGGCGTCGTATTCGTGACGCTGGCCGGGCTGCCGTTGGCCGCGCTGCTGGTGTGGGCGCTGGCCCGCCTGCGGCGTGCGGCGGGCGTCGAGTCGGCGTGGCGGTTGTCGCTGGCCGAGGTGGGCATGGTCTACGGGACGGCGCCGTGGCTGTGGATGACCATGATGCCCGGCTCCGGGGCGGGCGTCGTGCCCGGCAGGCTGAGTCTGGTCCCGCTGCGGGACCTGGTCACGATGAGCCCGCTCGGGATCGGCGGCAACCTGCTGGTGTTCGCGGCCCTGGGGTTCTTCGCTCCGCTGCGGTTCGCCGCGCTGGCGTCCGTGCCGCGGATTCTGGCGCTCGGCGCGGGCTGCTCGATCCTGGTCGAGACCGCGCAGTACGTCTTCCAGTTGGACCGGGTGTCGTCGGTGGATGACGTGCTGGTCAACGCGACGGGCGCCGCGCTGGCCGCGCTGGCGTCGCGTCGCTGGTGGCGTGCGGCGGAGGTGCTGCCGGAGGAGGCACGGGAGCGCGAAGTCAATAATTCTTGACATCATGTCAGCATCGCTTTACCTTCACCTGTGTCAAGTTTTCTTTACACAGGGAGACCCGCCATGGAGCTGTCCTCACGTCGCGCCGCGATCGTGGCGGGCGTCGGCCTGCTATTGATGGCCGTGCTGGCCGCCTTCGCCAACTTCGGTGTCCTCGAAGACCCGCACCCGGGCGACGGCGCGTTCCGACTGGGCGTGGCCGCCCTCATGGCCGTGGCGATCCTCGACATCGTTGCCGCGTGGGCGCTTTGGGTGTTCTACGCGCCGACCGACGCGGCATTGTCCACTCTCGCGGCATGGCTGCGGATCGCTTACACGGCGGTGTTCCTCGTCGCGATCGCGCGGCTGTCGATGTCCGAAGTGGACAGCTTCCGGGAGATCTGGTCGATCTCGCTGACACTGTTCGGCGCGCACCTCGTCGCGCTCGGATACCTTGTGGCCAAAGCGAAACCGGTGTGGCTGGGCGTCGTGCTCGCGCTCGCCGGAGCGAGCTACCTCGTCGACGGGTTCGCCAAGGTCGCGGGCTACGACCTGAAACTCGCCACGGTGGGCGGTTTCGGCGAGGTCGCGCTCATCGGCTGGCTTCTCATCCGCGGTGCTCGCCGCGCCGTCAGCAGCTGACGGTGACCTTGGCGCCGGACCTGAACGACACGTGGACGTGGTCCATGTGGTTGGCGGTCGGGCTGCCGCGGTTCTCCATGGCGTCCCAGCCGCCACCGTCGTTGTAGCGCTGGCGCCAGATCACGTAGGTGACGCCGAAGGCCCGCTGGTTGGCCAGGATGTAGTCGGCCACGGCGTTGCCGGTGGCGGTGTCGACCATGAAGTCCAGCGCGAGACCCGACGGGTGGTCGCTGGCGCCGCCGCGGCCTTCCCGGCCGCCGATGTCCTTGATGCCGAACTTGGCCTTGATGTGGTTGCCGACCTGCGCCACGTGCGGCTGGACGCCGTCCAGGGTGGTCGAGCAGGAGCCCGCGGGCTTGGCGGTGGTCTTCGGCCGCGGCGGGGTCGTGGTGACCGGCGGCGGCGGGGGTGGCGTGGTCGTGACCGGCGGCGGGGGCGGCGTCGTGGTGGTGGTCACCGGCGGCGTCGTGGTCGTGCTCGACGGGGCGGACGTGGTCGTCGACGGGTCCCGGAGCGTCATGGCCGCGTTCACGGACTGCGTGTCGGGGGCGGGGCCGCCGACGAGCAAGACGGTGGCACTCAAACCAGTGCCGATGAGGACACCTAAACCCGTGGTCACGTGCCAGCCCACGGGCTGCTTCCTATGTCGACCGGACATTCGTTGATCACCACTACTCGTCGGGGGCGGAGCCGGGGCAACATTACGAAATGGACTCGGCAAAGTCACGCTGGAGTGTCGTCGACCACATTTCCGCAGGTCCGCTGGACACGCCGGAGATGACCTAGAATTCGCACGTATGGGTGGCGGATCTGTCCGAATCGGCACGTCAGGCTGGGTCTATCCACCTTGGCGCGGGGTGTTCTACCCCAAGGGCGTGACCCAGAAGCGCGAGCTGGCCTATCTGTCCAACCAGGTCACCTCGATCGAGATCAACGGCTCCTTCTATGCCCTCCAGCGCCCCGAGAGCTACCAGAAGTGGCGCGACGAGACCCCCGACGGGTTCGTGTTCTCCGTCAAGGGACCCCGGTTCATCACCCACATGAAACGGTTGAAGGACGCCGACCTCACCCTGGCCAACTTCTTCGCCTCCGGGGTGCTCGCGCTCGGGGCGAAGCTGGGGCCGGTGCTGTGGCAGCTGCCGGAGAACTTCAAGTACGAGCCGCCGGTGCTGGAGGCGTTCTTCAAGGCACTCCCCCGCACATCCACCGCGGCCGCTTCGGTGGCGCGGGGGCATGACTCGCGGTTGGACGGTCGCGCGTGGACCGAGACCGACGCCGACCGGCCGCTGCGGTACGCGCTGGAGGTGCGCAACCCGGAGTTCAAGCGGCCGGAGTTCGAAGCGCTGGCGCGGGAGCACGGGGTCGCGGTGGTCATCGCGGACACGGCGGGGCGGTGGCCGCGGTTCGACGAGGTGACCGCCGACTTCGTCTACGTGCGACTCCACGGCGATGAGGAGCTCTACACCAGCGGCTACACATCGGACGCGCTCGACAGGTGGGCGGCGAAGGTCAAGAAGTGGCGGAAATCGGCCGACGTCTACGTCTACTTCGACAATGACGTGAAGGCCCACGCGCCTCGCGACGCGCTGAGCCTCATCGAGCGCCTCTAGGCCGCGATGACGTCCAGCACCCGCTCCAGGCCGCGGAAGTCCGCGAGATTCCTGGTGAGCAACGGCAACCCGCGCGCGGCAGCGGTCGCCGCGATCTGCAAGTCCATCCACCGCGGACGAGGGTTTCGCCCTGACCGGCGAACAAGGGCCGCCATCGTGCCGTAGAGCTTCGCGGCCGACAGATCGAACGCGAGCACGTCGAACTGATCCAGAGTGGCGTAGTAGCGGTCCGCGCGGACCGCCCGCTCGATCGGATCATCGATGTCGAGGCCGTTCGCCAACTCGGCAACGGTCACCGAACTCACGAACCCTGCCGCCGAAGCGCGTTCACCAAGGTCGATATGGTCAAGATCGACGATCACCGACGTGTCCAGCAGGACATCGATCACCGGGACCACGCACCATCCACCGGATCATCGGTGCCGAAGACCTCGTCGTCGGCCGCACGCTCGCGATACCAACGTTCCACGTCCATCGGTGGCAGGTCGCGAAACACCGCTTGAACCTCTCCCAGACTCCTGCGCTTCGGCGCGACTCCCGCCTGGTGCGGAACGATGTCCGCGATGGGCTTGCCGTTGCGGGTGACCGTGAAGCGCTCTCCGGCCTCGACGCGGCGCATTATCTCCGCGTTGTCGTTGCGAAGCTCCCGTTGGCCGATTACCTGACTCACCCCAGTAGCGTGGCGCTCATCCGATAAATGCGCTACACATGCGCTACAGAGGGCAGGTGGACCGTCACGCTCAAGCCGCCGCCCGGGACCGGTTCCGCGCTCACGTGGCCGCCGTGCGCCCGCGCGACCGCCCGCACGATCGACAAGCCCAAACCGGTGCCCGTCTGCGCCGTCCGATCCACCCCGCCCCGGCGGAACGGCTCGAACAGCTCCGCCACCCGGTGCGGGTCGACCGGCCTGCCGGACGACGACACCGTCAGCGTCGTCCACTGTGGACCGCGGTGGGTGCGCACGTCGATCCAGCCGCCGTCGGTGTTGTGGCGGACGGCGTTCTCCAGGAGGTTTCCGGCGACACGCTCCAGCAGGGCCGAGTCGCCGATGACCGTGGGGCCGCCGTCGTGGAAGGTGGCGGTGATGCCGCGGCGTTCGGCTTCGGTGCGGGCCGAGCGCCAGGCGCCCGCGATGACGGTGGACAGGTCGACCGGGCCGGTGGCGCCGACGCCCAGGCCGTCCGTGCGAGCCAGGACCAGCAGGGCCTCGACGAGCTCGCCCGCGCGCAGGGTGGCGGCGCGCACGACCTCGGCCATGCGGCGGAGTTCGGCCTCGTCGGCGTTCGGGTCGGCCAGGGTGACGTCGAGTTCGGTGCGGATGACCGCCAGCGGGGTGCGCAGCTCGTGGCTGGCGTTGGCGACGAACTGGCGCTGGGTGGAGAACGCGGCCTGCAAGCGGTCGAGCATGGCGTCGAACGTGTCGGCCAGTTCGGCGACCTCGTCGCGGGCGCCGCGGTGGCCGATGCGCTCGCCGAGGGACTCCACTGACAGCCGGTGGGCCGTCGCGGTGACCTCGCGCAGGGGGCGCAGCACCCGGCCGGTGATGAGCCACGCCAGCAGCGCCGTCGCGGCGACCACGCACACGAAGGCCACCGAACCGGCCAACAGCACCCTGTCGCGCGCGTTGTCGGCCAGGACCTCCGCCAGTTGCTCGGCCCGCACGCGCACGCCGTCGACCAGCACCGTCGTGCCCTCGGGGAGCGAGGGCACCGAGGCGACCACGCCCCCGGCCAGCAGCCAGCCCAGCCACAGCAGCAGCACGCTCACCGCGGCAACCAGCCCCGTGGCCAGCAGGGTGATCCGGCCCCGCAGCCCGGGACCGCGGCGGCGTCCGGTCACCGCACGGCGGAGGACGGCACGCGGTAGCCGGAGCCGACGACCGTGTCGATCACCCCGGGCTCACCGAGCTTCTTGCGCAGGGTCATCACCGTGACCCGGACCGTCGTGGTGAACGGGTCGGCGTTCTCGTCCCACACCCGCTCCAGCAGCTCCTCGCTGCTGACCACCGAGCCGCGCGCGGAGAGCAGGACCTCCAGGACCCCGAACTCCTTGCGCGTCAGGTCGATCTGCTGGCCGTTGCGCGACACCGTGCGCCGCGCCGGGTCCAGCTCGACGTCGCCCGCCACCAGCACCGGCGGCGTCACCGGGGTCGCCCGGCGGGCCAGCGCGCGCACCCGCGCGACCAGCTCGGGGAAGGCGAACGGCTTGGCGAGGTAGTCGTCGGCGCCGATGGACAAGCCCTCGACCCGGTCGGCCACCGCGTCGCTGGCGGTGAGCATCAGCACCCGCGTCAGCGCGCCGGAGGCCACGATCTCCCGGCACAGCTCGTCGCCGTGCATGCCGGGCAGGTCGCGGTCGAGCACGACCACGTCGTACCGGGTGACCGACGCCTTCTCATGGCCGTCGTCGCCGTCGTAGGCGATGTCGACCGCCATACCTTCCCGCCGCAACCCACGCGCTACCGCGTCGGCCAGCGGGACCTCGTCTTCCACGATCAGGATCCGCACCCCTACAACGGTGCCACACCCGCGCCGACAAGGTCGGACGGCATCCGCAGGCCCTACGGTGGGCCGGGTGCTCGAACGCCTCCGCCCCGACCACGCCCCCGCGCTGCTCGCCTTCGAGACCGCGAACCGCGCCTACTTCGCCGCCTCGGTCCCCGACCGCGGCGACGCCTACTTCACCGGCTTCGACCAGCGCCTCCGCGACCTGCTCGCCGAGCAGGACGCCGGGGTGTGCCACTTCCACGTGCTGGTGGAGGACGGTGAGGTGGTGGGTCGGGTGAACCTGGTCGACGTCGCCGACGGCTCGGCCGAGCTTGGCTATCGCATCGCAGAGAAGGCCGCGGGCCAGGGGCTGGCCACGCGGGCCGTCGCCGAGGTGTGCGCGTTGGCCGTCGACTACGGCCTGACGTCGCTGCGTGCGGCGACGACCGCGGACAACGCGGGGTCGCGGGCCGTGCTGGTCCGCTCGGGGTTCGTGGTCACCGGGGAGACCGAGTTGGACGGCCGCCCAGGTCTCACCTACGGGCGAGACCTGGGCGCCGACCGCTAAGGCAGGACGCGACCCGGTTCCTCGGACTCCGCCGTCTCGGCGCCGAGGAGGTCCGAGGCCCAGCCGGTGACGCGGCGGGCCACGTCCTGGGCCGTCAGGCCGAGGCGGACCAGCACCTCGTCGCGGGAGCCGTGGGCGTGGAACTCGTTCGGGATGCCCAGGTCGCGCAGGGGGACGTCGACGTCGCTGTCGCGCAGCAGGGCGGCCAGCGCCCAGCCGAAGCCGCCATGACGCCCGCTGTCCTCGACCGTGACCACGAGCCGGTGCTGCGCCGCCAGCTCGACCAGCTCACGCGGCACCGGGGCGACCCAGCGCGGGTCGACGACGGTGACGCTGATGCCCTGGTCGGCCAGCCGCTCGGCGGCGGCGAGGCCCAGTTCGGCGAACGAGCCGACCGTCACCAGCAGCACGTCGGAGCCGCGGCGCAGGATGTCGACCGGGCCGACGCGCTCGACGGCGGCGATGTCGTCGCCCACGGTGGCCTTCGGGAAGCGCAGGACTGACGGGCCGTCGTCGATGGCGATGGCCTCGCGCAGTTCCTCGCGCAGCGTCGCGGCGTCGCGCGGGGCTGCGATGTGGATGCCGGGGATGACGCCGAGGATCGACAGGTCCCACATGCCGTGGTGGCTGGCGCCGTCAGGGCCGGTGATGCCCGCGCGGTCGAGCACGACGGTGACCGGCTGCTGGTGCAGGGCCACGTCCATCAGCATCTGGTCGAACGCGCGGTTGAGGAACGTCGAGTAGATCGCGACCACCGGGTGCAGCCCGGCCATCGCCATGCCCGCCGCCGACGTGATGGCGTGCTGCTCGGCGATGCCCACGTCGAAGGTCCGCTCGGGGAACCGCTCGGCGAACGGGGCCAGGCCGGTCGAGCGCAGCATGGCCGCGGTGATCGCCACGACGTCCTCGCGCTCGGCGCCGATCTTGGCCAGCTCGTCGGCGAACACGCTGGTCCAGACGGTGCCCTTGGACTTGCGGGGCTTGCCGGTGACCGGGTCGATCGGGTCGGTCTGGTGCATCTGGTCGAGCTCGTCGTTCTCGGCCAGCGGGTAGCCGTTGCCCTTGCGAGTGACCGCGTGCACGATCACCGGCCCGCCGAAGTCCTTCGCCCGGCGCAGCGCCGACTCCAGCGACTCGAAGTCGTGGCCGTCGACCGGGCCGAGGTACTTCATCCCCAGGTCCTCGAACATCGCCTGCGGGGCCAGCGCGTCCTTGATGCCGCGCTTGGCCGCGTGCAGCGCGGCGTAGAGGGGCTTGCCGACGACCGGGGTGCCCTGCAGCATCCGCTTGCCGCCTTCGAGCGCGCGCTCGTAGCCCGGCCGCAGCCGCAGCGCGGCCAGATGGTCGGCGACGCCGCCGATGGTCGGTGAGTAGGAGCGGCCGTTGTCGTTGACCACGATGACGACCGACCGGTCGGTGCCCGCGGCGATGTTGTTCAGCGCCTCCCAGCACATGCCGCCAGTCAGCGCGCCGTCGCCGACGACGACCACGACACTGCGCTTCTCGCCCTGCACCTCATACGCCTTGGCGAGGCCGTCGGCGTAGGACAGGGCGGTGGAGGCGTGGCTGTTCTCGACGTGGTCGTGGTCGCTCTCATCGCGGCACGGATAGCCGGAGATGCCGTCCTGCTGGCGCAGCTCGTCGAAGCCGTCGCGGCGGCCGGTGAGGATCTTGTGCACGTAGGCCTGGTGGCCCACGTCGAAGATGATGGCCTCACGCGGCGAGTCGAACACCCTGTGCAACGCGATCGTGAGTTCCACGACGCCCAGGTTCGGTCCAAGGTGGCCACCCGTCCGGGTGACCTTGTCCACAAGGAAAGAGCGGATCTCGGCGGAGAGTCGGTCCAACTCCTCCGGCGTGAACCGCATCAGATCAGCCGGATCATGCACGGAATCGAGCAGCGTCACCGCGTCGTCACCTCGTCATTGTCGGCTGTTCCCGCTCGATCCAGTCTACGAGTGGGCCTCCGATGATCGCCCGAGGTGTCCGACACACGCACGACATCCTCACCGATCGTGCACAACATCTCCCCCACAGCGGTAGTGTCTCGTCGCAGTCCGGGGGATGTGTGCTTACGGGGGAACGATGACGGAACCGGTGATGAACCCGGTCGAACAGGACCGGCTCACCAAGGAGGTCGGCCGCGCCATGGTGCGCGTGGCGGGCCAGCACTGGCAGCGCATTCAGGCGTCGTACCGGTCGGCCGGTCGACACGTCGAGGCCGATCTGGTCGTGTTGGGCGCCGACGGCCAGGAACATGTGATCCGGCCGCCCGGGGAGGTCGTGTCCGGGTTCGCCAGACTGCGCGGCGGGATGTACCGGCCGGGTCGGGGAACGTGGATCGCGGCGAAATACTCGATCGAGCCGACAGGGACCTTCGAGGTCGAGTTCGAGCCCGACGTCGAGCCGGAGTGGCGGCGGGTGCCGCCGCCGATCGGATTCATGGACGAGCTGCGATTCTTCCCGCGGTCGGAGGAACACATCCCCGACTGGCTGCGGGCGCGGGCAGGCATGCCGCCCGCCGTCTCGGCGGAGACGCAGGCCGCCCACACGCCGCCGGGTGGACTGCCGGTGCAGCAGCCGGGCGGAGCGCCCGCGCAACAGCCGGTTCCCCCGGCGCCGCAGGGTGGGCCACAGGTTCCTCCGGGGCCGCCTGTGCAGCAGCCGGTTCCGCCTGCGCCGCAGGTTCCTCCGGTTCCGCCGCATCCGGCTGGGCCACCGACGCAGCAGCCGATTCCCCCGGGGACACCTCCTGGCGGGTTCCGACCGGGCCCGCCGCCGCCCGGCGGGGTCCCGGGCCACCCCGGGCAGCCAATGCCGCACCGCGGCGGGCCGCCACCGGGTCCGGCATATCCCCCGATGGGCCAGCGCCCGCCGTTCCCGCAGGGTCCGCGCTAGCGCTCCAGCAGGGCGACGCACTCCACGTGGTGGGTCATGGGGAAGGTGTCGAAGGCGCGCAGGTTCGTCAACCGGTAGCCGTGGTCGGCGAACAGGGCGACGTCCCGCGCGAGTGCCGCGGGATCGCACGCGACGTAGACCACCCGCGCGGGCTCGCGGTCGGCGATCGCCTCGACGACCTCCCGCCCCGCGCCCTTGCGGGGCGGGTCGAGGACCACGACGTCCGGTGACGGCAGGTCCGCGCCGAGGACGTCCTCGACCCGGCCCGAGAACACCCGGACCTGAGCCAGGTCCTTCAAGTTCTCCGCGCCGTCCTCGGCGGCCCGCCGACCCGACTCGACCGCCACGACTGTCCCTTGTGGACCAACCTGCGAAGCCAGCACCGCGGCGAACAGGCCGACGCCCGCGTACAGATCCCAGGCGCAGCCACCGGTTTCGGCGCCGGACCACTGCCCCACGACCTCGGCGAGCATGTCCGCCGCGTCCGGGTGGACCTGCCAGAAGCCCTGGGCGTCGAACCGCCACTCGCGGCGGGCGGCGCGCTCCAAAGCGGTCGCGGAGCCGATGACGCGGTGGGCGCGCGGCTGCCTCCGGCCCTTCTCCAGGATGAGTTCGCTGACGTGGGTGTAGCCGTTGGCGTCCACCGACACGTCGAGTTCGGCGCCGGGGGTCCAGCGGTCGGCGACGACCGCGTCGACGGTGCCCGGGGCTGCGATCACGCAGTCGCCGACCGGGACAACCCGGTGGCTGCGGTGGGCACGGAACCCCGCCTGGCCCCGCCGGTCGACCGCCAGCCGGGCCCGTGTCCGCCAGTGGACCAGCCCGCCCGCGAGTTCCTCGACCTCACCGTCCCAGGTGATCCCCGCCAGCCGCTGCAACTGCTCGGCGACGACGGCCTGCTTCAACGCCCGCTGCGCCACCCCGGACGCGTGCTGCCAGTCGCAGCCGCCGCAGCCGCCGGGGCGGGCGAGCGGGCATGGGGGCTCGACGCGGTCGGGGGACGCGGTCAGGACCTCGACGGCGTCGCCGCGGCAGAAGGAGCCGCCGCGGTCCTCGGTGATCTCGACGACCACCCGCTCCCCCGGCAGCGCGTGCCGGACGAACACGACCCGGCCGTCGGCACGGGCGACGCAGTGGCCGCCGTGGGCGACCGCGCCGACCTCGACCTCGACCCGCCGCCCGGTCCAGTCGGCGGCGGGTTCAGTTCCGGTCATCGGCGCTCGGCCTCCTCATCGACTGCCAGGCCGCGGCGGATCAAGCCGGGGGCCACCACCTCGGGCTCGTGCACGCCCTCGGAGGACTGCAGCTGCCACGGCACACTCGTCACCATCACACCCGGCTGGAACAGCAGCCGCCCCTTGAGCCGCAGCGCGCTCTGGTTGTGCAGGAACTGCTCCCACCAGTGGCCGACGACGTACTCGGGGATGAACACGGTGACCACGTCGCGCGGGTTGTCGGTGCGCATGCGCTTGACGTAGTCCAGGACCGGCTTGGTGATCTCGCGGTAGGGCGACTCGATGACCTTCAGCGGCACCGAGAAGTTCTGCTTGTCCCACGCGGCGACCAACCGCTTGGTGTCCACGTCGTCGACGTTGACGGTGATCGCCTCCAGCACGTCCGGTCGGGTCGCGCGAGCGTACGCGAGTGCGCGCTTGGTCGGCAGGTGGAGCTTGGAGACCAACACGATGGTGTGGATGCGCGACGGCAGGACGAACGGGTCCTTGCCCTCGGCTTTGACCAGTTCGTCGGTGACGCGGTCGTAGTGGCGGCGGATGCCGGTCATCAGCGCGTAGATGGCGGCCATGGCGGCGATGGCGATCCACGCGCCGAGCAGGAACTTGGTGATGAGCACGACCACCAGCACCGCGCCGGTCATCGCGAGACCGAAGGCGTTGATGGCCTGCGAGCGGCGCATCCTGCGGCGCTCGGCCGGGTCGGTCTCGGTGGCCAGGTGCCGGTTCCAGTGCCGGATCATGCCGGTCTGGCTCATGGTGAACGAGACGAACACGCCGACGATGTAGAGCTGGATGAGCTTGGTGACCTCGGCGTCGAAGGCGATCACCAGGACGATGGCGAACGCGGCCAGGCCGATGATGCCGTTGGAGAAGGCGAGCCGGTCGCCGCGCGTGTGCAGCTGGCGCGGCAGGTAGCGGTCCTGGGCGAGGATCGAGCCGAGGACGGGGAAGCCGTTGAACGCGGTGTTGGCGGCGAGCACGAGGATCAGCGCGGTGACGATGGTGATGAAGTAGAAGCCCGCCGGGAAGTCGGAGAACACCGCTTGGGCGACCTGGGCGACCATCGTCTTCTGCTCGTAGCCCTCCGGGGCGTTGACGAGCTGGGTGGCCGGGTCCTCGGCCACCTTCACCTCGGTCAGCTGGGCCAGGGTGATGAGCCCCATCAGCATGACCACCGAGATCAGGCCCATCAGCAGCAGCGTCGTGGCCGCGTTCTTCGACTTGGGCTTGCGGAAGGCGGGCACGCCGTTGCTGATCGCCTCGACACCGGTCAGCGCCGCGCAGCCGGAGGAGAAGGCGCGCAGGATCAGGAAGACCAGGGCGAGGCCCATCAGCTCGCCGTGTTCGGCGTTGATCGTCAGGTTCGCGCTCTCGGCGGGCATCTCCTCGTTGAGGATGAAACCGCGGAACAGGCCGAAGCCGATCATGGCCATGATGCCGACCATGAACGCGTAGGTCGGCACGGCGAACGCGGCACCCGACTCGCGGATGCCGCGCAGGTTGATCGCGGTGAGCACGACGATGGCCGCCACGGCGAACCATGTCTTGTGCTCGCCGACGTACGGCACCGCCGATCCGATGTTGGCCATGGCCGAGGCGATGGACACCGCGACGGTGAGCACGTAGTCGACCAGCAGGGCGCTGGCCACGGTCAGGCCCGCTCTGCGGCCCAAGTTGACGGTCGCGACCTCGTAGTCACCGCCGCCGGACGGGTAGGCGCGCACGTTCTGGCGGTAGCTGGCCACCACGGTGAGCATCACCAGCACGACCACGAGCCCCACCCAGGGCGCGAAGACGTACGCCGACAGGCCGGCCACGGAGAGCATCAGGAAGATCTCCTCCGGCGCGTAGGCCACCGACGACATCGCGTCGGAGGCGAACACCGGGAGGGCGATGCGCTTCGGGAGCAGGGTGTGCGCCAGGCGGTCACTGCGGAACGGCCGTCCGACGAGCAGCCGCTTGGCCGCCGTTGAGAACTTGGACACGGGTGCACAGCGTAGGCGGTCGCGTCACCGTTTCGGAGCAGGCACCGGTAGGTTCATCAGTGTCGCTCGCCGACTGGTCGACGGGTGTCCGTTTCGCGTGAATACAGCCAGCGAGGAGGCTGCTCGTGCACGTGGTGATCATGGGCTGCGGACGCGTCGGGGCCTCGATGGCCCACGCGCTGGAGCGCCTGGACCACAGCGTCGCCGTGATCGACAAGGACGCGCAGGCGTTCCGGCGCCTTGGTCCCGACTTCCACGGTCAGCAGGTGGTCGGGCCCGGGTTCGACCGCCAGGTGATGATCGAGGCGGGGATCGAGCGGGCCGGGGCGTTCGCGGCGGTGTCCAGCGGCGACAACTCCAACATCATCTCCGCGCGCGTCGCCCGGGAGACCTTCGGCGTCGACCACGTGGTCGCGCGGATCTACGACCCCAAGCGCGCCGAGGTCTACGAGCGCCTGGGCATCCCGACCGTCGCGACGGTGCCGTGGACGACCGACCGCCTGCTGCGGACGCTGCTGCCGGACGGCGTGGCCTCGGCGTGGCGCGACCCGTCGGGCAAGGTGGCGCTGCTCCAGGTGCCGGTGCACGAGGACTGGGTGGGCCGCACGGTCAAGGAGTTCCAGTCGGCCACCGGCTGCCGCGTCGCCTTCATCATGCGCTTCGGCACGGGCGTGCTGGCCGAGTCGAAGACGGTCATCCAGGCAGACGACCAGGTCTACGTCGCGGCCCTGTCGGGCACGGTCACCGAGGTCACGACGGCCGCCGCCCAGGCGCCGGAGGAGGGTCACTGATGCGTGTCGCGATCGCCGGGGCAGGCGCCGTCGGCCGCTCCATCGCCGCCGAACTCGTGGGCGGCGACCACCAGGTGATGCTCATCGAGCGCGAGGCCAAGCAGTTCGAGCCGCACACGGTCGAGCAGGCCGAGTGGGTCCTCGCGGACGCCTGTGAGCTGGCTTCGCTGGAGGACGCGGGGATCCAGCTGTGTGACGTCGTCATCGCGGCCACGGGGGACGACAAGGTCAACCTTGTGGTTTCGCTGCTGGCGAAGACGGTGTTCGCGGTGCGGCGGGTTGTCGCCCGGGTGAACGATCCGTCTAACGAGTGGCTGTTCACGTCCGCTTGGGGGGTGGACGTCGCTGTGTCGACTCCCCGAGTTCTGGCGGCGATGGTCGAGGAGGCGGTGAGTGTCGGCGGGCTGGTGCAGCTGCTGACGCTGCGGCAAGGGCAGGCGAACCTGGTGGAGATGACGCTGCCTCAGGACACGCCTTGGGCCGGCCGGCCGGTGCGTGAGGTGAAGCTGCCTCGGGATGCGGCGTTGGTGACGATCCTGCGGGGTGGGCGGGTGATCGTGCCGCAGGCGGATGATCCGTTGGAGGGTGGGGACGAACTGCTCTTCGTGGCGTCGGCGGACGTGGAGAACGAGATCCGCAAGGCCCTGGGGCACTAGTCGAGCCAGTCCGACAGGTCGCGGTACCTTGCCGAGGCGGACAGCGCCGAACTCTCCTGCGGCGCGCCCGCGGGATTCGCCGGCGAGCGCGACCGCCAAAGCATGAGAAGAGCCCGGCCCCCGAAGGAGGCCGGGCTCTCGCGCGGAACGAACTACTTCGCCAGCGCCTTCTCGACGCGGAGCTTGGTGATGCGCTGCTCGGTGGGCCAGCGGACGTTGCTCGCCCAGCCCAGCTTCTCGAACACCCAGATCAGCCGGGCCGAGATGTCCAGCTGACCGCGCAGCACGCCGTGGCGGGCCGACGTCGGGTCGGCGTGGTGCAGGTTGTGCCACGACTCGCCGAAGCTCAGCAGGGCCAGGGGCCACACGTTGGACGCCTTGTCGCGGGACTTGAAGGGGCGGTCGCCGATCATGTGGCAGACCGAGTTGACCGACCAGGTCACGTGGTGCAGCAGCGCGATGCGGACGAGGCCACCCCAGAAGAACGCGGTGAGCATGCCCCACCAGGACCAGGTCAGCAGGCCGCCCAGCAGCGCGGGGACGGTCAGCGACGCCACGGTCAGCGGGATGAACATGCGGTCGACGGCACGCAGGTCGGCGTCGGCGGCGAGGTCGGGGGCGAAGCGGTCGATCGTGGTGCAGTCGCGGTCGAAGAGCCAGCCGATGTGGCTGTGCCAGAAGCCGCGGGCGATGGCGACCGGGCCGGTGCCGAACAGCCACGGGGAGTGCGGGTCGCCCTCCTTGTCGGAGAAGGCGTGGTGGCGGCGGTGGTCGGCGACCCACTCGATGACCGAGCCCTGCGCGGACAGGCCACCGGCGACGGCCAGCGCGATCTTCAGGCCGCGCTTGGCGCGGAAGGAGCCGTGGGTGAACAAGCGGTGGTAGCCGATGGTGACACCGAGGCCACTGACGAGGTAGAACGCCAGCGCGATGCCGATGTCGACCCAGCCGAGGCCCCAGCCCCAGGCGAACGGCACGGCGGCGGCGACGGCCAGCAGCGGGAGCACTACGAAGGCGTAGACGCCGAACTGCTCGGCACCGCTGCGGCGGCGGTCGGTGAGCGGCTTGGCGCCCGGGGCGAGTGGGGGCTCGAGTGTTGTCGTCACGTGCGGCTACCTCGGATTTCCGGGTGTCTCCCCCAAGACGACCCTACGGTTACGTAACCGTAAGCCTACGCGAGCACGCTGAGTGGTCAGTTAGCGAGAGACGAACATCTCCAGACATGCCGAAAGGCCACCATCCAGGGCGGACGGTGGCCTTTCGGAAAGCGCAGGTCAGCTGGTTTCGCCGTACTTGGCGCGCAGCCGGGCCTCGATCTCCTCGTCACTCTCGACGAGAGCGTCGCGCTCGGCTTGGCGGTGTTTGGCCTTGCGCACCGCCCACACGGTGACCGCCAGGGCCACGATGAACAGCGGGTAGCCCATGCCGAGCCTCGCCACCGCGAGCCAGCCGGTCTGGTCCTCGTCGTAGAGCCACTTCTGCACGACGAACCGCGCGGCGAACACCGCGACGAACGTCAGCGTGGCCAGGTCGTAGGCGCGGACCGACACCTTGTCCTTGCGCCAGTCCTGGCCGAGGCCGTTGAGCAGCGACCAGATCACCCCGACCAGCGGCCTGCGCACCAGCACCGAGATCAGGAAGACGCCGCCGTAGACGAGGCTGGTCCAGATGCCGAGCAGGAAGAAACCCTTGGCCGAGCCGGTCTGGTTGGCGATGAGGGCCGCGATCGCCACGCCGAAGAAGCCGGAGATGGCGGGCTGCAGCGGCTCCTTGCGCACGACGCGCAAGACCGTGATCAGCACCGCGCAGCCCACGGCGCTCCAGATGCCGACGGTGAGCCCGAAGAACAGGTTGGCCAGCACGAACACGACCACCGGGACCGACGAGTAGATCAGCCCGCTGATCCCGCCCATCTGCTCCAGCAGGGTCGGTTCGGGGCCGTCTTCCTTGGTGACCTCAGTGGTCGGTTTCGTCATGTGGTGGTCTGCAACTCGTAGTAGGGGTTGTAGAGGACCTTGCGGCCGTCGCGGACCGCGATCCGGCCCTGCGCCTTGACGGTGCGGCCCGGCTCGATTCCCGGGATCCGGCGACGACCGAGCCAGACTAGTGTCACGCCCTCGGTCCCGTCGAACAGCTCGGCCTCCAGCGTGGCCACCGCGTCGCGCGGACACAGCTCGACGGTGCGTAAGCGGCCCAGCACGATGACCTCGTCGCCGGACTGGCAGTCACAGGCTCGGCGCGCGCCCTGCGCCTCGGCCCGCTCGGATAGGTCGTCCGCGTCCAGCTGGTCGACATCGGTCGTCAGCCGTTTGACGAGACGGTGCCAATATCCGTCCCCCTTGGTGCCCATGTTGTCCCGCTCCTGTGGTGGGGGTCGGCCCCGACGAACGACCCATGCACAATCAGGTTAACCGCGCCAGGTAACCCAGGGACAGGGAACGAGGGGTGAGTGTGACCCAGCCGAACACCGCTGTGCGCACGGCCGTGCTAGTGCCCGGCACAGCGTCGGACGACGTGTTCGTCCGGTCGGTGTTCGAAGTGCCCGTCGCCGCCGTCGGGATGACCGCGGTGACGCCCGCTCCGGTGCGTGGACCTGGGCATGTGGCCGCCTATCTCGCCGCGTTCGACGAGGCGGCCGAGCGGGAGCCGATCATCGCGGGCGGGATCTCCCTCGGCGCGCACTTGGCCGTCGAGTGGGCGCTGAAGAACCGGGACCGGTGCGCGGGGCTGCTGCTGGCCCTGCCGGGCTGGACCGGTGCCCCGGACGGCGCGCCCGCCGCGGTCGCCGCCCGCTACAGCGCCGCCGCCGTGCGCGAGCTGGGCGCGGTCAAGGCGACGGAGGCCGCGGTGGCGGGGCTCGACCCGTGGCTGGCCGCCGAGCTGACCCGCGCGTGGTCCGGCTACGGCGACCACCTCGCCGAGGCGCTGGACATCGCCGCCGACCACGTCGCCCCCACACTGGAGGACCTGGCCACGCTCGACATCCCGTGTGGGGTGGCCGCCTTCACCGACGACGCGGTGCACCCGGCGGAGGTCGCGACAGCCTGGGCGAAGGCGCTCCCCCAAGCCTCCTTGTGCACGACGCGTCTGCAGATCGTGGGCGTCGACCCGGAGGCACTGGGGCGCGCGGCGGTGCTGGCCTGGCTGCGCGCGGTCTCGCCGTGACGACTTACGTGATGATCGCGCGGGTCCCGGAGGGCGGCCTGGCCGCGTTCGACGCCTACGAGGCCGCGGTCCTGCCACTGCTCGCCGACCACGGCGGCAGGCTGGAACGCAGGCTTCGCTCGGTCGACGGCGGCACCGAGATCCACACGGTCAGCTTCACCGACCCGGCGGGCCTGGACGCCTACCGCGCCGATCCCCGCCGCGCCGCCGCCGCGCACCTGCTCGCCGAGTCCGGCGCCGCCGTCGAGCTGCTGCAAGTGGGCGACATCGGCTGAAGTCGTCGTGAAGGCGCCGTGAAACTCGGCGTGGGCACAGTCCCTCCCGTGACCACAATGACGACATCGCAGACCCGCGACCTCGCGCGGGACAGTGTGGACCTGGCCGTGCGCACGCGCGGGCTGGTCAAGGTCTTCGGCGACAACCGCGCCGTCGACGGCATCGACCTCGAAGTCCGCCAGGGCGAGATCTTCGGCGTGCTCGGCCCCAACGGCGCGGGCAAGACGACCATGCTGCGGATGCTGGCCACCCTGCTGGAGATCGACGGCGGCCAGGCCGAGGTCTTCGGGGTGGATGTGCGCGAGCACCCGCACATCGTGCGCCAGCTCGTCGGGGTCACCGGCCAGTACGCCTCGGTCGACGAGAACCTGACCGCCACCGAGAACCTGTGGATGTTCGGCCGCCTGCAGGGCCTGCCGTCACCCAAGGCGAAGCAGGTCACCAAGGATCTCCTGGGGCAGTTCGGGCTGGAGGAGGCGGCGAACCGGCCGCTGAAGCAGTTCTCCGGCGGCATGCGGCGCAGGCTCGACCTCGCTGCCAGCCTGATCACCCGCCCGCCGCTGATCTTCCTCGACGAGCCGACCACCGGGCTCGACCCGCGCACCCGCGGCCAGATGTGGGACACGATCCGCGCGCTGGTGTCCGACGGCTGCACCGTGCTGCTGACCACCCAGTACCTCGACGAGGCCGATCAGCTCGCCGACCGGATCGCGGTGATCGACCGCGGTGTGAAGGTCGCCGAGGGCACGCCGGACCAGCTGAAGAGCCAGGTCGGCAACTCGACCCTGCAACTGCTGCTGACCGATCCGGCCGACCTGACCGTCGCCACCGACACCATCCGCAAGCTCCTGCGGGAAGAGCCGGTCCTCACCCCCGAGCACGGCCGGATCAACGTCGCGCTCGACCACGCCGACCAGGCCGCCGACGTGCTCATCGCCCTGCGCACCGCGTCGGTGTCGGTGGCGTCGGTGACCGTGCAGAAGCCCAGCCTCGACGAGGTCTTCCTGGCCCTGACCGGCCACGACACCTCGGACTCCCCGGAAACCGCTGAGGACAACCGATGACCGCGACCACCCTGACCCGAACCGTGCACCCGGCCGTCGCCGCGGCGAGGCCGCGCGTGAGCATGGCCGAGACCTTCAGCCAAACCATGACCCTGGCGTGGCGGGCGGTGAAGAAGATGCGCCGCAACCCGGAGCAGTTCTTCGACGTCACGATCCAGCCGATCCTGTTCACCGCGATGTTCGCCTACATCTTCGGCGGCGCGATCTCCGGTGACGTCGCGGCGTACCTGCCGCTGATGATCCCCGGCATCATCGCCCAGACCACGCTCACCGCCTGCATGGCCACCGGCGTCCAGCTCCGCGAGGACATGGAGAAGGGCGTCTTCGACCGCTTCAAGTCCCTGCCGATCGCCCGCATCGCCCCGCTCGCCGGGCCGATGACCGCCGACCTGATCCGCTACGGCGTCGCCGCCTGCCTCACCTTCGGCATGGGTGTCCTCATGGGCTACCGGCCCGGCGGCGGGTTCGTCGGGGTCTTCGCCGGGTGGCTGCTCGCGGTGATCGCCGGGTGGTCGCTGGCGTGGCTGTTCACCTGGTTCGGCACGATCGCCCGCAGCGCCCAGGGCGTGCAGGGCATCTCGCTGATGGTGATGTTCCCGCTGACGTTCATGTCGAACGCGTTCGTCCCGGTCGAGTCGCTGCCGGGCTGGCTGGCCGCGTTCGTCCGGGTCAATCCCGTCTCGCACGTGGTGTCGGCGATCCGCGACCTGGCCAACACCGGCACGGTCACCGGCGAGGTCGGCTGGGCGCTGGTGGGCTGCGTCGCGCTGGTCGCGATCTTCGCCCCGCTGTCGGTGCGCAGCTTCCGCCGCCGCATGTGACCTCTTAGAACAGGTGCCCGACGACGGCCCGCGCCTCCGTGAGGAGCTGCGGGCCGCGTCGGTCGCCATAGCTCGCCAGCCACCGGTCGACTTCCCCCGGCACCACCCGTTCGGCGAGACCGGTGACGACGGGCCACGCCATGGTCGGGTAGAGCCGGTTGTAGCCGAAGCGGTGGCCGAGCGCGAGCAGCCGGGCCGCTTCCCCGGCGGGCAGGGTCCCGCGCAGCAGCCCCCACAAGGCGAGCCCGACGAGCACGACCCCGATCACCGGGTGGTCCAGGTGCGGCCGCTCCGGGTCGAGCGCGCCGCTGATCTTGGCCCGGAGGATGGCGTACAGCTCCTCGCCCTCCGGCGCCTCGCCGAACTGGGCGTGCGCGCTCACCGCGGCGGCCTCGCCGAACAGCGTCCACGGCTCGTAGCCCGTCGGGTCACCGAATCCGGGGAAGCGCAGCTCACGCATCTGGGCGACGACATCACGGTAGGCGCGCAGGCCCTCGGCGTACTCGCCCTGGATCAGCGCCAGCTCGGCCTCGGCGACCAGCCGGACCAGCCCGCCGCCCAGGCTCCACTGGGTGCGTTCGACGCCGTGGATCTCCTCGATCCACCGCCGCGCCTCGGCCAGCCCGCCGCCGCTCATCGCCACGACCGCGAGCAGCGCCCGCAGCTGGCAGGCGTCGTCCACGGCACGCAGCTGGTCGAGCACGGGCAGCGCGGCGACGGCGTGCGGACGCGCCTGGTCGAGCAGGCCGAGCTGGCCGTGCAGGTCGGCGAGCTGGGTGTGCAGCATCGCGCGGTGCCACGGCCCGTCGTCGTCCCTGGCCAGCTCCAGCGCGCGTCGGGCGCACTCGACGGCACCCTCCGGGTCGCCCTCGTTCTCCAGCGCGTGGGCGTACCACTGCAGCGCCAGGCACGCGGTGCGCCGGTCCGGGTGGTCGCACAGCGCCGCCAGGGCCGCGGTGCTCGCGGACGGGTCGGCGTGGTCGAGCGACAGCACCACCGAGACGTGCGCGGCGATGACCGGGGAGCCCGTGCCGGGACCGAGTCTCCGCAGCAGGGCCATGGCCTCGGTCGAGTCGGCCCCCTGGATCGCGGTGGCGTTGCTGATCAGCACGGCCAGACACGTCCTGGTGTTGTCGGCGACGTCCTCCCGCGGCGTCCAGCCCCGGATCGCCTGTTCGAGCGCCTCGGCGAGGACCACGACGCGGGGGTGCTCGCCGCGCACCATCCAGTACGGGCCGAGCGCGGACAGCAGCACCATCACGGTGTCCAGGTCGGACGCGGCGAGCGCCTGCCTGAGCACGTCGGCGAGGTTGGTCTCCTCCAGCCGGACCTCGTCCATCAGTTCGATCTGGGCGATGGTGAACAGCTCGCTGACAGCGGTCTGCGCGAACCCGCGCGCCCAGGTCCAGTGAGCCTCGCGGGCCGCCGCGGTCTCGGCGGCGTCGGCCAGCCGGTCGCGGCCGAACTCGCGGACCGTCTCCAGCATCCGGTAGCGGACCCGGCCCGCCGTCTCGAAGACGCTGAGCAGCGACTGGTCGACCAGCGACTCGACGGCGTCGATCGCGGCCGGGCCGAGCAGCTGTTCGGCCGCGCCGAGGGTGAAGCCGTCGTGGAACACCGACAGCCACCGCAGGCCGCGGCGCTCGCGGTCGGCCAGCAGGTTCCACGACCAGTCGATCACCGCGAGCAGCGTCTGGTGCCGGTCCGGGGCGGTGCGGTCGCCGCCGCGCAGCAGGGCGAACCGGTCCTCCAGCCTGCGCGCGATGTCCTCCACCGACATCACCCGCACCCTGGCCGCGGCCAGCTCGATGGCCAGCGGGAGCCCGTCGAGCCGGGTGACGATGTCGGTCACCACGTCCTCGTCGAGGGCGACGCCGGGCCGGGCCGCCTGGGCGCGCTGGCGGAACAGCTCCACCGCGTCGCCCGAGCAGAGCTGGCCGAGCGGGTAGACGCGTTCGGCGGAGATGTTGAGCGGGGCGCGGGTCGTGGTGACGACGCGCAGGTCGCGGACGGCGGAGACGAGGAAGGCGACGAGGTCGGCCACGGCGTCGACCACGTGCTCGCAGTTGTCCAGGATCAGCAGGGCCGGTGACTGGTCTAGCTGCTGGGCGATCCTGGCGCGCACGTCGGCGCGCTGGGTCGCGGTCAACGCGCGCCTGCCCGCCACCGAGTCGCGCACCCCGAGCGCCGAGCCGACCTCGCCGACGACGTCCTCGGCGGCCACCACACCGACCAGCTCGACGAATTGGACCACCGGCTGCTCGGCTTCGCGGCCGAGCACGTGCGCCAGCCGGGTCTTGCCCAGCCCGCCCGCGCCGACGATCGAGGTGACCCGCGCGGTGCGGACCAGCGCGCGCAGCGCGGCGATGTCGGCGTCGCGGCCGACGAGTTCGGTGTGGTCGAACAGCAGGCCCTGGCGGACCGGCCGGTCCTGGGCGAGCAGTTCGGTGTGCAGGCGGCGCAGCGCCTCGCCGGGGTCGGTGCCCAGGGTGTCGGCCAGCCGCGCGCGGTACTCCTCGAACTGGCGCAGCGCCGCCGACGGGCCGTGTACCGCGGCCTCGCCGCGCAGCAGGCAGACCAGCACGTCCTCGTCGGCGGGCCTGCGCGTGACGGCGGCGGCCAGCAGCGGCAGCGCGCGCTCGTGCTCGCCGACCCGGCTCAGCGCGAGACCCAGCAGGTCGCGGGCCTCCTCGGCGTGCGACCGGGCGTCGGCGAGCAAGTCGCCCAACGCGCCTTCGTCGGTGGAGACGGTGATCGTGCGGCCGAGGTCGACGGCCTCCTCGGCGGCGGCCCGCGCGCCCGCCGCGTCACCCGCCGCCAACCGACCGCGCGCCTGGCCGACCGCGGCGGCCAGCATCAGCGCGTCGACCTGGTCGAGGGGGATGCCGAGCCGATAGCCGTTGGCCGACCGGGTGATCACGTGCGCGTCGGTGGCCGCCCGCGCCCGCGACACCACGACCTGCAGCGCCTTCGTCGGGTGCGACGGCAGCGCGTCCGGCCACAGCTCGGCGACCAGGCGCTCGTCGCTCACCCCGTCGCGGGGATGGCGGACCAGCTCGGCAAGCAGCGTCTGGGACCGCTCCCCGACCACGGGGGTGCCCTGCCAGCGGACACCGTCGAGCACGATCAGGGGCGGACGCACACGATCAGCGTAGTGGTCCGCGGCCAGCCGTTTACGTCTGTTGGCCCGCCTGGGCGATGTGCTCGGCGATGGCCTGCGGCAGGTCGATCTGCAGCGGCGTGCGCACCGGCATCGGCTGCGTCCCGCGCACCACGACCGTGCTGCGCAGCATCGCGCGCAGCGCCTCGGTGCTCGTCTCCGCCAGCTCCGGCGGACCGGCCACGACACCGCGCAGCATCCAGCGCGGGCCGTCGACGCCGATGAACCGCAGCGCGACCTCGCCCAGCGCCGCCGACAGCTCCTGGCCCCAGTCACCGGCATGGCTGCGGACCGTCGCGCCGTCGCCGCGCAGCTGCTCGGCAAGCTCGCCGCACACCTCGCGCCACAGCCCGCCCGACTTCGGCGCGGCGTAGGCGTTGAGGGTCAGCTGACCGACCGGGGTGAGGATGTGGACCGCGCGCACCGGGCCCGCCGGGTCCATCTCCACCTGCAGCTGGGCGCCGTCGGGAACCGGGACGCGCATCGACCCCAGGTCGAGGCGGGGGAACTCGTCGTCGGGCGCCTCGGTCTCGTCGTAGGGGCCGTCCGCGCGGTCGACCTCGTCGAGGTCCTCGACATCGACCGGCTCGTCGACCTCGACGACCGGTTCCTCGTCCTTGCGCTTGCGCCGTCCGAACAGTCCCACCTAGTCCTCCGTCCCCGCCGAGCCGGTGAGCACCTCGTGGCCCCCGGTCGACCCGTATCCGCCGGTGCCGCGCTGGGACTCCCCCAGCTCGTCCACCTCGCGGAACACCGCGTGCTCGACCCGCTGCACCACCAGCTGCGCGATGCGGTCGCCGCGGCGCAGGCTGATCGGTGCGGTCAGGTCGTGGTTGATCAAACAGACTTTGATCTCGCCGCGGTACCCCGAATCGATCGTGCCAGGAGTGTTGACCACGCTCAGCCCCGACTTCGCCGCCAGACCCGAACGGGGATGGACGAACCCGGCGTACCCCTCAGGCAGGGCGATCGCGATTCCGGTGCCGACGGTCACCCGGCGGCCCGGCGGGATGATGACATCCACGGTCGTCACCAGATCGGCCCCCGCGTCACCCGGGCGGGCGTACGACGGCAGGGGCACGTCCTGATCCAACCGGGTGAGCAGGACCTCGACGCTGGACACGAGCGGCGAGACTACCCTGGGGTGGTGACAGACAGCTCAGGCACGGCCCATTCGACGACCACCGCCCAGCAGTTCGCGGAGCGGCTGTACGTGACGTGGTACTGGTGGCCGCTGCCGCTGGTGGCGGCCGGGCTGCTCGCCGCCGAGATCCACATGGGCTACCCGGGCGTGCGCTCGTGGCTGCCCTACGTCGTGCTCCTGCCGCTGACCCTGCTGCTGATCGTGCGCTCCGGGCGCACCAGGGTCGCTGTCGAGGACGGCGAGCTGAAGGTGGGCGACGCGCACGTGCCCCTGGAGTTCGTCGGCAAGGTGGAGACCTTCGGCGCGAACGAGAAGCGCAAGGTGCTCGGCCCGCACCTGGACCCGGCGGCGTTCATGCTGCACCGCGGCTGGGTGGGCCCGCTGGTGCGCGTCGAGCTCACCGACCCCGCCGACCCGACGCCGTACTGGGTGTTCAGCACCCGCAGGCCCGCCGAGTTGGCCGCGGTCCTGCGCGATCCCCGCACATGACGAACAGCCGGGCACCCCGCGATCGGGTGGCCGGCTGTCTGTCGTTCTGGTGTTCAGCCCCTGCCGGGGGCGGCGCGTCGTGGGCTTACGCGCAGTCCCGGCAGACGAAAACGCCGTTGTTGTCCTCGGCGAGACGGCTCCGGTGGTGCACAAGGAAGCACTTCGAGCACGTGAACTCGTCTGCTTGCTTGGGCACCACTCGGACGGTGAGGTCCTCGCCGGACAACGCCGACAAGTCGGCGCCGGGCAGCTCGAAGCTCTCCGCGGTGTCCGTCTCGTCGACATCGACGACGCCGGACTGGGTCTCGTTCCGTCGCGCCTTGAGTTCCTCGAGGGAGTCCTCCGCGAGATCGTCTGCCTCGCTGCGGCGTGGTGCGTCGTAGTCGGTAGCCATCGTCTTTCACCCCTGCGGTCCATCAGGATGTGGGTCGTGCCGCTGGTCAACGTTCCAGCGCCCCGGTTTGTGCCCGCCAATCGAGTGACGGAGGTCTCGCCGGTCGCGTGGGGTTCGACCAGCCATCGGAATCGATTCGGCTGGACGTCTTCGGCGACCGGAGCGGGCAGAGGGTAGCTCATTACCGCCCGGTCTCGCACAGCATCACCCTCCCGGGGGTGTTTCGGGCGCGTCGGGCCGCCGGATGCGAAGCTCGGTTCAGGGTTTCATTCCGGACACGACAAGGGTGTCGTGCTGCGGATCGGGCCAAACCGAATACGCTGATCACCATCGACTGTCGAGCGCGCCGCGAGGCCGCTCCGATGCCTGCGGGGGTAGGGCATGAAGTCTGCAGAGAGGACCGTCTCGTGCCTGCCGGGAATCTGACGCGGGGCGGGCGCCCGCGCGGATACCGCAAGCGCCGTCCACTGCCCGCACTCATCCTGATCGTGCTGCTGGGCGTGGTCGCCTCTGTCGTGTGGCTGCAGGTGCTCAAGGCCGACGAGACGGGCTCGCGGACCATGGACTGCAACGCCCCGGCCGCGGTGACGCCGGTGGAGGGTGTCCCGGCGCCGCTGATCGGCGAGCCGATGGACCGCACCGGACTCGACCGCACCGCGCCCGCGCCGCCCGCGACTGCGCTCGTGCGGGTCCTCAACGCCAGCGACACGCGCGGGCAGGCCAACACCGCCACCGAGACGCTGCGCGAACTCGGCTTCACCCAGATCGCCCCGCCGGACAACGACGTGCTCTACCCCAAGGGCGCCCTGCTGTCGTGCCGCTCGCAGATCCGCTTCGGCCAGCAGGGCATGGCGACAGCCCGCGCGCTGAACCTCGTGGAGCCGTGCGCCGAGCTGGTCAAGGACGAGCGCCAGGACGCCACCGTCGACCTGGCTGTCGGCGAGCTGTTCGACCACCTCAAGCCCAGCCCGGAGGCCCGCAAGGTGCTCGACCTGCTCGCCGAGTGGGCGCAGTCCAACCCCGACCAGGGCGGCCTGCTGTCCGACGGGTCGAGCGCGGCGCCGATCCCGCCGGAGCTGATCACGGCCGCGCTAGACACCCGCTGCTAGCTAGTAGTCCCCGCCGACTCCCTCTTCGACCAGCACCGCTCGCAGGCCGTCCACGATGGCGGGTGCCGCGGCGAACATCGTGTCCGTGCCCAGTTCCGGCGCCGTGCCGGGCAGCGTGACGACCGCGCCCGCCTCCGCGGCGATCAGGGCGCCCGCGGCCCAGTCCCACGCGGACAGGCCGCGCTCGTAGTACGCGTCGACCCACCCCGCCGCCACCGAGCACAGGTCGAGCGCCGATGACCCCGACCGGCGGATGTCGCGCACCCGGCCCGCCACCCGCGCGGCGACCGCGGCTTGGGCGATCCGGCGCTCCCGCGAGTAGGCGAACCCGGTGGCCACCAGCGACAGCTCCACCGACTCCGGCCGCGACACCGCCAGCGGCTCGCCGTCGAGGAACGCTCCCCCTCCGCGCGTGGCCGTCCACTGCCGCCCGCTGACCGGCTCGACCACCGCACCCGCCACCGACACCCCGTCGACCTGGGCGGCCACCGACACGCAGTACCAGGGGTAGCCGTACAGGTAGTTGACCGTGCCGTCGATCGGGTCGACCACCCACGTCACGCCAGTGCCGACGGCGCCGCCGTCCTCCTCGCCGAGCACGGCGTCCTCCGGGCGCAGCCCCGCGAGCCGGTCGCGGATCAGCGCCTCGGCCGCCTTGTCCGCGGCGGTGACGACATCGGTGCTGGTGGACTTGGTGTCGACGTCCTGGATGGCCTTGGCCCGCTCGGTGCGCACGAGCTCGCCCGCCTCGACGGCGACGGCGACGGCGATCTTGAGCAGGTCGTTGTTGGAATGGCTCACGCCACTATCCGACCACAAGCGCGCGACGGCGGCTAATCTCTGCGGCAATGGTTCTGAATCGAGTAGGAAGGTCCGGCATGGGCGCGACTGGCTTCGGCGTGGACATCGGTGGCTCCGGGATCAAGGGCGGCCTGGTGGACCTGGTCACGGGCAGGCTGGACGGCGATCGCCTGCGCATCCCGACCCCGAACCCGTCCACCCCGGACGCGGTAGCCGACGTCGTGGCCGACATCGTCGGCAAGTTCGGCTGGGACGGACCGGTCGGTGTGACGCTGCCCGCGGTGGTCAAGAAGGGCGTCGCCCACACCGCGGCGAACATCGACAAGGCCTGGCTCGACACCGACGCCGCCGCCCTGTTCGCCAAGCGCCTCAACCGCGACGTGGTGGTCCTCAACGACGCCGACGCCGCGGGCATGGCCGAGATCCGCTACGGGTGGCCGGGCGACCAAGAAGGGGTCGTCGTGCTGCTGACCTTCGGCACCGGCATCGGCAGCGCGCTGTTCCTCGACGGCAAGCTCGTGCCCAACACCGAGTTCGGCCACCTGGAGATCGACGGCCACGACGCCGAGACGCGCGCGGCGGCCTCGATCAAGGAGGAGGAGGGCCTCTCCTGGGAGGACTGGGCGCACCGGGTCACCCGGTACATCTCCAGCCTGGAGAACCTGATCTGGCCCGACCTGATCATCGTCGGCGGCGGGGTCAGCAAGAAGGCCGACAAGTGGCTGCCGCTGCTCGACGTGCGGACGAGGATCGTGGCCGCGGAACTGCGCAACGACGCGGGCATTGTGGGTGCCGCAGTGGGTGCCGCTTTTGGTGTCCCAGTGGCGGCCGCCGAGGGCTGATCGAGCAACCCGAACGACTTTCCGGCTTGGCGTGTCCCGGCGAAACGCCGCACGTCGCTACAATGGAACACGCCCCTGGCTCAGCGCCGTAGGGCACTCCCCCGAACTCCGGCGGCGACCAGACGTTTTGTCGTATCGGGCGCCGCCGTGATGGACAGTTGTGAAAGGGCGTACGTGGCAGCCGCACGAACCGCAACCCGACGCTCCACCGCGTCGGCGAGCGCCGCGAAGACGGCCACCGGCGAGCCGTCGGAAGAAGACCTGACCGCCACCGGGACCAAGACGACGGCCAAGAAGGCGGCGGGCGCCAAGACCGCGCGCGCGCCGAAGAAGGCCCCCGCGGCCAAGGCCGGAGCCCCGAAGAAGGCGGGCGACGGACCCGAGGGCGAAGAGCCCGAGGATCTGGACAACCCCGATCTGTCCGACCTGGAAGAGGTCGAGGTCGAGCCGGTCGAGGAGCCCATCGACGAGCCCGACGAGAAGGAAACCAAGGACGGCGGCAAGGACGGCGACTTCGTCTGGGACGAAGAGGAGTCCGAGGCGCTGCGCCAGGCCCGCAAGGACGCCGAGCTCACCGCCTCGGCCGACTCGGTCCGCGCCTACCTCAAGCAGATCGGCAAGGTCGCCCTGCTGAACGCGGAGGAGGAGGTCGAACTCGCCAAGCGGATCGAGGCGGGCCTCTACGCCGCGGAGCGGGTGCGCAAGTCCGAGGAGGAGAACGAGAAGCTGCAGCCGCAGATGCGCCGCGACCTGCGGTGGATCGTGCGCGACGGCGAGCGGGCCAAGAACCACCTGCTCGAAGCCAACCTGCGCCTCGTGGTGTCGCTGGCCAAGCGCTACACCGGCCGCGGCATGGCGTTCCTGGACCTGATCCAGGAGGGCAACCTCGGCCTGATCCGCGCGGTCGAGAAGTTCGACTACACCAAGGGCTACAAGTTCTCGACGTACGCGACGTGGTGGATCCGCCAGGCCATCACCCGCGCGATGGCCGACCAGGCCCGCACCATCCGCATCCCGGTGCACATGGTCGAGGTCATCAACAAGCTCGGCCGCATCCAGCGTGAGCTGCTCCAGGACCTGGGCCGCGAGCCCACCCCGGAGGAGCTCGCCAAGGAAATGGACATCACCCCGGAGAAGGTGCTGGAGATCCAGCAGTACGCCCGGGAGCCCATCTCGCTCGACCAGACCATCGGCGACGAGGGCGACAGCCAGCTCGGCGACTTCATCGAGGACTCCGAGGCCGTGGTGGCCGTGGACGCGGTGTCGTTCACCCTGCTGCAGGACCAGCTCCAGTCGGTCCTGGCGACGCTGTCGGAGCGCGAGGCGGGCGTGGTGCGGCTGCGCTTCGGCCTCACCGACGGCCAGCCGCGCACCCTCGACGAGATCGGCCAGGTCTACGGCGTCACGCGTGAGCGCATCCGCCAGATCGAGTCGAAGACGATGTCGAAGCTGCGCCACCCGTCGCGCTCGCAGGTCCTGCGCGACTATCTGGAGTAAGCCCGGATCTGACGAACGCCGCTCGCGCCGTACCGGTGCGGGCGGCGTTTGTCTTTACAGAGAGCAACGATGAAGTGTGGCTGGTGTCACATTCCCGAGCCTTGGACGTGTTCGCCTGTGGTGAACAAGGGGCGGCTACCGGGCGATTCGACCATCGACACGATGATCGATATGCCCTGCTCCCAGCGGATTTCGGGGCGAATGGCTAGGCCGACCGGGTTAATCCAGGGTTACCTGATTGCTATGTGGGCGCGGGAACACTGCTATTCGCTCGCGCGTCTGTAAGAGTAGGAATCGTGAACACGGCGGAGTCACCAGCCACCGCGTTCACGGCCGATGAGGGCGCCGGGCCATCCGGTGCCGGGACGGAGGGAGAACTCCCATGACGACAACGACGCTCACCCGCCCCGAGCTGACCGCTGCCGATCGGTGCGACCGCTGCGGCGCCGCCGCACAGGTCCGCGCCGTACTTCCCTCCGGAGGAGAGCTACTGTTCTGCGGCCACCACGCCCGCGCGCACGAAGTGCGTCTGCGCGAGCTGGCGGCCGAGCTCCAGAAGGGCTGATCTTCGTCCCTTATCCGTCCACGCAGAACGGGCGGCACCCCACGGGTGCCGCCCGTTCTGTTTCCCCCAGCTCCCCCCGCGGCCCGCCCCCCGCCCGGGCCGCTGTGATCAATCCTGCTGGCCCGCCCGGGCAAGAAGTCGATCTCTGACACGGGATGGCAAAAGTTGACACCCGAACTCGCCGCGCTCACCGCCGCGGTCAGCGACCTGTACGAGCGGTCCTTCCAGCTCAGCCACCGCAAGCTCAGCGAGATCGTCGCCGACCGGGACGACCTGCCCGCCACCCTCAGCCATGAGGCGATCCGGCAGATCCTGCGCGGCAAGCCGACGAAGCTGCCGAACCTCATCACCCTGGCGACCGTGCTCGCCGAGCAGGCGGGGCTGAGCGTCGAGAGCCAGGTCGCGCGGATCCGCGAGCTGTGGGGCGCCACCCGGCGGCCAGCCGCGTCTGCCTTGGCGCCGGAGCCTGCGGCGCTGCGCCAGGCGACCCGCGGCCTCTACGGGCGCACCGACCCGGTGTCGCTGTTCCTGGCGGCCACGGTGTTCGCCCCGCAGACCAGGGACGGCCGGTTCCTGATCGCGCCGACGTCGACCTCGGGGGCGTGGATGTGCGCGTTCACCGCCGAGGATCGCCTGCGCGCGCACCGGCCTAAGACCGCAGAGCCGTGGGACGGCGGCTTCGTGGCCCTGTCCGGTCGAGAACTGGTGCGGCGGGTGTGCGCGTTGCCGATCGGCGTCGGCATCCTGGTCGACCCGGCGCTGGGCGACGACATGGCCGAGACACTGCCGCTGCCCCACCACCTTCTCGTCGAACTCGACCTCGTCGCCGAGTGATCGTCGGTACCCTGGGTGTCCAACCGGGCACGCGGCGGGAGCGCTGATGACGAGGTTCACCGTGAGCGTCGGGGAGCTGCGGGACACCGCCGAGCAGGTGGCCAGGGTGGGCGAGGAGATCTCCGGGAGCAGCAGCCGCGGGTGGGCGATCGCGGAGGCGTCGGTGGGCCACGCCGGGCTGGCCGCGGCGCTGGCGGACTTCCACGAGCAGTCCCTGCGCGCCACCGACCGGCTGATCGAGGCCCACGCCGAGGCCGCCACCAGGCTTGCCGCGAGCGCGGCCGCCTACGCCGAGGCCGACGCCGCCGCCGAGCAGGTGCTGACCGGCCGCGAGGCCGACCTGAGGTGACCGGACGCCAGTTCCCTGGCATCGGCACCGCGATCACCAGCGAGATCGACCGCCTGCGCGACCTCAGGGACACCCTCGCCGCCGCCGCGGACCGCCTGGGCAAGCTCGACCAGCCCACGTGGTCCGGGTCGGCCGCCGACGCGTATGCCGCGTTCGTCGGCAGGCTGCGACTGACACTGCTGCGCGCGAGCGACGAACACGACCACGCCGCGCGTGCCGTGGAGCGGTTCGAGGCGACGCGGGCGGAGGTGCAGCACCGGTTCGGCCACGTGCCCGACGCCGACCTCGACCGGCTGACCGCGCAGGCCGCGGCCGAGGGCGACCTGTCGGCCGCCGCGGTACGCCGCGCGGTCGAGGCGCTGGCCGGGTTGCCCGAGCTGTTCGACGACCCGGCGGAGACCACGGCCGCGCCCGTCGCGCGGACCGAGTTGGCGCGGCTGCGGGCGTCGGCCCCCGAACACGCGGTGGACCCCCGGACCAGCTCCGGTGATGTCGCCCGGTACCGCGACTCGGTGCGGGCGTTGGTGACGGACGTGCTGGCGAGCGTGTTCGAGCCGGTGTCGGACTGATCAGACGGTGTCGAGCACCGGTTCGAAGGCCAGCTCGGCGGCGCCGATCAGCTTGCCGTCCGCGCCGAGGGTCGACGGCAGGATGCGGGTGCCACCGATCGCGCGGCTCACCAGGCTGCGCTTGCCGACCTCCCGGCCGACGGCGTCGACCAGGTCGCGGGGCAGGGCGGTGAACAGGTCGCCGAGGACGACGAGTTCCGGGCTGAACGCGTTGACGATGTTGATCACGCCGATGGTGAGCCACCGCTGGAACTCGGCGAGCACCGAGTCCCCCGGCTTCACCGCCCGCAGCTCGGCCACCACGGCACCCCGCGGCGCGCCCTCGGGCAGCGACAGGGCACGGCACAGGGCCAACTCGCCCACCTCGGTCTCCCAGCAGCCGCGGCTGCCGCAGTGGCAGTCGCGGCCCGCCGGGTTGACCACCATGTGCCCGAGTTCGCCGATGTAGCCGCCGGTCCCGCGCAGCGCGGAGCCGTCGGCGATCACGCCAGCGCCGACGCCGATGTCAGCGGAGACGTAGACGACGTCCTCCGACCCGCGCGCCGCGCCGCGCAGGTGTTCGGCGAGCGCGCCGATCTCGGCATCGTTGCCGACCCGGATCGGCACGTCGAGGATGGCGCTGAGCCGGTCGCCCAGCGGCACGTCGCGCCAGCGCAGGTTGGGCGCCTCGTGGACGAAGCCGTCGGAGCGCCGCACGACGCCGGGCACCGAGACGCCGACCCCGAAGGTCTTCACGTCCAGTTCCTCGGCGAGCACCCTGGTCGACTCGACGATGTGGGTGATCACCTCGTCGGGTTCGCGGGTGCGGCCGTGCAGGTTCCACCGGTTGCGGCCCAGCATCTCCCCGCCGAGCCCGACCAGCGCGATGGCGACCTGCTCGACGCGGATGTCGACGGCGAGCACGACCGCGGCCTGCGGCTGCGGCAGCACGAGCAGCGACGGCCTGCCCGCCCCGGACCGCGCACGCGGCACCCGCTCCTGCACGATCCCGGACTCGGCGAGGCCGTCGACCAGGGCCTTGATCGTGCTGCGGTTGAGCCCCAGCTCGGTGGCCAGCTCGGCCCGGGTGCTGGGGCCGTCGACGTGCAGGCGGCGCAGCAGGGCGGTGCGGTTGTGCCTGCGCACCTCGTCGGGCCGCGCACCCGCCGTCGGTGTGCTCACCAGCTCTCCCTTACCTGCCTGCCACCGCCGCTCGTCGGCGGGACAGCGCGTCGACCGTCGCGGCCAGCAGGAGCACCAGCCCGGTGACGATGTTGACCACCGCCGCGGGCTGCTGCAGCAGTCCGAGCCCGTTCTCGACGACGGCGAGCACAAGCCCGCCGATCACCGCGTGGATGATCTTGCCCCGGCCGCCGAACAGCGATGTCCCGCCGATCACCGCGGCGCCCACGGCGAACAGCAGCGTATTGAGACCACCCGCTTGGGGATCGACCGACCCCACCTTCGAGGAGTACACGATGGCGCCGAGCGCGGCCACCGACGAGCACACGACGAACACGCTGGCCCGGATCTTGGGCACGTTGATGCCCGCGCGCCGCGCGGCCTCGGCGTTGCCGCCCACGGCGTAGATGTGGCGACCGTAGCGAGTCCGGTTGAGGACGTAGGTGCCCGCGACGAGCAGCACCAGCACGATCGGCACCACGTACGGCACGCCGCGGATCACCACGAAGTCGTTGGGCGAGCGGTTGAGCGTCAGCGCGAAGGTCGCGAGCCCGGCGAGCACGGTGATCCCCGCGACCTTGGCCAGCACGATCGGCGTCGGCGCGGTCACCAGTCCCTTGCCCAGCCGGATGAAGTGCTCGCCGAGCACGACGCCGGTGTAGCCGACCGCGACCACCGCGAACAGGATCCAACTGCCCAGCACGGACAGGTTGCCGTTGGCGACGTTGAAGAGCACCGGCTGGGTGCCGATGCCGAACACGCCGCCCTGGCCGATGAACTGCAGGATCACGCCCTGCCAGGTGATGAACAGCGCGAGGGTCACCACGAACGACGGCATGCCGATCTTCGACACCAGGAACCCGGTGATCACACCGATCGCGGTGCCGACGCACAGCGCCAGCAGCATCTCGATCCACGGGTTCGGCGCCGCGCCGATCATCGCGATGGTCACCGCGACCATGGCCAGGACCGCGCCCGCCCAGATCCGCATGAACACCGCGAGCAGCGCCGCGACGACCATGCCGCCGACGAAGACGTAGAACACGGTGGAACCCATACCGCCCAACAGGTTCCCGGACCGCACATAGTGCATCGCCATCACCGCGGCGCACACGCCGGACGCGGTGCCCGCCGACAGGTCGATCTCGCCGAGCAGCAGGACGAAGACCAAGCCCATAGCGATGATCATCTTGCCCGCGCCCTGGGCGATCAGGTTCGCGGTGTTGTCCAGGGTCAGGAAGTTCTCTGACTGGGTCCAGAAGTAGACGACGAGCGCGGCGAGGCCGAGCACGGCGGGCATCGAACCCAGGTCGCCGCCGCGCAGCCTGGCGAAGAAGTCACGCACGGCCTCGCCGGTGGACTGGGTGGTGGTGTCGATGCCGAAGTCGGAGATCGCGCCGCCGGAGTCGGTCCGCGCGGCCGCTGGAGTGTTGGTCATGGTGTTCCTCAGACGGTTGCGGTCTCGGGGCGGGCAAGACCCAGGTCGCCAGACCGGCCCGCGGTGATCAGCTCGACCACCTGGCCGTGGGTGACCTCGCGGGTGGGCACCTCGGCGACCATCCGGCCGAGGTAGAGCGTGGCGATGCGGTCGGCGACCTCGAAGACATCGGCCATGTTGTGGCTGATCAGCACCACGCCGAGGCCCTGTTCGGCCAGCCTGCGGACAAGGTCGAGCACCTGCCGGGTCTGCGCGACGCCGAGCGCGGCGGTCGGCTCGTCGAGGAGCACGACCTTGCTGTCCCACAGCACGGCCTTGGCGATGGCCACGGTCTGCCGCTGCCCGCCGGAGAGCGACGCGACGGGCGTGCGCACGGACTTCACCGTGCGGACCGACAGCGACGCCAGCGTGTCGCGGGCGGCCTTCTCCATCGACGCCTCGTCGAGCAGCCAGCTGCCGCCGCGCTCCCGGCCGAGGAACATGTTCTGCACGATGTCGAGGTTGTCGGCGAGCGCGAGGTCCTGGTACACGACCTCGATGCCGAGCCGGGCGGCGTCGCGCGGGCCGTGCACGTTCACCGGTTCCCCGGCGAAGCGCACCATGCCGGAGTCCATCGGGTGGATGCCCGCGACGCATTTGACCAAAGTGGACTTCCCGGCGCCGTTGTCGCCGACGAGCGCGGTGACCTCGCCCGCGCGCACGGTGAAGTCGACGTCGTGCAGCACGTGCACGGGACCGAAGCTCTTGTTGAGCTTGGTGACTTCGAGAATCGGTTCACTCATTGAAGAACTCCCAGGCAAGGCCCCGGCGCGACCCGCGTGGGCCGCGCCGGGGCGGGTGATCAGCTGATGCCGAGCTGCGCGCAGACCGCGGCCAGGTCACCGGTGCAGATCTCGGTCGCCTTGACGTAGCCGCCGGAGACGACCTCCTTGACCCCGTCCTTGGTGGTCAGCTTCGGCTCCAGGAGCAGGGACTTGACCTTGCGGCCGGACTTGGTGTCGTCCGTGGAGCCCGTGGCGATCTTGTCCGCGCCCGCGGTGTCTCCCTTGGCCAGCAGCGCGGCGAGCTTGGCCGCGCCCTCGGCCTCGGCCTTGATCGGCTTGAAGACCGTCATGTACTGGTCGCCGCGCAGGACCGCCATGAGGCCGTCCGGGGTGGCGTCCTGGCCGGTCACCGGGACCTTGCCGTTGAGCCCGTTCTTGCGCAGCACGGTGATCACCGCGCCCGCCAGGCCGTCGTTCGCCGCGACGACGCCGTCGACCTTGCCGCCGTTGGCGGTCAGGATCTGCTCGAAGGTCACGCCGCCCTTCTGGTTGTCCCAGCCGTCGATCGGCTGGCTGCGCACCAGCTTCAGCGCGCCGGAGTCGTAGAGCGGCTTGAGGACCTTCTGCTGTCCGTTGTAGAAGAGCGTGGCGTTGTTGTCCGTCGGCGCGCCCTCGATCTCGATGACCTGGGCACCGGCCTTGTCCTTCAGCGCGGTCGCCAGGCCCTGGCCCTGCAGTTCGCCGACCTTCACGTTGTCGAAGGAGACGTAGTACTCGGAGCTGCCGCCCAGGTTGAGCCGGTCGTAGTCGATCGTGGGGATGCCGCGGGCCTTGGCCTTGGCCGCCACCGCGGCGCCGACCTCGCTGTTGATCGCGGCGATGACCAGGACCTTCACGCCCTGGCTGATCATGCCGTCGGCGAGGGTGCTGAACTTCTGCACGTCGCCCTGGGCGTTCTGGATGTCAGGCGAGAGGCCCTCGGCCTTCATCGCGGCCTCGATCATCGGCTTGTCGAAGCCTTCCCACCGTGCCGAGGTGGCGGTCTCGGGAAGGATCACGCCCACCTTCGCCCCGCCGCCCCCGCCGGTGGTCGCCTGGGTCTGCCCGGACCCGGCGGACGGGGTCTCCTGGTTGGCACCACAGGCCGTCACGGCGAGGGAGACACCCACACCCGCGGCGAGCAGAGCCAGCTTCTTGCTGCGCATTGGTCGTCCCTTTCAAGAGCGGTCGACGCGTCGCCTGGGCCCGGGCGGCAGCCGTCTCGGTTAAATGTTGCGAGCCACAACATATGCCCGAGGGGTCGGTGATGTGAACCACACGGAATCGATTCAGAGCCACTCAAGTGGACACATTTTGGCAACGGGCCAGACATGTGCGGGACGCGCTCGGCGCTCGATTCGGTCGCTGACCAGCAGAAACGGGCGGCCCGGAGATCATGACCGGATTCGGGGCCGATCGAGCATCCCGACTGCGCGAAACGCGCCTACCAGGAGCGGAGAGTGGCGATCCGCTCTTCCAACTGCTCCACCGAGGCCATCGCCGTCGGCGGGCCGCCACACGTGCGGCGCAGCTCGCCGTGGATCATGCCGTGCGGCTTGCCGGTGCGGTGGTGTGCCATCCCGACCAGCGCGTTGAGCTCCTTGCGCAGTGTGGCCAGGCGCTCCTGCACCGTCTGCGACTTCGGCGCGGGCGGCTCGACCGGCCCCTGCTGCGCGGCCTTGCGGGTGCGCTGTTCGAGCTGGCTGTCCTGCCGCTTGCGCAGCAGCTCGCGGACCTGGTCGGGCTCCAGCAGGCCGGGCAGCCCCAGGTACTCCTGCTCCTCGGCCGACCCCGCGAACGCGGCCGTGCCGAACGAAGAGCCGTCGAAGATCACCTGGTCGAGCTCGGCGGAGGCGCCCAGCGAGGTGAACGCCTTCTCCTCCTCGCCCAGCTCGTCCTTGGTGCGGTTGGCGTCGGCCAGCAACTCGTCGTCCCAGCCGTCCTTCTCCCGGTGCGGCTTGCCCAGGACGTGGTCGCGCTCGGCCTCCAGCTGGCTGGCCAGATCGAGCAGCACCGGCACCGACGGCAGGAAGATGCTCGCCGTCTCCCCCGCCTTGCGCGCCCGGACGTACCGGCCGATGGCCTGGGCGAAGAACAGCGGCGTCGACGCGCTCGTCGCGTAGACCCCGACGGCCAGCCGCGGCACGTCGACGCCCTCGCTGACCATGCGGACCGCGACCAGCCAGCGATCGTTCGAGTCGGAGAACTCCTGGATGCGGCCCGACGCCTTGGGGTCGTCGGAGAGGACCAGCGTGGGCTCGTCGCCGGTCAGGGTGTGCAGGATCTTGGCGTAGGCCTTCGCGGAGACGTGGTCGGAGGCGATCACCAGGCCGCCCGCGTCCGGCACGCCGCCCTCCCGCAGCTGCGTCAAGCGCATGTCGGCGGCGCTGAGCACCGCCGGGATCCACTCGCCCTCCGGGTCGAGCGCCGTGCGCCACGCGCGGGCCGTCTGCTCGGAGGTGAGCGGCTCGCCGAGGCGGGCGGTGAACTCCTCGCCCGCGCTGTTGCGCCAGCTCGCCTCACCCGAGTAGGCCAGGAAGATCACCGGCCGGACCACGCCGTCGCGCAGGGCGTCGGCGTAGCCGTAGGTGTGGTCGGCCTTGCTGCGCTGGAATCCCGCGCCGTCGGGCTCGTACTGGATGAACGGGATCGGCGAGTCGTCGCTGCGGAACGGGGTGCCGGTCAGGCTGAGCCTGCGCACCGCCGGGGTGAACGACTCGCGGACCGCGTCGCCCCAGCTCTTGGCGTCGCCGCCGTGGTGGATCTCGTCGAGGATGACCAGGGTCTTGCGCTGCTCGGTGCGCACCCGGTGCAGGCTCGGATGCGCCGCGACCTGGGCGTAGGTGACCGCGACGCCGACGTACTCGCTGGAGGTCTGGCCCATCGAGTTGGTGAAGTTCGGGTCGATGGGGATGCCTGCCATCGTCGCCGAGGCCGCCCACTGGTGCTTCAGGTGCTCTGTCGGGGCGACGATGGTCAGCCGCTCGACCGTGCGGTCGGCCAGCAGCTCGGCGGCGACCCTCAGCCCGAAGACCGTCTTGCCCGCGCCGGGCGTCGCGACCGCCAGGAAGTCCTTCGGCCTGCGGGTCAGGTACTTGGTGAGCGCCCGCCGCTGCCAGTCGCGCAGTGGCCGGGCCGTCGGGGTCGCTGAAGAGTCCGGTTCCACCTCGGCCCGCGTCACGAGTCCCCCCAGCCCCTTTCCCAGCACCTCTGGACAAGCGAATGCCCCCAAGCGTCGACGTTGAGGGCGAAGGCGAGGATACCGCCCGGCCGTCCAAGATCGCTCCGCGGCGCGACACGCGGGTGAGATCAACGGGTGTGCGCACGGACACTGCGGTTATGGACCATGCTTAAGACCGCCATGACTGACCAGGACACCATCCCGACCGGCGGCGACGCCGCCGCGCCCCCGCGCGGGCCGTGGCGCCTGGTCAAGCGCACGCTGTCCAAGGCGTGGGAAGGCAACCTGTTCTCCGAGGCGGCCGAGGCCGCGTTCTGGCAGGTCCTGTCGCTGCCGCCGCTGCTGCTCGGGCTGCTGGGCAGCCTCGGCTTCGTGGCCGAGTGGTTCGGCAAGGACGTGATCAACGCCGTCGAGGCCGACATCATCGACATCTCGCGCACCGCGTTCAGCGAGAGCGTCGTCACCCAGATCATCCAGCCAACGGTGTCGGACATCCTGAACGTCGGGCGTGGCGAGATCGTGTCAGTCGGCTTCCTGATCTCGCTGTGGGCGGGGTCGTCGGCGATGTCGTCGTTCGTCGACGCGATCACCGTCGCGCACGGTCAGTACGGGGTGCGCAACGAGGTGTGGCAGCGGATCTTCGCGCTGCTGCTGTACGTGCTGAGCCTGGTGCTGTTGGTCATCGGCCTGCCGGTGCTGGCGCTGGGGCCGGACCTGCTGCCCAAGCTGTTCCCGGTGTCGTGGCGGGAGACGGTGACGACGTGGGTCGACATCGCCTACTACCCGACGATCGGTCTGCTGCTAGTGCTCGCGCTGGCCACGCTCTACAAGCTGGCCCTGCCGCGCAAGCTGCCGTGGCACCGCGGGCTGCCCGGGGCGATCCTGGCGATGGCGTTCTTCCTGCTCTCCAGCATCGGCCTGCGCCTCTACATCGGCTGGATCACCACCACCGGCTACACCTACGGCGCACTGGCCACGCCCATCGCGTTCCTGCTGTTCGCGTTCTTCATCGGCCTGGCCATCGTCATCGGCGCGTACTTCAACGCCGCCATCCAGGACATGTGGCCCGCGCACATGACCCGCAGGCAGCGGCGCCGCTGGCGGCGCCTGGAGATCGAACGCGCCGCCGAGCAGATCCGGTCCAGTGAGGACGAGTCGGCCTGGAAGACCATCGAGGACCCCCGGGACCAGACCTCCGACGATCCCCAGCATTCGGATGGTCGTAGTCCTAAAGTATGAGGTGAAATACGACCGTGGACCGAGTCGGTCCAGGACGGACCGTGCTTGGATGGCAGCGGTATCGGCGGTGGGGTCGCCGGTCGACATCCGAGGGGAAACACAAGGTCATGTCAGTGCTGGCTCGTCTGAGCCTCGCCAACCGCGGGCTGATCGGTCTGCTCAGCCTGCTCATCGTCGGCTTCGGCGCGTTCGCCCTGCCGTCGCTCAAGCAGCAGTTGCTGCCGTCCATCCAGCTGCCCGCGGCCGTGGTCATCGCGCCGTATCCCGGCGCGTCGCCCGACACCGTCGACAGCCAGGTCGCCGAGCCCATCGAGGGCGCGCTGCGCGGCATCGCCGGGGTCGACAACATCACCACGCGGTCGGGCGAGAGCTCGGCCACCATCCAGGTCCAGTTCAAGTACGGCACCGACATCGACACCGCGGTCAGCCAGATGCAGCAGGCGGTCAACCGGCTGCGGCAGACCCTGCCGCAGGGCGTCGAGCCGACCGTCGCGCAGGGCAGCACCGACGACATCCCCGTGGTGATCCTCGCCGCCCAGACCGGCGCGGACGAGACCGCGACGGCGGGCAGGCTGCGCACCGAGGTGATCCCCGAGCTCGAGGGCATCCCCGGCGTCCGCGCCGCCACCATCACCGGCACCCGCGCGCAGACGGTCACCATCACCCTCGACTACGCCAAGCTCGGCGCCGCCGGGGTCGACCCGACGGCGCTCGCGAGCGTGCTGCCCATGGCGGGCACGCCCATCCCGGCGGGCTCGGTCAGCGAAGGCACCCGGACCCTCACCGTGCAGGTGGGCGGCCCGCTGAAGTCGGTCGACGATCTGCGCGCGCTGGTCCTCCCGTCGCGCGGCGCCCCGGTCAAGCTCAGCGACGTCGCCACCGTCGAGGCCGGGCTGGCCGACTCCACGAACATCACCCGGACCGACGGCAAGCCCACGCTCGGCGTCATGGTCACGATGTCGCAGGACGGCAACGCCGTCGAGATCTCCAAGACGATCAAGGAAAAGCTGGGTGAGCTGAGCAAGTCCGCCCAGACCGAGCTGACCGTGGCCTACGACCAGGGGCCCGAGGTGCAGAAGGCCATCGGCGGCCTCACCTCCGAGGGCCTGCTCGGCCTGCTGTTCGCCGTCGCGGTCATCCTGCTGTTCCTGCTGTCGCTGCGCTCCACGCTGGTCACGGCGGTGTCGATCCCGCTGTCGGTGCTGGTGGCGCTGCTCGCGCTGTGGATCGGCGACCTGTCGCTCAACCTGCTCACGCTCAGCGGCCTGACCATCGCCATCGGCCGCGTCGTCGACGACTCGATCGTGGTGCTGGAGAACATCAAACGCCATCTGAGCTACGGCGAGGAGAAGCAGCGCGCCGTGCTCGACGGCACCCGCGAGGTGTCCGGCGCGGTCACCGCGTCCACGCTGACCACGGTCGCGGTGTTCCTGCCGATCGCGTTCCTCAGCGGGCTCGCGGGCGAGTTCTTCGGCCCGTTCGCCATCACGGTGTCGGTCGCGCTGATCGCGTCACTGCTGGTGTCGCTGACGATCGTGCCGGTGCTGGCGTTCTGGTTCCTGCGCCGTCCCCCGGTCCCGGCCGACCCGGCTGCCGCCGAGGCCGCGCGCGAGGAGGCCGTGGCCAAGGAGCGGCGCAGCCCGCTGCAGCGCGCGTACGTGCCGGTGCTGGAGTTCGCCACCCGGCGGCGCCTGGTCACGCTGCTGATCGCCGTGCTGATCTTCGGCGGCACGCTCGGCCTGGCCACCCGCCTGGAGACCAACTTCCTCGACGACTCCAACGCCTCCACCCTGCAGATGTCGCAGGAACTGCCGCCCGGCTCGTCCATGGAGGCGCGCGACGCGGCGGCGAAGAAGCTGGAAGCGATCCTGGACAAGACCAGCGAGATCGACGTCTACCAGGTCACCGTCGGCACCGACGACACGTTCGCCGGCTTCGGCTTCTCCAGCAACGGCACCAACACGATCAACGCCACGGTCAAGGAAGGCACCAACGTCGCCGACCTGCGGGCGAGCCTCGGCGAGCAGTTCAAGGCCGACCCGTCCATCGGCGTGGTCAAGCTGGGCGCGGAGGCAGGCGGCTTCGGCGCGAGCGGCGTCCAGGTCCTCGTGACCGCCCCGGACGCGGACTCGCTGGCCAAGGCGGCCGACACGGTGCAGAAGGCGGTCGAGCAGGTCCCCGGCCTCACCGAGGTCACCAACGACCTGTCCAAGAGCAGCCCCCGCGTCCAGGTCGTGGTCGACCAGCAGGCCGCCGCGGCGCGCGGGCTGAGCAGCCAGACCGTCGGCCAGATCGCCACGCAGGCCCTGCGCGGGACCCCCGCCGGGGAACTGCCGATCGGCGGCACCCGCTACGACATCGTCCTGCGCACCGGCACGGCCCCGACCGACGTCGCCGCGCTGAAGGCGCTGCCGCTGCCCAGCGCGACCGGCCCGGTCACCCTCGGCGAGGTCGCCCAGGTGTCCACTGTGGATGGCCCGGTGCAGGTCCGCCGCACCGGCGGCGACCGCAGCGCCACCATCTCGGCCAAGACCACCGACGCCAACCTGGGCAAGATCACCCAGGACCTGACCGACAAGCTCAAGGGCGTCACCCTGACCGGCGGCGCCGACTACGAGATCGGCGGCGTCAGCGCCGACCAGGCCGAGACCTTCGGCGACCTGGGTCTTGCCCTGCTCGCGGCCATCGCCATGGTGTTCCTGATCATGGTGGCCACGTTCCACAGCCTGATCCAGCCGCTGATCCTGCTGGTGTCCATCCCGTTCGCCGCCACCGGCGCCATCGGGCTGCTGCTGATCACCGGCACGCCCCTGGGCCTGCCCGCCCTGATCGGCATGCTGATGCTCGTCGGCATCGTGGTGACGAACGCGATCGTGTTGATCGACCTGATAAACCAATATCGATCAGACGGAATGAGCGTCCACGACGCCGTCATCGAGGGCGGCCGCAGGCGCCTGCGCCCCATCCTCATGACGGCAGCGGCCACCATCTTCGCCTTGCTGCCCATGGCCTTGGGCATCACCGGCGAGGGCGGCTTCATCGGCAAGCCGCTGGCCCTGGTGGTCATCGGCGGCCTGATCAGCAGCACCCTGCTGACCCTGGTCCTCGTCCCGACCCTCTACACGATGGTCGAGAACCGCAAGGAACGCCGAAAGACGAAGCGAACGGCCAAGCACGCCTTGGCTGACCGCGAGGACCCCCAACCGGTTCCCGCATAACCGAAGGGCCTGCCCGCGAGGGCAGGCCCTTCTGCTTTGTCTGCGGGCTGTCGGCGGTCAGGTTTACGGTGGCCAGGTGACCGATACCGACACCCCCTGGGAACCGCCCACCGCGGGAACCGAGGTCGAGCACCTCATCGGCTCGCTTGACCGGCTGCGTGCGACGTTCCGGTGGAAGGCCGACGATCTCGACGCGGCCGGGCTGCGGGCGCGCGTCGGTGCCTCCGCGTTGACCATCGGCGGCCTGCTCAAGCATCTCGCGGTCGTCGAGGACGACATCTTCAGCACCAGGCTGCGCGGCGAGCCGCTCGGGCCGCCGTGGAACATCGATGACTGGGACGGGCCGGACTGGCCGTTCACCTCGGCCGCCGACGACACCCCAGAGCAGCTCTACGCCCTGTGGGACGGCGCGGTGGAGCGTTCGCGCGAACGGCTCGGGGCCGCTTTGTCCGACGGTGGGCTCGACCAGCCCGTCCACCTCTCCTGGCCCGACGGAACCCACCCCAACCTGCGCAGGCTCGTGTGCGACCTGATCGAGGAGTACGGCAGGCACACCGGGCACGCCGACCTGCTCCGGGAAGCGGTCGACGGCCGCGTCGGCGAGGACCCGCCCCCGGGCTGGCGCCCCAAGTCCGGAACGGCGTCGGCGTGAACATCCAGGACTGGGCCGACCACATCACCACCACCTACGACGGGATCAACGTCCTCCACAACGGCGACGACCTGTTCTTCCTGTACGACCCCGACCGAGATCTCCCACCGGAACGCCAGAACCCGTTCGTCACCATCGTCACCGGCAACAGCTACGACACCGTCTCCGACCTGAGCGAGCCTGGCGCGTACCGCCTCAACATCGGTCTGACGAAGGCCACCTACACGTCGATGTTCGGCGCGGTGCCGACCGTCCGCGACGAGAACGGCATCCTCGACACCGGCGTGGATCCGGCGTTGCGCGACCAACTGATGCCGCACCCGGTGTACGCCTCACAGCACTGGGTCTCGGTCATCACGCCGGAGTCCACTCTCGACGCCGTGCGGGAACTGGTGGCCGAGGCGTACGAGTTCGCCGCGCGCAAGCACGGCAACCGGGCAAAGCGGGCTTAGCTTGCAGTGGATCAGCGTGTGGGAGAACGACGTCCGTGACGACACCCACGAGGGATTGGCGACCCTCTTCGCCGACGCCTACCCGCGCAGCGCGGCGAAGTTCCAGGGCGGGCGGAGTTGGTCGGGGGCGCGGCCGGAACTGCGGATCATCGCCCTCGACGGCGGCAAACCGGTCGCCCACCTCGGCATCCTGCGGCGATTTCTGCGCACCGACGAGGGCAGGAGTCTCCTGGTCGGCGACGTCGGCCTGGTCGCGGTCCACTCCGGCCACCGCGGACAAGGCGCGGGCGGACAGCTGCTCGCCCGCGCCGCCGAGACGCTCGACGGGCTCGCGGTGCCGTTCGGCTACCTGACCTGCGGCACGCACGTCATCCGGTTCTACGAGACCGGCGGCTGGCGGCACCTCGAAGGCCAGGTCACCCGCATGATCGACAACCATCAGCGGCCCGAGGTCTACACCGGGCCGTCGATGGTGCTGCCGGTCCGCGCCGCACTGGCCGACTGGCCACACGGGCGCGCGGTCGACCGGAACGGCTGGGAGGTCTAAGCCTTGAAGCCTTCGTAGATCTTCTTGCAGTCGGGGCAGACCGGCGAACCGGGCTTGGCGGCCTTCGTCACCGGGAACACCTCGCCGCACAGCGCCACGACCATGGAGCCCATGACGGCGCTCTCCACGATCTTGTTCTTCTTGACGTAGTGGAACATCTTGGGCGTGTCGTCGGAGGTGGTGTCGGTGCCCTCGGGGCGGGTGTCGACTTCCGGCAGTGTCTGGGTGGGTGCGCTCACCTGTCCATGATGCAACATCCTCCGGAAAACGTGCCGCCGCGGTCGCCCGGCCGGCAGGATGCGCCCATGTTCCAGAAGGTGTTGGCCAGCTTGGGCTCGGGCGGGGCGAAGGTGGACGCCCGCATCATCGACCGCGCGGTGCGACCGGGCGGGATCCTGCACGGCGAGGTGCTGCTGACCGGCGGGCAGGTCGACCAGGAGGTCGAGTCGCTCGGGGTGAGTGTGCTGGCCCGGGTGCAGACCGACGGCGAGAAGGTCGCCGACCTGCCGATCCAGACCGTCCACCTGGCGGGCCGCGAACTCGTCAGGGCGGGCGCGCAGATCACCGTGCCCTTCGAGGTGCAGCTGCCGTGGGAAACCCCGATCACCTCGGTGTTCGGCAAGTACCTCACCGGCATGGCCGTGGGCCTGCAGACCAACCTCGACCTCGCGGGCAGCGTCGTCGACCCGCAGGACGTCGACGCCGTCGCGATCGAGCCGCTGCCGGTGCAGCACCGCATCCTCGACGCCATGAGCAGGCTCGGCTTCCAGTTCCGGGCGGCCACCCTGGAGAAGAACCGGCTCGACGGCGTCGACCAGCAGCTGCCGTTCTTCCAGGAGATCGCCTTCGCGCCCTCCCCCGCGTTCACCGCGGCGTTCACCGAGGTCGCGGTCACCTTCCTGGCCCGCCCGCACGACGTGCAGGTGGTGCTGGAGGTCGTCAAGAAGGTCCGGGTGGCCAAGGGCGGCGGCCTGGGCGCGCGCGGGCAGGCGTATCTGGGCTCCTTCGTGGTGCAGAACGCGACGGTCGCACAGAACAACTGGGAGCAGCAGATCGAGGGCTGGCTGCGCCAGGTCGCGGCCCCCCGCGGAATCTTCGACTGACGTGCCGCGCGCGGAGCGGCCCTTCATGCCGGGCTACGGCATCCGACCCGCCGAGGCCGGACTGCTGCCCTGGTCGTGGGCGGAGCCGAAGCTGCGCGCGAGCCACGACTACTGGGTGGCCACGGTCCGCCCGGACGGTCGTCCGCACCTGATGCCAGTGTGGGGCTGGTGGGACGGGAGTGACTTCTGGTTCTCCTCCGGCCTGCACTCCCGCAAGGCGCGCAACGTGGCTGCCGGGTCGGCGGTGTCGGTGTCCATCCAGGACCCGCTCGACCCGGTCATCGTCGAAGGCACCGCCGAGATCGTCACCGATCCAGCTGACCTGCGCGCGTTCCTCGACGGCCTCAACGCCAAGTACGACACCGACTACGCCGAGGACTTCGTCGACCCGGCGCGCAACGCGACGATCCGGGTGCGGCCCGTGCGCGCGTTCGGGCTGGTGGCCGAGGACTTCACCGGCTCCCCGACCCGGTGGACGTTCTGAACAACGCTCGTCACCTGAAGGCGGCCGAGCCACACGGCCGGAGGACGTGCCATATTGCACTGTGAATACCGACCACCTTGCCCTCTCCCCTGAGGTCGCCGACGCGCTGGCCACCGGCCGTCCCGTCGTCGCCCTGGAAAGCACGCTGCTCGCCCACGGTCTGCCCCAGGGCCGCAACCTCGAAGTCGGGGTGCGGCTGGAGCAGGTCGTCCGGGACGCGGGCGCGGTGCCCGCGACGATCGCGGTGCTCGGCGGCAAGGCCCGGATCGGGCTGACCGACGCCGAGCTCAACCAGGTCTGCTCCGGCGGCCTGATCAAGCTGTCCCGCCGCGACCTCGGCCCGGCGCTCGCGCTCGGCCGTGACGGGGCCACCACGGTCGCCAGCACCGCGACCCTGGCCCACCAGGCGGGCATCGGCGTGTTCGCCACCGGCGGCCTCGGCGGCGTGCACCTGACCCTGCCGCGGGGCACGGCGGCCTGGGATGTCTCCGCCGACCTCGACGTGCTCGCCTCGACCCCGGTGACGGTGGTGTGCTCCGGGGTGAAGTCGGTGCTCGACATCGCCGCGACGGTCGAGGTGCTGGAGACGCGCTCGGTGCCGGTCCTCGGCTACCAGACCGACGCCTTCCCCGCGTTCTACCTGCGGGTCTCGGCGTTCCCCGTGCCGTGGCGGGTGGACACGCCGGCCGACGCCGCCGCCGTGATCGACACCCACCGCACCCAGGTCCCGGGTGGGGCGGGCGTGCTGCTGGTCAATCCGATCCCGGTCGAGCACGAACTCGACCGGGCGCTGCACGACCGGCTGCTCCAGGAGGGCATGGACCTGCTGAAGTCGCGCGACATCCGCGGCAAGGACGTCACCCCGGTGCTGTTGGAGCACTTCCACACCGCCAGCGCGGGCGCGAGCCTCACCGCCAACATCGAGCTGGTCGCCGACAACGCCAGGGTCGCCGCCGAGGTGGCCGTGGAGCTGGCTCAGCGCTCGCGGCGGTAGAGGCGGGCGATCACGTCCTCGATCTGCGGCTCCCGCACCGACAGGTCGACCAGCGGCACCGCCGTGGCCAGCCGCGCGACCACCTCGCCCGCCGCCGCGCCGTCGAGTTCCAGGGTGACCCGCCTGCCCTCGACCGACACGACCGACGCGCCGGGGACCGCCAGGCCGGCGGGCCAGTCGGCGTCGAGGTCGGCGACGATCGTGCGGCGCGAGCCGTAGCGGGTGTGCAGGGCGTCGAGCGTGCCGTCGTGGACGACCCTGCCGTGGTCGATCACGACGAGCCGCTTGCACAGCTTCTCGATGTCGGCGAGGTCGTGCGTGGTCAGCACGACAGTGGTGTCGCCGCGCGCGTCCAGTTCGCCGAGGAACGTGCGGACGGCCTGCTTGCTGAGCACGTCGAGCCCGATCGTCGGCTCGTCGAGGAACAGCACCTCGGGGCCGTGCAGCAGCGCCGCCGTCAGCTCGCCGCGCATCCGCTGGCCCAGCGACAGCTGCCGGACCGGCGTCTGGGCGAACTCGGCGAGCCCGAGCAGGTCGGAGCACCGGGCGAGCCGGGCCGCGTGGTCGCTCGCGGGCACCCGGTAGATGTGCCGGAGCAGGTCGAACGACTCGGCCAGCGGCAGGTCCCACCACAGCTGCGACCGCTGGCCGAACACCACGCCGATCCGCCGCGCCAGCGTCGTGCGGCTCGCCACCGGCTCCAGCCCGCACACCCGGACCGTGCCCGTGCTGGGCATCAGCACCCCGGTCAGCATCTTCAGCGTGGTCGACTTCCCCGCGCCGTTCGGCCCGATGTAGCCGAGCAGCTCCCCTGGGCGCACTTGGAGATCGACCCCGTCGACCGCCGACACCACGTGCCGCTCCCGGCGGAACCGGCCGGTCTTGCGGCTGACGGTGAAGTCCTTGCGCAGCCCCTCGGCTGAAATGATCATGACCCCGTGCTCCGGTAGTGGCGGACGCCGACGCGCCAGAACGCCCCGGCCACCCCCGCCGCGACCAGCGCGGTGACGGGCGAGCACCAGCGCAGCCAGTCCGGGGTGCCCAGTGGGTCCGAGCGGCCGACCAAGGCGAGTGCGGGCAGATAGGCGACGAAGCTGAAGCCGAGCACGCTGCCGAACACCGTGCGGAACCAGTCACCGAACATTGTGGACGGATAGAGCGTGAAGTCGTTGCCGCCGTAGGTGAACGCGTTGGCCACCTCGCCCGATTCGACCCACCAGAACGAGACCGTCGCGCCCGCGATGAACAGGCTGCCGAAGAACACCGCGCCCGCGATCGGCGCGACCACGGCGGCGGCGACCCGCGGCACGTCCCAGTCGATGTCCGCGATTCCCAACGCGACGCCGTAGAGGATCCCGCCTTGCACCGCGCGGCCGACCCGGCGCGGGGCGAAGTTGACCGCCAGCAGTTGCCACAGCGAGGAAAGCGGACGCAGCAGCAGCGTGTCGAACAGGCCGGTCCGCACGTAGACGCGCAGTTTGTCCGCGTTGCCGACGACGAGGTCGGCGGTGGAGAAGGCGAACGCCGACAGCGCGGCGATCAGGAACACCTCGGGGCCGGAGAACCCGCCCAGGCTGCCCGCGACGGAGAACAGCACGAACACCGTCGCCAGGTCGAGCCCGTTGATGATCACGCTGCCGAGCAGCTCGAACGCGAACGACACCCGGTACTGCGTCTGGCTGCGGATCTGCGCCCGCACGACCTTCGCGTAGACGCTATCCACCCTGCACCACCAGCTTCGCGACCGCGCGCGCCTGCACGACCCGGCAGGCCAGCAGCAGCACCACCGCCCACACCACTTGGCCGCCGATGACCGCGGCGACGTGCCCGAACCCGCCCCGCTCGACGGCGACGTCCAGCGGGGCCTGCAGCAGCGACGGGAACGGCGTGCCGAACCAGAGGACGGCGGTCAGCCAGTCCGGCAGGATCGCCAGCGGGAAGTAGAGCCCGCTGCCCGCGCCGGAGGCGAACGTCCAGAACATCTGCACACCTCGGACGTCGAGGAGCCAGAACGAGGTCAGCCCGACCAGGTAGCGGCACGCGAAGCCGACGACGACGGCGAGCACGATCGACAGCGCTGTCAGCGCGTACGTGGCCGCGTGCTCCGGCACGTAGAGCCCGAACGCGAGGGCGCCGACGAGCAGCGGCACGCTGAACCGGGTCAGCAGCGAGAACCCCGCCCGGCCCAGGTCGGTCCACAGGTATGTCCACAGTGGATCCATTGGGCGCAGCAGGTCGGCGACGATGTCGCCGGAGCGCACCTGCTCGGCGAGTTCGAGCGTCGTCCAGGTGTTAACTACCGCGAGCATCCCCTGGCCGAGCCACACGTAGGTGATCAGCTGCGGGCCCGAGTACCCCGCCACGGTGCCACCCGCGGCGACGGCCAGCAGCACGTAGCAGCGCAGGAAGCCGAAGACGGAGTTGGTGAAGATCCCCGCGACGGTCGCCTGCCGGTAGGTGGCGTAGCGGCGGAAGCCCGCGACCATCAACGCCCACGGCGCGCGCGACATGGGCCGACCTCCTCGAGGCGGTGCGATGACTGGCGGGACGGGATTTCTATCCTATGCGGGCGAAGCCGCGCGACCCGATTACCGAGGAGAGCTCATGACAGTGGTGGTCGTCGGTGACGCGGCGCTCGACACCGTGGTCCGGCCGAGCGGTCCGATCGCGTTCGGCGACGACACCCGGGCGTCGATCACCCGGTCGATGGGCGGCGCCGGAGCCAACACCGCGGCCTGGCTGGCGCACCTGGGCACCGAGGTAGTCCTGGTGTCGCGGGTCGGCGCCGACAGCGCGGGCGAGCAGCTGCGGTCGACGCTGACCGCGGCGGGCGTGCGATGCGAGTTCGCCGTCGACCCCGGGGCAGCGACGGGAGGCGTCGTGGTGCTGATCGACGACGAGGGCCGCCGGACGATGCTCTCCGACCGGGGCGCCAACGCCCGCATCCAGGCCGCCGACCTCAACCCCGCCCTGCTGGCCGAGGCCCGTCACCTGCACCTTTCCGGCTACGTCCTGCTCGACGCGTCGTCCCGGCAGGCAGGTGTCGCCGCGCTCGCCGCCGCCCGGGCCGCGGGCCTGACCACGTCGGTCGACCCGCAGGCCGCGGCCATGATCGACGACCCGACGGTGTTCCTGGAGTGTGTTCGCGGTGTCGACCTGCTGCTGCCGAACGCCGACGAGCTGCGGGCGCTCGGCGGGCAGGCGGTGCTGTCGGTGGTCGGCGCGGTGGCCGTCACCGACGGGGCGGACGGAGCGTCATGGCTCTCACCCGAGGCGATGGTGTCGGTGGCCGCGCCCGCCGTCGACTGCGTGGACTCGACGGGCGCGGGCGACGCGTTCGACGCCGGGGTGCTCAGCGCGTGGCTGACCGGGGCGTCGCCCAGGGGGGCTCTGCTGGCTGGGGTGGCCGCGGGCAGCGCCGCGGTAGGCCGGGTCGGTGCCCGGCCGCCCGCTCAGCCGTCGATCACCTGACGGGGCGCGGGCTCGATGGCGCGGTGGTCGTGCTTGTAGCGGTTGACGTTCTCGGCCTTGCGCGGCGGGCGGTCATTGGCGATCAGCACCGCCACCCACGGCAGCGGGATCGACAGCACGACGAAACCGAGCGCCAGCCACCACGTCTCGTGGAACATGCCCGCGAGCAGCAGACAGGGGATCCGCAGCCCCATCATGATCATGTACTTGCGCTTGCGCGCGGCGAACTGGTCCTCGTATGAGGGTTCGGCCTCGGTGATCAGAACCGGGGTTTCGTCCCGCTCGGTGCCCTTCACGACACCACCTCCGCCACCCATCCTCCCACCGCCGGGGCGGAGTTGCGCCATCCGGGTAGAAGTCGGTGAGGATTTCTCCTGCCGCCGGTAGAAAGAAACGCATGACGGTGCATGGCGTCGAATTCCTGCCGGGCGGGCAGGACACCGACTCGGTCCGGCGCAGGCACGCGGTGACGGAGGCCAATCTGTCCCGCCACCTCGACGGCCCGCAGCGGGTCCTCGACGCCGCGGGCGGCACCGGCCGCGACGCGGTGCGCCTGGCGATGCGCGGCCACGACGTGACCGTCCTCGACCCGGCGGGCGCGATGCTGACCACCGCCATGGCCTGCGCCGACGACAACGGCGTCGCCGACCGCGTACACGTGGTGCAGGCGATGGCCGAGGACGCCCCGGAGCTGTTCGACGCGCACGAGTTCGACGTGGTGCTGTGCCACAACCTGCTGCACTTCGCCGAGGACCGGGTCGGGCTGCTGCGCGCGCTGAGCGCGGTCCTGCGGCCCGGCGGGCTGCTGTCGGTCGTCGGGCCCGCGACCGGCGCGTTCATCTGCCCGGCGTCGGACGTGCTGGTCGACCTGCGCACGGCCGGGGCGGAGATCCTCGCCCACTACGGCGTCGACGGGCAGCACCCGCTGGCGTACTTCCAGATCGTCGCCCGCAACGTGTGATCCAGACAGGCGCCCCGCGGGCCGCCGTGAAAGCATTCCCGGGTGCTTCCGCGCCTGACCGACCAGTTCTGTGACCACCTCCGCGACACCTTGCACGCCGCCGGGTACGACGCCGACGGCGTGGTGGCCACCCTCGGCGACCAGGCCCACGCCGCCCTCGGCCGCGGCGAACCGGAGCCCGCGCGCCGGGCCACCCGCGGCGGCTCCCCGCGCGAGACGCTGATCCGGATGTTCCTCGTCGGCGACGCCGTCCCACGCGACCGCGCCGCGCAGGCGCTCGGCGACGTCGACCAGGCCGCCGCGGAGGGCTTGGTCCAGCTCGACGGCGACGACGTGCGCGCCGCGCTCGACCTGCGCCCCTACGGCGACGGCGCGGGCTCCTGGTGGGTGCTGGCCGACCTCGACGCCGAGCAGACCGGTGGGCCGCTCGGGCCGGACCACGTGCTGGGCATCGGCCACGCGTCGCTGAGCCTGGCCAGGGCCACCGTGCGGCGCAAGGTCGGCTCGGTGCTCGACCTGGGCACCGGCTGCGGCATCCAGGCGCTGCACGCCTCCCGGCACGCCGACCGGGTCACCGCCACCGACCTGTCCGAGCGGGCGCTCAAGCTCGCCGGGGCCACGTTCCGGCTCAACGACCTGCGGGTGGAGACCGCGCGCGGCTCGTGGTTCGAGCCGGTCGCGGGGCGACGGTTCGACCAGGTCGTGTGCAATCCGCCGTTCGTCGTGGGCCCGCCACGCGTCGACTACGTCTACCGCGACTCCGGCTTGGCGGGCGACGACGCGAGCGCGCTGGTCGTGCGCGGGCTGCCGGACGTGCTCGCCGAGGGCGGCGTGGGCCAGCTGCTGGCCTCCTGGCTGCACCGGCGCGGCGAGGACTGGGCGGAGCGGGTGGCGTCGTGGCTGCCCGATGAGGGCATCGACGCGTGGTTCGTGCAGCGCGACATCGCCGAGCCCGCGCTGTATGTCGGCACCTGGCTGCGCGACACCGGGGTCGACCCGCGCTCGGCCGAGGGGTCGGCCAAGGCGTCGGCGTGGCTCGACTGGTTCGCCGAGAACGACGTGGTCGGGATCGGCTTCGGGTTCGTGACGCTGCGGGCCACCGACAGTGACACCGAGGTGGCCTGCGAGGACCTGCGGCACGCCTTCGACGACCCGCTGGGCCCGGAGACGGGTGCCTGGCTGGACCGGGTGGCGTGGCTGCGGGCCAACGCCGACCCGAAGCTGCTGCTGTCGGCGCGGCTGGTGGTGCCCCCGACAGTCGTCCTGGAGCAGGTGTCCGAACCGGGCGAGGCGGGCTGGTCGGAGCTGGTGCGCAGGCTGCACCGCACCGACGGGCCGGGCTGGCAGCAGGAGACCGACGAGCTGGTCACGTCGATGCTGGGCGGCTTCCGCGGCCACCTGACGCTGGCCGAGGTGCTCACCATCCTGGGCGCGGCCAACGACCTGTCGGCCGAGGAGGTCGTGAACGCCGCGCTCCCCGTGGTCAGCGAGCTGATCCAGCACGGCATGGTGCTCCCCGTGGAGCTGGCGTGAGGGCCGTCGCGGCGCGCGTGCTGCGCGCGAGCGTGGTCGTCGACGGCGAGACCGTCGGGGCGATCGACGAGCCCGGCCTGCTCGTCCTGCTGGGCGTGCACACCGACGACACCCTCGCGCAGGCCGCCACCATGGCACGCAAGCTGCACGAACTGCGCATCCTGCGAGATGAGGGCTCGTGCGCCACAACGGGCGCCCCACTACTGGTAGTGAGTCAATTCACACTCTATGGAGACACCCGCAAAGGGCGTCGTCCGACGTGGACCGCGGCCGCACGACCGGAGAAGGCCGAGCCGCTCGTCGAGGCGGTGGTGGCTGATCTGCGTGCCCGCGGCGCCAAGGTCGAGACCGGCAGATTCGGTGCCATGATGGCGGTTGAGAGCGTCAATGACGGCCCGTTCACCGTGCTCGTGGAGACCTGACGAATTGTCGCCGTAGGACACTCGTACGGTTCTCAGCAAAAGCTCAGGTAAGCCTGAGCAACGTTTTCTTCTCCAATGGCGTCTTCCAGTTGTCAGACCGGGAACGAATCGCTTCGTGCCGACGTTTGGCAGTGCAGAAGACAGCGACAGGGGGAGGAGCACCATGACGGTCCCGCAGCAGCGAGAACCAGAGCAGACCTATGAGGCGGACCTCGACGCCCAGGGGCCCGCGGCCGACCTGGTTCGGGTCTACCTCAACGGGATCGGGCGCACCGCCCTGCTCACCGCCGCGCAGGAGGTGGAGCTGGCCAAGCGCATCGAGGCGGGGGTCTTCGCGCAGCACATGCTCGACACCTCTCCCCAGCTGTCCCACGCCCGCCGCGCCGAGCTGCGCGCGCTCGTGGTCGACGGCCACACCGCCAAGAACCACCTGCTGGAAGCCAACCTCCGCCTTGTCGTCTCGCTGGCCAAGCGCTACACCGGCCGGGGCATGCCGCTGCTCGACCTGATCCAGGAGGGGAACCTGGGTCTGATCCGCGCGGTGGAGAAGTTCGACTACACCAAGGGTTTCAAGTTCTCGACCTACGCGACGTGGTGGATCCGCCAGGCGATCACCCGCGGCATGGCCGACCAGGGCCGCACGATCCGGCTCCCCGTCCACCTGGTGGAACAGGTCAACAAGCTGGCCAGGATCAAGCGCGACCTGCACCAGCAGTTGGGCCGCGAGGCGACCAAGGACGAGCTGGCCAAGGAGGCCGGGCTCACCCCGGAGAAGGTCAACGACCTGCTCGACCACGCCCGCGACCCGGTGAGCCTCGACATGCCGGTCGGCACCGAGGAAGACGCCCCGCTGGGCGACTTCATCGAGGACGGCGAGGCGACCGACGCCGAGAGCGCGGTCATCTCCGGCCTGCTGCAGGACGACATGCGCCGCGTGCTCGCCACCCTCGACGACCGGGAGCAGTCGGTGATCCGCCTGCGCTACGGCCTCGACGACGGCCAGCCGCGCACCCTCGACCAGATCGGCAAGCGCTTCGGGTTGTCCCGCGAGCGCGTCCGCCAGATCGAGCGCGAGGTCATGTCGAAGCTGCGCCAGGGCGAGCGGGCCGAGAAGCTGCGGGCCTACGCCAGCTGACAAATTTTCCCGACCACAGCGTGCAACCCTTTCGGCCGCTGTCACGTCACCTATTTAGCAGCGTTGACATGTGACCTGAGTCACGGCAACGTCATGCTCAGACTGCGCGAGCCGGGAGCGATCCCGGACTCGCTCGCGACGGGAGGTCGGGACGGCCGGGGGCCGCCCCGGCCTTCCGGCTTTCCAAAGGGTTTCAGCTCAACAGCCGGACCATGTCCACGCGTGCACGATGCAATCTGCTTTTCACCGTCTGCACGCCGACCCCGAGGTGTTCGGCGATCTGCTCGTAGCTCAGGCCGCCGTACTCGCGCAGCACAAGCGCCGCGCGGAACGGTTCGGGGAGCTGCTCGAAGGCGCGCTGCACCCGATCGGTCTCCGCGACCCGCTCGGCGTGATCGGTGACAAGGCCGGGCAGTTCCAAGTCCGCCGGGTCGACGGGGACCGCACGGCGCTTGCGCAGCAGACCGAGCGCGGCGTTGGTGGCGATGCGGTAAAGCCAGGTGCCGAACCGCGAGTCGGCCCGGAAGCCGTCGAGGTGCTGCCACGCGGCGAGCAGCGCGTCCTGCATGGCGTCCTCGGCGTCGGCGTGGTTGCCCGTCAGCCGCAGACAGATGGCCCAGACCGGGTCGCGGTAGCCCGCGACCAGGTCGGCGAACGCGGTCGAGTCCCCGGCCCTGGCCAGGGTGAGCAGGACTGCCTCGTCGGCGGCGATGGGCACGGCCCCCTCCCCTCGACGGTTGCGGTCACCAGGGGTATCGGTCGTACCCGGCGCGTGAGCACACCGGTTGACCAGGTGAAACGCACCCGTTACCGAGTGCCGGACGTGCTCGGCTCGGCACGCTGCGCGATCAGGTGGTACGACCGGGCCATGACCCTGGCGGCCTCGGTGTGCGCCGACTTCATCCGGGCGGTCACCGCGATCTCGGCGGCGTCGGCCGACTCGGGCAGCCCGAGCCGCTCGGCGTCGGACCCGGCCGTGGTCAGCAGTTCCAACTCGGCGCGCAGCGGGGACACACCCAGCAGGTGAACCGGTCTAAGATCAGTTCCTGCTCGCGGCTGACCTGCCAGTGCTGTCTGCTCAGGCGCAGCCGGTGGACGATCGAGTCCGGCGGGAAGTCCGAATCACCAGGTTCCGCCGACGGCCCGATCACCCCGATCTCAGCGCCGCCCTTAACGAACCACCCCTCGCCTTCGGTGATCTTCACCAACACACCGGACACCGGAGCCGGAAGTCGACGAGGTCGTCATCGATGAATCTCCGCATGAGCGGCTCGCCCTCGTTGACCGATTCCCCGACGTGTTTGAGCCACACCGCGAGAATGGTCCCGACTCCCCGGTCGCCAGCGGTCGGCATGGTCACCACGGTCGTCTCACCTGCGGACGTCTTGGCCCGTTTCTTAGTACCCGCGACGTGAGCGCCGAGTGAGACGACGAGTTTCGGGTCGCCGAGGGTGGCCGGGCGGCCGTCGAGGAGTTCAGCCATCCGCGCGTGGACCAAGCGCAGTGAAGAGGATCCGCCCGTCAGGTAGAGCGCGTGCAGGTCCGACGGGCGCACGCCTGCTTGCTCCAGAGTGTTCTGGGTCAGGCGGACCGCTTTGTCGATCTCATCGGCGACCAAGGCGTCGAACTCGGTGGCGGTGATCGCGACGACGGCTTCGTCTTCGCGGCTCTGGACCGGGATGTCGGCGTGTTCGTACTCGCTCAGGGCGTGTTTGGCGTCGCGGACGTGGTCTCGCAGCGTGAGTAGGGAGCGAAGATCGGTGGTGACGTCCGCAGCGAGCTTGTCGAGGCCGCGGGAGCGGAGGCGGTCCACGACGGCGTCGAATAGGAGTTGGTCGATCAAGTCGCCGCCGAGTTGGTCGAGCCCGGCCGACGCGAGGACGGTGAACTGCTTGCCGTCGGCGGCGAGCACCGCGACATCGCAGGTTCCCGCGCCGAAGTCGAAGACCGCGACCTTGCCGCCCTCCGGTGGCGGTGCCGCCGCGGCGAAGTGCGCGGCGGCCGCGACCGGTTCGGCGACCAGCCGCAGCCGGGCGGGGTCGAGCCCGGCCTCGGTGGCTGCGGCGAGCAGCACCTCAGTGCGGAAGCCCGCCCACTCTTGCGGGTGCGTGAGGATCACCTTGTCCGGCGTGTCGTCCCCGGCGGTCCGGGCGGCCTTGCGCAGCACGAACTCCAGCACGCGGGCGACCAGCGCGGACACCGCCACGTCCTGGCCGCCGAGCAGGGTGGTGCCCTGCCCGATCAGCCGCTTCGGCGAGCTCGAACCCGGCGGGGGTGAGTCGGGCCGAGCGGACGGCCTCCGTCCCGACCCGGGTACCCGAGTCGGTCACCAGCACCGCCGACGGCATCTGCTCGGCCTGGTCGGACAGCCGGATCGGCGTCGGCGCCCCGGTGCCCAGCCGGTAGGCCGCGGCCGTGTTGGAGGTGCCGAAGTCGATCGACAGGGACCAGCCCGGCACGTCAGTCCACCTCCGGTTCGTCGGTCCACCAGTCGGGTTCGTCGACGTCGATCAGGTCCGCGGTGTACGTGTCGGGCTCGAGGTAGTCGTCCGGATCGACCGGGACGATCGACGAGTCCGCGGGCGGCGCGGCCGGGTCGAGCGCCGCGGCCAGCACCCGGCTCCACACCTCGTCCGGCGCCTGCGGGGGCGGGCCGAGAACAGGGTCTAGCTCGTCCACACGACCACCTCCGCGGGCCGGTCCACCACGAACCGTGCCATCGCCACCTCTTCCGCCGACCAAGTGAGATGCACCGCGCGAGGCGGATGTTCCGGAGAGGGGCGAGTAGGTTCTCTGGGAACTGGACGCGTGCAAGGGAGCCCGCAGATCGTGACCGCCACCACGAATTTCGAGTACACCGACGTGCTGCCGCTCGGCCCGGACCACACCACCGAATACCGGTTGGTCACCGCCGAGGGCGTGCGGGTCGTCGAGGCCGCCGGTCGGCGGTTCCTCGAGGTCGACCCGGACGTGTTGACCCTGCTGGCCCGCGAGGCCGTCAAGGACATCCAGCACCTGCTGCGCCCGTCGCACCTGGCGCAGCTGCGCGCGATCGTCGACGACCCGGAGGCCAGCGCCAACGACCGGTTCGTCGCCACCGACCTGCTGCGCAACGCGTGCATCTCCGCGGGCGGTGTCCTGCCGATGTGCCAGGACACGGGCACGGCGATCGTGATGGGCAAGCGCACCGAGACCGTGCTGACCGGCGGCGCCGACGAGCAGGCCATCTCGCGCGGGGTGTTCGAGGCCTACCAGGAGCTGAACCTGCGGTACTCGCAGATGGCCCCGGTGACGTTCTGGGACGAGAAGAACACCGGCACCAACCTGCCCGCGCAGATCGACATCCACACCAAGCCCGGCACCGACCCGGTCTACGAGTTCCTGTTCATGGCCAAGGGCGGCGGGTCGGCGAACAAGACCTTCCTCTACCAGGAGACCAAGGCCGTGCTGAACCCGACGCGGCTGGCCAAGTTCCTCGACGAGAAGCTGCGCTCGCTGGGTACGTCCGCGTGTCCGCCGTATCACTTGGCGATCGTCGTGGGCGGTCTGTCCGCCGAGCAGAACCTGAAGGTCGCCAAGCTCGCCTCCGCCCGCTACCTCGACAACCTGCCGACCGAGGGCTCGCCGTCCGGACACGCCTTCCGCGACGTCGACCTGGAGCAGCAGGTCCTGGAGATGACCCGCCAGTTCGGCATCGGCGCCCAGTTCGGCGGCAAGTACTTCTGCCACGACGTGCGCGTCATCCGCCTCCCCCGCCACGGCGCGTCGTGCCCGGTCGGGGTCGCGGTGTCGTGCTCGGCCGACCGCCAGGCCAAGGCGAAGATCACCCCGGACGGCGTCTTCATCGAGCAGTTGGAGCGCGACCCGGCCCGGTTCCTGCCCGAGATCACCGGCGAGGACCTGTCCGACGACGTGGTCAAGATCGACCTGACCCGCCCGATGGCCGAGATCCGCGAGACCCTGGCGGCCCTGCCGGTCAAGACCCGCCTGTCGCTGACCGGCCCGCTCGTCGTGGCCCGCGACATCGCCCACGCCAAGATCAAGGAACGCCTCGACGCGGGCGAGCCGATGCCGCAATACCTCAAGGACCACCCGGTGTACTACGCCGGACCGGCCAAGACCCCGTCCGGCTACGCGTCGGGCTCCTTCGGCCCCACCACCGCGGGCCGCATGGACTCCTACGTCGAGCAGTTCCAGGCCGCGGGCGGGTCACTGGTGATGCTCGCCAAGGGCAACCGCTCCAAGCAGGTCACCGACGCCTGCGAGAGCCACGGCGGCTTCTACCTGGGCTCCATCGGCGGCCCGGCCGCCCGGCTGGCCCAGGACTGCATCAAGAAGGTCGACGTCCTGGAGTACCCGGAGCTGGGGATGGAGGCGGTGTGGAAGATCGAGGTCGAGGACTTCCCCGCGTTCATCGTCGTGGACGACAAGGGCAACGACTTCTTCGCGGGCACCTCGGCGCCCACGCTGCAGATCTCGTTCCGCCGCTGAGCTGAAACACTGAGCGCGGCACCCCGGTCGGGTGCCGCGCTCAGTTGTCTTGACTCAGATCGAGATGCCGCGCTGGCGCAGCCAGGCGATCGGGTCGGTCTTCTTGGAGCCGCCCAGCCACACCTCGAAGTGCAGGTGCGGGCCGGTGGACTGGCCGCGGTTGCCGACGGTCGCGATGAGCTGGCCCGCGGTCACCCGGGTGCCGGTGCGCGCGATGATCTCGTTGACGTGGCCGTAGATGGTCACCGTGCCGTCGTCGTGCTGGACGCGGACCCACAGGCCGAAGCCGCTCGCCGGGCCTGCCTCGATGACGGTGCCCGCGGCGACGGACACGATCGGGGTGCCGATGCGGTTGGCGATGTCGATGCCGTAGTGCGTGGTGCCCCAGCGGGCACCGAAACCGGAGGTGAGCCTGCCCTCGGCGGGCTTCACGAAGCCGCGGGCGGCCTTCTCCTGCGCGGCCTTCTGCTCAGCGGCCTTCTGCTCGGCGGCGCGCTGCTCGGCGGCCTTCTGCTCGGCCAAGCGCTGCTGTTCGGCGGCGACGTCGCGCTTGCGCTGTTCGAGTGCGGCGGCGGCGTCGAGCTTGGCGGCCTCGGCGGCGGGGTCGATCGCGACGCCGCGCGGGGCCACGAGCACGGGCTGGCCGGACTTGGTCAGCGGGCTGGTCAGCGCCATCCGCAGGACCTGCTGGACGCGGCCGTCGGGCTCAGGGGTGGCCGGGCCTGCGCCCGCCACGACCGGGGCGGCCACGGTGAGGACCGCGCCCGCGGCGAGGACCGCCGCCATGAGGTGCTTGCGGGGCGTGTGCCGCTCGGGGAGGAACGCGGCCGGGAGCTGTTTACTGCCGTCGGTGGACATGCGGGGGTAGTGCCTTCCGTCTCGGGGAGATCCGGTCGGGCACCGAGCGGGGGATCTCGGTTGGCCAGGTGGCCATGCCCTCGTAACCGAACCGTGACGTTCGCGGCGACGCTAACCGTGCGCGACCAAAGAAGGCAAAGGTGTGTGATCTGGGTCTATTTGCCCAGGACAGACTGCCGTAACGGTCACTCAGTGTGACATCAAGATCGGCGAACCATGATCAGATCTCGCCCCGGTCACGATCGACTCCCCGTCCCACCTGGGACGTTCAAACCGCGGGTCGACCTGGTGAATTACTGACCGGTAGGCGGGGTTCGGCCCGGATTCCGTCGCGATCAAGCCCGCGGACCGGGCGATCGGCGTGACGAAGGGCACGTTTGACAAGCGTGCGGGCGGAGTCCGGAAGGACTCCGCCCGCACTTTCCAGTACTTCGTTGTTATCCCTCAGCGGTGACGATGACGGTTCGCTTGCCCACCGGCTCGCGCAGCGCGACGGTCACCGGCTTGGGCGTGATGACCATGGCGCACGCCTGGCCCTCCGGCCCACCCTGCGGCTGCGCCATCGGCCGCAGCGCGATGCGGACGGTCGTCGCCGAGAACTCCTCGACCACGCCCTCCACCACGCCGCAGGTGTCGCGCGCCATGCCGATCAGCTGCAGCGTCCGGCCGTCCGGCGAGGACCACACGCGGCGCTCGGTGTAGACCTCGGGCAGCGACTTGGACTCCACCTGCCCCGAGGGAATCTCCTTGAACTCCGGCGGGACGCCCGTGGCGGGCGGCGCGGTGGCCGTGCCAGGGGCGGGCGTGGTGGCGGGCGGCGTGGGCTGCACCGACGACGGCGCCGTGGTGGGCGCGGCCGTGGTGGTGGAACTCGGCGGGGTCGTGCTCGACGGTCCCGCACCGGCCTGGTCAGCCTGCTGGCCACACGCTGTCAGGGCGAGCAGGGCCAGAGCTGCTCCAGCGGCAAACAACGAGGTCTTCATGGTCGAAGGACGGTACTCGGGCCTCATCTGGTTGCACCCACCTAGGCGGTTCGCTGCTCGGCCCGCAGGACAACCGTGCGGTCGCCGAGCGGTTTCTCCAGGTCAACGCCCAGTTCCGGGAAGCGGATGTCCATCGTGCACTGTCGCGGCTCCGACGGCGTGGTCTCCACCAGGGTCAGCGTCACCCGCGACGCCGACTGCTCGGTGACCTCCACGCTGGCCTTCCCGCAACCGCCCTCCTGGGCGACGACGCCGAGCGCGGACCCGTTCGACTCGGTCCACACCTTGCGCGGGAATCCCTCCGGCAGCGCGCTCCCGTCGACCCGGCTGTCGGGGACGGGGGTGCCCTGCGCGGGCGGGTTGACCCCGGGTTGCGCGGCGGGAGCCGTGGCTATCGGGGCTTCGCCGACCGGTCGGTTCCCGCAACCGGCCAACGCGATCAGTATGGCTATGGCGATTCCGAAACGGTTCATGCAAGGGGGACGGACCGAGCCGTCACCCCGGTTGCACCGTCACCGCGATCTCGCGCCCCGCCAACGGTTCCGCGCATCCGGAACACCGCAGTACCAGTGTGAACCGGTGATCGGTGTCGCGGTGCACGAACTCGATCGCCGGGCCCTCCGGCGCGACGAACCACTGCCTGCACCACTGCAAACCGGCCAGCACCACCGGAAAGAACTCGCGGCCCTTCTCGGTGAGGCTGAAAGTCGCGCGGTCCGGCGCTTCCCGCTCGTCCGTCGCGGTCAGCACACCGATGTCGCGGAACGTGCGCAGCCGGTCGGCGATCACCGTGGCGGGCGCGCCGACTTGGCGGTGGAACTGGGAGAACCGGGTGGCACCGAGGTAGATCGAGCCGAGCATCGCCGCCGACCAGCGGTTCCCGATGAGCGCGCGGCTGTGCGGGTAGAAGCCGGGGCCGAGGCTCGCCGAACCCCCGGCCTGGCGGCGGGTGGCGGCGCTGGGCGCCGAGCGCGGCCACGAGCCACTGGGCCCGAACTCGCCGACGACGTCGCGGGCGACCACCGTCTCGCCGCAGCCGCCACACGCCATCAGCGGCCGCACCAGGGCACCGCACGACCGGTGCCACAGCTGCGGCACCGGTTCGGCGTGGTCGTCGCCCCAGTCGCCCTCCCACGCGGCCAGCGTCGCGATCAGCGGCCACAGGGCCGCGCCGCGGCGGGTCAGCCGGTGGCGTTCGTCGGCGGGGCGCACGATCCCCAGCTCGGCCATGCGGCGCAGCCTGCTGCTGAGCACCGACGGCGTGATCGGCAGCAGCTCCAGCCACTGGTCGAACCGGTCGACGCCCTCGACCGCGTGGCGCAGGATGAGCATGGTCCACTCGTCGGCGGTGACGCCGATGAGGTACGCGATCGAGTTGTCGCCACCGGGGTGCAGGGCGGTGGGCGTGTCTGGCGGGTGGATCATGCCGTCGACAGGCCGATCGCGGCGGCGGGATGGTCGGCGTCGCGCCATCCCGGCAGGTCGGCGCCCGCCGCCCAGGTGCTGTGGGTGCCGCTGGAGACCCGTTCGGGCAGCCGGAGCCGGGCGACCGGGCCGTCGGCGACCCTTCGCGCGTCAAACACCAGGCATTCGGACTGGTCAGCGGACATGTCAGTGGTCATGGTGATCAGGTAGCCGTCGTCCTCGTCTTGGGCGCCGATGCGTGGCGCGAACGCGGTCTCGCTGCCGAAGACGCCCGGCCCGTAGCGGTAGCGCTCCTCGCGGCCGGTCGCCAGGTCGTGTTTGACCAGGCCGTCGAACAGGAACCAGCCCGGTTCCCCCGTCGAGGCGTACGCGTAGCGGTAGGGACGTCCCGCGTTGCCGGAGTTGATCATACCGAACTCGGTGATCGTCTCGGTCATGCGTTCCTCGGTCGCGGTGCCGGTGCGCAGATCGAGGCGCCAGCGGTGCAGCCGGGTCTGCATCCCGTCGAGGGACAGCATGCGGAACATCCTGGCGTAGCGGCGGTCGCCGGGGAAAGTGCCGCCCGCGCCCTCGGGGTCGGACTGGAAGAAGCCGTCGAGGACGATCGTGTCGCCGTCTTCATAAGCGTTGACGAAATGCAGCACGAAGGTCGACTCGGCCTCGAACCAGCGCACGTCGCCGCCGCGGCGCGGGACCACGCCCAGCCGCAGCGGGAGTTCGGGGTGGAAGCGGGCGGCGTGCTTGCCCTCGGCGAGCAATTCCGGGGTCCAGAACAGCGGGCAGTCGTTGAGGATCGTGTAGTTCTCGGTGAACGCCAGGTCGTGCGGCAGGCGCGGGCCGGGCAGTTCGACGTCGAGGTAGTGCGCGAGGCGGTTGTCGGCGTCGACCACGCCGTAGTGCAGGTAGGGCTTGTCCTTGCTGTAGTTGAAGAAGAGCAGCTCGCCGGTCACCGGGTCGACCTTGGTGTGCGCGGACACGCCGCACGCCGGGAACTGTCCGTCCCAAGTGGACTTGCCGAGCGTGTCGAGGGTCAGCGGGTCGAGCCGGTACAGCTCACCGCACTGATAGAAGCTGGTGAGAGCGACGCCCGCGTGCACCACGATGTCGGTGCTCGACGAATCCTTGAGCCCTCCCCTGGCACCCCACCCCGGGCGCAACGCGCTCTCCGGCGGCTCGGCGATGCCCGCCCACAGCGGGCGCGCCGCGGCCTGCTCGGCGAGGAAGCCGTCGGTTCGGACGAAACGGTTGCGGTAGAACGCCTTGCCGTCGCGAAACCCGACGACGTGCACCATTCCGTCACCGTCGAACGGGTGATAGGTCGCAATAGCCGGATGCACAGGGTTCTCGGTGTTGCGCAGGTAGACGCCGTCGAGATCGGCGGGCAGCTCCCCGACGACATCCAGATCCGTCGCGGCGCGCTCCACGGTCTGCGGGCGCCACGGGCCGGTGCGATAGGGGTGGTCGTCATCGCCGGGCAGGGTGCTCAGCGCGCGGCCGAGGATCTCGACGTCCACAGTCCCCCCGTCCCTTGCCTGTGCAGGGAATTCGAGACTACAACTACACGGGGTCCACCAGGGAGGTGTGGATGAACGAGGTCTATGTGCTCGACTACGTCCGCACCGCGCGCGGGCGGGGCACGAGCACGGGCGGACTGCACGCCCTGAGCGCGTTGGACCTGGTCACGGGCCTGCAGCGGGCCTTGGTCGAGCGTGGCGGGTTCGACCCGGGCACGGTCGAGGACGTGGTGATCGGCTGCGCGTCGCAGGTGGGCGACCAGGGCGGCAACCTGGCCAGGACGGCGACGCTGCTGGCCGGTTGGGGCGATCACGTGCCGGGGATCACGGTCAACCGGTTCTGCGCGTCCGGGATCGACGCGGTCGCACAGGTGGCCGCCCGGGTCAAGGTCGGTGAACTCGGCCTCGCGGTGGCGGGCGGGGTGGAGAGCGTGTCGCGCGTGCCGATGTTCAGCGACCGGGCTCCACTGTGGACCGACGCGGAGGTGGTGGCGCGCGCCGGGTCTGTCCACATGGGAATCGCCGCCGACCTCAACGCCACCATCGACGGCTTCGAGCGCGACGACCTCGACGCGTACGCCTTGGAGTCACACCACAAAGCGGCGGCCGCGTGGCGGGCGGGCGCGTTCGACCGGTCCCTGATTCCGTTGGGCGGATTGACGCGCGACGAGTTGGTTCGCCCCAAGACGACCCGAACGACCCTGGCCGCGCTGCCCCCGGCGTTCGCCGCGATCGGCGCCGACGGGCAGGACGAACTCGCCCTGTCGAGCCGCGCCTGGCCGGACCGGATCGAGCACCGGCACACCGTGGCCACCTCCCCCGCCGTCGCCGACGGCGCCGCCCTCCTGCTGATCGGCGACGCCCGCGCCGCCCACCGCCTCGGCATGACCCCGCGCGCGCGGCTGGTGTCGTCGGCGGTCGTCGCCCACGACCCGGTCACGATGCTGACCGCGGGCCAGGCCGCGATGTCCACCGCCATGCGCCGGGCGGGGGTCCTGCCGGGCGAGGTCTCGGTGTTCCAGTTCGCCGAGGCGTTCGCCGCGCTCTGCCTGCGCCTGCGCCGGGACTTCGGCGCCGGGCCGGACCGCCTCAACCCCAGCGGCGGCACCATCGCCGCGGGCCACGCCTTCGGCGCCACCGGGGCGATCATGGTCGGCGACTGCGTCGAGGAACTGGAGCGGCGGTCGGGCAGGCTCGGTGTGGCGGGCGTGAGCGGTGCGGCCGGGCTTGGCGTGGGGGTCGTGGTCGACCGGGCTATGTGATCACCAGGTAGGCGGGCGCCTTCGGCTCCCGCGGTGGCGGCGGCGTCACGTGCCTGGCCAGCCAGGGCGCCGCCGAGCGCACCACCCAACGCAGCATCGGCTTAGCGCCGGTCAGCACCTGCGGCGGGGCGCTGGGCCGCGGCTCCGGCCGGTCCGACCGGGCACCGGTGAGCAGCGCGAGGAACTCGTCGGCGACCACCTGGTGCCCGTAGGGGCTCGGGTGCAGCCGGTCGTCGCTCCACGCGTCGGTGTCGCTGCCCGCGAGGCGGGCCAGGTCGAGGCAGTGCACCCCGCGCCTGCGGGCGCTGCCGCGCACGTGGTCGTTGAAGCGCACCAGCCGGGCGGCGAACCGGGAGCGCACGACCGGCGGCAGCGGGATGACCACGCCCGGATCGGGCAGGGTCGCGGTGAGCACGGTGGCGCCGGTGGCCGCCAACCGGTCCAGGATCTCGTCGTGCCGCCGCAGCACCGCGCGCAGGCTGACCTTGGGGCGGACCAGGTCGTTCATCCCGACCACGGCGCTGACCAGATCGGGCTCGAGCTCGATCGCGGCGGGGACCTGCACGTCGAGCACGTCGACCGTGGTCAGGCCGCGCACCGCGAGGTTGGCGTAGTGCAGCCCGCCCTGGCGGCGCGCGATCTCCTCGGCGAACCGGTCGGCCCAGCCGCGCGGACGGCCCTCGGCGTCGAAGTCGCCGACGCCCTCGGTCAGTGAATCCCCAAGCGCGACATATCGAGTCCACCCACCGTTCATCTACGGCAGGGTACAGCTAGACCTCAGCCAGCGGCCTCAACCTGCGAGGCCCGGCGTCCGGGCGCGACGGCGGCGGACCGACCCGGGCGGCGCCATTCGTGACGTAGGCGCCCGCCGCCGAGGCCAGGATGGGCTCGACCGTCAGCGACCGGACCTCCGGCAGGTCCTCGGCGAGCGCGGCGACCCGCAGCACCAGGTCCTCCAGCGCCTTGAGGTCGGCGGGCTCGCCGCCGCCGTAGCCCACCAGCAGCGGGGCCGCGCGCGGCGCGCGGACCAGGGAGGCGGCGTCGGCGTCGGTAAGCGGGACGGCCCGGTAGGCGCGGTCGCCGAGCAGGTCGCTGATCACGCCCGCGAGCCCGAACGACAGCAGCGACCCGAACGACGGGTCGTCCTGCAACCCGATGGTGCACGAGATCCCCTTGGGCGCCATCCGCTGCACGTACACGGTGTCCACACCGGACACTTCGCGGAGCTGCGCGTGCGCGGCGCGGATCGCGTCCTCGGTGGTCAGGTCGAGGCGCACGCCGACGAAGTCGTTGCGGCGGCGGAACCGCGGGTCGGCGGTCTTGATGACCACGGGCAGCCCCAGCTCGACCCCGGCCGCCACGGCCTCGTCGGCGCTGTCGACCACGCGGTACGGCATGACGTCGATCCCGTAGGCCGCGAGCAGCGCGCGGGTCTGCTCGTCGGTCAAGTCCACTTCGGACCCGTCAGCGGTGGCCGCGGCCACGATCGCGGCGGCCGCGGCGGCGTCGATCCCGTCCGGCCGCTGGTATTCGCCCAGCGGCGCCGACGCCCAGCGGGCGTAGCGGGTCGCGCGGGCCAGCGCCGCGACCGCGCGCTCCGGGCTCGGGTAGGACGGGATCGACCCGCGACCCGGCCCACCCCCGGGCCCGGTGACGACGAGTTCGGCGGGAACACCCTCCACCGCGAGGAAAGTCGACACGATCGGCTTGGTCCCCGCCTCGGCCACCTCGGCCGCGGCGTCCCGCAGCGCCCGCGCGAAGGCCGTGCCGGGAATAGCCAGCGGCGGCACGAACACCACGATCAGCGAGTCGACGTCGTCCCGCCGCAGCGCCTCCCCCACCGCCGCGGCGAACACCTCCGGCCCGGCCTGCGCGCCCACGTCGACCGGGTCTCCCGCCAGCACCAGCCCCTGCGCCAGCGCCGCGTCGGCCGCCAGCACCCCGATCGCCGAGGAGTTGCCGACGACCGCGACCCGCTCCCCCGACGGCAGCGGCTGGTGGGCCAGCAGCAGCGCGGTGTCGAAGAGCTGCGCGATCGACTCCACCCGGATCACGCCCGCCTGCTCGAACAGCGCCTGCACGCTGGCGTCGTCGACCACGACCCCGGTCGCGGCCAGGGCGGGCAGCACCGCGTTGCGCCCGGACTTCACCGCCACGATCGGCTTCTTGCGGCCCAGCCTGCGCGCCAGCCGCGCGAACTTGCGCGGGTTGCCGAACGACTCCAGGTAGAGCAGGACGACGTCGGTGGCGGGGTCGGTCTCCCAGTACTGCAGCAGGTCGTTGCCAGACACGTCGGCCCGGTTGCCCGCCGAGACGAATGTCGACAAACCGAGCCCGCGCGCGGCGGCGTCGGCGAGGATGGCCGTGCCGAGCGCGCCGGACTGGCAGAAGAACCCGGTGCGCCCCCGCGCGGGCAGCGTGGGGGCGAGGCTGGCGTTGAGCCGCACCTTCGGGTCGAGGTTGATCACCCCGAGCGCGTTCGGCCCGACGACCCGCATCCCGTGCGCACGGGCCTCGTCGACCAGCCTGCGCTCGGCGTTCGGCCCGGTCTCGGCGTAGCCGGAGGTGACCACGACCAGCGCCTGCACGCCCTTGGCCATACAGGCGTCCATGACGTCGTCGACCCGCGACGCGGGCACGGCGACGACGGCGAGATCGACCGCGTCCGGGATGTCGAGCACGGTCGGATACGCCCGGACCCCGCGCACCGACCGGTGCTCGGCGTTGACCGGGAACACCGGCCCGGCGAAGCCCGCGGCCAGCAGGTTCCGCAGCACCGCGTACCCGATCTTGGTCTCGTCGGTCGACGCGCCGATCACCGCGACCGCCCGGGGATTCAGCAGGTTGTGCACGCTGCGCGCCTCGGCGGCCTGCTCCCGCGACCACGCGACCCGCACGGAGTCCTCGGTCGGGTCGATGTCGAACTCCAGATGCGCCACGCCCTCCTCGAACGCCCGGCTCACCTGGTACCCGGCGTCCCGGAACACCCGGATCATCTGCGTGTTCTCCGAGAGCACCTCCGCCTCGAACCGCCGCAGTCCCCGCTCCCGCGCCGCGGCGGCGAGGTGCTCCAGCAGGATCGACCCGAGCCCGCGGCGCTGGTGATCGTCCTCGACGACGAAGGCGATCTCGGCGGAGTCCTGCCCCTTGAGCCGCTCGTACCTGCCGACGGCGACGATGTCGTCGCCCAGCAGGGCCACGAAGGCGACCCGGTCGTGGTGGTCGACGGTGCTGAACCGCACGAGGTCGCGGGCGGGGATGCGCGGGTAGGGCGCGAAGTAGCGGAAGTAGCGGGTCCGGTCGGACAGCCGGCCGTGGAAGGCGAGCAGCGCGTCGGCGTCGCTGGGCACGATGGGCCGCAGATGGACGGTCCGCCCGTCGGAGGCGACGACATCGGCTTCCCAGTGCCGCGGGTAGTCGAAAGCCGCCACAACAGCCGGGTCGGTCGGGTTCGGTCCCCGCGACGCCGAGCCGGTCAAGCCTGGACCCTGCGCGGTCTCGGTGTGCGCGTCTGGTGAATCGGCCACGTCGGTTCCTCGGGTCGTGCAGTCGGGCGCGGGCTGGGCCCGCACCGTTGAGCGAACCAGATCGGTCCGACTCTCGCGCGGGGCGCGGTCTCAGTCGCGCGGGTCGTCCGGGTCGAGGCCGTGCAGCGGGAACACCGCGTGCCGGACGTCGCGGATCACGGAGTCGACGGGCTGGTCGAGCCCGCCGCCCCACGGCTCGAACGCGGTGTCCCGACTATCGCCCATGGTCAGTGGGAGGTCGGCCCTCGGGGCGATCTTGCGCACGGAGGCGGTCCAGTCGGCGGGCACCCGGGTCTCGGGGGCGACGTCGCGGTCGAGCATGGTGGCGATCAGGTGGGTCCACGAGCGGGGAACCACCCGCAGCAGCTGGTACCCGCCGCCGCCGGTGGCCAGCCACTTGCCGCCCGCGTACCGGTCGGCGAGGTCGCGCAGCGCGCGGTAGATCGCGCGGTGGCCGTCGACCGACAGCGACAGGTCGGCGAGCGGGTCCTCCTCGTGGGTGTCTACCCCGCACTGGGAGACCAGGATCTGCGGCTGGAACGCCCGCAGCAGCGAGGGCACCACCCCGGTGAACGCCCGCAGCCACGCCGGGTCGCGCGTGTGCGGCGGCAGCGGGATGTTCACCGCCGAGCCCTGCGCGCCGCGCCCGCCGAGTTCGTTGACGAACCCGGTGCCCGGCCACAGCGTCATCGGGCTCTGGTGCAGCGAGACCGTCAGCACCCGCGGGTCGTCGTAGAACGCCGCCTGCACCCCGTCGCCGTGGTGGACGTCGACATCGACGTAGGCGATCCGGTCGAACCCGTTGTCCAGCAGCCACGAGATCGCGACCGCGCAGTCGTTGTAGACGCAGAACCCGGCCGCGTGGTCGCGCATGGCGTGGTGCAGCCCGCCCGCGATGCTCACCGCCCGGTCCGCGGTGCCCTCGGCGATCTGCCGCGCCGCCAGCATCGACCCGCCCACGACCAGCGCGGACGCGGCGTGCATGCGGTCGAACACCGGGTTGTCCGCGGTGCCCAGCCCGTGCCCGACGTCCCAGCCGACCGTCGGCGCCTGCCGCACGGCTTTGATGTACTCGAGTTCGTGGACGCGCTCGATGTCGGCGTCGCTGGCGGGCTCCGGCACGCGCAGCGGCACGCCGTCGAGCACCCCGAGCGCGGCGGCCAGGCGCATGGTGAGCTCGAGCCGGATCGGGTTGAACGGGTGTTCGCCGCCCAAGTCGTACCCGAGCAGGGAGGCGTCCCAGACGACGGTGGCTCGATCACCCATGTGACGACCCTAGTGCGCGCCGCCACCGACCGCCGCTACGGCTGCTCGCCCGTGGCCACCGGCCGGTTCGGGTCGACACACCAGTGCGACCACGACCCGGCGTACAGCGCGGCGGGCTGGTCGGCCGAGGTGACCCCGGCCGCCTCCAACGCCAACACGACCGACGACGCGGTGACACCCGACCCGCAGTAGGCGCCGACCGGCTCCCCGGCCAGCACCCCGAGCCCCGCGAACCGCTCGGCCAGCTCGCCCGCGGGCTTCCACCGGCCGCTGCCGTCGAGGTGACCGGCGAACGGCGCGTTGACCGCCCCCGGCACGTGCCCGGCCCGCGGGTCGATCGGCTCCACGTCGCCCCGGTACCGCTCGGGCGCCCGCGCGTCGAGCAGCACGCCGTCCTTGGCCAGCGCGGCGGCCTCGTCGGCGTCGAGCACCGGCATGCCGCCGGGCCGCACCTCGATGTCGCCCGGCTCCGGCGCCACCGTGTCGGTGCTCACCGGCCCGCCCTCGGCGACCCACGCCGCGAACCCGCCGTCGAGCACGGCGACGTCCCGGTGCCCGGCCCACCGCAGCAGCCACCACCCGCGCGCGGCCACCGACCCGTTGTCCGCGTCGTAGACCACGACCGGCCGATCCGCTCGCACTCCCGTGGCCCGCAGCGCCCGCTCCAGCACGTCCGGCTCAGGCAGCGGATGCCTGCCGCCCGCACCCGGCGCGGCCGCCAGGTCGGTGTCCAGGTCCAGGTAGGCGGCGCCCGGCAGGTGGCCCGCGGCGTAGTCCTCGCGCCCGGGCGGCCCACCGAGCCGCCAGCGCACGTCGAGCAGGACCGGCGCGTCGGGACTGTCCAGGGCGGACAGCAGGTCGGCGGCGGAGATGAGTGGCTGTGTGCGTGCGGTCACCCGGCCATCCTGCCGCACCCCCCGATCGAGATCACCTCACACCAGCGAGTCGCTGCCCTGTCATCCCCAGCGACTACCATGGGACCCGACGTAAGGGGAACGGCGTGAACGATCTCATCGACACCACCGAGATGTACCTCCGCACCATCTACGAGCTCGAAGAGGAGGGCGTCGTACCCCTGCGTGCCCGCATCGCCGAACGCCTCGGCCAGAGCGGCCCCACGGTGAGCCAGACCGTCGGCCGCATGGAGCGCGACGGTCTCGTCATCGTCGCGGGCGACCGGCACCTGGAGCTGACCGACCATGGTCGGTCCCTGGCCATCGCCGTCATGCGCAAGCACCGCCTCGCCGAGCGTCTGCTGGTCGACGTGATCGGCCTGGAGTGGGAACACGTGCACAGCGAGGCGTGCCGCTGGGAGCACGTGATGAGCGAGGCCGTGGAACGCAAGCTGGTCAAGCTCCTCGGCCACCCCACCACCTCCCCGTACGGCAACCCGATCCCCGGTCTCGACCAACTCGGCGAGGGCGAGCCCGCCCCGCCGGTCGAGGCGGGCCTGGTCCGGGTCGACGAGGTCGCCCGCCGCGGCGGCGGCAGCGTCGAGGTCCGTCGCATCGCCGAGCACGTCCAGCTCGATCCCCAGCTGATGGCCGAGCTCAAGCACGTGGGTGTGCTCCCCGGTGAGGTGATCGACGTCGGCGCGTCCAGGGGCGACGGCGCCAACATCGCCATCACCGGCGCGGGCAACACCGCCGAGCTGGCCCCGATCGTCCTGCACGCTGTGCTGGCCCGTTCGACGTGAGCCCGGCAGGCCAGGCAGCCGCCGAGTTCCGGCGGCTGCACGATCGCGCGCCCGCCGGAGTCTGGTCCGCCCCCGGTCGGGTGAACCTGATCGGTGAGCACACCGACTACAACGACGGCTTCGTCCTGCCTTTCGCACTGCCCCACCGCATCGCGGTCGCCGCGTCGCCCCGCTCCGACGGCGTGCTGACCGCGGTGACCATCGGCGCCGACGGCCTCGCCCAGCACGCCACCCCCACCCCGATCGCCGATCTCGAACCCGGCCTGATCGGCGGCTGGGCGGCCTTCCCGAGCGGCGTGGCCTGGGTCCTGCGGGGTCACGGCATCGACGGCGGCGCGGACCTGGTGATCACCGGCGACGTGCCCACCGGCGCGGGCCTGTCGTCGTCGCACGCGCTGCAGTGCGCGGTCGCCTTGGCGCTGCTCGGCCTCGCGGACGTGACGGTGCCGCTGCCCGAGCTGGCCCGGTGGGTCCAGCGCTCGGAGAACGATTTCGTGGGCGCGCCCACCGGCCTGTTGGACCAAACAGCCTCCCTCTGCTGTGTCGACTCGCATGTGTTGTTCCTCGACGTGCGCTCCGGCGAGCAGGAGCAGATCCCGTTCGCCCCGGCCGACCACGGCCTCGGCGTGCTGGCCATCGACACGCGGGTGAAGCACTCGCTGGCCGACTCGGCCTATGGGGACCGCCGCAAAGGCTGCGAGCGCGCCGCCGAACTGCTCGGCGTGCCCTCCCTGCGCGACGCGGTCGACATCGACGGCCTCCCCGACAACCTGCTGCCGCTGGCCCGGCACGTCGTCACCGAGAACGCCCGCGTGCTGCGCACCGTCGAGTTCCTGCGCGCCGACAAGCCGCACCTCGTCGGCGATGCACTCACCCAGTCCCACGTGTCGCTGCGCGACGACTACCAGGTGTCCTGCCCCGAGTTGGACGTCGCGGTGGAGGCGGCCGTCGGCGCGGGCGCGCTTGGTGCCAGGATGACCGGGGGCGGTTTCGGCGGCACGGCCATCGCCCTCGTCCCGACCGAATTGGACAAGACGGTGCGCGCGGCGGTGGCGTCGGCGTTCGCCGAGCGCTCCTTCACCGCGCCGCGGATGTTCGCCGCGGTGCCGTCCCCGGGCGCGGGACGCGACTACTAGGGCCACCCGGGTGGCCACGCGAATCAGGAAGGCGAGGACCACGGTGAAGCTGCTGGTGACCGGTGGGGCTGGGTATGTCGGCAGTGTGTGCGCGGCCCGGCTCGTGGAGGCCGGGCATGAGGTGACCGTCGTCGACGACCTGACGACCGGCCACGCCGACGCGGTCCCCCCTGGCGCCACCTTCGTCGAAGGCGACCTTGCCGAGGTCGCCCCGACCCTGCTGGCCGACGGCTTCGACGGCGTCCTGCACTTCGCCGCGAAGTCCCTCGTCGGCGAGTCCATGCAGGACCCCGCCAAGTACTGGAACGGCAATGTCCTGACCTCCCTTCAGCTGCTGGACGCCATGCGCGAACACGGCACCCCCCGACTCGTGTTTTCGTCCACCGCCGCCACCTACGGCGAGCCGGACCAGGTGCCGATCCTCGAAACCGCACCCACCCGCCCCACGAACACCTACGGCGCGACCAAGCTGGCCATCGACCACGCCATCACCTCCTACGCCAAGGCCCACGGCCTGGCCGCGGTGAGCCTGCGCTACTTCAACGTCGCGGGCGCCTACGGCCCCTACGGCGAACGCCACACCACCGAAACCCACCTCATCCCGATCGTCCTGCAGGTAGCCATGGGCACCCGCGAAGCTCTGTCGATCTACGGCGACGACTACCCCACCCCGGACGGCACCTGCGTCCGCGACTACATCCACGTCCTCGACCTGGCCGAAGCCCACCTCCTGGCCCTGAGCCACACCGTCGAGGGCGAACACCAGATCTACAACCTGGGCACCGGCACGGGCTTCTCCAACCGCGAGGTGGTCGAGACCTGCCGCGCCGTCACCGGCCACCCGATCCCGGCGACCTACGCCCCCCGCCGCGCAGGCGACCCGGCGACGTTGGTCGCCTCCGCCGACGCCGCCGCCGAGAAACTCGGCTGGAAGCCGGAACGCACCGACCTCCACACCATCGTCAGCGACGCCTGGGAGTTCACCCGCTCCCGCGCCTGACACCCGGGCGATTCGTCCTTCGCCATAACCCGCCTGGACTTGGCTAGGAAAGGCTAGAGGGGCTGGCCCGATCCGGGCCGAACTGGGCCAGGCAGGGCTAGCGGGGGCAAGAAGGCCGGGCCGCTGCCGGCCAAGCCAGGCCGAGTCAGGCAGACACGGCCGAGCCAGGCCGGACCAGGCAATGCGGCGCCAGGCCGAGCCGGACCAAGCCGTGCCAAGCCGCGGCCAGGCCGCACCGCACCGGGCCGAGCCGAGCCGGAACAAGCCGTGCCAAGCCGGGCCAAGCTGCGGCCAGGCCGCACCGGGCCGAGCCGAGCCAGCCGTGCCAAGCGCGGCCAGGCTGCACCGCACCGGGCCGGGCCGAGCCGGGCTGGGCTGGGCTGGGTCGGGCCGAGCCGAGCCGGGCCGGGCCGGGCCGGGCCGGGCCGGGCCGGGCGGGGCTGGGCTGGGCTGGACCCGAACTAGGCGGGCCAAGCCGGACCACCGGGCTCAGCCTTGGCCGAGCCGTACCGGACGCCGGGCCAGGCCAAGCCAGGTCGGACAGCCGAGGCGGGAACCGTCGCCGTTGGTCGGTGGTCGCGCCAACGTGCCGGGGTTGCCGGGGTTGGACCGGCTAGCAGGATGTGCGGCACGCGCCCAGGCCCGTCCCCGTCAGGCTGCGGCGGCTCCACATACAGGGCCTTCTCGGGGGGCTGGCGTGTGGAGGGCGCGCGTAAGGATGTGGCGGAGTTCGTCCGGGGACATCGCGTGTTGGATGGCGGAGCGGAGTAGGCCTGCGATCGGGTGGGCGGGGTCGGCTTCCAGGGCCAGGGTCAACGCCGCGTGGGCTAGGGCGCCTTCGCCTCGGAGGTGGGCGGCTATGGCTAGGAAGCAGGCCGGTTCGGCGCGTTCCGGGATTGGGGCGGCCTTCGTGAGGCGGGTCCACAGGCGCATGGCGGCGGTGGATTGTGGGGATACCGCGATCTTGAAGCATTCGCCCCGAACATCTTCGTGGGTCATGGCGAGGATCAAGCGGGCGAGGCGGTCTTCGTCGAGATCCGGTTCCATTCGGGTGGCGGCGGCGAAGTCGGCGATGGCGGCGTGGATGAGGGTCATGTCCTTGGCCAGGGCATCGGCGTCGCAGCAGCCGTTGGTGGCGGCGCGGACTTCGGCGCCCACCAAGGTGTCCAGGGCCTGGGAGCGGCGGTCGACCACATCGGGCGGGTCGGGGGCGAGGCTGGCGACCAAGGCTTCGCGGCTCGGGTACTTGACCATGCCCTCGACGGCGCGGGCGGCGGCGAAGGCTGTGGCGTCCGGGTCTGGGACGACGCCCGCGCAATCCGGCTCGCGATAGCACCACCACGGTTCGCCTGCTTCGGCTCGGCTGACCCAGACCGGGTGGTCCACCACGACGCCCACCAGGTTGAGGTCGCCGATGAGCTGGTCCACGAATGGGCGGTGGGACAGCTTCTCGCCGCCGACCACCGCCAGTAGGGCGCGGCGGACGTTGTGGCGGGAGCAGACGTCGGCGAGGTGGGCGGCGAGGCCGACGACGTTGTCGGGGGCCGGCAGGTCGACGCGGAATACCGGGCCCAGGGCGAACTTCGGGCCGTTGGGTTCGACCGTGACGACGACGGCCGAGTCGGTGGGGTGGAAGCCAAGGAGGTTGGGTACCGCGGCCACGAGGTCGCCGCCGTTGTTGAGTTCGAGGTTCATGGGTCCACTGTGCGGGCGCCGCGAAACCTTTGCCACACAATCGAATCAGCTGTGGATGAATTCGGCCCATGTGGACAAACGGCCCGACAGGACCAGGGAGTCCTGCCGGGCCGGGAACGCTATCCGCAGTGCTCGAACGGGCTCGTGTAGGCCGACGACCCGACCGACCCGCCCCACTTCACGCACTGGTTGGCCGCCGACTTCTTCACCGGACCCGCGTAGTACGAGAACGACCCGCTGTCCGTGGTCCGTGTCCCGCCTTGGACTTCCAAGAACGCCGACACCGACGACGGCGTCCCGATCGACACCGCCTTGATCGTCGCCACGCAGTTGACGCCCGTGCCCGAGTTGTAGAGCAGGTACGTGGTCCCCTGTGTGCCCAGCGCCGCCGAGTCGATCCGGCTGAAGCCGCTGCCGCACACCTCTTCCGGCGAGTACGGGTTCCCGCCGCCGCACCGGTTGTGGCTGGTGTAGCTGCGCGTGCCCCAATAGAGGATCTGGCTGCCGTTGAACACGATCCGCTGCGGCACGCCGTTCAGCAGTTCCTCGAAGTGCAGGTGCGGCCCGCTGGACTCACCCGTGCTGCCCACGTTGCCGATCAACTGCCCCTGCGTGACGGTCGCGCCGACCGACACCCGCCGCACCGACAGGTGCGCGTACCGGCTGCGCCAGCCGTTGCCGTGGTCGATCTCGACCCAGTTGCCATAGCTGACCGCCCCCTCGCTCTCCGACCGCGTGACCCGGCCGCCGAGCGCGGCGACCACCGCGTCGCCGTCGTCGTTGGCCCGGTTGAAGTCGACCGCGTTCGCCGGGCTGTGGTTGGTCCGGGTCTGCCCGTCCCACACCTGCCCGCACGGGAACGGCATTTGGAAAGCCGGTGCCGCCGCGGCGACGCCCTCGCCGATAACGAGGAGCGCCGCCGCGGCGACGGTGGTGCATGCCAGGGCTAAGAACCTGTTCAACTGCCACCTCCGCGAGATCCGATTACGAAGATCGGACCACGACGGTCATCCGCCGGGGAAGGCTTCCCGCGTGAACAGTTTCCACACTAGGGGTGCACCCCGGTGTCATCCCACCGATGAGCGCAGCGCCGCCGAACCGCCCACGACCGGCAGTTTCAGGCTGCTCCGGGCGAGATCCACCGAGACTCCGGCGCCCGGCTGCGGCCGCAGCGTGTAGTCGTAGTCGCTCGACATGACCACCACGCCCAGGCTGTGCCCAACGGCGAGCACATAGTCGTCCGGCACCAGTTCGACCTCGACGTCGTAGGCCTTGCCCGGCCGGATCGGTTCGGTGCGGCTGGGCGAGTGCCGGTTCTGCGGGTCGGTCCACCCGCGGGTGATGATCGACGTCTTGCCGTCCGGCGCCCGGTCGACCAGCAGCACCGTCACGTTCGCCGCGGGACGGGTGAACGACAGCCGCAGGTCGGCCGTCACCCCGCCGCTGATCCGCAGCGGCTGCGTCGCCGGACGCGTCGCGTACGACAGGCGGTGCTCCGAGGCGGGCGCCGCCGCCAGCACCTCGGCCGTCTTCGACACGTCGTCGGTCAGCGACTCCAGCACCGGCCTACCAAACGACGAGCGCGCGCTCAGCCCACCGATAGCCGCGCCCCCGGCCGCGGGATACAGCCGCGCGGACGACGTGCCGGGCAGCGGCCACTCGGCCTCGTCGTGCCAGGTCTGGTCCTCGCGCTGGATGGTCGCCTTCGGCTCGTCCTCGATGCCGTTGTCGATCTTGTAGAGGTAGTGCGACATCCACCGGTTCAGCGTGATCAGCCACTCCGCCTGCCGCAGTCGGAAGGGGTCGGCGTGGCCGGACTGGTGCAGCCAGATCTTGTGCTCGACACCGTGCCGCTTGAGCGCGGAGTACCACTGGTCGACGTGGGTCATCTTGACGTTCCAGTCGTTCAGACCGTGCACCGCCAGCACCGACGCGCGCACGCCGGAGACGTCGTTGAGGTAGTTCCGCTCGTCCCAGAACGGGCTGTAGTCACCCGTCACCCGGTCCTGCTGGGCCACGATGTCGGCGATCACCGGCTTGCAGACCTCGCGGTCCGCGCGCGTGTAGACGTAGTCGGCGAGCACGTCGAGGTCCTCGCCCTGGAACGTCCCCGGCGCCACGATCAAGCCGTCGGCCCGGTAGTAGTCGTACCAGCTGGAGATCGCCGCGATCGGCACGATCGTCTCAAGCCCGCGGACGCCGGTCGTCGCGACGGCGTTGGGCAGGGTGCCGTTGTACGACACGCCCATCATGCCGACCTTGCCCGTGGTCCACGGCGCGGTGACGGCGTTGCCGGAGGCGTCCTGGCCGCCCGCGCGGCCGTTGAGCCAGTCGACGACCGACTTCGCGCCGATTGTCTCGTTGCGGCCGCCGCTGGTCGGGCAGCCGGTGGACAGCCCCGAGCCCAGCGACTCGGCGTAGACCACGGCGAACCCGCGCGCGGTGAAGTACGACTCGTACCGCCAGGTGATGGCCGCCCGCGGCCCGACGGCCGCGGCCACCCGCTCGTCGGCCAGACCGCGCGAACCGGTGCGGTGGTCGCCGTGCCCCGGCTTGCCCGGGACGTACAGCTCCTGGTCGACGCTGTGGTTGGGCACGTCGTTGCCGCCCGCGTAGTACGGGCTGGCCTGGTAGACGACCGGGACCTTCATACCGAGTTCGGTGGCGCGGGGCCGGACGACCTCGACGTGGACCAGGTCGTCCTTGCCGTCGAAGTCGCTGTCGACCGGCGCGGACACCCACAGCGACTCGCGGACGACGTCGTTCGGGTCGAAAACGGGCTGGGCCTGGCCGTCGACGAACACTGGCTTCGGCGGGTCGGCCTGGGCGGACGCGGGGGTGCTGAGCAGGGGAACCGCGAGCAGGGCGGCCACGGCTGCGACGGCGGGTCGCGCACGTCTCATGGTTGGCTCCAAGATGCAGGGTGCAGGTCGGGTCCGAACCTTTCCCCCAGGTCCGACGGTGTGTCAATGCCGCCAAAAGGGCGAAGAATCCACTGTGGACACGTGCCGGGTGGGCCGGGGATGGGTAGCCTCGCGTCGTGACAAGTCCTCTGGAAGCCCCGATCGTCGCCGTCACCGTCTACCCGGGACAGGCCCGCGTCACCCGCAAGGGCCTGATCAGCCTCGACGCGGGCGCGCGGCGGGTGCTGGTCGGCGGCCTGCCGCTCTCGCTGCACCCCGACTCGGTCCGGGTCACCGGCCGCGGCGCCGCGACCGTGCTCGGCGTCGATGTGCGCCCCGAGCACCACCCGCGCACCCCCGACGGCGCCGTCGCGGACCTGGAGGAGCAGCGCGAGCTGATCCGCGCGGCCATCGACGAACTCGGCGACAAAGAGTCGGTGCTGACGGTCCAAGCCGACGTCGTCAGCGCGCTGGCCAAGCGCGTGGGCGGCACGTTCGCCCCCGCGCTGGCCCGCAACGAGACCGACCCGGCCCGCGTCGCCGACGTCAACGGCGCGCTGGCCAGGCAGCTCGGCGACGTCCTGGCCGCGCAGCGCGATCTCGCGCAGGTCAGGCGCAAGACGATGGAGCAGCACGACGAGATCGAGCGCAAACTCGCCGACCGCTACGCCCACCGCGCCCCCGACCGGATGGCCGTCGAGGTGGAGCTGGAGGTGGCCGAGTCCGGCGACCTGGAGATCGAGCTGTCCTACCTCGTCCACGGCGGCAACTGGGAGTCGCGCTACGACGTCCGGCTGGCCGACAACGCCCTCTCGGTCACCTGGTACGGCCTGATCACCCAGCACACGGGCGAGGACTGGCCGGAGTGCGACCTACGGCTGTCGACCGCGCAGCCCGCCGACGGCGTCAACGTGCCCGAGCTGTCGCCCTGGTTCGTCGACGTGCTCCGGCCGATCGCGCCGAAGATGGCCCGCGCCTACGGCGCCGCCGCCGACATGGCGGCCCCGGGCGGCGCGATGCCCGCCATGGCCGCTGCGCCTGCCCCGATGATGGAGTCGTTCGCGACCGTCGAGCAGGGCGCGACCGCCGCGACCTACCGGCCCGCGCGACAGATCGCCGTCCCGGCCGACGGCACCGCCCACCGCACGACAGTCGCCGTGGTCGAGCTGCCAACCAAGACCGATCACGTGACGGTCCCGGTGCGCGGCCCCGAGGCTTATCTGCGCGCGACAGCGACTAACAACTCTGAACACACACTCCGCCCGGGAAGGGCGTCGATCTTCCACGACAACGAGTTCGTCGGCGCGACGGACCTGGAGACGTGGGCGCCCGGCGAGGAAGTCGAGCTCACCCTGGGCGTCGATGAGCGCATCCGGGTCGAGCGTGAGCTGGTGCGCCGGTCGGCGGGCAAGGCCGTCCTGGGCAGCACCCGCAAGCAGGAGGCCGCGTACCGGATCAAGGTCGGCAACTTCGGCCCGCGCGACGCGCACATCACGGTCATCGACCAGGTGCCGGTCTCGCGCAGCGAGCAGATCGTGGTCCGCGACGTGACGCTGCGCCCGGAGCCCGCCGAGCGGACCGACCTTGGCGAGGTCACCTGGAAGATCGACCTCGCCCCGGGCAAGTCGACCGAGCTGGAACTCGGCTTTCGGCTCGACATCGCCAAGGGTGTCGAGGTGGCGGGCTGGCGCGACTAGGGCGCCAAAGCGGCCAACACGTCGGTCGCCCGACGCATCGACTCGGCGGGGTCGGCGTCGGGTGAGCCGATCTCCGGGTCGAAGTTCAGGTCGACGAACAGCTCGGTGATCCCCTGCTCGGCCAGCATGGCGAAGTCGCCGCGGATCTGGTCGAGGGTGCCGACGAGCGGCCTGCGCTTGTCGGATCGGACCCGGACCGCGCCCCGGCAGACGAAACGCAGCGCGTCGGCGTCGCGACCGGCCTCCCTGGCCGCCTCGCGGACGGTCTCGATCGACTTCCCGATCGTCGTGAGATCGGCTCGGCTGCTGCTCACCCACCCGTCACACAGCCTGCCCGCGCGCCGCAGCGCGGGCGGCGCGGCGGCGCCCAGCAGGATCGGCGGCCCGCCCGGCTGCACCGGCTTCGGGTCCATCCTGGTCGGCGGCACCTTGTAGAAGTCGCCGTCGTGGGAGACCACGTCGTCGGTCCAGAAGCGGCGCAGCAGCGGCAGGTACTCGTCGGCCCGCCGCCCGCGTCCGCGCTGGTCAGCGCCCACGGCGACGTACTCCTCCTCGGCCCACCCGATGCCCAGCCCCGCGTCGAGGCGTCCGCCGGACAGCACGTCGAGGGTCGCCAGCTGCTTGGCCAACAGCGGCGGCGCGAAGAACGGCAGGTTGAGCACCGCGATCCCCAGCCGGACGCGGCTGGTCCGAGCCGCGAGGAACCCCGTGGTCGCGATCGGGTCGAGCACTGACCGGTACGACTCGCCCCAACTCCCGTCCGGCGGCGACAGCAGCCGCTGGAACGTCCACAGCGAGTGGTAGCCGAGATCCTCGGCCCGCTCCGCCACGCTCAGGATGTTGTCCGTGGTGGCCCACGAACCCGACACCGGCACCGCGAATCCGATCAGCACATCCACCACGCTACGGCCGCCGCGGGCCGATGGCAGACTTGCGGCCATGACCGACGACCCGTACCTGTGGCTCGAAGACGTCACCGACGAGACCGCCCTGGCCTGGGTGCGGGAGCGCAACGCCGAGACGACCGCCAAGCTCGGCGGCGACCGGTTCGAGTCGCTGCGCGCGGGCATCCGCGAGGTGCTCGACGCCGACGACCGCATCCCCTACCCGCGGCGCCGGGGCGAGTTCCTCTACAACTTCTGGCAGGACGCGGCCAACCCGCGCGGCCTGTGGCGGCGCACCACGCTCGACCAGTACCGCACCGACGCGCCGGAGTGGGATGTCCTGCTCGACGTCGACGCGCTGGGCGAGCGCGAGGGCGAGAACTGGGTCTGGAGCGGGGCGAAGGTCCTGCGACCGGACTACGACATCGCGTTGATCGAGCTGTCCCGCGGCGGCGCGGACGCCACCGTGGTCCGCGAGTTCGACCTGCGCACCCGCGAGTTCGTCGCCGACGGCTTCACCCTGCCGGAGGCCAAGTCCCGGGTCGGCTGGATCGACCGCGACCGCGTCTACGTCGGCACCGACTTCGGCGACGGCTCGCTCACGAGCTCCGGCTACCCGCGCGTCCTCAAGGAGTGGCGCCGCGGCACGCCGCTCGACGAAGCGGAGATCGTGTTCGAGGGCAAGGCCGAGGACGTCTCCGCCTACGCCTTCCACGACTCGACCCCCGGCTTCGAGCGCGACTTCGTCGGACGGCACCCGGACTTCTTCACCTCGGAGGAATTCCTCCGCACCCCCGACGGCGACCTGGTGCGCATCGACGTGCCCGACGACGCCAGCTCCGACGTGCACCGCGAGTGGCTGCTGATCCTGCTGCGCACCGACTGGACCGTCGCCGACACGACGTACCGCGCGGGTTCCCTGCTGGCCGCGAACTTCGACGCCTACCTCGCCGGAGACCGCGAGCTGGCGGTCCTGTTCGAGCCCGACGCGCACACGTCGCTCTCGGGGTACTCCTGGACGCGCAACCACCTGATCCTCAACGAGCTGCACGACGTGAAGTCCCAGCTGGAAGTCCTGACCCCGGGTCCGGACGGCTGGACGCGCGCGCCGCTGCCCGGCGTGCCGGATGTCGGCTCGGCCGACGTGATCGACACCGACCCGGACGAGAGCGACGAGTACGTCCTCAACGTCAGCGGCTACCTGCAGCCCGCGACGCTGATGCGCGGCGAGATCGGCGGCGACGTCGAGACACTGAAGCAGGCGCCCGCGTTCTTCGACACCGACGGCCTGCACGTCGAGCAGCACTTCGCCACCTCGGACGACGGCACGAAGGTGCCCTACTTCGTCGTCGGCCCGGAGAACCCGACCGGCCCGACCCTGCTCTACGGCTACGGCGGCTTCGAGGTCTCCCTGACCCCGTCCTACGCGGGCGGCATGGGCCGCTCATGGCTCGCCCAGGGCGGCACGTACGTCGTGGCGAACATCCGCGGCGGCGGCGAGTACGGCCCGGCGTGGCACCGCGCGGCGCTGCGGGAGAACCGGCCGCGCGCCTACGAGGACTTCGCCGCGGTCGCGCGCGACCTTGTCGCCCGCGGGATCACCACCCACGAGCGGCTCGGCATGCAGGGCGGCAGCAACGGCGGGCTCCTCGCGGGCGTCATGCTGACGCGCTACCCGGAGCTGTTCGGCGCCGTCGTCAGCCAGGTCCCGCTCCTCGACCTCCAGCGCTACCACCTGCTGCTGGCGGGCGCGTCCTGGATGGCCGAGTGGGGCGACCCCGACGACCCGGCCGACTGGGCCTACCTGAAGGAGTTCTCCCCCTACCACAACGTCCACAGTGGACGGGAGTACCCGCCGGTCTTCTTCGTGACCTCGACCCGCGACGACCGCGTGCACCCCGGCCACGCGCGCAAGATGGCCGCGCGGATGATCGAACAGGGCCACACGCCCTACTACTACGAGAACATCGAAGGCGGCCACGGCGCGGCGGCGGACAACGAGCAGCGGGCGTTCATGTCGGCGATCGTCTACGAGTTCCTGCTGCGCACGCTGGACTGACGGTGGCTGTCTGTAGGGTCTAGCGCGTGTTGGCGCTGCACTGTCTGGCCACGGCCGCGGGAGAGGTGGCGCTGTGGGCTGAGGACTCGGATCTCGCGCCGAAGCGCGCGGGCCGGTCCGACCGCGCCCACCCGTTCGCCGTCCCGACCGACGGCCTCGCCGACCGGCTGGGGGTCACCGCCAAGGCGCGCACCCTGCCGGTGCTGCTGCCGTCGCGCCCCTCCGCGCCCGTCGACTCGCCCGAGTTGGTCCGCGATCCGCTGGCCGACCACCCGAAGCTGCGGGGCGAGGTGACGCTGCGGCCGTGGCGGGTCCCGGTGCTGGGCTGCGACCCGGGCGCGCTGGCCGCCGAGCTGCCCCGGCTGCTCGACCACGCCGACGACGTGCGTCCCGGGTCGAGCGTCCGGTTCGTGGCGACCGTTGCCGCGCTCGCCGAGGATCTGGTCGACCGGGGCCGCGTGCTGCCCGCGATCGTGGCCGAACCCGATGGCCCGGCCGCGCGCTGGCGGCCGGTGCTGTCCGGGGTCGACGCGGCCCGGTTCGCCCGGCTGCGCGACAGCATGCCGCCGGTCCTGCGCGCCGAGCAGCACGAACCCGACCTGCTCGACGGCCGCGCCGCCGACGACATCCTGCGCGACCTGCTCGACTCGCTGGTCGACGCGGCAGTGCGGGTCCGGCTCGCCGATCACCCGATCGCCCCGCCCGGCGGCTTCCGCGCGGTCGAGGAAGCCTCGGGCGCCCTGCTGCACGCGCTGGTCGAAGACCCGCGAATGGACGCGGACCCGAGCCTGATCGACGTCCTCGCGCGCCAGCTCGACACGTGGCGGTCCGCCGCGGTCCGCGAGGCGCCGGTCCGCACGTGCCTGCGGTTGAAGTCGCCCGCGCAGGCCGAGGACTGGGAGATCGAGTTCCTGCTCCAGGCCGCCGACGACCCGAGCGTGCTCATCCCGGCCGACCAGGTCTGGGACGGCGAGAGCGTGCTGCACCGCTGGGTGAGCAGGCCGCAGGAACTCCTGATCGCCGACCTGGCCCGCGCGGGCCGGATCTTCCCCGACCTCGACATCGCCCTGCGCGAGTCGCGGCCGCGTGGGATGAAGGTGAACACCGAAGGCGCCCACCGGTTCCTCAGCCACGCCCCCGCGCTCGACCAAGCCGGGTTCGGCGTGCTGCTGCCGAGTTGGTGGCGTGCGTCGTCCGGCATCGGTCTGCGCCTGACCACGACGTCGCGCGGCGCCGCGGGCACGGTCACGCGCAACACCGTGCTGGGCAAGAACGAGCTGGTCGACTACCGCTGGGACCTCGCGCTGGGCGATCTGACGCTCAGCGAGCACGAGATGAATGAACTGGCCAAGGCGAAGGTCCCGCTGGTCAAGGTGCGCGGCCAGTGGGTCCACCTCGATCAGCGCAGGCTCGCCGCGGGCTTGGCGTTCCTCGAACGCTCGGGCTCGGGCCAGATGACGGCGGGCGAGGTGATCGACCTCGCGGGGATGCCCTCGGAGGACGACGCGTTCCCGGTGCCGGTGCTCGGGATCGGTGGCACGGGCTGGCTGGCCGACCTGCTCAGCGGCACCGCCGAGGCCACCCTGGAGCCGGTCGAGACTCCCCCTGGCTTCGGCGCGGAACTGCGGCCGTACCAGCGGCGCGGCCTGGCCTGGTTGTCGTTCCTCGACCGCCTCGGCCTCGGCGCCTGCCTCGCCGACGACATGGGCCTCGGCAAGACGGTCCAGCTTCTCGCGTTGGAAACGGTCTCGCGCATGACCCCGCGACCGCCGACGCTGCTGGTGTGTCCCATGTCGGTGGTCGGCAACTGGCAGCGTGAGGCCGAGAAGTTCGCGCCCGGACTGCGGGTCCACGTGCACCACGGCGCCGACCGGATGACCGGCCTCGCCTTGGCCGACGCGGTCGCCGACGCCGACCTCGTGATCACCACCTACGCGCTGGCCGCCCGCGACTCGGAGGAACTGGCCGAGCTGACGTGGGACCGGATCGTGCTCGACGAGGCGCAGAACATCAAGAACAGCGCCTCCCGGCAGGCCCAGGCGATCCGGTCGCTGTCCGCCCGCCACCGCGTCGCGCTGACGGGCACACCGGTGGAGAACCGGCTGGCCGAGCTGTGGTCGATCATGGACTTCGCCAACCCCGGCCTCCTCGGTCCGCTGACGAAGTTCCGCGCGCGCTATGCGGTTCCGGTTGAGCGCTACGGCGACGAGGACGCCGCCGCGCGGCTGCGCCGGGTCACCGGCCCGTTCGTGCTGCGCAGGCTCAAGACCGATCCGACGATCATCGACGACCTGCCGGACAAGCTGGAGATGAAGCAGCTCTGCAACCTGACGACCGAGCAGGCCACGCTCTACCGCGCGGTCGTCGACGACATGCTCGGCAAGATCGACGAGAGCGAAGGCGTGCAGCGCAAGGGTTTGGTGCTGGCCACGATGACCAAGCTCAAGCAGGTGTGCAACCACCCGGCGCAGTTCCTCGGTGACGGCTCCCGCATCGCGGGCCGCTCCGGCAAGCTCGCGCGGCTGGAGGAAATCCTCGAAGAGGCGTTGGCCGAGGGCGACCGCGCGCTGTGCTTCACCCAGTTCGCCGGGTTCGGCTCGATGCTCGTCCCCTACCTGTCCGCGCGGTTCGACACCGACGTGCTGTTCCTGCACGGCGGCACACCGAAGAAGCAGCGCGACGCGATGGTCGAGCGGTTCCAGGCGGGCGACGGGCCGTCGATCTTCCTGCTGTCCCTCAAGGCGGGCGGCACCGGTCTGACGCTGACCGCGGCCAACCACGTCATCCACCTGGACCGCTGGTGGAACCCGGCGGTCGAGGACCAGGCGACCGACCGCGCGTTCCGCATCGGCCAGCGGCGCGACGTGCAGGTGCGCAAGTTCGTCTGCATCGGCACGCTGGAGGAGCGCATCGACAAGATGATCGAGCAGAAGAAAGCGCTGGCCCAGCTCGTCGTCGGCGCGGGTGAGGACTGGCTGACCGAGCTGTCCACCGCCGAGCTGCGCGAGCTGGTGACGCTGTCCGCGGAGGCCGTCGGTGAGTGAGGAATGGTGGCGCACCGAGCCGACGAAGACGATCCGCGTCGACAACGGCATCCGCACCCGCAGCCAGCACGGCGAGATCGCGCGCACGTGGTGGTCACGCAGGTTCCTGGAAGTCCTTGAGTCGCTGGGCATGGGCGGGCGGCTCGAACGCGGCAAGCGCTACGCGCGCGCCGGGCAGGTGCTGAGCCTGTCGCTGTCCACGAGCATCGTCGTGGCGACCGTGCAGGGGTCGCGGCCGGAGCCGTACCGCGTGCGCATCGGGATCAAGTCGTTCACCCCCGACCAGTGGATCGAGGTGGAGAAGGCGCTGGCCGGGCAGGCGCTGTTCATGGCGAAGCTGCTCGCGGGCGAGATGCCCGCCGACATCGAGGAGGCTTTCGCCAAGGTCGGCGTGTCCCTGTTCCCGGACTCGTCGCGCGAGCTGTCGATGGACTGCTCCTGCCCCGACTGGGAAGTGCCGTGCAAACACCTGGCCGCCGCGTGCTACCTGCTGGCCGAGTCGTTCGACGCCGACCCGTTCGAGATCCTGGCCTGGCGCGGCCGCGGCCGCCAGGAACTGCTCGACCACCTGCGTTCTTTGCGCGACAGCACCGCGCCGGTCGAGGTCGACCGCGGCGAGCCGCTTGCCTCGGTGCTCGACACGTTCTGGGGCAAGCCGTCGCCGCGCACGGGTGACGCGCCGATCGCCGCCGACCGACCCGACGCGCTGCTCGACCAGCTCGACCCGCTGCGGGTGATCGTGCGCGGCAAGCCGCTCGTCGAGTTCTTCCGGCCCGCCTACCGGACGATGGCGGAGGGCTCGTGAGGCTGGCTGTCCGCGTGGCGACCGTCGCCGAGGAACTATTGGCGCGCAAGAAGTACGTCGCGCCGATCGACGTGCTCGCCGGGCTCGGCTGGCTGAGCGGGCGCGTGGTCGAGTCGTGGGAACAGGGCCGCACGGACCAGCTGGACCAAGTCGCGGCCGTGTCCGCCGACCGGCTGGCCGAGGCCGTGGCGATCCTGGCGCAATGGGCGCGCGACAAGGGCCTGACCGAGTCCGCGGTCGACTATGTCGCCGCGACCCGCGACCGCCGGTCGCTGCGGTTCACCTCCGGCGACGACAAGCTCTACCGGACACATTGGACAGACCCGTCGCTGCCCCCGGCACGCCGGGAGAAGGTGCTCGCGAAGCAGCAGAAGGTGCCGGACCTTGTCGTGATCCAGCAGGACAAGCACTGGTACTGCACGCTGTGCCGCGACACGGGCGACTTCCACTTCCTGGAGAACGACCTGCCGGTGTGCGTCGACTGCGCGGACATGGGACACCTCGTGTTCCTCCCGTCCGGCGACACCGCGCTCACCCGCCGCGCCCACAAGGCCAGCGGGCTCGCCGCGATCGTGGTCAAGTGGAACAAGTCGCGCAAACGCTTTCAGCGGTGCGGTCTGCTGGTCGAGCACGCCGCGTTGGAGGCGGCCGAGGAGCAGTGCTTCGCCGACGAGGAACTGCGCGAACGCCGCAAGGCGCGCGACCGCGAACGCCGCGCGGCCCAGGACGTCGAGTTCCAGGCGGCGTTCGCGGCACGGATCGTCGCCCTGTTCCCCCGCCTCGCCGCCGACCGCGCGCAGGCGATCGCCGAACACGCGGGCACGCGCAGCAGCGGGCGGGTCGGCCGTTCCGCGGCGGGCCGCGCGCTCGACGAGGGCGCGGTGACGCTCGCCGTCGTCGCCGCGATCCGGCACGAGGAAACCGGGTACGACGCGATGCTCATGGCCGGTGTCCCGCGTGCGGAGGCCCGCGAACGCATCCGCGACGACATCGAACGCGTCCTCGCCGAATGGCGCTCTGCCTAACCAACCTATTTGACTGTGCTACTTAACGCTGTCCGCCGGGGCCGACCAGGTGTTGCACGAAGCGCTGGACTTCCCGTCGAACCCGGCCTTCGCCCACGTGAGCTGGTTGTCGCGCGTGCCGTGGGTGTCGGTGCCCTGCGTGTCCTCGAAGCTCTCCGCGGACTCTTCCGCCAAGTCCGCGTCGACCGACCCGCGCCCGGACACCGCGGCGAGGAACATGCCCGCGAAGCAGTTCGCCTGCAGTTCGGCCCGCCGCGACAGCTCCAGCGTCTCGTCCTCGTCGGCCTGCCGCTCCCGCTCGTTGACCGCGCCGAGGATGCCCGACAGCGCCTGCACGTGGTGGCCGTACTCGTGGGCCAGCACGGCGAGGTGGTAGGCGGTCTCCTCCCCCGCGTCCCGGATCAACCGCTTGCGCGGCATGTAGATGACCTTGTCGCGCGCGCAGTAGAACGCGGTCGCCTCTTCCTCACCTGGCGCGAAGCCGCACTTGCTGCGCGGGGAGTCGTCGATGTTGAGCCCGGGGCTGCGGAATGGCAGGCCCGCGGCGGTCAGGACAGGACGCCACGCCTGGTCGAGGCAGGCGATCCCCATGCGGTAGTACGCGTCGAGTTCGCCAGCCTCGGTGCCCAGCTCAGGCAGCGCGCAGTCGACCGACGGCAGCGGCGCGCCGGGGGTGAGCAGCTTGTTGGCCGCGACGTCGGCGAGCGTGCCCAGGTCGGCCTTCGGCTGGTCGGCCATGGGCTGCTCCCCCACGGCCAGCGCGTGCCCCTCGATCGTCGTCTCGGTTCCGCCCGAGGTGATCTTGCCCGCGACCGCGATGGTCAGCACCCCGACCAGCACGATGCTCAGCACCGCGACCAGCACGAACGGCGAGTTCTTGCGCGGCGGCGGCGCGAGGGTGACCACCGAGACCTGCGACAGGAAGATCTCGTTGTAGTTGGGTGGTAACACCGGCTCCGGGCGCGGCTCACCCTCCGGACTGCTCATTCCCCCCACCTCAGGTTGGACGGCCGCCACGCACGCGCGCGAACGGTCCCCCCGAACCGGCCATCACATCATAGACGCCGCCCTGGTCAGGTCTGACTCAAGAATTCGTCGAAGCCCCGGCCGCCGGCGTGGTCCGGCACCAGATGGTCGCCCCGCCGGTACGCCGCGAACGTGCGGCCGGGCAGGCGGAACGGCACGGTCGGCTTGCGGCTGCCCTTGGCCCGCAGATACGCCTTGGCCAGGTCACGGGCCTGTTCGATCTTGGGTCCACCCAGGTCGTCGACCCGTCCGGCAGGCGGGCCCGCCGCCAGCTCTACGAGCCGCGCGGCGACGGTCTCGGTGTCGACGGGCTGGAACCGCAGTGCCGGGGTGAACACGACGGGTAGCCGCTGCACTTCCCAGATTTTGGCCAGCAGGTCGTGGAACTGCGTTGTCCGCAGGACGGTCCACGGCAGGCCGGACTGCTCGACCAGCCGCTCGGCCGCCAGCTTGGCCTTGTAGTACGGGAGCGGGATCCGGTCGACGCCCACGATGGAGATGTAGACAAGGTGGGCGCCGTTAGCCGCGCTGATCAGGTTCTCCGTGGCCCGGATGTCCTTGCGTCCAAGCGTTGTCGCGCAGTGGATTACGACATCCACTCCGTCCATCGCGGCCGCCAGGCCATCGCCGGTGAGCAGGTCGACGGACGGTGTCGTGCTCCGGCTCGCCGAACGGACGTCCCGCCCAGCTTCGCGGAGTTGGCGCACTACGACACGGCCGAGCACGCCCGTGCCGCCGGTCACAAGAATGGTCATGGTTCCTCCAGTGTCATCCCTGAAGACCGGACAGCTCGCCGGAACGTGACAGCTGGCCCAGCAGAAACCCGAGCTTGTCCGGATTCGCCACGATCCGCACCGCGACGACCCTGCCGTCGTCGATCTGCGGCACCAACAGCCCGGACGCACCGCTCTCGTCGCGGCCGAACACCCCGATGTCCCCGTTGACCTCGACCACCGCGACCTCGGTCGCCGTGATGAGCCGGGAGAAGAGCCCGACCAGATACCGCGCGACCCGATTCGCCCCGACCACCGGCCTGCGCGCCGCGTTGACCTTGCCGCCCCCATCGGCCCACGACACGACGTCGTCGGCCAACAGCCGCTCCAACGCCTCGACGTCCCCGAGTTGGGCCGCGGCGAAGAACCGCTCCACCAGCACGTGGTCCCGCTCGGCGGATGCGCGCGGCCGATGTCCGTCGAGCCTGCGCTTGGCCCGGTGGTGAAGTTGGCGGCAGTTGGCGTCACTCAGCCCGAGGATTCCCGCGATCTCGGCGTGCGGATAGGCGAAGGCCTCGCGGAGGACGAACACCGCGCGTTCGACCGGACTCAGCTGCTCCAGCAGCACAAGCAGCGCGAAAGACACCGATTCGCGCTGCTCAACGGTATCGACCGGCCCCAGGACACCGTCGCCGGTCGCGACCGGTTCCGGCAGCCACGGCCCGACATACCGCTCGCGTCTGGCCCGGGCGGACGTCAGCTCGGTGAGACAGAGATTCGTGACCACCGTCGCCAACCACGCACTCGGCTGCTCGACGTCATCCGCCCGCAGCCACCGCAGGTAGGCGTCCTGCACGACATCCTCGGCCGCCGCCGCCGACCCCAACATCCGATAGGCGATCCCGAACAACCGCGACCGCTGCGCCTCGAACTCGTCGACCCCGTCCACACCCTCGATCCTGCCCGGTCGACACGTCACCGGCTGTGTCACGGCCATCACGCCGAAAGGGCCGGGAGTCAGAAGACTCCCGGCCCTTCGGTTCGACCTGGATCAGCTGCAGCCGGAAGTGCTGCCGCAGCCCTCACACACGTAGCAGGAACCGGCGGGACGCATCTTCGTGCCGCACGTCATGCACAGCGGAGCGTCCGCCGCCTTGCCCAGGTGCAGTTCGAGCAGCTCGGTCGAGCTGTGCGCCTCCGGCTTGTCCTCGGCCGCCTCGATCGTCGCCCGCGGGCTCGCGTCGACCGTCGTCCGCAGACCTTCCAGGTCCACATCAGACTGTCCACTGTAGTCCGCGGCCACCTGGGCCGACCGCTCGTCGGCGGTGAAGACGCCCAACTGGGCGCGCTTCTCGTACGGCAGGTAGTCCAGGGCCAGCCTGCGGAACAGGTAGTCCAGGACGCTGGTGGCGATGCGCACGTCCGGGTCGTCGGTCATCCCGGCGGGCTCGAAGCGCAGGTTCTGGAACTTCGAGACGTAGAACTCAAGCGGGATGCCGTACTGCAGGCCCACCGAGATCGACATCGAGAACGCGTCCATCACGCCCGCCAGGGTCGAGCCCTGCTTGCCGAGCTTGACGAAGATCTCGCCGAGGCCGTCGTCGGGGTACGAGCCCGCGTGCAGGTAGCCCTCGGCGCCGCCGACGGTGAACGACACCGTCTGCGACGGGCGCTTCTTCGGCAGGCGCTTGCGGACCGGGCGGTACTCGATGACCTTCTCCGGCTCGGCGGTGGCCGTCGTGCCGTTGTTGGCGCCCTTGCCCGCGGACAGCGGCTGGCCGACCTTGCAGTTGTCGCGGTAGATGGCCAGCGCCTTGAGGCCCAGCTTCCAGCCCTGGAAGTAGATCTCCTCGACGTCCTCGACAGTGGCCGCCTCCGGCATGTTGACCGTCTTGGAGATCGCGCCGGAGATGAATGGCTGGACGGCCGCCATCATCCGCACGTGGCCCATCGGCGCGATGGAGCGCTCGCCCATGGCGCAGTCGAAGACCTCGTAGTGCTCCTTGCGCAGGCCCGGCGCGTTGACGACGTGGCCGTGCTCGGCGATGTACTCGACGATGGCCTCGACCTGCTCGTCCTGGTAGCCCAGGGAGGTGAGCGCGCGCGGCACGGTCTGGTTGACGATCTGCATCGAGCCGCCGCCGACGAGCTTCTTGAACTTGACCAGGGCCAAGTCGGGCTCGATGCCGGTGGTGTCGCAGTCCATCATCAGGCCGATGGTGCCGGTCGGGGCGAGCACGCTGGCCTGCGCGTTGCGCCAGCCGTCGCGCGTGCCGATCTCCAGCGCGGCCTGCCACTCGCGGGTCGCCACGCGCTGCACGGCGGCGTCGGTCGAGTGGTGGGTGCGCAGCAGGTCGTTTGCCGCGGCGTGCTTGCGCATGACCCGCTGGTGGGACTCGGCGTTGCGGGCGTAGCCCTCGAACGGGCCGACGACGCCCGCCAGTTCGGCGGAGCGGCGGTACGCGGTGCCGGTCATCAGCGAGGTGATGGCCGCGGCGAGCGCCCGGCCGCCCTCGGAGTCGTACGCGTGGCCGGTCGCCATGAGCAGCGCGCCGATGTTGGCGTAGCCGATGCCCAGCTGGCGGAACTTGCGCGTGGTGTCGGCGATCGGCTCGGTCGGGAAGTCGGCGAAGCAGATCGAGATGTCCATCGCGGTGATGACGATCTCGACGGCCTTGGCGAAGGTCTCGGCGTCGAACGTGCCGTCGTCGGCGAGGAACTTCATCAGGTTCAGCGACGCCAGGTTGCAGCTGGAGTTGTCCAGGTGCATGTACTCGCTGCACGGGTTCGACGCGGTGATCCGGCCCGACTCCGGGCAGGTGTGCCAGGCGTTGATCGTGTCGTCGTACTGGATGCCCGGGTCGGCGCACTCCCACGCGGCCTTCGCGAGCTTGCGGAACAGCGACTTGGCCTCGACGCTCTCGATGACCTCGCCGGTGGTGCGCGAGCGCAGGCCGAACCCGCCGTCGGACTCGACGGCGTGCATGAACTCGTCCGACACGCGAATCGAGTTGTTGGCGTTCTGGTACTGCACCGACGTGATGTCGGAGCCGCCGAGGTCCATGTCGAAGCCCGCGTCGCGCAGCACGCGGATCTTGGCCTCTTCGCGGGCCTTGGTCTCGATGAACTCCTCGACGTCGGGGTGGTCGACGTCGAGCACGACCATCTTCGCCGCGCGCCGCGTCGCGCCGCCGGACTTGATGGTCCCGGCGGAGGCGTCGGCGCCGCGCATGAACGACACCGGACCGGAGGCCGTGCCGCCGGAGGACAGCAGTTCCTTCGACGAGCGGATCCGCGACAGGTTCAGGCCCGCACCCGACCCGCCCTTGAAGATCAGCCCCTCTTCTTTGTACCAGTTGAGGATCGAGTCCATCGTGTCGTCGACCGCGAGGATGAAGCACGCGCTGACCTGCTGCGGCGAGCTGGTGCCGACGTTGAACCACACCGGGGAGTTGAAGCTGAACACCTGGTGCAGCAGCATCCAGGTCAGCTCGTGCTCGAAGACCTCGGCATCGGCCGTGGTGGCGAAGTAGCCGTGCTTGACGCCAGCGGCGACGTAGGTCTTCACCACGCGGTCGATCAGCTGGCGCAGCGAGTGCTCGCGCACCGCGGTGCCCACCGCGCCGCGGAAGTACTTGCTGGTCACGATGTTCGTGGCGTTCACCGACCAGAAGTCGGGGAACTCGACACCGCGCTGCTCGAAGTTCACCGACCCGTCACGCCAGTTGGTCATCACCACGTCGCGGTGCTCCCAGGTCACCTCGTCGTAGGGATGCACCCCCTCGGTGGTGTAGACGCGCTCGACCCGCAGTCCGCGCTTCGGCGAGCCGTTGCGCTCCGCGCGCGCGCTCGCCGCGGGGGTCCCCACGGTTTCGGTCATGACAAGTCCCTCTTCCTCATCACTGGCCTGTACTGGTGTGGCCACGTCCGGGCTCCCCGTCCGATGCGGCCGTAGCTTGTGGTTCTTGGTCCCGCGCCCGCGGGATCCGCGCCTAGTCCTCATCGGGCAGCGACTCGCCCGCCATCGCCGCGCGCAGGTCGGCGATCTCCTTCTCGAAGTCCTCGACCGACGAGAACGACCGGTAGACACTGGCGAAGCGCAGATACGCGACGCCGTCGAGTTCGCGCAGCGGTCCGAGGATGGCCAGGCCGACCTCGTGGCTGGGGATCTCGGCGCTGCCTGTGGCCCGGATCGACTCCTCGACCTTCTGCGCGAGCAGCTGCAGCTGGTCCTCGTCGACCGGCCTGCCCTGGCAGGCCCGCCGCACCCCGGTGACCACCTTGTCCCGGCTGAACGGCTCGGTCACGCCCGACCGCTTGACCACCGCGAGGACCGCCTCCTCGACCGTGGTGAACCGGCGGCCACACTCCGCGCACGACCGGCGCCTGCGGATGACTTGGCCCTCGTCGACCTCACGCGAGTCGACGACCCGGGAGTCGGAGTGGCGACAGAACGGACATCGCATCGGATCTCATCCTCCCTCTCCTGCTCCGACCATCCGAGTGGCCGCTTGACGGCCGCCCACGACCACATCTGGTGATCGATCTGTGGATAAGGGGTGGATAACTCACCCCAACCTGTGGACGAACTACAACGGCGTAACTACTAGATGTTGGGGTCGACCGTATGCCTAGACGCTAGATCATGCAACTCGACAGGCCGTCGCCACCCGAGCGGTCGTGACATCAACGTGCAGTAGTTCCAACATCACGGTGAGCCGAGTTATTCACCCGTTCGGCTGATTCATGAACTCGCCTGATCGAGCCGGTGAACGACAGAGTCCCCACACGCCGGGCGGCATGCGGGGACTCGGGAAGAGCACGCGGAGCTGTGGGATACGCGACACCCGTCGCGCGGTCGGGTCAGCGGGAGAAGGGCACCGTCAGCGGTTGCCCGACCCGGACGGCGGACCCGTCAAGATTGTTCAGTTCCCGGATCTTGACGACCACCGCGGCCACGTCGCTGTCCGGCGCCATCCTGGCGGCCAACTCCGACAGGCTCTCGCCCGGCTCGACCCGGACGACCGTCGTCGTCGCGGGCACGTCGGCACCCGCCATCGATCCGGCGAACGCGCCGAGGCCGAGGAACGCGAGCGCGACGACCGTCGCGACGCTCAGCAGCACGATGACCGGCAGCGGAGCAGGCCGCGGGGTGCACTCCGGCGCGGCGACGACGTGCGGGGCGTTGACCCGACGCCTGCGCGTGGGCGGTCGGAGCCTGCCCTGGCCGATGGGCCGCGCGGGCCGCAGCGCGGGTACCGGCGGGGCCGCCACGTGCACGGATCGGCTCGTCACCGAGCCGACTGACCTGGATGCTAGTGTCGCCGCCATCGCAACCTCCTCGAACGGCCGTTCGATCGAACGCCCGTGCGAATGTCTACCACCCGCCACCGACAAAATCGATACCCGATCGGCGTGTCGCTCGAACAGGTGTTTGATCTGCCCAGGTCGGCGGACTAACGTCGATGTCGGAGAAGATCGAAGACGATCCACCGCCGGGACACGAGCCTCGTCCCGGGTTCGCAGGGAGGCAGCGCAGTGGCAGGCACGAGTGGCAGCAAGCCCGCAGGGGCACCGAAGCGGAAGCCCTTGTCGGGGGGCAACGTGCGCAGTTTCCCCGAGCTGGACCAGACGCCGGACGGAAACGAGCTGCCGCTGCGGCAGCGTCAGGTGCTCGAGGTCATCAGGTCGTGGGTGCAGCGCTTCGGCTACCCGCCGAGCGTGCGCGAGATCGGTGAGGCCGTCGGCCTGACGTCGACGTCCTCAGTGGCCTATCAGCTGCGCGCGCTGGAGGAGAAGGGCTACCTGCGGCGCGACCCGAACCGCCCGCGCGCGATCGGGGTGCTCCCGGCCGACGCGACGCCCGCGCAGCTGCGCGGCGAGCAGATCGCCCCGGTGCTCATCGAGCAGGCCGACCAGGGCCCCAAGCCGACGTACGTGCCGGTGGTCGGCCGCATCGCCGCCGGTGGGCCGATCCTGGCCGAGCAGGCCGTCGAGGACGTGTTCCCGCTGCCCAAGGAGCTGGTCGGCGAGGGATCGCTGTTCATGCTCAAGGTCGCGGGCGACTCGATGATCGACGCCGCCATCGCCAACGACGACTGGGTCGTGGTCCGCCAGCAGCCGACGGCGAACAACGGCGAGATCGTCGCGGCGATGATCGACGGCGAGGCCACGGTCAAGACGTTCAAGCGGCGCGACGGCCACGTGTGGCTGCTGCCGCACAACGACGCCTACGAGCCGATCCCCGGCGACGAGGCCACCATCCTGGGCAAGGTCGTCGCGGTTCTGCGCCGTCTCTAACGGCGTTTGGCGGATCGGCGGTGCATGTAGAGCAGGATGCCGCCGACCGCCACCACGGTGAACCCGATGGCGGGGAGTGTGGACAGTCCACTGTCGCCGGAGCCTGACGCGGCCGCCGCTTGGCCGCTCGACTGCGAGCCGCCCGCGGAGTCAGGCTTCGGCGCCACCAGGGCGGCCGCGCCCGTCACGGTGCGCACGGGCTGCCCGACGCCCTCCGACGCCGACACCAGCGTGCCGTCGGGCTCCAGCGCGATCGCCTCGCCCTGCTTCTCGTTGGGCAGCGGGACGCGCACGGGAGTCGCTTTGAACGCGCCCAGCAGGTCGCCGTCGCGCACCGGGTACAGGTAGGCGTCGGTGTAGGTGCGCAGTGCCACGACGGTGCCGTCCTGGTTGGACGCCGCCCCGGTCACGACCACCGAGCCGATGGCCGGGTTGACCGGGCCGCCCTGGGTATCCGTGCTGGTCAGCTGCACGGTGCCGACCTTCTCCAGCTTCGTGGGGCCGGGGCTGGCGATCGCCGCGGTCGGGCGGTAGATGTCGGCGCGGCCGAACGGGTTCTTGGTGAGCAGATACGGCGTGCCGGAGCGGTCGAGCACGAGCGCCTCGGTGTCGTGGGCGCCGTCCGGGTAGGTCAGCCGGTGGATCTTGGTCTTGCCGTCCGCGGTGAGCGAGATCAGCGCGACCGTCTCGCGTTTCTTGTCGTTGTCGCCGGTGTCGGCCAGCCAGAACGTGCCGTCGGCGGAGCGGGCGAGGTCCTCGACGTCGAACGGGTCGGTCGGGCCGTTGATCACCTTCTCGACCTTGCAGTCCTTGGTGAGCACATAGACCGTCGACTTGGTGCCGCCGTCGTTGACCGCGTACCAGCGCTTGCCGTCGGACACGAGCCCGGACAGCTCACCCAGCCGCTTGTCCGCGGTGACGCACGCGTCGGCCGCCTTCGGTTGGGCCGACGCGACCGCTGGTCCCCATCCCAGCAGACCAGCCACGATCGCAGCGGTCACCAACGCCCGCACAGGCACCTCCCAGTCGACGACTACCCCCACCCACGGTAGCCGCCGGGAGGCTCACAACAGCTAAGACGTGTCCGGCCGCGTCGCGTTCACCCGGATGTGCGTCGGCGGCCCGGATCACTCCGGGCCGCCGATGTCACTCTGTGCTGATTCAGGCCGAGGTGCCGTTGACGGCGAACCCTTCGAGCACGCCCGCCAAGTCGGCCTTGACCCTGGCCCGCAGCTGCGTGCCCGCCTCGGTGTGGTCCTCGAACAGGACCTCGCCCTCGCGGTGCACCCTCGCCACGAGCTCGCCCCGCGCGTAGGGCACGAGCACGTCGACCTCCTGACTCGGCCGGGGCAGCAGCTCGCCCACGCGTTCGCGCAGCTCGGTGATGCCCTGCCCGGTGGCCGCGGAGACGAACACCGCGCCGGGCAGCAGGTGGCGCAGCCGGGCCAGCGCGAACTCGCTGGCCGCGTCGACCTTGTTGACCACCACCAGCTCGGGCGGCATCCGCAGATCGCGCCGGTGGCCGATCTCGTTGAGCACCTCGCGCACAGCCGTGACCTGCCACTCCGGCATCGGGTCTGCGCCGTCGACCACGTGCAGGACCAGGTCGGCGTCGGCCACCTCGTCGAGCGTGGTGCGGAACGCCTCGACCAGCTGGTGCGGCAGGTGGCGCACGAACCCGACCGTGTCGGTCAGCGTGTAGGTGTGGCCGTCGGGTGTCTCGGTGCGGCGAGTCGTCGCGTCGAGGGTGGCGAACAGCGCGTCCTCGACGAGCACCCCGGCGCCGGTAAGGGCGTTGAGGAGGCTCGACTTGCCCGCGTTGGTGTAGCCGGCGATGGCCACGCTCGGGATCTCGTTGGCGACCCGGCGCCCGCGCTTGGTGTCGCGGACGGTCGACATCGCCTTGATCTCCTTGCGCAGCTTGGAGATCTTGGCCCGGATGCGCCGTCGGTCGGTCTCGAGCTTGGTCTCACCGGGACCACGCAGACCCACACCACCGTTGCCGCCGCCCGCGCGACCACCGGCCTGGCGGGACAGCGTCTCACCCCAACCACGCAGGCGCGGCAGCAGATACTGCAGCTGCGCCAGCTCGACCTGGGACTTGCCCTCCCGGGACCGGGCGTGCTGGGCGAAGATGTCGAGGATCAACGCGGTGCGGTCGATGACCTTGACCTTGAGCCGCGCCTCCAGCTGCTGCAGCTGGCTTGGCGAGAGCTCGCCGTCGCAGATCACCGTGTCCGCGCCGGTCGAGCGCACGATGTCGGCCAGTTCGTTGACCTTGCCGGAGCCGATGTAGGTGGCCGAGTCCGGCTTGTCGCGGCGCTGGACCAGTCCGTCGAGCACCTCGGAACCCGCGGTCTCGGCCAGCCTGGCCAACTCCGCGAGCGAGGCCTCCGACTCCAGCGCGGAGCCGTCGGTCCAGACCCCGACCAGCACGACCCGTTCGAGTCGCAGCTGGCGGTATTCGACCTCGGTGATGTCCTGGAGCTCGGTCGACAGACCGGCTACTCGGCGTAGTGAAGACCGCTCTTCCCGCTCCAGATCACCGAGGGAGAGCTCAGCCGGGTCGGCCACCGCGCCGTTGATGTCCTGCTGAGTGAATTCCTCTGTCACCTGGTTGACCCGTCCTTCGTGTCGCGGGGAATCGGTCGATTCCGTCATTCCATGGTCGCACGTCTGAGCGACCAATTCGACCCGGTTATTCCCCGGGGTAGAACGCCACGTACACGGCGGTGCGCTCGGCACCGGGTTCGAGGGGCCGCTGGACGAACTCGTCGAGCACCGCCTCGATGCGGTCCATCAGCTCCGCCTTGGCCGATTCGTCGATCTGCACGACCAGCCTGGTCTGGAGGAGTTTGCCCAGGCCGGCGTCGGAAACCTCGCCCAGATACGCCTGCAGCATGGCCTCGGCGAGGCCGACCCGATCGTCGTCGCGGAAGCTCAATCCCCAGGACACGCCCGCCGCCCGGTACGGGATCTCCTTGGCGCCCCGGTTGCCCCGCCGTTCCGGCATCGCCTCCAGAAATCCCGCGGCGACGAGTTTCCGCACGTGGTGCAGCGTCGTCGCCGGATCCTTGCCCAGGCGTTCGGCGATTTCCTTGTTCGTCAGTGGACGCTGGTAGGCGAGGCGGATGATGCGCAGCCGGATCGCCGAGCCCAACGCCTCGAGCTCGGCCGGGGTGGCCTCCCGCTTCTCGGTCACCGCGCAAGCCTAGATCACGCCTGTGGATAACCGATTGACGCTTTCCAATCACTCAGGCACCCTCGAATCATGACCACCGCCCTGCACACCCACCCCGACTTCCGCCGCCTCTGGATCGGCGACACGATCGCCCAGTTCGGCACCAACATCGGCCAGATCGTGCTCCCCCTGCTCGCGATCGCCGTGCTGAACGCGACCCCGTTCGAGCTCGGCGTGCTGACCGCGGCCGAGACCGCCGCGTTCCTGCTCATCGGCCTCCCAGCGGGTGCGTGGATCGACCGGATGCGCCGAAAACCCCTGATGGTGCGCATGGACCTCGCGAGAGCGGCCCTGCTGCTCACCGTGCCGCTAGCGGGCTGGCTCGGCTGGCTCACGCTGAGCCAACTCGTCGTGGTCGCGTTACTGGTCGGCGCGTGCACGGTGTTCTTCGACATCGGCTACCAGGCGTACCTGCCGTCCCTGGTCGGCCGCGAACACCTCATCGAGGGCAACGCCAAGCTCCAGGCCAGCCAGTCGGTCGCCCAACTCAGCGGCCCCGCCGCGGGCGGCGCCCTCAGCCAGGTCATCGGCGCCGCCAACGCCATGCTCGCCACCGGCGTCGGCTACCTGGCCTCAGCCCTGATGCTCAGCCGGATCAAGGCCGTCGAACCCGCCCCACACCGCCCACCCGAACGCCACCTCCGCGCCGAGGTCGTCGAGGGCCTGCGCTTCGTCGTCCACAACCGCTACCTGCGCCCGATCGCGCTGTGCACGGCGTCGTGGAACCTGTTCTTCGGCGTGGAGACCGCGGTGTTCGTCCTGTTCCTCGCGAAGACCATCGGCCTGACGCCCGGCCAGATCGGCCTGGTCATGGCCCTGGCAGGAATCGGCTCCATCATCGGCGCCGTCCTCGCGACGAAGGTCAACGCCGCCATCGGCACGGCCCGCGCGATCTGGCTAGTCCCCCTGGCCAGCACCCCGTTCGGCTTCCTGATCCCTCTCGCCACCCCCGGCTGGCCGATGGCCCTGCTGATCGTCGGCTTCCTGATGGTGAACTTCGCGGCGGTGATCTACAACATCGCCCAAGTCAGCTTCCGTCAGGCAATCTGCCCCGACCACCTTCTCGGCCGGATGAACGCCAGCGTCCGCTTCATCGTCTGGGGCACCCTGCCCCTCGGCGCTCTCCTGGGCGGAACCCTCGCCTCCACCATCGGCGTCCGCGAAACCCTGTGGGTCGCCGTCTCAGGCTGGCTCGCGTCCTCGCTCTGGGTGGTCCTGTCCCCTTTACGCGCCTTACGCGACACCCCCTCGGCCCCGGAGCCGTCCCCCACCCCCTGACCACCCGGGCCCGCTCAACCACGACAGAGAGGAAAGCCCCACCTGGTCACCGCCGACTCCACCTGACCGGCAGCGATCGCCGACCGCGGCTCCCCACCGAACCGTAGGAGGCAACCAAGAACCCATCCCCAACGAGAGAAGGCCACCCCCGGGGTATCCCCGACGATGGCCTTCACCCGAACCCGGACTAGCGGGACGCGACCGCCTGCTCGGCGGCGGCGAGCCACTCGCGCCACTGGGCGGCCTGTGCCTCGGCTTGTTCGGCGCGGCGCTTGTCGCCCGCGGCGCGGGCCTTGGCGGCCTGGGCCTCGAACTGTTCGACCCGCTCACGGAACTGGGCGGCGCGGGCCTCGGCCTCGGGGTCGGTGCGGCGCCACTGGGCGTCGGTGGCGGTGCGGACCTTCTCCTCGACGGCTCGGAGCCTGCCCTCGAGTTCGCGGATGCGTTCGCGCGGGACCTTGCCGATCTCCTCCCAGCGCTCCTGGATCTTGTGCAGGTGCGCGCGGGCGGCGTCGAGGTCGCCCTGCGGGTTGATCTTCTCGGCCTCGGCGAGCAGGTCTTCCTTGAGCTTGGCGTTCTCGGCGAACTCGGCGTCACGCTCGTCGAAGACGGAGGACCGCCTGCTGAAGAACTTGTCCTGCGCCGCGCGGAACCGCTGCCAGAGTGCGTCGTCGGCGTCCTTGGGCGCGCGGCCCGCCGCCTTCCACTCGAGCATCAGTTCCTTGTAGCGGCCCGCGGTCGGACCCCAGTCGTCCGACTCGGACAGGCGCTCGGCCTCGTCGACCAGTTCCTGCTTGCGGCCCTTCGCGGTCGCGCGCTGCCGGTCGAGGTCGGCGAAGTGGGAGCCGCGACGACGGTTGAACGTGTCCCGGGCCTTGGAGAACCGGCGCCACAGCTGCTCGTCGGTCTTGCGGTCGACGCCCTTGATCGTCTTCCACTCGTCGAGGATGCCGCGCAGCCGGTCGCCCGCGACCTTCCACTGCGTCGACTCCTCGGCCATCGCCTCGGCTTCCTCGACCAGCTGCTGCTTGCGCGCGATCGACCCGGCCCGGGCCTCCTCACGAGCGTGCTTGGCGTGGTCCAGCGCCACCGCGGCGTGCGCGATCACCTGGTCGAGCCGCGCCTCCAGGCCAACCAGGTCACCGACGACGTGCGCCTCGGCCAGGCTGTCCTTGATGTGCTTGGCGTTGGTCGCGGCGTGCTTGGGGTCCCCGGACCCGGACGCGAGCCGAGTCTCCAGCAACTCGACCTCAGTCCGAATGTCATCGAACCGCCGCGCGAAGTGCGCGAGGCCCTCGGCGGGCTCACCGGCCTGCCACGACCCGACCGCGCGCTCACCGTCGGCGGTCTTGACGAAGACAGTGCCCTCCTCGTCGACCCGACCCCACTTGCCCGGGTCAGCGGACGCGTGCGCCACCGGCGGCAACGCGTCAACCGGCGCGGGCACCGGCACCGCGACCGGCGCGGCAGCAGGCGCCTGCGCCGCGGGCGCGGCGCTCGGGGCGGGGGTGGCCTTGGGAATCGCGGTCGGCAACGCCGACGGCTTCACCGGCACCGGCTTCGGCGCCTCGACCGGAGCGGCGCTCACGGACTCAGCCGCGGCATCGCCACCAACGCTTGCGGGCACCGCCTCGGTGCCGGCATCCGCACCGCCCTGCTCGACAGCCGCCACGTCGGACCCAACCTCGGCATCGGCGACAGGCTCGGCCGAGGCATCCGTCGCGGCGACAGCCGCAGGAGCCTCGGTACCGGCATCCGCCGTGACAGCGGCCTCGGCGGCAGCAGGAACAGCGTCGGCGGCAGGCACAGGAGCCTCGGCCACCGTGCCGGACCCGGCATCCACGGCGGCCTCCGCGGCGGCGGGCTCGGCCGAGGCAGCGTCGGCGGCGGGCTCGGCAGCGGTGGCCGACTCGGCCTCAGCAACGGGCTCGGTGGCCGCAGCGGCGCCGGTCCCGGCGGCAGGCGCAGCCGCGGCGGGCTCGCCTGCGGCGGTGGCGGGCTGGGCCACGGCGGGGTCGGTGGAGGTGGGCTGGTCAGCGCCGGACTCAGCGGCCGGGGCGGGCTCGGCCGCCGCCTCTGCGGCGGGCTCCCCGGTGGCCTCGGCGGCGGGCTGCTCGGGGGCGGCCGGGGCCTGCTCAGCGGGGGCGGAGTCTGCCTCGGGGGCGGGTGCGCCCGTGGCTTCGGGCGCGGTCGGGACTTCCTCCGCGGCTCCGGGGGCGGTGGGTGAGGCGGCGGGCGGAACTCCCGTCGTCTCGGTGGTCGCGGCATGCAGTGCGCCGTTGTCGTGCTCCGTCACCGTCTCGGCGCTCATGTCCCTGTCCGTCATGGCCGGCTCCTCCCGCCTGCGTTGCCCGTGTTCCCACGGGCGCCCCGCTCGCGGCGGGGCCCAGCACTGTGCGTACGGCCTCGGGCCGTGCGGCTTTACCCGCGCGCATTCAAACAGGTCAGGCGCCGCCTGGGTACTCCGAGGGCCGCAATGGTCATCATGGTGCCGCAAACTCGGCCGTCCGTGGGCCGACAACGGCAAGATTGTTCGACGGACAGTAATCTCGGCCGCGTGATCTCCCGTGTCGCCGTGCTCCCCAATCCTCCTCTTCTGGTCCCCGAGCTGGTCGCCGGGGACGACGCCGACGTGGCGGCGGTCCGGGCGGCGGCGCTCGCCGTGGCCAAGGACCTCGCGCAGGTCGCGCGGCGGTGGTGGGTTGTCGGGGCCGGGGAGCCCACTTCGGCCAGGGCGGGCACGTTCGCCGGTTTCGGGGTCGACGTGCGGGTTGAGCTGGGCGAAGACGCCGAGAATCAGCCCGCGGACCCCGACATGCCGCTGCCCGCGCTGGTCGCGGGGTGGCTTCGCCGGCAGGTGGGGGCCCAGGACGTCCACATGGACCTGGTGTCCCCCGACCTGCCGCCCGCCGAATGCTTGGCCAGAGGCGCGGCCATCCCCGACACGGCCCTGCTCGTCCTCGGCGACGGATCGCACCGGCATGGTGACCGGGCGGTCGGCAGGCCCGACGCCCGCGCCGAGGAGTTCGACAGCGCCGTCCGAGACGCGTTCGCCAACGTCGACCTCGACAAGCTCCTGGCGCTCGACCCCAAGACCGCCGACGAGCTGGGCGCGGCTGGGCGGGCGCCGTGGCAGGTTCTCGCGGGGGCCATCGCCAAGGACGGCAGGCCGTGGCGGTGTGTCGAGTCGAGCCTGCTGATCCCGTTCGGCGTGGCCTACCACTTCGCGGTCTGGGAGCCTGCGTGACGCGGGCCGTCGCGGTGGTCGGGCCGACTGCCACCGGGAAGTCCGACCTGGGCGTGGCCCTGGCCGAGCTGCTGGGCGGTGAGGTGATCAACGCCGACGCCATGCAGTTCTACCGGGGCATGGACATCGGCACGGCCAAGATCACCGTCGAGGAGCGCCGGGGCGTCCCCCACCACCAGCTCGACGTCCTGGATGTCCGCGAGACGGCGTCCGTCGCGGCCTACCAGCGGCAGGCCCGCGCGACCATCGAGGACCTCATCAGCCGCGACCGGGTGCCCGTGCTCGTCGGTGGCTCCGGGCTCTACGTCCAGGCCGTCATCGATGACCTCGACTTCCCCGGCACCGATCCCGACATCCGCCTCGACCTGGAGACCGAACTCGACCGCCATGGCCCGGCCCGGCTCTACGAGCGCCTGAAAGCAGCCGACCCGGTGGCCGCCGAGGCGATCCTGCCGACCAACGGCAGGCGGATCGTCCGGGCCCTGGAGGTCATCGCCCTCACCGGCAGGCCGTTCTCGGCGACGATGCCGAAGCCGGGGCCGCCGCGCTACGGGATGGTCCTGATCGGACTCGACCGCGACCCAGCAGCGCTGGACGAGCGCGTCGACCTGCGTGTCGAGCGGATGTTCGCGGCGGGGCTGCCCGACGAGGTGCGGGAACTGGAGAACCAGGGCCTCCGGGAGGGCCGAACGGCCTCCCGCGCGCTCGGCTACCAGCAGGTCCTCACCGCGTTCGACGGCGACCACGACCTCGACGCCGCCGCGGCCGAGACCGCCCGCGCCACCCGTCGCTTCGTGCGCAGGCAACGATCATGGTTCCGCCGCGACAAGCGCGTGACCTGGCTCGACGCCGCCCGCCCGGACCTGGTCGACGCCGCTACGGCCCTGCTCGACCGGTAGCCTTAGGACCGTGGCGATCGCGTTTCTCAAGGGGCATGGCACGCAGAACGACTTCGTGATCCTGCCCGACCCCGACGGCGAACTGGACCTGACCGACAGCCGGGTCCAGGCCCTTTGCGACCGTCAGCGCGGTCTCGGCGCCGACGGCGTCCTGCGGGTCGTGCGCACCAAAGCCCTCCCCGACGCGCCCGCCGACATCGACGGCGACGTCTGGTTCATGGACTACCGCAACGCCGACGGCTCCATCGCCGAGATGTGCGGCAACGGCGTGCGCGTCTTCGCCCGCTACCTGCGCGACGCGGGCCTGGTCGACACCGCCGAGTTCCCCGTCGGCTCCCGCGCGGGCCTGCGCCCGGTCGTGGTGCACCCCAACGGTGACGTGACCATAGACATGGGCCCCGTGCGCAGGCTCGGCGAGTCGACCACGACCGTCGCGGGCCAGACCTTCACCGGCACCGGTATCGACGTCGGCAACCCGCACCTGGTGTCCGTCGTCGAAGACCTCGACGCCCTCGACCTGAAGGAACAGCCCGCGTTCGACAGGGCCGTCTTTCCCAAGGGCGTGAACCTGGAGTTCATCGTCCCCGGCGCCCCCGGCGAGATCCACATGCGGGTGCACGAGCGCGGCGTCGGCGAGACCCGCTCCTGCGGCACCGGCACCGTGGCCGCGGCGGCGGCCGCGCTCGGCGGCGAAGGCGAACTGACCGTGCACATCCCCGGTGGCACGGTCCACGTCACCATCACCGAGGACTCCAGCACCCTCACCGGCCCGGCGGTCTTCGTCGCGAGCGGCGAACTCGACCAGGCCTGGTGGGATTCGCTCTAGTCGCGCGACCAGGCGGTCCGGAACCAGAGCACGCCCAGCGTCACCATCGCGACCTCGCTGATGATCAGCCCGATCCCCGGGCCGGGCGAGGTCAGCCCAGCCGACGACTGGCGCGTCCAGATGGCGAGCAGGCCGTCGACCGAGGCGAACCACGACCCGAGCGCGCACACCCAGGTCAGGCCCCAGCGTCGGGTGATCAGCGCGAGCGCCGACGCGCCGACGCCGAAGGCCAGCGACGTGGCCGCGAACAGGCGCGGGACCATGCCCGCCTTGCCCGCCGCGTCGCCCTGGTGCAGCAGCACGTCCCAGCCGGACGCCGAGCCCATCCACGGCAGCAGGTAGCCGATGATCAGCACGAACACCGCCACGGAGATGACCACGGCACGCCCGCCGAGTTCGACCGTGCGGGACATCTTGTGTTCGACGGCGTCGATCTCGCGGCGCAGGCCGGTCACGTCGTCTTCGGTCATGAGGTGGCGCAGCCTGTCGACTCGGGGAGCGGGGCGGGGACACCGAAGGCGGGCAGGCCGAGGCCGACCCCGGACGTCTTCGGCCGGATGCCCGCCTCGTGGTTGTCACCGGCGCGCGTGCGGCGGTGGGACACGACCGGGCCGTCGGCGACGAGGTGGTGCGGCGCGGCGTAGGTGATCACGGTCTCGACCACGTCGCCGGGGCGCGGGTCGGCGCCCTCCGGCGAGAAGTGGACGAGCCGGTTGTCGCGGGCGCGGCCGCTCATCCGGCGGGTGTCGGCGTCCTTGCGCCCCTCCCCCGTCGCGACGACGACCTCGACCGTGCGGCCGACGAGTTCTTTGTTGAGGTCCCAGGAGATCTGCTCCTGCAGCTCGATCAGCCGGTCGTAGCGCTCCTGGACGACAGGCTTGGGCACCTGCTCGTCCATGGTCGCCGCGGGCGTGCCGGGGCGCTTGGAGTACTGGAACGTGAACGCGCTGGCGAAGCGAGACTGGCGGACGAGGTCCAGCGTGGCCTGGAAGTCCTCTTCGGTCTCGCCGGGGAAGCCGACGATGATGTCGGTGGTGATCGCCGCGTCCGGCATGGCCGCGCGGACCTTCTCGATGATCGACAGGTAGCGGGCCGAGCGGTACGAGCGGCGCATGTCGCGCAGCACCTTGTCGGAGCCGGACTGCATCGGCATGTGCAGCTGGTGGCATACGTTGGGCGTCTCGGCCATGGCGGCGATGACGTCGTCGGTGAAGTCCTTCGGGTGCGGCGAGGTGAACCGGACCCGCTCCAGGCCGTCGATCTCGCCGCAGGCGCGCAGCAGTTTGCCGAAGGCGAACCGGTCGCCGAACTCGACGCCGTAGGAGTTCACGTTCTGCCCCAGCAGCGTCACCTCGAGCACGCCCTCGGCGACCAGCGCCTCGACCTCGGCGAGGATGTCGCCGGGCCGCCGGTCGCGCTCGGTGCCGCGCAGCGACGGGACGATGCAGAACGTGCAGGTGTTGTTGCAGCCCACCGAGATCGACACCCAGCCGGAGTGCGCTGAGTCGCGCCGGGCGGGCAGCGTGGAGGGGAAGACCTCCAGCGACTCCAGGATCTCCACCTCGGCGCGCTGGTTGTGCCGGGCGCGGTCGAGCAGCGCGGGCAGCGAGCCGATGTTGTGGGTGCCGAACACGACGTCGACCCAGGGCGCGCGGCGCAGGATCTCGCCGCGGTCCTTCTGCGCGAGGCAGCCGCCGACGGCGATCTGCATCGCGGGGTTCTCGGTCTTCGCGGGCGCGAGGTGGCCGAGGTTGCCGTACAGCTTGTTGTCGGCGTTCTCCCGCACGGCGCAGGTGTTGAACACGACGACATCGGCCACTCGCCCGCCGTCGGCGGCGACGTAGCCAGCGTCCTCCAGCAGGCCGGAAAGCCGCTCGGAATCGTGGACGTTCATCTGGCACCCGTAGGTGCGGACTTCATAGGTGCGCGCGCTCATCTCGCTGTCCGAGGGTACGCGGCCGCCTGCGCCCCGCCGAAGGCAGGCTTCTGGCACCATCGGCGCATGGCACGGACCCGGCTCGGCGGCATCCTGCTCGCGCTGCTCAGCGTCGCGGGTCTGCTCGCCGGATGCGACAGCGAGTTCCAGGGTGTGCGGCTGCGCATCGCCGCGGGTTCGCCGTCCGGGGTCTACCACAAGCTGTCGGTGTCGCTGGCGGGCTCGTGGCAGACGCAGCTGGGGATCGACCGGCCCGAGGTGCTGGAGACCAGCGGGTCGCCGGAGAACCTGCGCAAGCTGTGCGCCGGTGAGGCCGACATCGCCTTCAGCGCCGCCGACGTGGCCGCGCGCCCCACCACCGGCGTCCGCCATCCGCGCGCGCTGGCCCGCATCTACGACGACTACCTGCACGTCGTGGTCCGCGGCGACGGCCCGATCCAGGACCTCGCGGGTCTGCGGGGCATGCGGGTGGCCATCGGCTCGCCCGAGTCGGGGGTCGCCTTCATCGCCAACCGGCTGCTCGCCATCTCGGGCCTGGCCGTCCCCGGCGCGCTGACCACGCGCGACCTCGGCCTCACCGACGCGATCGCGGCGTTCAAGCGCGGCGAGGTCGACGCGTTCTTCTGGTCCGGCGGCTTGCCGACGCTGGCGATCACCGACCTGGCCAGCGTCGTGCCGCTGCGGCTGCTCGACCTCACCGACGACATGCCCGCGATGCGCAACCAGTACCCGGTCTACAACACCGCGTCGATCCCGGTGACGACCTACAACCTCGCGGGCGGGCCGGTGACGACCCTGGCCGTGCCGAACTTCCTGCTGGTCACCGACGCGATGACCGACGACGTCGCCGAGGCGCTGGTCCGCGGGCTCTTCGACTCCCACGAGATCCTGATCGCGGCCAGCCGGGCGGCGCTGTCGATCGACATCCACTCGGCCATCGAGACCGACCCGCTCCCGCTGCACCCCGGCGCGGCCCGCTACTTCCGCGACCGCAAGCCCTGACTCAGAGGCGGTCGGCGGGCAGGTCGACGGTCACCCGCAGGCCGCCGCCCTCGGGCAGGTCCAGGCGCAGTTCCCCACCGGCCTTGGCCACGATCCGGCTGACGATCGCCAGCCCCAGGCCCGACCCGGGCACGTTCTGGTGGCTGTGGCTGCGCCAGAACCGGTCGGTGGCGCGCTCCAGCTCGTCGACCTTGAGGCCGGGCCCGTGGTCGCGCACCGACAGCCGGACCCAGGGCCCGACCAGGTCGACGTTGACCTCCACGGCGCTGCCCGACCCGGTGAACTTCAGCGCGTTGTCGAGCAGCGCGTCGAGGATGCCGTCGACCCCGCGCGGCGGGGACATGGCCCACGTGTCGCCCGCGGCGCCGACGCAGTTGAGGGCGATGTCACGGGACACCGCGACCACCCGCCAGTCGGCGACCCGCTCGGCGACGACGGTGTCGACGTCGGTGGGCACGAGTTCGCCGCCCGCGCCCTCGGCCCTGGCCATCGACAGCAGCTCGTCGAGGATCTGGTTGAGCCGGTCGGCTTCGGCGGACGCGGCGACCCGGTGGGTCTCGGCCTCGCTGTCGACGTGGCCTTCCAGGTTGACCAGGCGCAGCTTCAGCGCGGTCAGCGGGTTGCGCAGCTGGTGGGAGGCGTCGGCGACGAAGGCGCGCTGCGCGGCGAGCGTGTCGCCCACGCTGGCCGCCATCTGATCGAACGACGTGCCGAGTTTGCGCAGCTCAGGCGGCCCGTGGGCGCCGCCGACCCGCTCGGCCTCCCGGCCGCTGACCACGGCGGCCACCAGCGACCCGGTGGCCTCGTCGAGCCTGCGGACCGGCCGCAGGATCCACTGGATGACCGGCACCGCCAGCATCAGCGCCAGCCCGAAGGCCAGCACGCCGCCCGCGGCGATGAGCAGCCACCACCACAGCATCCGCGACCGGCTGCGATCGGTCGGCGACACCGAGACAACGGCCCCGCGCACCTCGCCGTCGACCAGCACCGGGCCCGCCAGCACCAGTGGCTCGGCGTCCCACGGCAACAGCAGCGGCCCCGGCGCGGGCCGCCTGCCCGCCAGGGCCGCGTCGATGAGTTCGAGCACCTCGGGGTCGGCCAGGTCGGCGGGCACCGGTCCGCCCGGCGACGCCGAGCTCACCACCGGGTTGCGGTCGGCGTCGACGATGACGACGTCGATGCCGTACAGCTCGGCGTAGCGCTGCAACTCCTCCCGCATCGACTCCGGGCGCGCGTCGGTGAGCGGGCGCTGGGCCATGGACGCGAACCGGGTGGTGTCGGTGAGCCGGTCGAGGAACAGCCGCTGCTGCTCGGCGCCCGCCACCGACAGCGCCAACGGCACCCCGAGGCCGAACACCAACAGGGCGACCAGGAACCACACCATGCCCAACAAGCGCGTCCGCACGAACTACCTCCCCAGGTGGCTCAGCCGAGTCTGCCCGGTTGGCTCGCCAAGCGGTATCCCACCCCGCGCACCGTCTCGATCAAGGCGGGCCTGCCGAGTTTGGTGCGGAGCGTGGCGACGTGCACGTCGAGCGACCGGTTCTCCGCCGAACCCGCCCGCCCCCACACCTCGGCGAGGATCTGCTCGCGCGTGCACACCGAGCCCTGCGCGCCGACGATCAAGGCGAGCACGTGGAACTCCTTGCGGGACAAGGCGACCGCGGCACCGTCCACAGTGACCTCATGGCGGTCGAGGTCCACACGCACGTCACCCACCTCGGTGACACCGGCCAGTCCGGGCGCGCCCGGCACCGGCGACTTGCGCCTGCGCACCGCGTGCACCCTGGCCACCAGCTCGTCGACGTCGTAGGGCTTGACGAGGTAGTCGTCGGCGCCCGCGCGCAGGCCGAGGATGCGGTCGTCGACCTCGCCGCGGGCCGACACCACGATCACCGCGACGTCGCTGGCCGCCCTGATCTGTCGACACAGGACGATGCCGTCCATGTCCGGCAGGCCGAGGTCGAGCAGGACGACGTCGACCTCGGGCACGATGTCGAGCACCCCGGTGCCGCCCGCCAGGCGCTTGATCGTCAGGCCGCGGCGCACCAGTGCCGGGATGAGCGCCTCGGCGACGCGGTCGTCGTCTTCCACGAGCAGCACTCGCACGCGTGTCCTCCGGTTCAGCAGGCGCTTGTGTGACAGAGTTGAGACCCTAAGTGTTGCTCAAGCGGCATGGACATCGACGTGCGCCGGAGTAGGTTTCCCGCCATCGCGTGCCCGCAGACCGCCGCACTGTCACACGAACGCGCTCGTGGAGGACTCAATGACCGCCTCGAACCCCGCCCCAGCGATGATCCGGATGGAGGGGGTCGACAAGTACTTCGGGACGCTGCACGTCCTCAAGGACATCAACCTCGAGGTGCCCAAGGGCCAGGTCGTGGTCGTTCTGGGGCCGTCCGGCTCCGGCAAGTCGACGCTCTGCCGGGCCATCAACCGGCTCGAACCCATCAACTCCGGGGTCATCGAGGTCGACGGCAGGCCGTTGCCCGCTGAGGGCAAGCAGCTCGCGCAGCTGCGCGCCGAGGTCGGCATGGTCTTCCAGTCGTTCAACCTCTTCGCCCACAAGACGATCGCGGAGAACGTCACCCTCGCCCCCATGAAGGTGCGCAAGCAGCCCGCCGCGACGGCTCGCAAGACCGCGATGGAGCTGCTCGAACGCGTCGGGATCGCCAACCAGGCCGACAAGTACCCCGCCCAGCTCTCCGGCGGCCAGCAGCAGCGCGCCGCGATCGCGCGGGCGCTCGCCATGAAGCCCAAGGTCATGCTGTTCGACGAGCCGACCTCGGCACTGGACCCGGAGATGGTCCAGGAGGTGCTCGACGTGATGACCTCACTGGCGGGCGAGGGCATGACCATGCTCGTGGTCACCCACGAGATGGGCTTCGCGCGCAAGGCGGCCCATCGGGTGATCTTCATGTCCGACGGCGAGGTCGTCGAGGACACCACCCCAGATGAGTTCTTCACCGCGCCCAAGTCCGCGCGCGCGAAGGACTTCCTTGGCAAGATCCTGACGCACTAGGTAGTCCCCCGAGTGTTCGGCTGGACAGCGGCCGAATCGAAAAACCGAAGGAGCACGACATGCGATTCCGGGGCCTTGTGGTTGGCACCGTGACCGCCGCTCTCGCACTCTCGATGACCGCGTGCGGTAAGTCCGACACTGGCACGGGCAGCAACCCGCCCGTCGAGACCGCCGCGAAGTTCGAAGCGGGCACGACGATGGAGAAGCTGCAGAAGGCGGGCGCGGTCAAGGTCGGCACGAAGTTCGACCAGCCGCTGTTCGGTTTGAAGGGCCTCGACGGCAAGCCCGCGGGCTTCGACGTCGAGATCGCGAAGCTGATCGCGTCCAAGCTCGGCATCAGCGCCGACAAGATCGAGTTCGTCGAGACCCCCTCGAAGGTCCGTGAGGAGGTCATCGAGCAGGGCAAGGTCGACTTCGTCGTCGCCACCTACACGATCAACGAACCGCGCAAGCAGCGCATCTCGTTCGCAGGCCCGTACTACGAGGCGGGCCAGGACCTCATGGTCAAGAAGGACGACTCGGCGATCACCGGGCCGGACTCGCTGAAGGCGGCCAACGCCAAGGTCTGCTCGGTCACCGGCTCCACCCCGGCCGAGAAGATCAAGACCTACGTCGACGCCGCGAACATCGTGCTGTTCGACGTGTACTCCAAGTGCGCCGACGCGCTGCGCACCGGCCAGGTCCAGGCCGTCACCACCGACAACGTCATCCTGCTCGGCCTGATCGACGCCTCGAAGGGCGAGTTCAAGCTCGTCGGCAAGCCCTTCACCAAGGAGCCGTACGGCATCGGCGTCAAGAAGGGCGACGTCAAGTTCTGCGAGTTCATCAACAAGACGCTGAACGACAACGCCGCCGCCTACGAGAAGGCGTGGAAGGACACCGCGGGCAAGGTCTCCCCGGACACCCCGAAGCTGCCGACCACGGCTGCCTGCAGCTAGTCGACTGACCCGCGCTCGGGGCGCCTGCCTACCGCAGGCGCCCCGAGCCACTATCGGGAGTCTGATGTGAACGTCATCTTCGACAACTTCGCGCTCTACCGGGACGGGTTCCTCAAGACCCTGCTGATCTGCGCGTACGCCATGGTTGGCTCGCTGGTGCTGGGCACGGTGATGGCCGCGTTCCGGGTCTCGCCGGTGCCGCCGCTGCGCTGGATCGGCACGTCGTGGGTCAACGTCTTCCGCAACTGCCCGCTGACGGTGGTGCTGTTCTTCTGCGCCTTCGGCCTGCCGGAGCTGGGCATCAACGGCGCCTACTTCTGGTTCGGCGTGACCGGCCTGGTGCTCTACACCTCGGCGTTCGTCTGCGAGGCGGTGCGCAGCGGTATCAACTCCGTGCCCGCCGGGCAGGCCGAGGCGGCGCGGGCCGTCGGGCTGACGTTCAGCCAGTCACTCTCCAGCGTGATCCTGCCGCAGGCGCTGCGCACGGTCGTGCCGCCGCTGGGCAGCGTCATCATCGCGATGATCAAGAACTCGGCCATCGTCGGCGCGTTCGGCGTCGGCGGGGAGCTGTTCGCCGTGTCGGACACGCTGACCAGCGCCCGCGGTGAGGCCGCCCTGCCGGTGCTGACCGGTGTCGTCATCGCCTACTTGCTGATCACGATCCCCGGCGGGCTGTTCCTCGGCTGGCTGGAGCGGAAGGTGGCGATCGCCCGATGACCACGTCGGTCCTCTACGACACCCCCGGGCCCAAGGCCAAGCGCCGGGTGCTGTTCTTCAGCGTCCTGGCCGCCATTGGCCTGCTCGCGGTCGTCTACGTCGTCTATCGCCAGCTGGACAAACAAGACCAGTTCGCCGAAGACAAGTGGACTCCGCTGTTCGACCCCACCAATCAGTACTTCGACTTGGTCTGGCAGCGGCTCGGCGAGGCTTTGGCCGCCACACTGTTGGCCGCCGGGCTCGCCGTGGTGTTCTCGCTGATCATCGGCACGGCACTGGCGGTCACCCGGGTCACCTCGGCACCGTGGTACCGCTGGGCGGTGGTCGGCCTGATAGAGCTGCTGCGCGGCATCCCCGTCGTCATCATGATCTTCTTCGTGGCTCGGGTGCTGCCAGAGTACGGCGTCGACTTGGAACCGCTGTGGTTCCTCGTGATCGGCCTTACGCTCTACAACTCGGTCGTCATCGCGGAGATCGTCCGCGCGGGCATCAACTCGCTGCCCCGCGGCCAGCGCGAGGCCGCCGAGTCACTCGGCCTCACCCGCGGCCAGACCCTGCGGCTGGTACTGCTGCCGCAGGCGTTCCGGGCTATGCTCCCCGCGCTGATCAGCCAGCTTGTCGTGGTCCTGAAGGACACTTCCCTGGGCTTCATCATCAGCTACGAGGAGACGGTCCGCGTCGCGGGCCAGATCGTGCAGAACCTCGGAAACCCGATCCAGACGTACCTGTTGATCGCGGTCATCTTCATCCTGGTCAACTACGCGCTGAGCAGGCTTGCGATCTACGTCGAGCGCAGACTCAGCCGCGGCAAGAAGACCGCTAAGACCGAAGAAGGCGCGGCTACCCTGGCCGCCGATGACCTTGCGGGCGCGGGCGCGACAAACGTCGGCTAATCACGCAATGCGAGTGGCCGCTTCCTTGACGGAAGCGGCCACTCGCATTTGCATGGCAACTACTTGAGTTGACTAAGCCTTACGCTCAGCCCAAGCCCCATTAGCGACCTCACCAACACGACAGGTGTTGGTAATGTACTCGGTTGTGCGATACCACGCCGAGTAGTTGTTGTACGAGCCGGTCGTCGAGCTACTGCAAATCATCCTGAGTCGGAACCACCCCGGCGTTCCCGACGTGCACGATGCCCAGCCCTTGCCCGACGCTTCGGCAGGGTCGTAGTAGGCGTATCCCGCCGAACAGCCCGCAAGCGGAGCTGCCTGCGCCACAGACGGCGCAAAACTAAGCGCACCGGCGGCAACCGACGCCATGACGACCAGCTTGCTCACATTTCCCACAAACTCACCATCCCCAGATTGGTGGAAATTCACAAACAAGATCACCCTAATCGGCCACCCATACGCGAGCCAGTGAATGCGATCTTGATCACGACGATGCTGAAATACGCACACCGAAACCGCGGACCTGCTATGGATAGCATGCATGGTTCATCCATCCATTTCAGACAATCCGCCGCCTTTAGACAGATGCGCAGCAGCACAATGACCATTCGTCATTTGATGGGAATGGACAGTCCAATTCGCACCGGGTCGAGGACGAACATCGTGGTGTAGCGCTGGATGTTGGGCGCGTCCTTGAGCAGGCGGTCGGCGACCTCGCGGTGGTGCGCCATGCCGGTCGACGCCAGGACGACGACGTAGTCGGTGTCGCCGGAGACGCTGTAGAGCTGTTGGACCTCGGGCGCGGCGAGCAGCCTGCGGCGGAACGCGGCGTGGATCGCGTTGGACTCCTTGGCCAGCGTCACGAGGCACACCGCGAGCAGCGCGTCGGCCTTCGCCGGGTCCAGCACGGCGACTTGCCGGTCGAGCAGACCGGCCTTGCGGTAGCGGTCGACGCGGCGCTGCACCGCGCTGGGCGAGAGCGAGATCACCTCGCCCAACTCGGCGAGGGTGCGGCCGGAATCCTGCTGCAGCAAGGCGAGCAGGTGGTGGTCCGTCTCATCGAGACTCAGGGCTGTCACGCAATAATTTTGCGCCGAGGCGGGAGAACTTTCAATCGGCGCCACCGGCGGTCCGGCTAGCGTCGCCGCCATGAGACGTGGACTGGTGCTGGGCGCGGCGAGCGCGCTGGCGATGGGTGGCTCGGCCCCGGCACTGAAGGTTCTGGCCGGGAGCGAGCTCTCCCCGGTGAACGTCATCCAGGCGCGAATGGCGATCGGCGCGGTCACCCTGCTGTTCCTGGCGCTGGTGACCAAACGGGACCTTCGGGTCCCCCGCTCGGAGTGGTGGCTGATCGGCCTCTACGGCGGCCTCGGTCTGGCGCTCAACCAGGTCGTCTACACCGCGGCGCTCACCCGGATGCCTGTGGGACTCACACTGCTCATCGAGTACCTGGCGCCCGTGCTGATCGCGCTGTGGATCAGGTTCGTCCGGCGGGAACACCTGCCCGCACGGCTGTGGGTCGGCATCGCGGCGACGCTGGCGGGCCTCGCGCTGATCAGCCAGGTGTGGACCTCGGTCCGGCTCGACGGCCTCGGGATGCTCGCCGCGCTGGCCGCCGCCGTCACCTACGCGGGCCGGTTCCTGTTCGCCGAGCGTGCGCTGCGCACCCACGACCCGCTCGTGCTGGCCACCTGGGGCGCGGGATTCGGCACGATGGTGCTCGTCCCGCTGGAGCCGTTCCCGTTCGCCCAGGTGGGCACGCAGGAGGTCTGGCTGCTGGTCTGGGTCGGCGTGGTAGGCCTCGCCGCGTCGGTCCTGCTGACGGTCCTGGCACAGCGCACGCTGCCGTCGACCGCCGCGAGCCTCATCTCATGCCTGGAAATCGTGATCGGCGGGGCACTGGCCGCCGTCCTGCTGGGCGAACACCTCACGCCCGTGCAGTTGCTCGGCTCCGCGGTGATGCTCGGCGGCATCGTGGTCGCGCAGCTGGCCCTGGCCTCCGGGCGCCGAAAGCACCCGGAGGCCAGTGAGCTCATGCCTTCGAGCGCTTGAACAGCTTGTTGCCCAGCCACACCACCGGGTCGTACTTGCGGTCGGCGACGCGCTCCTTCATCGGGATGAGCGCGTTGTCGGTGATCTTGATGTGCTCGGGGCACACCTCGGTGCAGCACTTGGTGATGTTGCAGTAGCCGAGGCCGTGCTCGTCCTGCGCCTGGTTGGTGCGGTCGGCCACGTCCAGCGGGTGCATCTCCAGCTCGGCCACGCGCATGAGGAACCGGGGACCGGCGAAGTTCTCCTTGTTCTCCTCATGGTCGCGGATGACGTGGCAGGTGTTCTGGCACAGGAAGCACTCGATGCACTTGCGGAACTCCTGCGAGCGCTCCACGTCGACCTGCTGCATCCGGTACTCGCCCGGCTTGAGCCCCGGCGGCGGGGTGAACGACGGGATCTCGCGCGCCTTCTGGTAGTTGAAGGACACGTCGGTCACCAGGTCTCGGATCACCGGGAAGGTGCGCAGCGGGGTGACCGTGATGGTCTCGTCCTCGGTGAAGGTCGACATCCGGGTCATGCACAGCAGCTTCGGCATGCCGTTGATCTCCGCCGAGCACGAGCCGCACTTGCCCGCCTTGCAGTTCCACCGCACCGCGAGGTCCGGCGCCTCGGTGGCCTGCAGGCGGTGGATGATGTCGAGGACGACCTCACCCTCGTTGACCTCGATCAGGTAGTCGTGCAGCTCGCCGTCCTGGTCGGTGCCCCGCCAGACCTTGAACTTCGCCTTGTAGGCCACCTCAGGCCGTCCTTCCGGGGTGCGTCGCCAGCTCGCCGTCGGTGTAGTACTTCTCCAGTTCCGGCAGCTCGAAGAGCTCCAGCAGGTCCTGCCGCATCGGCTCCTGCTCCTTGGGCGTGACGTCGATGGCGGGCACGACCTCCGTGCTCTCCTTCGCGCTGCACACCAGCAGCGTGTTGCGCCATTTCGAGTCGAGCTGCGGGTGGTCGTCGCGGGTGTGGCCGCCGCGGCTCTCGGTGCGCAGCAGCGCGGCGCGGGCGACGCACTCGCTGACCATCAGCATGTTGCGCAGGTCGATCGCCAGGTGCCAGCCCGGGTTGAACTGGCGGTGGCCCTCGACGGTGACGTTGAGGATGCGGGTGCGGATCTCGGCCAGCTTCTCCAGCGCCGCCTCGATCTCCTCGGACTTGCGGATGATGCCGACGAGGTCGTTCATCGACTGCTGCAGCTCGGTGTGCAGGGTGTACGGGTTCTCCTCCACCCCCGTCTTCGGCGGGTCGAACGGCGAGAGCGCCATCTCCGCCGCCGCGTCCACATCGGACTGCGACACCGTCGGCCGGGACTCCAGCGACTCCACATAGTTCGCCGCGCCAAGACCGGCGCGCCTGCCGAACACCAGCAGGTCCGACAGCGAGTTGCCGCCGAGGCGGTTGGAGCCGTGCATGCCGCCGGAGCACTCCCCCGCGGCGAACAAGCCGGGCACAGTCGACGACGCGGTGTCCGGGTCGACCTCGATGCCACCCATCACGTAGTGGCACGTCGGGCCGACTTCCATCGGCTCGGCGGTGATGTCCACATCGGCCAGTTCCTTGAACTGGTGGTACATCGACGGCAGCCGCTTGCGGATCTCCTCGGCGGGCAGCCTGCTGGCGATGTCGAGGAACACGCCGCCGTGCGGTGACCCGCGGCCCGCCTTGACCTCGGAGTTGATCGCGCGGGCGACCTCGTCGCGGGGCAGCAGGTCGGGGGTGCGGCGGTTCTGCTCCTGGTCGGTGTACCAGCGGTCGGCCTCGGCCTCGCTCTCGGCGTACTGGCCCTTGAACACGTCCGGCACGTACTCGAACATGAACCGCTTGCCGTCGGAGTTCTTCAGCACGCCACCGTCGCCGCGCACGCCCTCGGTGACCAGGATGCCCTTGACGCTGGGCGGCCAGACCATGCCGGTCGGGTGGAACTGGACGAACTCCATGTTGATCAGCGTCGCGCCCGCGCGCATGGCCAGCGCGTGGCCGTCGCCGGTGTACTCCCAGGAGTTCGACGTGACCTTGAACGACTTGCCGATGCCGCCCGTCGCGAGGACCACGGCGGGTGCCTCGAACAGCACGAACCGACCGGTCTCGCGGTAGTAGCCGAACGCGCCCGCGATGCGGCCGTCCTGCTTCAACAGCTCGGTGATGGTGCACTCGGCGAAGACCTTGATCTTGGCCTCGTAGTCGCCGTGCTCGGCGAAGTCCTCCTGCTGCAGCGAGACGATCTTCTGCTGCATGGTGCGGATCAGCTCGAGGCCGGTGCGGTCGCCGACGTGCGCCAGGCGCGGGTAGGTGTGGCCACCGAAGTTGCGCTGGCTGATCTTACCGTCCTTGGTGCGGTCGAACAGCGCACCGTAGGTCTCCAGCTCCCAGACGCGGTCCGGGGCCTCCTTGGCGTGCAGCTCGGCCATGCGCCAGTTGTTGAGGAACTTGCCGCCGCGCATCGTGTCGCGGAAGTGGACCTGCCAGTTGTCGTTCTCGTTCGCGTTGCCCATCGACGCCGCGCAACCGCCCTCGGCCATCACGGTGTGGGCCTTGCCGAACAGCGACTTGCACACCACGGCCACGCTGAACCCGCGCTGGCGGGCCTCGATCACCGCGCGGAGACCCGCGCCGCCCGCTCCGACGACGACGACGTCATAGGAGTGACGTTCGACCTGACTCACATTGATCCTCTCGAAGATACGGTGGGGATGGCGGTCGCTCAGATGAACCGCAGGTCGGAGATGGCGCCGCTGGCGACGAGCATCACGTAGAGGTCGGTGATCATCAGCGTGGCGAGAGTCGTCCACGCCAGCTGCATGTGGCGGACGTTGAGCTTGGAGATCACCGTCCAGGCGCGATAGCGCACCGGGTGCTTGGAGAAGTGCTTGAGCCGACCACCGGCGATGTGGCGGCAGGAGTGGCACGAGAGCGTGTAGGCCCAGAGCAGGATCACGTTGCCCGTGAGGATCAGGTTGCCGAGGCCGAACCCGTGGGTGAAGGAGATCACCGCGTCATAGGTGTTGATCACCGAGACGACGAGGGCGGCGTAGAAGAAGTACCGGTGGAAGTTCTGCAGGATCAGCGGCAGCTTGGTCTCACCGGAGTACTTGGCGTGCGGCTCGGCCACCGCGCAGGCGGTCGGCGACTGCCAGACCGAGCGGTAGTAGGCCTTGCGGTAGTAGTAGCAGGTCAGGCGGAAGCCGAGCAGGAACGGCAGCGCCACGAAGCCCAGCGGGATCCAGCCGGGCAGCTCCGGAAGCGGAGTGCCGAAGTGGCTGGATCCCGGCAGGCAGGACTCGCTCAGACAGGGCGAGTAGAAGGGCGTCAGGTAGCCGTACTCCTCCACCCAGTACCACTTGCCCATGAACGAGCGGCCGCCCGCGTAGATCACGAACGTGGCCAGACCGAGGACGGTCAGCAGCGGCGGCTTCCACCACTTGTCCGTTCGCAAGGTGCGCGCGGAGATGCGCGCCCGGGTGGGGGCGTTGACGCCTGACGTCATCGTTTCCTCGTCGCTGAGAAGTGGTGGGGAGTTCGGGTGGTGCTAGCGCTGGTAGCCGCCGACGCCTTCGTCGTCGGCGCCCTGCCAGAGGGACGGGTCGTACGGGGTGTCCGGCACGACGACGACCTCGGCCTCGACCGGGTTGCGCGGCACCGGCGTGCTCGGGGTGCCGCTGAACTCGCTCGAGTCGATGTCGAGTCGCTCGATGTCGTTGACGAGCCTGCGCACCGCGGGGATGTCGCCGTAGCGACCCCGCAGCGCGGCGACACACTGCCGCAGCTGGCCAATGGTTCGCTGCAGCTCGCTGATCTCCGTGCTCGACATGTACGCACCTCCGTACGCCGGTCCGTTCGCGGACCCGGTTGGGTGGTGCCGGACCGGGTTCCCGCTCGTTGCCGACTTTGCCTGCCGACAGCAGATGTGACAAGTACCACAAGGGACCAAGCGACGGGTCACCGACCCACTACGGAGGAGCATATCGGGGTGTGATTTCGGGCACACGACAGGTCTGTCCGGCCAGTGAGAAAAGGGCGGGAACCGTTGCGCCGCAACAGTTCCCGCCCTGGATGACCTACGGTCAGAAGACCTCGTACTCGTACGCCGAGAACCCGTAGTTCGTCGCGCGCCGCTCGCCCACAATCGTGACGTAGCGGGCCTCCACTGGCGGGAATGAGACCACGTCGAGACCACCCTGGCCGCCGTCGACCCGGCCGACGGGCCGCCACGACGACAGGTCGTCGGACACCTCGACCCGCCACGCCGACGCGTAGGCCGCCTCCCAGTGCACCGCGACCCGGCTGACCTGCTTCTTCGTGCCGAGGTCGACCCGCAGCCACTGGCCGTCGGACCAGCCACTCGCCCACCGGCTGCCCCGGTCGCCGTCGGTCGCCCGCGGTGCCCGGAAGTCCCAGAACGGGTTCCACTCGTAGGAGCTGGCGGTCGTGGCCGCGCCGCGGGCCAGGTTGACCTTCGGCTGGTAGGCCTCCACCGCCCGCCACGTGCGCAGATAGGCCTCCGCGCCGCCGAGCAGGTCCTGGACGACCTCTTCGCCGCCGAGCTTGCGCAGGTCCTCGACCCAGTCCGGCATCAGTCCGTAGTGGGCCATGCCGTCCTTGGTGTAGTCCCAGGTGCGCTGGGCCATGGTCTCCCGGTCGAGCGTCACCGAGCCGTCGGCGGACTTGAACGGGTAGCTGACCCCGCCCGCGCGGGGCGCGGGCAGGCCGCCGACGCCGTTGACGTCGATGCCGAACCCGTAGCCGTCGATGCCGTTCTGGTCGCGGTAGCCCTCGCCGCGCTGCCACTCGGCGACGAACTGCGCCGCGGAGTGCCCGTACTGGGCGATCATGCCGCCGAGCTTGTAGATGCGCGGGAAGTACTTCTCGTCCGTCCAGCTGTGCGAGCTGATGACACCCGGGTAGGCGGCCTCTTCGAGCAGGTCCAGCGCGCGGTCGGCGGCCTTGACGCTCATGTGGTCGAGTTCGACCATCATCTCGCGCGCCATCATGCCCTTGATCATGTACTCGCCCAGGTCGGTCAACCCGCGGGTGTTGCAGTGCGGCGCGGGCGGGTAAAGCGGCAGCGGCACCACCGGCTTGAGGATGTCCGGGACCGTGCCCGCGGCGGCGAGGGTGTTGTCGGTGTAGGCGGTGGTGCAGGTGCGCGCGTCCCAGAAGGTGCCGGTGCCGAGGAAGTTGGCCGCGTTCACCGCGAGACCGGCCGTCCCCGAGTCGAACCGGACACCGCACAGCGCGTTGTCGTACTTGTGGCAGACGAACATCGTGCGCACGCCGAGCGCGTGGACCTCGTCGAGTCCACGATCGATGTCCGCTTTGGAGCACTGCGCGACGTTGAGGATGTGCCTGCAGCCGAAGGGTTCCGAGGTCTCGATGCCCAGCATCACCGCGAGCTTGCCCTGCTCGACCACCTGCCGGGCCTCACCCTGGCTGCGCACCACCCGGAACCAGCCCTTGCCCGGTCCGCCGCTCTCCGCGTCGATGAAGTTCTGCAGGTCGGTGGTCAGCTTGGCCTGCAACCGGATGCTGTCCATCTCGTTGCAGGACTGGTTCTTGATCGGGTAGATGTCGCAGAGCTGACGGTTGGCGACGAGGTGGTTGACCATGAACCGCAGGCCGCCACGCCACGCGCGCTCGATCCACTTGTAGTAGGCCTGTTGGTGCGTAAGGGAATTGTGCGCGGGCCAGTCCTTGAAGGTCGGATAGCCGACCGGGTCGTGGGTGCCCGTGGGCGATCCGGTCTTGGTGAAGTTCTCGAACCACGCCGCGCTGCCGTCCGGGAAGTGGTCGGGGCAGTCGACGAGCGCCTTGTGCGGACCCTCCGGGTCGAACGGCTTGCCGCAGATGAGCCCGCCGCCGAAGGAGACGTTGGCGAAGATGTGGGAGTGGGCGTCGAGGAGACCCCGCGCTGTCCCATCGGGCGCTGTGCCGCTGAACGGCGTGCCGACGGCGTTGACGTCGGCCCCGGGCGGCGACTCGGTGGCTTGGCCGGGCAGTGCGGACACCACCGCGGCCAGGCCGACGGCTAACAGGATGGTCAGGTTCCGGGCTGTCGACCGAGGACGGAGCACGGTTCCTCCTCACGAGCGCAGGGTGAAACCCGAAAGATACTCGCGAGTAATACTCACGTAAACCCATGACCGGCGGTTACAGGTTGATCCACCCGCTCAGCCGAACAGGCCGCCGTCGATCAGGTCGCCGTCGTCGCCCGCCGCCCGCAGCTCGTCGCGGACCACCCGGAACGCCAGCCCTTCCGCGTACCCCTTCCGCGCGAGCATCCCGACCAGGCGGCGGATCTTGACCTGTTCCTCCAGGCCACCCATCGCCCGCAGCTTCTTGCGGACGAGCTGCCGCGCCCGCTCCTCCTCGGCCTCACCGTCGACCGCGTCGACCGCCTCGGCGACCACCTCGTCGGCGACCCCCTTGCGGCGCAACTCCGTGGCCAGGGCGCGCCTGCCCAGGCCCCGATGGGTGTGGCGGGCGCGCACCCAGCTCTCGGCGAACGCCGTGTCGTCGATCAGGCCGATCGCGGCGAACTTGCCGAGCACGGTCTGGGCGACGTCGTCGGGGATCTCCTTGCGGCGCAAGGCTTCCTCGAGCTCCTGGCGGCTGCGCGCGCGGGCCGTCAGCAGCCGGTAGCAGATCTCGCGCGCCTTGGCCGCCGGGTCGTCGTCTGGTGGACGCGATTCCCCGGGAGGCGTGTCCTCCCGGGTCCTGCGCGCGTACCTGCGTTCCGACACTTAGAACTCGACGGGCGCCGGGGCGGTCTCGTCGGCGTCGAGCTTGGCACCGATGCCGAGCTTGTCCTTGATCCGCTTCTCGATCTCGTTGGCGACGTCCGGGTTCTCCAGCAGGAACTTGCGGGCGTTCTCCTTGCCCTGGCCCAACTGGTCGCCCTCGTAGGTGTACCAGGCGCCGGACTTGCGCAGGATGCCGTGCTCGACACCCATGTCGATCAGCGAGCCCTCGCGGCTGACGCCCTTGCCGTAGAGGATGTCGAACTCGGCCTGCTTGAACGGCGGCGCGACCTTGTTCTTCACGACCTTGACCCGGGTGCGGTTGCCGACCGGCTCGCCGCCGTCCTTGAGGGTCTCGATGCGGCGCACGTCGAGGCGGACCGAGGCGTAGAACTTCAGCGCCTTGCCACCGGTCGTCGTCTCGGGGGAGCCGAACATGACGCCGATCTTCTCGCGCAGCTGGTTGATGAAGATCGCCGTGGTGCCGGAGTTGCTCATCGCACCGGTCATCTTGCGCAGCGCCTGGCTCATCAGGCGGGCCTGGAGGCCGACGTGGTTGTCGCCCATCTCGCCCTCGATCTCCGCGCGCGGCACCAGGGCCGCCACCGAGTCGATCACCAGGATGTCGAGCGCGCCGGAGCGGATCAGCATGTCGGCGATCTCCAGCGCCTGCTCACCGGTGTCCGGCTGGGAGACCAGCAGCGCGTCGGTGTCGACGCCCAGGTTCTTGGCGTACTCCGGGTCGAGCGCGTGCTCGGCGTCGATGAAGGCGGCGATACCGCCCGCGCGCTGGGCGTTGGCCACCGCGTGCAGGGCCACTGTCGTCTTACCTGAGGACTCCGGGCCGTAGATCTCGACCACGCGCCCTCGCGGCAGACCGCCGATCCCCAGCGCCACGTCCAAGGCGATGGAGCCGGTCGGGATGACCGCGATCGGGGCCCGGCCCTCGTCTCCGAGGCGCATCACCGAGCCCTTGCCGAAGTTCTTGTCGATCTGGGCAAGGGCCAGCTCTAGCGCCTTGTCCCGATCGGGTGCTGGTGCCATCTTGGTTCCACCTCGGTTGACTTTCGACTGTTTCGCACTCACGGCGCCGACGCTACGGGCAAGGGCCGACGTTTCTCCGCACGCACCGCCGGTCTGTGGACAAGCGGACCCGATGTGGACAACATGCTAGCGAACGTCTGTTCGAGACCGCGGCGCGACACGCCGGTCAGCGCCGCTCGACGGGGACCTCGAACGCCTCGCACACCGCCTGCCAGATCTCCTTGGTGGACAGCCCCGCGTCCAGCGCCTGGTCGACCGTGCGGTCGCCGAGCGCGCTGAAGACGTGGTCGTGGGCGATGGTGTCCGCCAGCGGCGCGCCGAACTCCTCGGCCAGCCGGGTGCGGAAAGCGGTGATGCGCATCGGGGGCAGTCTAGTGGTGTGGTGCCGGGTATCGGCCCGGTATCGGCCGGTCCACGGCGCCGCTGCCAAGGCGCAGGGACAGCGCGCGTACCGGGCTGTACGTGGCTGTTCCTGCAACGCAGGCAGCGGCGTCGTGGGCCGGTCGAGACCGGGTCAAGGCCCTGCACCACAACACTAGGGACTGGCAGACTCGGTTATGTGCTCACCTTCGCCATCGAGAACCCGACCGCCCTCGAGGACACGCTGCTGACCGTCGGGTCGATCGCGGCCTGCCTCGCCGCCGTGATCGTCGGGCTGATCGCCTACCGCAACCGCAGGTAGTCCCTACGTTCCCGGCTGGACGTTGGCGGCGAAGAAGTCGGCCAGCTTGTCCGGGCTCAGGCCGTCGCCCTTGGCCGTAAGGGTGCCGACCAGCGGCCGGTCCTTGACCGTGAACACCAGCACCCCGGTGTCGCCCTTCACGCCCGCGCGCAGCCTGCCGTCGAACCCGTTGCCCCGCCAGTCGGCCACGACGTGCTCGCCCTCGGGCACCTTGCCCAGCTCCTCGTCCCACACCTTGCGCGCGTCGTCCACCGAGCCCGTGTGGGCGTAGGTGACCTGGTAGGAGTCGGGCAGCGTGCACACCACCCCGGCGTCAGAGCTCTGGCACGAGTTCTTGTCCGGCACGCCGCCCGCGAGCTGGCGCAGGCACTCGGTGAAGCCCTTGTCGTCCGCGGCGGCCTTGGCCGCGCAGCTCTCCGCGCTGGGGACTCCCGCGGGCTTGAACACGAAGAACCCGCCGACCACGGCCAGGGCGGCGACCACGAGCCCGCCGACCGCCATCAACACCTTGTTCTTGCCGGACTTGTCGGCCTGCTGCCGTGGCGGCGTCGGGAAGTTGCCCTGGAGCGGGAACGTCGCGGCGGGCTGCGGGAACTGCTGCTGCGGGAACGGCCCCGACTGCGGCCGCGCCGGGAACCCGCCGGTCTGCGGCGGCGCGGGCTGGGCGGCGAACCCGCCGGTCTGCGGGGTCACGTTGGCCGTGCGCATGCTGATGCCCTCGCTGGAGACGTGGTGCGCGCCGAGCGCGACCGCGGTCTCCGGCTGGTCGAGGCTCGTCGGCACGATCCGCAGCTGCTCGGCGATCAGGGTCGCCACCAGCGGGATCCGGCTGGAGCCGCCGACGAGGTAGATGCCCACCAGGCGGTCCGGGGTCAGCCCGGTCGCGCGGATGGTGCTCGCGAGCAGCTCGACGCTGCGCAGCATGCTCGGCCGGATCAGCGCCTCCAGTTCGGCGCGGGTGACGAGCACGTCGTCGAACGGCTCCGGCATCGGCACCTCGGTCTGCGGGTGCCGTGACAGCGCCTCCTTGGCGCCCTTGACGTCCTCAAGCAGCGCCCGGCGCGCGCGTCGGTCGGCGAGGGACTCCGGGCGCAGCAGCCGCTGCCAGCCGCCGGGGTCGCGGTGGGACACCTGGCGGCCGACGTGTTCGAGGACGGTCTGGTCGACGTCCATGCCGCCCAGGTCGGGCAGGCCGTTCTCGGCGAGGACGGCGAACCCGTTCTGCGTCGCGGCCACGATCGCCACGTCGAACGTGCCCGCGCCGAGGTCGTAGACGGCGAGCGCCTGGCCGGGGGCCAGGGTGTGGCCGAAAGACGCGAAGTGCGCCGCGGCGGCCACCGGCTCGGGGACCAGGGCCAGGTTCGGGCCGAGGTTGGCCTGGCGTGCCGCAGACAGCAGCACGTTGCGCCGGACCGGACCCCACTGCGCCGGGTGCGTCAGCCGGACCTCGTCGGGCTTCCCGCCGCCGAGCTGGCGGCTGACCTCGTCGCCGACGCGGCGCAGCACCGCGGCCAGCGCATCGGTGACGGGGACGACGGCGGTGCCCAGCAGCAGCGTGCCCTCGTCGACGCGGCGCTTGGGGTTGGGCTCGAACCGCGACGGGTCGAGCCGGGCGCGGCGCTCGGCCTCGCGGCCGACGACGAGCCCGCCGTCCTCGGCGGCGAACACCGCCGACGGCATGGTCGCCGACCCGTCGACCTCGACCACGCGCGGTGCGCGGCCGTGCGCCGACAGGACCGCGACGGTGTTGGAAGTGCCGAGGTCGACCGACAGGACGTTCACGCTGTTCCTCCGCGTCAGCCGTTGCTACCCGGCTTGATGTGGTTGTTGAAGTAGTCGAGGACGTTGGTGTCGCCGCTCGTCCCGACGATCCAGCCCATGATCGGGGTGTCCTTGACGCTGTAGAGCAGCATCTCGGCCGAGGCGATCTCCACGACGTAGTAGTCGCCCGCCATGCCGCCGCCGCTCCAGTCGCCCTTGGTCGAGCTGCTCCCGGCCGACTCGAACCCCTTCAGCGCCTCCTGCAGGTTCTGGTCGACCACGCCCGCCGAGTCGAAGTGCACATAGATCGCGACGTAGTCGCCGAGCGTGCAGGTCGCCGAGGTCGCGCCGGGGGTGGCGACGTCGCGGCCGCCGAAGTTGGCACCGCTCTGGCAGTCCCCGTTGGACGCGACAGCGCCCGCGACCTCACGCATGCACTTGGTGAAGCCCTTGTCGTCGGTCTGCTGGTCGGTGCAGTCGGCGGTGACCCCGCCGGAGCCGCCCGACGTGGCGATGATGATGCTGACGATGCCGATCACCAGCACCGCGATCACAGCGGTGGCGATGTACCAGACCTTGTTGGGCGAAGACGCCCGCTGCGCGGGCACGAACGGCTGGGCGGCCGCGGGCCGCTGCTGCACCGGGATGGGCGCGGACGGCGGTCCCATCGGCTGGTTCTGCGCGGGAACCGGGCGCGACGGCGGCTGCGCGCGCTGCGGGCCGCTCTGCGGGAACGGCTGGGCCGGGGTCTTCGGCGGCGGCTGCGCCGGGAACCCGCCCGACCGCGGCGGCACGATCGCCTGGGTGCGCTGCACGGTCTCCACGGTGGCGCTCATGTCGCCGGTCCGCATCGTGACGCCCTCCTGCGGCACGTGGTGCGCGCCGAGGGCGACAGCGGTCTCCGGCTGGTCGAGGCTCGTCGGCACGACCCGCAGCTGCTCGGCGATCAGCGTCGCGACCAGCGGGATCCGGCTCGACCCGCCGACCAGGTAGATGCCGACCAGCCGGTCGGGGGTCATGCCGGTGGAGCGGATGGTCCCGGCCAGCAGCTCGACGCTGCGCAGCATGCCCGGCCGGATCAGCGCCTCCAGCTCGACCCGGGTGACCAGCACGTCCTCGAACGGCTCGGGCAGCGGGACCTCGGTCTGCGGGTGCCGCGACAGGGCCTCCTTGGACGCCTTCACGTCCTCCCGCAGCGCGCGCTGGGCACGGCGGTCGCCGGTCGACTGCGGGCGCAGCAGCCGCTGCCAGCCCGCCGGGTCGCGGTGCGAGACCTGCCTGCCGACGTGTTCGAGCAGCGCCTGGTCGACGTCGAGGCCGCCCAGGTCGGGCAGGCCCGCCTCGGCCAGCACGGCGAAGCCCTTCTGGGTGGCGCCGACGATGGCGACGTCGAACGTGCCCGCGCCGAGGTCGTAGACGGCCAGTGCCTGGCCGGGGCGCAGCGTCTGGCCGGGGAAGGAGGCGAAGTGCGCGGCGGCGGCGACCGGCTCGGGCACCAGGACCAGGTTCGGCCCCATCCCGGCCTGCCGTGCGGCGGACAGCAGGACGTTGCGGCGGACCGGGCCCCACTGGGCGGGGTGGGTCAGCCGGACCTCGTCGGGCTTCTTGCCGCCGAGTTGGCGGGAGGTCTCGTCGGCGACGCGGCGCAGCACGCCCGCGAGCGCGTCGGTGACCGGGACGACGGTGTCGCCGAGCAGGAGGGTGCCCTCGTCGACGCGGCGCTTGGGGTTGGGCTCGAACCGCGACGGGTCGAGCCGGGCCCGGCGCTCGGCGTCGCGGCCCACGACCAGGCCGCCGTCCTCGCCCGCGAACACCGCGGACGGCATCATCGACGCGCCGTCGACGTCGACCACACGCGGTGGACGGCCATGTGCGGACAGCACGGCGACGGTGTTCGACGTGCCGAGATCCACCGACAGGACGTTCACTGCTCTCCCCTCATCGCACCGACTACGCAGCAAGCCCCCAGGTAGTCGTGGCAGATAGTCCCATGCCCGACCGCGCCCGCGGTCGCGGTAGCCACAAGTCACGAAGTTGTCCACAGGCGACGCGACTCGGTTGGGCTCTGTCAGGGGCTGGGGGTAAGCATGTTGTATGACCGAGAACGCGCTCGACCTGTTCTCACCCGCGACCAGGCAGTGGTTCACGGGTGCGTTCGTCGCGCCGACCGACGCCCAGACTGGGGCGTGGCGCGCGGCGGCGGCGGGTGAGCACGCCCTGGTGGTGGCGCCGACCGGGTCGGGCAAGACGCTGGCGGCGTTCCTGTGGGCGCTCGACCGGCTGGCGTCGGAGGGCAAGCCCGCCGATGCCAAGCACCGGTGTCGGGTGCTCTATGTGTCGCCGCTCAAGGCGCTGGCGGTCGACGTCCAGCGCAACCTTCGCGCCCCGCTGGCAGGCATCCGGCAGGCAGCGCACCGGCTCGATCTTCCCGAACCGGACATCACGGTCGGCATGCGCACGGGCGACACACCCGCCGACGAGCGCCGCGCCTTCGCCAGGACGCCGCCGGACGTGCTGGTCACGACACCGGAGTCGCTGTTCCTGCTGCTGACCTCGGCGGCGCGGGAGTCGCTGCGCGGGGTGCGCACGGTGATCGTCGACGAGGTGCACGCGGTCGCGGGGGTCAAGCGCGGGTCGCACCTGGCGCTGTCGCTGGAACGGCTCGACGCGCTGCTCGATCGGCCCGCCCAGCGGATCGGGCTGTCGGCGACGGTGCGGCCGGTCGACGAGGTCAGCGGGTTCCTCGGCGGCGGGCGGCCGGTGACGCTCGTGCAGCCGAAGATCGGCAAGACGGTCGAGGTCAGGGTCGAGGTGCCGACCGAGGACATGGCCGCGCTGGTCGAGCAGGTCAACGACGACGCGGCCGACCGCACCCAGGCGTCGATCTGGCCGAAGGTGGAGCGGCGGGTGCTGGAGTTGGTCCAGGGGCACCGGTCCACGATCGTCTTCGCCAACTCGCGGCGGCTGGCCGAGCGGATGACGGCCCGGCTCAACGAACTGGCCGCCGAGGTGCCCGCCGAGCCAGAGCGCTTCCCGGCTGAGGCGATCGGCCAGTCGGGGATGACGACGATGACCGCGCCGGTGATCGCCCGCGCCCACCACGGGTCGATGTCGCGAGAGCAGCGGACCATGGTCGAGGAGGACCTGAAGTCCGGGCGGCTGCCGTGCGTGGTCGCCACGTCGTCGCTGGAGCTGGGCATCGACATGGGCGCGGTCGACCTGGTGGTGCAGGTGGAGGCGCCGCCGACGGTCGCGTCCGGGCTGCAACGGGTCGGCCGGGCGGGCCACCAGGTCGGCGCGGTGTCGCGCGGGGTGATGTTCCCGAAGTTCCGGGGCGACCTTGTCTCCTGCGCGGTCGTCGCCGAGCGGATGGCACAGGGCGCGATCGAGGCCGTCCGGTATCCGCGCAACCCGCTCGACGTGCTCGCCCAACACATCGTGGCCATGGTGGCGCTCGAGCCGTGGACGGTGACGGAGCTGGCGACGCTGGTCCGGCGCGCGGCCCCCTTCGCCTCGCTGCCCGACGCCGCGCTGTACGCCGTGCTCGACATGCTGGCCGGGCGGTACCCGAGCGAGGAGTTCGGCGAGCTGCGGCCCCGCGTCACGTGGGACCGGATCAGCGGCGAGCTGCGCGGACGCCCGGGGGCGCAGCGGCTCGCGGTCACCTCGGGCGGCACGATCCCCGACCGCGGGCTGTTCACCGTGATGACGCCGCCCGACGAGCGCGGCGCGGGCTCGCGGGTCGGCGAGCTGGACGAGGAGATGGTCTACGAGTCGCGGGTGGGCGACACGTTCCTGCTGGGCACGTCGTCCTGGCGGGTGCAGGACATCACCCACGACCGGGTGATCGTCACGCCCGCGCCCGGCGAGGCCGCCCGGATGCCGTTCTGGAAGGGCGACGCGCCGGGACGGCCGCTGGAGCTGGGCCGGGCGCTGGGCGCCTTCGTCCGCGAAGTGTCCAGTATGGACACACCGGCTGCCCGCGAGCGGGCGGCGTCGGCGGGGCTCGACGAGTGGGCGATCGACAATCTGCTGTCGTACCTGGGAGAGCAGCGCGAGGCGACGCGGCATGTGCCGGACGACCGCACGATCCTGGTCGAGCGGTTCCGCGACGAGCTGGGCGATTGGCGGCTGGTGGTGCACTCGCCGTTCGGCGCCCAGGTCAACGCGCCGTGGGCGCTGGCGATCGGCGCGCGGCTGCGCGGGCGGCGCGGGGTCGAGGCGCAGATCGCCCACGGCGACGACGGCATCGTCATCCGGCTGCCCGACGCGGTGGACGATGCAGGCCAAGAGGTGGTGGCCGGGGCCGAGGACGTGCTGCTCGACCCCGACGAGGTCGAGCAGATCGTGGTGGCCGAGGTGAGCGGGTCGGCGCTGTTCGCGGCCCGGTTCCGCGAGTGCGCCGCCCGGTCGCTGCTGCTCCCCCGGCGCGATCCGCGCAGGCGGACGCCGCTGTGGCAGCAGCGTCAGCGGTCGGCGCAGTTGCTTTCCGTGGCCGCGAAGTACGAGCAGTTCCCGGTCGTGCTGGAGGCCATGCGCGAGTGCCTGCAGGACGTCTACGACGTGGCGGGGCTGCGCGAGCTGATGTCGGACGTGCGGTCGCGGCGGGTGCGGGTCGTGGACGTGCAGACCCAGTCCGCGTCGCCGTTCGCGCGCAGCCTGTTGTTCGGCTACGTCGGAATGTTCCTGTACGGCACCGATGTCCCGCTGGCCGAGCGCCGCGCGGCGGCGTTGTCGCTGGACAGCGCCCTGCTGGCCGAGCTGCTGGGGTCCGAGGCGATCCGCGAACTGCTCGACCCCGAGGTGCTCGCCGAGGTCGAGCGGTCGCTGCAGCGCCTCGACCCGAGCAGGCACGCCCGCCACGCCGAGGACGCCGCCGACCTGCTGCGCTTCCTCGGCGACCTGTCCGTCGCGGAGGCGGCCCTGCGGGGCGTCTCGCCGGAGTGGCTCGCCGAGCTGGAGTCCGCGCGCCGGGTGCTGCGGGTGCGCATCGCGGGCGACGAGCGGTACATCGCCATCGAGGACGCGGGCCGCGTCCGCGACGCGCTGGGCACGGCGCTGCCGGTCGGCGTCCCGGAGGCGTTCACCGAACCGGTCGCCGATCCGTTGGGCGACTTGCTGTCCCGCTACGCGCGCACACACGGCCCGTTCTCCGCCGCCGAGGCCGCGGCCCGGTTCGGGCTGGGCACGTCCGTGGTGACCGGGGTGCTGGAACGCCTCGCGGGCAGCGGACGGCTCGTGCGCGGCGAACTGCGGCCGCTCACCGGGCCGGAGCCGCCCGCCGCGGTCGAGTACTGCGACGCCGACGTGCTGCGCAGGCTGCGCCGCTCGTCGCTGGCCCGGCTGCGGGCCGAGGTCGAGCCGGTCGAGCCCGCCGCGCTGGGCCGGTTCCTGCCGAGCTGGCACGGCATCGGCCGCAAGTCCCGCTCGACCGCGACCACCGACGACGTTCTGTCCATTGTGGAGCAACTCGCGGGCGCACCGATCCCGGCCAGCGCCTTGGAGTCGCTGCTGCTGCCCGCGCGCCTGCCGGGCTACTCCCCCGCCCTGCTCGACGAGCTGACCGCGGCGGGCGAGGTCACCTGGTGCGGCACGGGCGCGCTCGCTGGCGGCGACGGGTGGATCGCGCTGGCCCCCGCCGACGTCGCCGACCTGCTGCTGCCCGACATCGAGGACGCGGTCCCCGACACCCCGCTGCACACCGCCGTGCTGTCCGCTTTGGACGGTGGCGCGCTGTTCTTCCGCCAGGTCGCCGACCGCGCGGGCGCCATCCTGCTCGACGGCGGCGCCGACGCTCCCGCCGACCCGGACGTGGTGGCCGCGGTGTGGGACCTGGTGTGGGGCGGCCTGATCACCAACGACACGATCGCTCCCCTGCGCGCGCTGGTCTCCGGCAAGGGCGCGGCACACCGCCCCCGCCGCACGGCACCGCGCGGCCGGTACGCCAGGCTCCGCACCGCCCGGCCCGCGATGCCGAGCCGCACCGGCCCACCGACGGTCGGCGGCCGGTGGTCACTGGTCCAGCCCCGCGAGGAAGACCCGACCCGCCGCGCCCACGCCCGCGCCGAGGCATTCCTCGAACGCCACGGCGTACTGACGCGCGGCGCGCTGGACACCGAGCGGGTCACCGGCGGGTTCAGCGGGATCTACAAGGTGTTGCGCGCCATGGAGGAGTCGGGCCAGATCATCCGCGGCTACGTCGTCGAGGGCCTCGGCGCCGCCCAGTTCGCCGCCCGCGGCGCCGTCGACCGACTCCGCGCACTGTCCCGTTCGGACAGTCCGGCCGAGCCCGTCGACGCGCTCGTCCTGGCCGCCGCCGATCCCGCCCAGCCCTACGGCGCCGCGCTCGCCTGGCCAGAGCCGCTCGGTGAGGGCAAACACCGCCCGGGCCGCAAGGCGGGCGCGCTGGTCGTCCTGGTCGACGGCACCCCGGCGCTGTACGTCGAACGCGGCGGCCGGTCCCTGCTGTCGTTCACCGAGAACGACACGGCCCTGCGATCGGCCGCCGAAGCCCTGTCCCGAGCCGTCCGCGACGGCTGGCTGGGCGCCCTCTCAGTCCAGAAGGCCGACGGCGAGGTAGCCCTCACGTCGGCGCTGGCCGACGTCCTGCGGGACGCCGGATTCCGGGCCACACCGAAGGGCCTGCGCTTGAGAGCATGACGGCGGCACGCGACCCGCGCCTCGGGTGAGTGGGCACCCGGGATCTCGCTCCCCCACGGCACCCGCCCCACTACGCGGCTGCCGCAGCGCCGAGGACCACGGCCCCGCAAGGTTCATATCCGGGCGATCTCCCAGTGGCTCAACGCAAGCACGGCCGGTATCCGTGCCGCATTGGGCGTCGTGGGGGCGACCGTGGCTGATCTCAGCGCGACGTGAGCACGCAGAACTCGTTGCCCTCCGGGTCGAACAACACCCGCCACGGTAGGCCGACCAACTCGTCGTGCGGCCGGGCACCGCCGCCGACCAACCGGTCCACCTCCGCGTCGATGCTGTCGTTCGGCCACCCGGCCACGTCGAGGTGCAGCCTGTTCTTCGCGGCCTTGGGCTCATCGACGCGCAGGAACTCCAGCCACGGCCCAAGCCCGTCCTTGTCCCGCAACGAGGCGAACTCGGCCGTGTCGCGGACAACCGGCCACCCGGTGGCCTCCGCCCAGAACGCGGCGAGCCCACCCGGCTCGTGCGCGTCCAGCACGATGGCGGCCACGGCACCGGTCTCACGGTACTCCGCACGCGGTTCGAGAACGCAGAACTCGTTGCCCTCGGGGTCGGCCAGGACGACCCACGGGGTGTCCCCCTGCCCGATGTCGGCATGGCGCGCCCCAAGGTCGAGCGCCCTGGCCACGGTGCGGTCGCGATCGGCCTGGGTGGCTGAGGACAGGTCGAGGTGCACCCGGTTCTTGCCCGCCTTGGGCTCGGGCACGGGCACGAACACCAGGTCCATCCGCCACCCGTCACCATCGGGCGCCTGCAGGTCGACCTCCTCACCGTCGGCGAAGCTGATGCCCCAGCCGAGGAGATCACCCCAGAAGCGCGCCTGGGCGGTCGGATCGAGGCTGCTCACCACGAGGTTGATCAGTCGGGTGGCCATCAGTCACTCCCTCCGAGGCGGGCGCGTCGGCCGCACCACTTCCTGCGGCCAAAGCCAACCACGCACGGCCGAACGGCGCCCCAGGATCTCCTCGGCGGCAACCGACGGCAGGCACCAGACCTCGGCGGCAGTCCGGCGACCAGTCGACAGCCCACCGAACCTCAGCGACGGTTCGGTAACTGGCGGCATCCCAACCACGGCAGCGGTCCGCGAGCAGTTGGCCAGCGCGCCGGGCGAGGCTCGGCGCGGTGGGCGGGTGGCTGCCGCCTTTGGTCAGCGGCCTGCTCTGCGGGCGGTCGCGCGGGCGGGTTGGCGCAGGACGCGGAACTCGTTGCCCTCGGGGTCGGCCAAGGTGCGGCCGTCGCGGGTGGCGCCGAGGGCCAGGAGCCAGGGGGTGGGGTCGGTGTCCTCGGTGGAGACGATGTCGAAGCGGATGCGGTTCATCCCGCGCTTCGGCTCGGGGACGCGGAGGAACTCGATCCACGGTCCGCGGTCCCGCAGCGGGCGCAGGGCGACGGCGTCGGGGCCGGACTGGATCAGCGGCCACCCGGTCGCCGCCGACCAGAACGCGGCCAGGGACACCGGGTCGATCGCGTCGATCACCACGGCGGCGAGCGGGCCGGTGTCGGTGTAGAGCTCGCGGGGCTCCAGGACGCAGAACTCGTTGCCCTCCAGGTCCTGGAACACCGTCCACGGCACCGCGCCCTGCCCGACGTCGAGCGCGCGGGCGCCGAGGTCGGCGGCGAGCGAGGTCAGCACGTGGTACTCGTGCGGGCTCTCCGTGGCCAGGTCGACGTGGATGCGGTTCTTCGCGACCTTGTCCGCCTTCGAGGGGACGAACACCAGGTCGACGTCGCACGCGCCGATCTCCGGGGACACCAGGCGTCTGCCGCCGTCGCCGTCGGGGACGGCTGTCCCGCCGAGCATGACGTACCAGAACTCGGCGGCTGCCGTCGGATCGCTCGCTTCGATCACGACGCTCGCCAGGCGGGTGGACATACCGGACACCGTAGCCGCGTTGGGCGCGGCGTGGTTCCGGGTCCACCCGCCAAGACGCGCCGCGGTCAGCGCGTCGCGAGCCTGAGCAGTGCCCAGAGCTGCGCGGACACGTCCAGATCGCCGTCCAGTGTCACCGCGCGGTCGAACACCGCGCGTCGCCCCCAGAGCCACAGGTACAGCTCCGTCGGGTCGGCGGCGACCACCGCGTCCGCCGACTCGGCCTCGGCGTCGGTGGACCGCCACGCCGAGGTCGTGCGCGGGCCGAGGGCGGCCATCCAGACCCGGTCGGCGGTGCGGACCGCCACGGTGCCGCTGCGGGTGCCCGCCACCCCGAGCACGGCGAGGCGGTGGGTGAACCACAGGTGCAGGACCTCGTCGACGCCGTCCACGGCGACGTCCGGGTCGACGGGGGTGATGTCCTGGCCGCCCGCGGCCTGCACGTCGATGCGGTGCACGGTGCTCTCGTGCGCCATCCGCCGCCGCCAGAAGCCGTAGTGCTGCTGTTGGTTGTGCCAGGTGGCGCACCCTTCGGCGGGGTCGTGGGTGGCGAGTTCGCCGAGCAGCGAACGCAGTCCGTCGCGGACGTAGTCCTCGACGGGCTGGCCGTCGTGCGGCTGGCGCTGCCACGCCGACGGCCGGTCACCCGACCTGATCCAGGCGACGACCATCCGGTAGACGCTGCCGACGTGCCGGGCGGTCTCGCCGAGGGTGAGGCCGGGGCAGCCGGGGACCGGGCGGTCGTGGTCGCCGTCCACCACGGCCCCGGCGAGCATGGTGCCTTCGTGTTCGAGGGTGTCGAGGAGTTTGTCGTAATCAATGAGCGGAACGCCGCTCATCGCCCTACGCTGTGCACCGCACGGTGCACGAGGTCGATGAACTGCTCGGCCTGCCGCACCAGGTCGTCAGCGGCGCGGGGACCGACCCGACTGGTGATACCGGCCTGGACAGCCGCCCGAGTCGCCGAGCAGGACGCGAAGAACGCCGCCCACTCCCGCATCTCGGGCGCGACGGAGGCCAGCAGCGTCCACACGCTCGTCGGCTTGGCCCGTCCCCGGTGCGGACGCCCCCGGGTGGCCAGCAAGGCGGCCGCGGCCCTCAGAGCACACAGGTAGGCGTCGGCGAACCGCTGGGCGGCCTCCCGCTGCGCCGCCGCCGCGCCGATGCCGTGCTCGGCCTGCGAAAGCAGCGCGAACGCCGAATCCGGCGCGACCCAACCCGTCCCCCGCCGCCCCCGCGGCACCGGAACCGACCCGGCGGGCGCGGCCCCACCAGCCGACGCCGAACCACCGCCTGCCTGCGCGGGCGATGCCTCAACCCGCCCATCCCGCGCGAACAGCGCGGGCGCGCACTCGACCGCGCGCCGCCTCGAAGAACGCACAAGAGTGGCGGTCGACGCGGAGGATCCGGGGGGAGTGGGCACGGCGGCAAGGCCATCCCCAGCCGCGCGCCGCGACCCGCCTGCAACGGCCGAACCGACACCCGCCGCGACACGGTCAGCCGGACCGGCCTCCCCCGCGAACAACGTCGGCGCGTGACAGGCAGAGGCTTGGCCAGGAACCGCCGGGCCAAGATCCTCAGGGAACAGGGCAGGCGCGGAGCTAGCGGGCAAATCGCGGCGCGGACCATCGGTGGCGGCAAGGCCGGAACCCATCGAGGCGACGCTCCCGCCGACATGCTCGGACGCCGAGTCGCGACGCGGGCAGGCAAGGCCGGAATCGCCGGCCTCCGCGGTGAACACGGCCGACTCAGGGCCAGGGGCCAGGTCGCGGCGCGGGTCGGCAAGGCCGGAGTCGCGGGTGTCGCCGGTGAACAGGGTCGGCGCGCAGTCCGGGGCCGCCGGCCGCCTCCTGCGGGGCTGGGAGCGGCCACCACCGGAGCTCGGGGTTACGGGGAAGTCCAAGGTGCTTGTCATCGGGGGCCTCCTCGCTGGGTGGTCCCCGCCGCGGGACGGGCGGCGGGGTGGGGCCGAGGGGAAGCCGGCGGGGCTCGGTGGTGAGGCGCTTCCCCCGCCCCACCACCGAGCAATATCGAACGCATGTTCGACACCGCCAGCGTAACCCGCCGCGCGGTGGGCTTCAAGCAGGAGGGGTGTGATGAGGGAAACCGCTTGCGTCGGGGCTGGTCACCAATGGTGTGATGGAGCGGTGAGCACACTCGACCATCCCGCCGTGGCCAAGGTCGCCGCGGCGTTGCGGGAAGCTGGGCTGGAGCGGGCCGCCGACGGGATCCGCATCCTCGATGACGACGTCAAGACCGCTGCCCTCGCGGCCGCGGCGCTCGGGGTCGAGGTCGGGGCGATCGCCAACAGTCTCGTTTTCAAAGCGACGCATGGCGACGTCGAACGGCCGCTGCTCGCCCTCACCTCCGGCGCCCACCGGGCCGACACCGGCTACCTGGCCGAACTCACCGGGGCCGACCGGATCGGGCGCGCCGACCCCGAGTTCGTCCGCGCCCACACCGGCCAGCCCATCGGCGGTGTGGCGCCCGTCGGGCACCCGGAGCGGCTGGAAACCCTGGTCGACCGGCACCTCGCCCGCTTCGACGTGGTGTGGGCCGCCGCCGGGCATCCGAAGTCCATCTTTCCCGTGACCTACGCCGATCTGGTGATCCTCACCGGGGGCACGGCTGCGGATGTGGCGGGCAAGGAGGATGATCCTGCCTCGTGACCGCCGCTCCCTCCCCCCGCGTCGACCGGTTCGCCGAGCTCAGCTCCGACGAGCTGCGCACCCGGCTGCGTGAGTCGCTGGAGCTGTACGTGACGGCTATGCGCTACCCGCGGGGCACCGTCGAGCAGCGCGCGCCCATGTGGCTGGCCCACATGCTGCGGGCCGGGTGGCGCTGCGTGGCGTCGTTCGACGCCGACGACCGGCTCACCGGGATCGCCTACGGCTACCGGGGCGCACCCGGGCAGTGGTGGCACGAGCAGGTCCGGCGCGGGGTGACCGAGCACCGGGGACCGGCGGTGGCCGAGTCGTGGCTGGGCGACTACTTCGAGCTGACCGAGCTGCACGTGCGGCCCGACCGCCAGGGCCAGGGCATCGGCGAGGAGCTGGTGCGTCGGCTGCTGGCCGGGGCGGACTGCTCGAAGGTGCTGCTGTCCACCCCGGAGGGCCCCTCGCGCGCCTGGCGCCTCTACCGGCGCCTCGGGTTCGACGACGTCCTGCGGCACTACCAGTTCGCGGGTGACCCGCGGCCCTTCGGCGTCCTCGGCCGGATCCTGCCGCTCTAATCGAGCGTCAGCGGCGGCGTCTCGCTTACGCACCCGGTCAGTTCCGGCAGCACGCCAGCGCGCGCTGGACATAGGTGCTCATGAGTTGATCTTGATGCCAGAACAGCGGCACCGCGGCCGAATCGCCACGATGCCGCCGTTCGGCGCGGCTACAGCTCGGCCAGTCGGGAGCGCAGGGTGTCCAGGCCCATCGCGCCCATCTCCAGGGCCTGCTTGTGGAACTGGCGCAGTGAGAAGTCGGCGCCCTGGCGGGCGCGGGCCTCGTCGCGGGCCTGCAGCCAGAGCCGCTCGCCCAGCTTGTAGGTCGGGGCCTGGCCCGGCCAGCCGAGGTAGCGGTCGATCTCGTCGTGGACGTGGGTCGGGTCGGTGATCGTGCGGGTGAGCATGAACTCCAGGCCCAGCTCGGGCGTCCACCGCTCGCCCTCGTGGAAGCCGGTGCCGCGCGGGATCTCCAGCTTCAGGTGCATGCCGATGTCGATGATCACCCGGGCGGCCCGGAAGATGTGGGCGTCGAGCATGCCGAGCAGGTCGCCGTCGTCGTCGAGGTAGCCGAACTCGCGCATGAGGCGTTCGGCGTAGAGCGCCCAGCCCTCGCCGTAGGCGGGGACCCAGGCGAGCAGGCGCTGGAACCTGTTGAGGCTCTTGGCCTGCGCCACCGCGGTGGCGATCTGCAGGTGATGGCCCGGCGCGCCCTCGTGGTAGACGGTGGTGACCTCGCGCCAGGTCGAGAAGGACTCCTTGTCGGCGGGCACCGACCACCACATGCGGCCCGGGCGCGACCAGTCGTCGGTCGGGCCGGTGTAGTACGCGCCGACGCCGCCGCCGGGCGGGGCGATCTTGCACTCCAGCCGCATGATCTGGTCGGAGATGTCGAAGTGCACGCCGCGCAGGTCGGCGAGGGCGCGGTCGGACAGGCCCTGCATCCACTGCTCGAACTCACGCTGGCCGACCACCTGGTAGCGCGGGTCGGCGTCGAGCTTGGCGGCGGCGTCGGCGATCGTGCCGCCGGGGGCGATGCGGCCGGCGACCTCGGTCATCTCCGCTTCGAGGCGGGCGAACTCGGCCCAGCCCCACTCGTATGCCTCGTGCAGGTCGAGCGCGGCGCCGGTGTACTCGCGCGACCAGAGCCGGTAGCGCTCCTCGCCGACGGCGTCGTCGGTGGGCGCCTGCGCGGCCAGTTCGCCGGTGAGGAAGTCGGCCAGTTCGCCGTAGGCGCGCGCGGCGCCGGACACGGCGGTGTCGAGGTCGGACCGCAGCGCGCCGTCGACCGGGGCGTCCTCGGCGAACGCGGCGAAGAACGACTTGCCCTCGCCTGCCCCGGCCCACGTACGGCACTGCTCGGCCGTCTTCACGACCTGGCGGACCGCGGCGACCTCACCCTTGGCCGCGGCGTAGCGCAGCGACTCCTGATAGCCGGCCAACGCCTCGGGCACGGCCGCGAGGCGCTTGGTGATGACCGCCCAGTCGTCGGCGGTCGCGGTGGGCATGAGGTCGAAGACCTGGCGGACCTCCTGCACCGGGCAGGCGATCACGTTGAGGCTGCGGTGGAACTCCCCCGCCGCGTGCAGCTCGGCTTCGAGGCCGATGCGCTCGGTGAAGACGGCCTTGGCGTTGGCCTCGGCGACATCGGCGGGCTCGGCGGCCCGCATCCGCGCGAGCGCGGCGGCACCGATCGCGCCGCGGTGGTCGACGCCTTCCGGGGAGAGGTCGGGAAGCTTGTCGTCGTAGCCCGAAATCCCGCAATACGTGGCGATGACCGGTTCCGCGGCCGCCAGTTCGTCGACGTAGGAATCACTGATCGCATGCACGCCCGCGTGCTGTGGGGTCACCATGGTCCGCACGCTACCGGTCGCTCAGCGGGCGTTGGCAACCAATAAACGGTCGGCCGATCGCTGACGCAGCGGGCCTGGCAGGATGGCCCAGTGCACCAGGTCACTCCCCGTTTCCGCAGGTGGATCCCGATCACCCTGCTGAGTGTGCTCGCCGCGCTGGCCCTGTCGGGCTGCGTGCGGGTCCAGTCGTCCATGACCGTCTCCGAGGACGACCTGGTCACCGGCCAGGTGATCGTCGCCGCCGTCGCGATCAAGCAGGGCGACACCGGCCCGGTGCTGACCGTGCCGCCCGAGCTGTCGGGCAAGGTCAAGACCCAGGTCTACACCGCCGACGGCTACGTCGGGCAGACCGTGACGTTCCAGGACCTGACCTTCCCTGAGGTCAGTCTCCTCGCCGACGGCCTGACCGTGGGCAAGCAGTACCGGCTGTCGATCCGGCGCGCGGGCGACCTGGTGACCATGGCGGGCGCGGTCGACCTGACCGAGCTCCCGCAGGACCGCGCCGACGTGCAGTTCAAGGTGACCTTGCCGGGCACGGTCAGCCGCACCAACGGCATCAACGACAACGGCACGATCAGCTGGAAGCCCAAGCCGGGCGCGGTGACCGAGTTCAACGCCACCGTCCAGTACACCGACGTGTCCGGGGTGTCCTGGACGAAGTGGGTCACCATCGTCGGCGCGTCGACCATCGGCGTCGCGCTGATCGTGTTGATCCTGGCGCTCTACACGCACAAGCGCAGCCGCCGGGTCGGCGCTTAGGCGCGGCTGGGCACCAGGCCGAGCCGTCCGACCACCTCGCGCGTCGCCTTGGCGCGGTTGAACGTGTAGAAGTGCAGACACGGCACGCCCTCCGAGAGCAGCCGCTGGCTGACCTCGGTGGCGATCTCGATGCCCTCGGCGCGGAACGCGGCGGCGTCGCCCACCAGCGGGTCGAGCCGGGCGGCGATGCGCGCCGACACCGGGGCGCCCGCCAGCTCGATGGTCTTGCTGAGGATCTTGGGCGTGGTCAGCGGCATGATGCCGGGCAGCAGCGTGGTGTCGTAGCCGCGGGCGGCGACGCGGTCGCGCAGCCGCAGGAAGTCCTCGGGCTCGAAGAACAGCTGGGCGATGGCGAAGTCGGCGCCCGCGCGCAGCTTGCGGATCAGGTTGTCGGTGTCGCTGTCCAGGTCGTTCGACCGCGGGTGGCCGTAGGGGAACGCGGCGACGCCGACGCAGAAGTCGCCCAGCTCACGCACGAGCGAGACCAGCTCGTCGGCGTAGTTGAGGCCCTCGGGGTGCTTGACCCACTCGCCGTTGGGGTCGCCGGGCGGGTCGCCGCGCAGCGCGAGGATGTTGCGGATGCCCATGGCGGCGTACCAGCCGATGACGTTGCGCAGCTCGGCGACGGAGTGGTCGACGGCGCACAGGTGGGCCATGGACACGAGGGTGGTCTCGCGGGCGACGCGGCCGGTGGTGCGGATGGTGCGGTCGCGGCTGGAGCCGCCCGCGCCGTAGGTGACCGACACGAACGCCGGGTCGAGGCCCTCCAGCTCACGGATGGCGTTCCACAGTCGCTTCTCGTCCGCCTTGTCCCTGGGCGGCATGAACTCGACGGAGAACACCGGCTTGTCCGCGCGAATCCGCTGCACCACCGTAGTCATGGAATTAAGGGTATCTAGAAGTCCGACCACTGGGACAGAGTGTCCACTTTCTGGAAGAAGCCTTCTTCTGGTCACATTGGACCCACCCCGCCGCGACCCCTGCGGCGGGTACGGCGGACGATATCGGTGTGCAACAGGCACAGGGAACCCATGTCATCGCCATTGATCACGCCGTGGCCGACCACGTCGAACGCGCGCTGGCCGCCTATCTGGCCACCCGCCACGCCGAGATGGCCGAGCGCGCGCCGTCGTTCGGCTCGGCGGTGGCGTCGCTGGCCGACTTCGTCCTCGGCGGCGGCAAGCGGCTGCGGCCGACGTTCGCCTGGTGGGGCTGGCGCGGCGCGGGCGGCGAAGGCGACGGTGACCAAGCGCACGCCGTGCTCCGCGCGGTGAGCGCGCTGGAGCTGATCCAGGCGTGCGCCCTGGTGCACGACGACCTGATGGACGCCTCGGCCATGCGCCGGGGCAAGCCGACCGTGCACGTGTCCTTCACCGCCCAGCACCGCGCGCGCGGCTGGCTGGGCGAGCCGGAGCGGTTCGGCGCCGCGGCGGCCATCCTGCTCGGCGACCTCGCGCTGGCCTGGGCCGACGACATGTTCACCGGCTCCGGGGTCGACCCGGCGCGGCAGGCCGCGGGCCAGGAGCCGTGGCGGGCGATGCGCACCGAGATGCTCGCCGGGCAGTACCTGGACGTGCACACCCAGGCCATGGGCGACGAGTCCGCCGAGGCCGCGCTGAGCGTGGCCCGGATGAAGACCGCCGCCTACACCATCGAACGCCCGCTGCACCTCGGCGCGGCGATGGCGGGCGCGCCCGCGCCGATGGTCGCCGCGCTGCGCGAGTTCGGCGCCGACCTCGGGCTGGCCTTCCAGCTGCGCGACGACATCCTCGGCATGTTCGGCGACTCCGACGTCACCGGGAAGCCCGCGGGCGACGACCTGCGGGAAGGCAAGCGGACGCTGCTGATCTCGGTGGGCCTGGCCAACGCCGACGCCGCGGGCCGCACCGCCGACGCCGCCCTGCTGCGCGGCGCCCTCGGCGACGACAACCTGGGCAGCGACACGATCGAACGCGCCCGCGAGCTGCTCATCGACCTCGGCGCGGTCGCCGACCTGGAGCGCCGCATCGACACGCTGACCGATCGGGCGCTCGCCGCGCTGGCGACGGCGCACCTGGCCGCCCCCGCGGCCGACGTCCTGGCCGACCTGGCCGTCGCCGCCGCCCGCAGGGCCCACTGACCGTGCGCGACCACAAGACGATCCCCGGCCGCACCGACCACGTCGTGGTCGTCGGCGCGGGCCTGTCCGGCCTGTCGGCGGCGATGCACCTGGCGGGCACGGGCCGCGAGGTCACCGTCATCGAGTCGGCGCCCGGCCCGGGTGGCCGCGCGGGCCAGACCACGATGGGCGGCTACCGCGTCGACACGGGCGCGACCGTGCTGACCATGCCCGAGCTGATCGACGAGGCGTTCGCCGCCGTCGGCACCTCGCTGGCCGCCGAGGTCGACCTGATCGGCCTGCACCCCGCCTACCGCGCGCACTTCGCCGACGGCAGCACCATCGCCGTGCACACCGACCCGGTGGCGATGGAGGCCGAGATCCGCCTGGCGGCCGGTCCGCAGGAGGCTGAGGGCTACCGGCGGCTGCGCGCGTGGCTGTCCGACCTCTACCGCGTCCAGCGCGACCGGTTCATCGGCGCCAACTTCGACTCCCCGTTCGACCTGGTCGGCCCGGAACTGGCCAAGCTGACCGCGCTGGGCGGCTTCGGGCGGCTCGGCCCCGCGGTGGGCCGGTTCCTGTCCGACGACCGGCTGCGCAGGCTGTTCTCCTTCCAGTCGCTCTACGCGGGCGTGCCGCCGAGCCGGGCGCTGGCCGCCTACGCGGTGATCGCCTACATGGACACCGTGGCGGGTGTGTCGTTCCCGCGCGGCGGTGTCGGCGCGGTGGCCGAGGCGATGGCCAACGCGGCGGGCCGGGCCGGGGTCCGGCTGCGGTACTCGACGAGCGCGGCGTGGCTGGAGCGGGTGGGCACCCGGGTCGGCGCCGTGCGCACGACGACCGGTGAGCGCATCCCCGCCGACACCGTCGTGCTGACCGCCGACCTCGCGGCCAGCTACCGGCTGCTCGGCGTCACCCCGCGCAGGCCGCTGGCCCTGCGCTACTCCCCCTCCGCGGTCGTCCTGCACACAGGCACGACGCGGTCGTGGGACAAGCTCGACCACCACACGATCTTCTTCGGCCAGGCGTGGGAGCGCACGTTCCGCGAGATCACCCGCGCGGGCAAGCTGATGAGCGACCCGTCGCTGCTGGTCACCCGGCCCACCGCGACCGACCCGACGCTGGCCCCCGACGGCAGGCAGCAGATCTCGGTGCTGGCGCCGTGCCCGAACCTGCGCACCGGCCCGATCGACTGGCGCCGCATCGGCCCGCGCTACCGCGACGACCTCGTCCAAGTGCTGCAGGAACGCGGGTTGGACGGCTTCGACGACGCGATCGAGGTCGAACGCCTGGTGACGCCCGCCGACTGGGAGGCAGCCGGGCTGGCCGAGGGCAGCCCGTTCTCCGTAGCGCACACCTTCGCCCAGACCGGCCCGTTCCGGCCGCGCAACCTGGTGCGCGGGGTCGACAACGTCGTGCTGGCGGGCAGCGGCACGACGCCGGGCGTCGGCATCCCGCCGGTGGTGATCTCCGGGCGGCTCGCCGCGCAGCGCGTCGCGGGCAGGCTGGCGACGGCGACAAGAGCGCGCGGGGAATCCGTAAGCGGACTGTGACGCCGCCCTACTCGCGAGTTCGCCGGCAGACTGGCCACCGCGACCGAATCCGTAAGCGGACTGTGAGGTTGAGTGCGCGGTTTTCGGCGCCTTCCTCGCGATAATGTCGCCCTGGGGCGACAGGCAATGAGGTGGGGAACGGCGATGCGTGGGGCAGCGATGATTCCGGGACGCGGCGGGCTCGCGGCCGTGCTCGGGTGGGCGATCCTCGTCCTGGCGGGGTGCAGCACCGCCGTGTCGGGCGCACCGGTGGCCGCCCCGGTGGCGCCGCCGAACGCCACCGAGTCGATCACCCAATCGCTGGTCAACCTCGGCGAGTCGAGCACGGTCCGCTACCAGGGCACGCTGTCCTCGGCCTCCGACGACGACGTCACCTTCGACGTCACCGCCGCGCAGACCGGCGAGATCGCCGGGTCGTTCACCCTCGACGGCAAGGCCGCCACGGTGCTCGTGGTCAACAAGACGACCTACCTGAAGGCGGGCGCGGACTTCTGGGCGACGCTGTCCGGGGTCGCCAACAGCCAGGGCAAGGGGGCCGCGGTGGCCGACCGCTGGGTGAAGGTCCCGACGAGCCTGATCGGTGTCGAGTTCGGCGACGTGTTCACCCCCGACGTGCTCGGGCAGAACCTGGCCAAGGGCGCGGACAAGGCGGGCACCAAGCCCATCGCCGAGGGTGAGCGGGCCAAGGTCGGCGAGGTGCCGACGGTCAAGGTCACCACCGGGGGCGGGTCGGTCTATGTCACCGAGGCCGCCCCGCACGGCGTGGTCAAGGTCGAGATGGACAAGGTCGGCCGCTCCGACACCACGAGCGTGAAGAAGCTGGTGGCTACGGTCGCCGACGGGTCGGCCGAGATCGCGAAGTTCTACCAGGACGTCTCCGCGCAGGCCGCCGAGCTGACCGCGCCGATCGACGTGCTGACCACCGTCACCGAGGGCACGCACAACTTCGACGGCTGCGGCGCGGCGAGCTGCTCGATCATCGTGCAGTTCACCAACCCGGGGAAGGTCGCGGTCCGGGTCTCCGTGCGCGGCACCTGGCAGGGCGACAACGCGCCGCTGGGCGTGTGCGACGCGACCGCGGGCCCGGTCGGTCCGGGCGCGGCGGGCAGCGCGAAGTGCACGCTGGCCACGCCGCAGTGGGTGTCGTTCTTCCAGCGGGCCAACTCGGTGCCGGGCAACCACCCCTACAGCGTCGAGTGGTCGACCGTGGTCCTCGCCGACGCGCCCGACCTCGCCCAGCTCACCGCGCGCGCCGCGGCCAAGCCCGCCGACGCGAGCGCGGCGAAGTCCGACGGCTCGCACTTCGTCTACTCGATCGGCTACTCCGACGCCGAGCACCAGCGGCGGATCTGGAAGTACGGCGTGGTGGCGGGCAAGTTCTGGCGCGACCACGCCGACCAGCAGGTGATGACGTGCCTGCGCAGCACCGGCTCGGGCTGCGCGGTCACCCTGGTCACCGCGACCGGCGACGCCGCTTCGGCACAGGGCCTGGTCCACCAGCTGGTCGAGGCGTACAAGGCCGAGCACAAGGAATGCCCGAAGGGCCAGTGGGTCGGCTGTAAGCGCTGACACGTTCGCGCGAGCGCCCGGGGGCGGTCGTGCGAGGATGGCGCGCGCCATGCGTGTCGACGAACCTGATCTGCGCACCGCCTACCTCGCGTGCCGCCAGATCAACGCCCACTACGGGCGCACCTACTTCCTGGCCACCCGCCTGCTGCCGCCCGAGCGCCGCCCCGCCGTGCACGCGCTGTACGGCTTCGCGCGCCTGGCCGACGAGATCGTCGACGCCCCCGGCCCCGACCCGGCGGGCGCGCTCGTCGAGTGGGAGATCAGGTTCAAGGCCGCGCTGAACGGCGACTGGGGCCACCCGGTGCTCGCGGCGCTGGCCGACACGGTCCGCCACTACGACCTCGACCCGCAGCTGTTCGCCGACTTCCTGCGGTCGATGCGGATGGACCTGACGGTCACCGACTACCCGACGCTCGACGACATGGCCGTCTACACGCACGGGTCGGCCGGGGTGATCGGCCTGATGCTGCTGCCGGTCCTGGGCACGGTTGTGCCCCGCGCCGAGGCCGCGCCCTACGCACGCGCTCTGGGCGAGGCGTTCCAGGTGACCAACTTCCTGCGCGACGTCGGCGAGGACCTCGACCGCGGCCGCGTCTACCTGCCCGCCGACCATCTTGCCGCGTTCGGCGTCGACCGCGACCGGCTGGCCCACGCGCGGGCCGTCGGCCGGTCGGACCAGGCGATCCGGCGCGCGGTGGCGCACTTCGTCGCGCACACGCGCGCGCTCTACCGCGTCGCCGAGCCGGGGATCGCGCTGCTGGACCCGGTGGCCCGGCCCTGCGTGGCGACGGCGTCGCGGCTCTACGCCGCGATCCTGGACGAGATCGCGGCCGCCGACTACGACGTCATGGCCGGGCGCGCCGTGGTGCCCACGCACCGCCGCCTGGCGATGGCGCTGCCGGGCGCGGCGCGTTGTGTGGCGGCCAGGGTCAGAACGCGAGGGCCTGCGCGCGGCGCTTGACCTCACGGCCCCGGTCGCCGCGCAGGGCGTCGATCGGGGTGCCGGGCAGGGACTCGTCGGCGGTGAACAGCCAGGTGATCATCTCGTCCGGGCTGAAGCCGGAGTCGTTGAGCACGGTGATCGTGCCGGACAGGCCCTTGACCAGGGTGCCCTCGGTCTCGTCGAGGAACGCGGCGGGCACCATCAGCACACCCTTGCGCCGGATGGCGATCAGGTGGTGGTCCCTCAGGGCCTGGTGCACGCGGGTGATCGGCTGGCGCAGCCGCTCGGCGACATCGGGCAGGGGAAGGACCTCCACCGAGGAGTCCAGGACGTCGGCTGCGGCGGGAATCGAACTCACGAGGTACAACGATGCCACACTCGACGGTGCCCGGCCGACCACTTGGTCACAGAATCGCGGGCGCGACCACGCGGCGGCGCGGGCCTACGTACGATCCACGACTGTGGTGGACAAAGGACCGGGGCTGATCGGGACGCTGCTGGAGCAGCGGTACCGGGTCGACGCGCTGCTCGCGCGCGGTGGCATGTCGGCGGTCTACCGCGGACTCGACACCCGGCTCGACCGGCCGGTGGCGATCAAGGTGATGGATTCGCGGTTCGCCGCGGACCAGTCCTTCGTCGACCGGTTCGAGCGCGAGGCCCGCTCGGCGGCCAAGATCCACCACCCGAACGTGGTGGCGGTGCACGACCAGGGCCTCGACGGCGACCACGTCTACCTGGTGATGGAGCTGGTCGACGGCGGCACGCTGCGGGATCTGCTGTCCCAGCGCGGGTCGCTGCCGACGCCGCTGGCCGTGGCGATCATGGAGCCGGTGCTGTCGGCGCTGGGCGCGGCGCACGCGGCCGGGCTGATCCACCGGGACGTCAAGCCGGAGAACGTGCTGATCAGCTCGACCGGCGTGGTCAAGGTCGCCGACTTCGGGCTGGTCCGAGCCATCTCCAGCCCCGGGACGACCAAGAGCAGCGTGATCCTCGGCACCGTGTCCTACCTGTCGCCGGAGCAGGTCGAGGCCGGGTCGGCGACCTCGCGCGGCGACGTCTACTCAGCGGGCATCGTGTTCTACGAGATGCTCACCGGTTCCCCGCCCTACCACGGCGAGAACGCCCTGACCGTGGCCTACCGCCACGTCAACGCCGACGTCCCGGCCGCCAGCGCGGCCGTGCCCGGCCTGCCCGCTCCCCTGGACGAACTGGTGCTGCGCGCGACGCGGCGCGACCCGCAGGCCCGGCCCGAGGACGGCGCCGCGTTCCTGCAGGAGCTGCGCGCGGTGCGCGAGCAGCTCTCGCTGCCGCGGATGCGGGTGCCCGCGGTCGCGGCCCCGCCGCCGGACGAGACGCACCCGGTGCCCAGCGAGCAGGTCGCCGCGCCGTCGGACGAGGTGACCAAGGCGGGCGTCGAGCCGGTCGATCCCGAGGCCACGGTCCGCGTGCCCGCCGTCATGATCCCGCCGTCGCCGCCGCAGGGCGTGACGGTCGTGCGGCCGGTGCCGTCCGGGTTCAGCGCCAGCGGCCCGCAGGGCACCCGCGCGATGCTGCGGTCGGACCTGGAGCGGGTGATCGACTCGGCGGCGGCCAACCCGCTGCCGACCGGCCCGCACTCGGTGCCGCAGACGCACACCGGCCCGCCGTTCCCCCAGCAGCCGCACCCGCATCCGCCGCACCAGCTGCCGCCGAACGAGCCGCCGCCGAACCGCACGCGCAAGATCGCGCTGTGGAGCGCGGCGGGCATGGTGGCGCTGGCGGTGCTGATCACGTCGATCTGGTGGTTCACCAGCGGCCGATACACGTCGGTGCCGTCGGTGCAGGGCAAGGACACCGCGGCCGCCGAGCAGGCGCTGCGCGAGGCCGACCTCAGCCCGAACACCACCACCGTGCGGCACAACGACATCCCCTCCGGCCAGGTGATCGGCACCGAGCCGGGCGCGGGCACCGAGGCGCTGCGCGGCGACCAGGTCAAGCTCATCGTCTCCGCGGGCCGTCCCGTGGTGCCCGACGTGCCTGCCGGGTCGACGCAGGCGCAGGCCGAGCAGGCCATCCGCGCCGCCGACCTGCAGCCCCAGCGCGACGACGGCAAGAACGTCTTCGACGAGAAGATCCCCAAGGGCGCGGTGGTGAAGCTCGACCCGGCGCCGGGGACCAAGCTGCAGCTGGGCCAGCGGGTGATCGTGGTGCTGAGCAAGGGCCCCGCGCCGAAGCCGGTGCCGGACCTGAAGGGCAAGACGCGCGACGAGGCGTTCCAGGAGTTGCAGAACCTCGGCCTCGAACCGTTCGACGGCACGCCCGAGTTCTCCGCCGAGATCGAGGGCGGCCGGGTCGTGCGCACCGATCCCGGCGCGGGCACCAAGATCGCGCCCGACGGCAGCAAGCGCGTGTCGGTCATCGTGTCCACCGCGGTCACCGTGCCCGACCTCAGCAACCGCACACTGCCCGACGCGCAGGCCGAGCTCGCCAAGGTGGGGCTGGAGATCGACGTCAGCGTCTTCTCCAACCCGAACGGCGTCGTGCGCACGCAGAGCCCCGCTCCGGGCACCAAGGTCGAGAAGGGTACGAAGGTCGGCGTCTTCGTTTTCTGAGCGGGTGTGACGAACTCGATCGGGTGAAGCCGGACTCCTTGACCCATCTGGGTAACCCGCTTGTCATGTCAACCTGGTGTCGTTGTGGCATGTCCACACTCAGCGGGCTTGACCTCGCGTTCCTGAGCCTCGAACGAGAGAGCACACCCATGCATGTGGGCGCCGTCGCTCTCTTCCGCACCGACTCCCCCGTCGACCCCGACGCGGTGGCCCGGCTGCTAGCCGAGCGCGCCGCCGCGCTCCCCCGGCTGCGGCAGCGCGTGCGGCCTACGCTGTTCCCGCCCGGCGGCGCGGAATGGGTGTCCACACCGGACTTCCGGGCCGCCGACCACATCTCGGCCTACCGCCTGCCCGACGACCTCGACCTGCTCGACGCCTACGCCTCGCGCTGGGTGGCGACGCCGCTGGACCTGACCCGGCCGCCGTGGGAACTGCACATCGTCACCGGCCTGGTCGACGGCGGGTTCGCGGTCCTGCTGAAGCTGCACCACGCGCTGACCGACGGCGCGGGCGCGGTGGAGATCGCCGCGGGCCTGCTCGACGGGCTGTGCGAGCACCAGATGCCCGAGTCGGCGCCCGCCCCGCTGCCCGGCCTGGTCGACCGCGTCCGCCAGGGCGTCGAGGTCGCCGCCGCGGTCGCCAAGGCGATCCGGCCGCCGTGGGCCGCGCCGCTGCTGGCCCGCACGTCGCCCGACCGCGAGTTCGCCCGCGTGCGGCTCGACCTCGCCGACATCCGCCACATCCGCAAGGCCCACGGCGGCACCGTCAACGACGTCATCCTGACCGTCCTGACCGGCGCGCTGCGCGACTGGATGGACGGCGCGGGCAGACGGGCCGAGGACGTGCGCGCGATGGTGCCGGTGAGCGTGCGCGGCCGCGGCGCGGTCGGCGGCGGCAACCAGATCTCGGCGTACCTGTGCGATCTCCCGGTCGCCACAGCGGATCCGTTGGACCGTCTGGCCGCGGTCCGGGCCTCGATGGACGCCAACAAGAAGGCCGGACCGACGAAGGGCGCGGGCGCGCTGCCGCTGGTGGCCTCGTGGCTGCCGCCGATCGCGCACCGGGTCGGCACGCGGATGCTGGCGGGCACCGCGTCGATGCTGTTCGACACGGTGGTGACGACGGTCCCGTTCCCGCGCATGGAACTCCGCCTCGGCGGCGCGGCGATGCGGGAGGTCTACCCCGTGGTCCCGTTGGCCCCCGGCCACCGGGTCGGCTTCGCGGTGTCGACCTACCTCGACGGTGTCCACATCGGACTCAACGCGGACCCGGCCGCCGTCGCCGACCTGGGCAGGCTGGCCGACGCCATCGTCAAAGCGACGGCGGTCCTGCACGAACGCGCTTAGCGGCGCCGCTTCCGCGCGGGATCGGGCACGGCCTCGACCAACTCGTCCGGCGCCGACAGCCGCCAGGCTTCGTAGACGAGTTCGGTCAGCTCGTCGAGTTTGACGCCGGACAGGTAGACCACGACCCAGCCGAACCCGCCCGCGGTGAACTGCTCCTCGAACACGTCCGGGCGCTCGGAGACGAGCGCCCGCTGTTCGGAGAGGGTCTGCTTGAGGCCGACGGTCTGCGTGCGCGGCCAGTAGTAGCCGAATCGCTTGCCCCGCACGCTGAACGAGCTGTAGTCGCTGCCTTCGGCGCGGGTGACGTCCGCTAACGCGTCCAGGATGCGGAAGAACTTGTCACTCGGTACGGCCACTGCGAAACCCCCTGAAAGCCAGAGCCCGCAGGTTACCGGTTCACCCGGACAAGAACGCAGGCAGCGCCCGGGCCACCGGAACGCGAAGAGGCCCCGCGAGCGCTGCCCGCGGGGCCTCTTCGGTGGGTCTCAGGAGCGGAGCATCTCCGCGACCAGGAACGCCAGTTCCAGCGACTGCTGGGTGTTCAGACGCGGGTCGCAGGCGGTCTCGTAGCGGCCCGCCAGGTCGTCGTCGGAGATCTCCTGGGCGCCGCCGAGGCACTCGGTGACGTCCTCGCCGGTCAGTTCGACGTGGATGCCGCCCGGGTGGGTGCCGAGGCGGCGGTGCACCTCGAAGAAGCCCTGGACCTCGTCGACGATGCGGTCGAAGTGGCGGGTCTTGTAGCCGGTCGACGACTCGTGGGTGTTGCCGTGCATCGGGTCGCACTGCCAGATGACCTTGTGGCCCGACGCGGTGACCTTCTCCACGATCGCGGGCAGCACGTCGCGGACCTTGCCGTTGCCCATGCGGCTGATGAGCGTCAGCCTGCCCGGCTCGTTGCGCGGGTCGAGCCGCTCGACGTACTCCACGGCCATCTCCGGCGTGGTCGTCGGGCCGATCTTGAGACCGATCGGGTTGCTCAGCAGCTCGGCGAAGGCGATGTGGGCGCCGTCGAGCTGGCGGGTGCGCTCGCCGATCCACAGGAAGTGCGCCGACAGGTCGTACAGGCGCGGCTCGGGGCCGTTGGTGTCCAGGCGCAGCAGGGCGCGCTCGTAGTCGAGCAGCAGCGCCTCGTGGCTGGCGAAGACCTCGACGGTGTGCAGCGAGCTGTCCTCGACGCCGCACGCCTGCATGAAGCGCAGGCCGCGGTCGATCTCGGTGGCCAGCGCCTCGTAGCGCTCGCCCGCGGGCGAGGTGCGCACGAAGTCGCGGTTCCAGTCGTGGACCTTGGTCAGGTCGGCCATGCCCGCGCCGGTCAGTGCGCGCAGCAGGTTCATCGCCGCGCCCGCGTTGGCGTAGGCGCGGATCATGCGGCCCGGGTCGGGCACGCGCGCCTCGGGGGTGGCCACGAGGGAGTTGATGATGTCGCCGCGGTACACCGGCAGGCCCAGCGCGTCGGTCTTGTTCGACCGCGGCTTGGCGTACTGGCCCGCGATGCGGCCGACCTTGACCACCGGCATGCTCGCGCCATAGGTGAGCACCACGGCCATCTGCAGCAGCGTGCGGATGTTGCCGCGGATGTGCGGCTCGGTGTTGTCCACAAAAGTCTCGGCGCAGTCGCCGCCCTGGAGCAGGAACGCCTCGCCGCGCGCGACCTCGGCCAGGCGCGCGTGCAGGCGGTCGATCTCGGCGGGCACCGTGATCGGGGGCACCGACTCCAGCACGGTGCGCACCTGGCGCACCTGGTCGGCGTCGGGCCACTCGGGCTGTTGCGCGGCGGGGCGCGCGAGGGCGTCGTCGAGGCGGGTACGCAGCGTCGGGGGCAGCGGGGGCAGCTCGGGAAGCGTTTCCACTGGCACATCCACGGTCCAGTTCACGTGTCAAGAGTAGGAGGTGGGGTTTTCCGGGCGCACGCCGGGACACCTGTCCCACACCGTGGACTTTCGGCAGGATGACGGGATGACTGATGACCTCGACCGGGAGCGGGCGCGGCCCCTGTTGTCGCTCGCGGTGGCCAACCTGCGCCGTGATTACCCGGTGCACTGGCTCCGGGTCATCGAGTCACCGGACGACCTGGTCCCGCACCGCGTTCTGCACCCGGTGTTCGGCGGCTCGTTCGACTGGCACTCGTGCGTCCATCAGACCTGGCTGACCGTGCGCCTGCTGCGCCACTTCCCGGGCTTGGACGGCGCTGACCAGGCAGAACGCGCCCTGGACGAGCTCATCACGGGTGAGAGTGCCCGGACCGAAGCCGGGTTCTTCGCCGACGGCACCCCGTGGGAGCGCCCCTACGGCTGGGCCTGGCTCCTGCTGCTCGACGCCGAGCTGCGCACCTGGGACGCCCGCTGGGCCGAGCCGCTGCGTCCGCTGGCCGACGTGCTGCGCGGCCGGTGGCTGGAGTGGCTGACGAAGGCCCGGCTGCCGATCCGCGCGGGCGTGCACACCAACTCCGCGTTCGCCATCGGCCTGGTCCTCGACGCCGCCCGCGCCGTCGGCGACACCGAACTGGCCGACGCGTGCACCGACGCCGCGCTGCGCTTCTACGCCGCCGACCGCGACTACGGCGGGTTCGAGCCCGACGCCGCCGACTTCCTCTCCCCCGCCCTCACCGAGGCCGACCTCCTGCGCCGCGTCCTGCCCGACTTCCCGGCCTGGTTCGACGCCTTCCTCCCCGACCTCGATGCGCCCCGCTGGTCGACCCTGCGCACGCCGATCGAGGTGGACGACCCGGCCGACCCGTACGGCTCCCACCTCGCGGGCCTGGCTCTCTCCCGCGCGTGGGCCTGGCGCAACATCGCCGCCGCGCTGCCCGACCACCGGTACACCGACCTGGCGGCGACGGCGGCGCGCGAGCACCGGGAGGTCGGCCTGCGCTACGTCCTCGGCTACGGCTACGCCGCCGAGCACTGGCTGGGCACCTTCGCCGCCTACCTCGACATCGGCGCGCTGTAGGAGAGCAGCGCGTCGATCGGCTCCCCGCGCCGCAGCTTGCCGACCATGATCAGCGGCGCCATGGCCCGACACCACGCGTCGAGCCGCTCGGCGTCGAAATCGGTCACGGCGAGGAGCGCGTCGCGGCGTCCGGGGATGTCGGGGGCGTCGAGCACGTAGTCGACGGCGTCGAACTCGGGCTCGCCGAGGGTGCCCTGCGGGTCGATGACGACGAGGCCGGTGGGGGTGTCGATCAGGTTGAACCGGTGCAGGTCGCCGTGGAGCATGACCTGGCGGGGTTGGCTGTCGGTGAGCCGGTCGCTCAGCTCGCGGGCTTCGCGCAGGTGCTCGGCGGTGACCGGGCCGGTCGGCGGGAAACGCGGGAAGAAGTGGGCGATCCCTTCACGCAGCGTCCTGGTGACGACGCGCTCCGGCACGCCGTGCAGGTCGTCGAGCAGGGCGGCGAACCGGGCAGGTTCCGGCCAGCCTTCGACGCCGTCGACCCACGCCATCAGCAGCGCGCCCTCGGCCTCCGCGAGCAGCTCAGGCACCCGGCCACTCGGCGCGAACGCTCGCAGGATGGCGGCTTGCTGGGCGGCGAAACCCAGGTCCGGCGTCACCTTGAGCACGACCGGCACGCCGTCCCGCGCGGCTCGCAGCGTCACCGCGGACGCGCCGTCGGGGAACGGCTCGCCGAGGACGAGACCCCACTCCGCCGCGAGCCGGTCCAGCAAGGCGGGGAGCTCGGCCAGCCACGGCCGGACGGACTCGCCGAACCGCCGGACCAGCCGCTCCTCGACCGTCACTCCGCCCGCGCCCGAATCTTGCGCGCGCCGTACTCGCCCCGCCCCAGACAGCACGGGCACGGACACGGCGGCCTGCCATGGGCGTCCGGCAGGTATCGCCACCCGGTGACCTTGTTGACGTGCCGCACGTCGTGGATCTCGGCCGCGCGGACCGGCCGGGGAAGGAACACCTCGTAGCCGCGGGGATCAGGATGCGCGCGGATCAGGGCCGCGGCCTCCGCCGCGGTCATCGCGACCGGCGCGCGGGTGAAGTGCGAGACGGTCACCGGTTCGTCGTCCGGCACCCGGAACCGCACCGCCACGGTCGACCGGTAGCCGCGCCTGCGCAGCTCGCGGCCCCACTGATGAGTCAGCACGTAGGACGGTAGAACCGGCATGCAGAACACGCCCCGGTCGGTCACCCAGCGGTGCCACGACGTGCGGATCCCGCCGCGGCGGATCGCGGCGGTGGAGCGGGCGTCGGTCAGGTGGACGAGCAGCATCAGAGTTCCGGCCGCCGGTCCGCCCACGGGTGCGCCCGCTCGTACTGGCCGGACAGCGACAGCAGCAGCCGCTCCGACTGGTGCGGCCCGATGAGCTGCACACCGATCGGCACGCCCACCTCGTCCCGCCCGACCGGCAGTGCCGCGACCGGGTTGCCCAGCACGTTCCACGTCGGGAAGTACGGAATGCGGATCGACACGCCGCCGTAGGTCGCGCTGAGGCCGCGGCCGTGGAAGGCGCCGACGCGGGTGGGGCGGCGGGTCCAGGACGGCTGCAGGATCACGTCGTGGTCGGCGAAGAAGTCGGCCATCACGCGCTGAAGGCGTTCTTCGCCGCGATCGGCCCAGGCCAACGCCGAGTCGGGGACGCGCCTGCCGAAGAAGGCGATCTTGCGGGTGCGCGACTCCAGCCACTCCGGGTGCGGCAGGTCGGCGACCTCGCGCGACACGGCGTGCAGGTAGCGCACCAGGAAGAGGGGCGACGGCGCGCTGCCCAGCTTCGGGTCGGCCTCAGTCACCTTGTGGCCGAGGTCGCGCAGCCGGTCGGCGGTGTCGACGACCGCGCGGCGCCAGCGGGGGTTCATCGGCGGGCGGCCCATCGGCGTGCGCCAGGACAGCGCGATCCGCAGCGAGCCGGGGTCGGTGTCGACGGCCGTGCGGTAGCCGCCGCCGTCGGCGATGACGTCGAGGAGGGTGGCCGCGTCGGCGACGGTGCGGCCGAGTGGGCCGATGACCGACAGGCCGTTCCACCCGCCCGTCGACGGCGACTGGTCGACCAGGCCGCGGGTGGTCTTGATGCCGAACACGCCCGACGCGGTGGCCGGGATGCGGATGGAGCCGCCGCCGTCGGAGCCGGTGGCCGCGCCGACGATGCCGCCCGCGACGGCGCCCGCGGACCCGCCGGACGAGCCGCCGGTGGTGTAGTCGGGATTCCACGGGTTGCGGGTGGCGCCGTAGGTCAGGGTCTCGGTGAACGACCACAGGCACAGCTCGGGCGTCAGCGTCCGGCCGACGATCACCGCACCGGCCTCGCGCAGCCGGGCCACCACGGCGCTGTCCTTCTCGGCGGGCGGGAACTGCGGCCGGGCACCCCGGGTGGTCACGTCCCCGGCGACGTCGGTGTCGTCCTTGACCGCGACGGGCACGCCGAGCAGCGGGGTCCGCTCCCCCGCGTCGAGTCTGCGCTGGGCGTCGGCGGCTGCCGCGCGGGCCGCTTCGACGTAGAGCACGCGGAAGGCGTTCAGCGTCGGGTTGAGCGCCTCGGCGCGGCGCAGCACGGCCTCGAGCAGGTCGGGTGCGGTGACATGGCCGTCGCGCAGGGCGCGGGCCTGCGCGTCGGCGCCCGCCCAGAGCAGATCCTCCATGGCGGGCACCATAACGCGGCCGTGCTCAGCCGAAGAAGATCTCCGCCTCGGCGTAGCGCTCCAGCGGCACGGTCTTGAGCTCGGCGGTCGCCTCGGCCAGTTTGACCCGGACGATGTCGGTGCCGCGCAGCGCGACCATCACGCCGAAGTCGCCGTCGGCCACCGCGTCCACGGCGTGCAGGCCGAACCGGGTGGCGAGCACCCGGTCGTAGGCGGTGGGTGTGCCGCCGCGCTGGGTGTGGCCGAGGACCACCGCGCGCGACTCCTTGCCGGTCTTCTCCGCGATCTCCTCGGCGAGCCACGTGCCGACACCGCCGAGCCGGACGTGCCCGAAGGCGTCCTTCTCGCCGCTGGCCAGCACCTCCGCGCCGCCCTCGGGCAGCGCGCCCTCGGCGACCACGATGATCGGGGCGTACTGCCGCTCGAACCGCCGCTGCACCCACTCGATGACCTTGTCGACGCTGAACGGCCGCTCCGGCACCAGGATCACGTTCGCCCCGCCCGCGAGCCCGGAGTGCAGTGCGATCCAGCCCGCGTGCCTGCCCATGACCTCCACGACCAGCGCGCGGTGGTGCGATTCTGCGGTGGTGCGCAGCCGGTCGATCGACTCGGTCGCGATGTGCACCGCGGTGTCGAAGCCGAAGGTGTAGTCGGTGGCGTTGAGGTCGTTGTCGATCGTCTTGGGCACCCCGACGACGCCGATGCCCTCCTCGGTGAGCCGCTTGGCCACCCCGAGCGTGTCCTCACCGCCGATCGCGATCAGCGCGTCGACCCCCAGGTCGGTGAGCGTCTGGCGGATCTTCTCCGGCCCGCCGTCGACCTTGTACGGGTTGGTCCGCGACGAGCCGAGGATCGTGCCGCCGCGGGTCAGGATGTCCTCGACCTCGGCGAGCCCGATCTGCTTGGTGTTGCCCTCGATCGGGCCCTGCCAGCCGTTTCTGAAGCCGACGATGTCCCAGCCGTGGCCTTCGATCCCCTTGCGGACCACGGCCCGGATGACCGCGTTCAGACCTGGACAGTCACCGCCACCGGTGAGCACGCCGACCCGCATGAACTCCTCCTGGACTTGACCGAGTGAGTGACCGTCGTCACTGACGCCTCCCAAGCCTGCCGGCCACTGAATCGGTGTAGCAAGCAGGGGCCTAACCCGCGACCTTTTTGCGCCACTCCGCTTCGATGATGCGCCACCGCACAAGGTTGTGACGCGCGTCGGCGAGCGCGTCGTGCGCGTCGTTCGGCGGGCTGGGCAGATGCGGCTTGCCGACGTCCTCCCAGCGCTGCCGAAGCTCGCGGGTGAAGCGCGGGATCTCCCTGGGCAGCGCGGGCATCGCGCCCCAGAGCTGCCCCAGCACGACGTGGTCGTAGGCGCCGAACCAGGCCCACAGCTCGATCTTGTCGCGAGTCTTGGGGGTGGTCAGGAATTCGAGGAGCCGCTTGCGAATGGTCGCCCGGTCACACCACGCCTTGTCGGCGGGCGACGGCAGCTTGTCCAGCACGTTGTCGCGCACCCATGGCCCGGCTTTGGCCGGGTCGAACTCCGTGGAGACGGCGTAGAACTCCCGCCCGTTCTCATCCACGACACCGATCGACACCAGGTCGATGGTCGTTCCGTCCTCGATGAATTCCGTGTCGTAAAAAAAGCGCACGCTACGTTTTCTCCTAAGATGAATGCACACCCAGTATCCGCCTGCTCGACGGCCGCGACGGAGCGAGCGGACCGGACAGCGCTCGACATCCGATGGCTGTCGGCTACTCCACGGAAGCGGGCAGCCGCACGGGCAGCGAGTTGAGGACGCGCTCGCCTGGGCTCACGAGATCCTCGCCCGGTACGGATCGGTGTCGTCGGCGATCGCACCGACGGAGACTAGCTGGCCTCGGTCTCCGGCAGACGGGCCTCTCGCTTGAGTTGGGTGGGGACGTCGGTGATCGCGCCCGACTGGGCGGCCGCCTCCAACTCCTTGGCCTTGGCGGCGTAGATGTCGACGTACTCCTGACCCGACAGTTCCATCAGCGCGTACATGATCTCGTCGGTGATCGAGCGTTCGACGAAGCGGTCGCCCTCCAGGCCCGCGTAGCGCGAGAAGTCCAGTGGCTTGCCGACCTTGATCCGGATCGGGTGCGGGTACCACATCTTCGAGCCGATCGGGTTGGCCTTGTCGGTGCCGAACATCGCCACCGGGATCACCGGCACCCCGGCCTCCAGGGCGATCCGGGCGATGCCGGTCTTGCCCTTGTAGAGGCGGCCGTCGGGCGAGCGGGTGCCTTCCGGGTAGATGCCGATCAGGTGGCCCTCGCGCAGGAGGCGGACCGTGGTGTCGATCGCGGCGCGGGCGGCTGAGCCGCCGGAGCGGTCGATGGGGATCTGGCCGACGCCGGTGAAGAACAGTTTCTTGAGCCTGCCCTTGATGCCGGGTTCGGTGAAGTACTCGATCTTGGCGGGGAACGTGACCCGGCGCGAGACCTTCAGCGGGAGGAAGAACGAGTCGGAGACGGCCAGGTGGTTGCTCGCGAGCAAGGCACCGCCCTCGGCCGGGATGTTCTCGGCGCCCTCGATGCGGGGGCGGAAGAACAGCCGCAGCAGTGGTCCTATGAAGACCCACTTCATCAACCAGTACACCACTTGACCAGCGCTCCCGTTCTCCCCGCGTCCCCGCCCGAGCCTACGAACCCCCGTGGCCTGGCACAACGCCACTCCGAACCGGTAACAAGAACACACCGACTCGAGACACCGAATACACCCGGGTACACAACGATGAAACCGGGTGCCCGGATCCGGGCCGCGCCGTGTCCAATCGTGCGACGATGGCCACAGCCCAGGCTCGCCAGAGCTGATCATAGGAGGAGCGGGGTGCCCGCTATCGAAGGCGCGCAGGCCTACGCACACGACGGGTCGACCGAGGTCGGCGTCATGCTCAGCCATGGCTTCACCGGATCACCGTTCAGCATGCGGCCCTGGGCCGACCACCTGGTCGAACTCGGCTACAGCGTGCGCGTGCCGCTGCTGCCCGGGCACGGCACGCGGTGGCAGGACATGAACCGCACCAGCTGGCCGCAGTGGTACGGCGCGGTGTCCGCGGCCTTCGCCGAGCTGCGTGAGCGCTGCGACAAGGTGTTCATCTTCGGCCTGTCGATGGGCGGCGCGCTGTGCCTGCGCCTCGCCGAGGACGAGGGCGCCGACGTCGCGGGGATCGTGCTGGTCAACCCGTCGGTCATGTCCCTGCGCAAGGAGATGAAACTCGTCGGCGCGCTGTCGAAGGTCGTGCCGTCGCTGAAGCCGATCAGCGACGACATCGCCAAGCCGGGGATCAGCGAGTACGCCTACCCGCGCACGCCGCTGCGGGCGGTGCACAGCCTCACCCGCCTGTGGGCCGAGGTCCGCCGCGACCTGCCGACCGTCGAGCAGCCCCTGCTGGTGCTGCACTCAGCCGTCGACCACGTGGTGGAGCCGGAGAACTCGCGCGAGATCCTGGCGCGGGTGTCCAGCGCCGACAAGACCGAGATCGTCCTGGAGAACAGCTACCACGTGGCCACCCTCGACCACGACGCCCAGCTGATCTTCGACTCTAGTGTGGAGTTCATCCGCCGCGTCGCCGCGGGTGAGCGGGTGTGATCGGCCGCCAGGGCGACGGCCCGGAAGACGTCGACGCCGCCTTCGCCGAGATCGTCGCCGATCTCGAACGCGAGGGCATCGGCCGTGACATCGGCACCCGCCGTGACCAGTTGGTCGATGAGCCCGCCACCGAGCCGACCCCGGTGGTGGAAGCGGGTCCGGTCACCGCGTCGTGGCGCGGCCACGAAACCGAGTTCGACTGGGCGGGCGACGACGACACCGAACGCTACGAGCCGCCCGAGCCCCCGCCGCTGCCGAAGCTGCGCCCGCTGACCATCGTGGCGCTGTTCTTGCTGGTGGTGGGCGTTCTCCTGCTGCTGCTGCCGAACATCATCGGCCTGGAAGCGCGGATCGCCGCCCCGATCGCCCTGATCTCGCTGGCGTCGGGGATCGGGCTGCTCCTGATGCGGGTGCGCAAGAACCCGCCGACGTTCCCCGACGGCGACAACGGCGCGCAGGTCTGATCCCGAGCCGCGGGATGCGGCTCGGAACCAGCTTCCAGCTAGGCCCGGCGCCTGCGTACGAGCAGCACGCCGACCAGCAGCGCGACGAACGCGCCCGCGATGACCGCGTAAGCGGGGAACTGGGAGTCCCCGGCGTCGTCCGACACGACCGCCGCGGCGGGCTCCAGGTCCACCATGACGATGTCGTCCGGGCCAGGCGGCTCGCTCGACGGCGCACTGCTGCTCGTGGTCGAACTGGCGGTCGCCGACGACGGACGAGCACTGCTGGTCGTCGACTTCGGCGCCGACGGCTTGGCCGTCGTGGTCACCGCGTCCGGGCCGATCCCTACCTTGACCTCGGCCGAGGTGGCGCCCGCGGCGAGCACTGTCACCGAGATGTCGCCCACGACGAGCGAGCTCCCGACCGGGATCGAGTTGTCGGCCTTGGCCGGGGTGCCGGGAGTCCCGTCGATGATCCGCGAGGACCCGTACTTGCCCGCGGGCACGACGTAGACGTTCACCCCTTGCTTGATCTCCCGGTCGACACCGAGTCCGGGTGCGCGGTACTCGACCATGAGCCGGTCGCCGCCGGCCAGCGGCAGGTCGACCGCGCGGGGGCCCCGGGCGGAGTCCGGCGCGTGCAGCGCGGCCAAGTTGACCGTCGTGGTCTTGGCGGGGGTGATCACCTTGTCCGCCGCGAGCCACTTCACCCTGATCAGCTCCGGGGCGGTGTAGCCCATCTTGGGACCACCCGCGCCCATCGGCGAACGGCGGCTGTAGTCGTCCTTGGTGCAGCCGGTGAGCAGGCCAGGAGGACATGCCTCGCGGTCCTGGTGGCCGAATCCGAGGTTGTGGCCGAGTTCATGGGCCAGGGTCGCCAGGCCGAAGTGCTGGGCCGGGTACCAGGACCAGGTGCCAGGCACATTGGCGAGACCCGCCCAGGAGCAGTTGGCTTTCTCGCCCGCGAACACCACGATGAGGTCCTCGTACTGGACGTTCTCCGCCTTGAGCGTCTCCAAAGCCTTGTCGGTCAACGGCTTCGTCTCGCACTTCGCGTTGACACCGACGGTGACAGGTCCGTACACCTTGCCGCCCGCCATGGTCAGCGTGCGCTGGCCATGGCTCTGCGCGGCGAAGTACTTCGAGATCGAATCGGGCGCCTCGACCAGGTAGTCGAACGCCTTCTGCTTGAGCGCGGGCACGTCGGGGATGGACTCGTCGGCGAAGTTGACCAGGACGACGGCCACCCGTCTGGCGGCGGGCTGGGCGGTGGCGGGGCTCGAGACGCTGAGGAACGCCAAGACGAGCGCACAGGCAAGGGCAAGGGGCTTCGAGAGTGGCGAAGTCACGGTGAGCGAGCATACATGCACGAAATGAGTATGTTTCATGCAGAATCGCGCAACGCACGAGCATGGTCACGCAGAGTCAAGCGCCATCGTGGCCGCGCCGACGATGCCCGCGTCGTCGCCCAGGTGTGCGGTCCGGATCCGGGCCAGCGGCCGGTGCCCGGCCCCGGTGACCATCGACTGGTAGTGGTCCCGCGCCGCGTCGAGGAACAGCGGGCTGGACTCGGACACGCCACCCGCGATGACGATCAGCTCCGGGTCGTAGACGTCGGCGACCAGCGCCAGCCCCTCCCCCAGCCACCGCGCCAGCTCCGCCATCGCGCGTCGGGCGATCGGGTCGCCGTCGCGCGCGGCGGCGGCCACCTTGCGCCCGGTCAGCGCCTGGGCGTCCCGCGCCTCGCGGGCCAGCGCGGTCGACCGGCCCCGGTACTGGGCGAGCATGTCGACCGCCGTGGTGACCAGCGCGGTCCCGCTGCAGTACCGCTCCCAGCAGCCGTGTTTCCCGCACGAGCACGGCCGCCCGTCCGGTACGAGCCGCAGGTGCCCCAACTCGGGCGCGACGCCGTGGGCGCCGCGGAACAGCCTGCCGTCGAGCAGCAGCGCCCCGCCGATGCCGGTCCCGATGGCGACCAGCAGCCCGACGCGCGCGCCGCGCAGGGCGCCGAAGTGGTACTCGGCGACCGCGGCGGCGTTGGCGTCGTGTTCGAGGAGAACCGGCAGCCCGAGCCGCTCGGCGATCCGGTCGGCCACCGGGGCCGCCCGCCACGCCAGGTGCGGGGCGAACATCACCGTGCGGCGGTCGTTGGCCACGAACCCCGCCACCGCCAGCCCGACCGCGTTCACCTCGTGCCGGGCCGCGAGCGACCCGACGACCGAGCAGATCACGTCCTCCAGCTCGGCCTCGCCGCTCGGGGTGGAGCCGCGCGCGGTGTCCAGGATCGCGCCATGGGAATCGACGACACCCGCCCGAACGCTGGTGCCGCCGACGTCGACACCGATCGCCGTCACTCTGGGGCTGGGCCTTTCCTGCGGACCTCGATCCGCTGGACCCGCGGGGAGGCGGGTTCCGGGCGCGGCTCGGGGCGGAACCCGGGCATGTGCGGGTCGGCCTCCGGGTGCCAGCGGTCGGCGAGCACCGCGCGCAGCAGCGCCACGATGTCGGCGACCCGGTCGAGGCTCTTGCTCGCCAGTTCGTTCGGCTCGCCGCGCAGCAGGGCGATCAACGCGCACAGCGGACACCAGCCGCACGAGGCGGGCTGGCCGTCGGCGGGTTCGTGCTCGTCGTGGGTGCTGACCGAGACCCGGTCGAGCCACGGGCCCGCGCGTTCGGCGACCGCGGCCAGCAGCAGGCGCAGTTCGTCGGCCAGCCGCGTCCCCGGGTCCTGCGTCGTGGTCACGCGCGCACCCCGCAGTCAGGCACCAGGCGGGCACACACAGCGAGCCGCGTCCCCCGATTCCGCGTCGTGCTCACGAGGGCTCTGGTGGTCACGGGCGCTCCTCACGGCCGAGCGCGAAGCGCAGCACCAGTCCGGCGCCGTCGGCTTCGGCGTCGATGACGGTGTAGCGACGCAGCATAAGCGGCAGTGCGACGAGCCTGCGCACCCCGTCCACGGTGACGGCAAGGTCGTCGTCGACCCGCACCAGGTCGAGATCACTGCCCTCGCTGAGCGGCAGCGAGACCGTCAGCAGGTAGTCCGCGCCGTCGGCCTCGACCGACAGCAGCGGCACGCCGGGCCTGCGCAGCCCGTCGAGCGGGTCGATGCCCGCGTATAGCTCGTCGGCCAGGTCGAGCAGCGGCGCGGCGCCGATCGGCTCGGCCGCGCGGTGTTCGACCACGTGCAGCGACAGCGGCGTCGAGGCGTCCAATTCGGACAGCACGGCGTCCTGCTCCGAGCGCCGGACGCGCAGCCACTTGGCCGCGGGTCCCTGCCACAGCCGCGATTTCGGCACGAGCCGGTTGGCGATCAGCGCGTCGACGTGCACACCGCGCAGCGCCAGCGCCGCGAGGGTCCGGCGGGTCTCGGCGACCACCAGCCGCTCCGGTGTCAGCACCAGCCGGACGCTCGTGGTCTCCGGGTCGGTCAGCACGGTCCGCAGCCCGGCCAAGTGCTCGGCGAGCGTCCGCACCGACTCCGCCGCCGACCGCAGACCAGGCAGCACCCCGCGGAAGGAACGGTCGAGGTAGCCCGCGATCGCCTCCGGCAAAGCCAAGAGCCGCAACGTCTCCGCGGTCGGGCCGCAGTCGACGACCACGACCTCCCAGGGCCCGGTCTCGGCCAGTCTGGCCACTTCGGACAGCGCGAGCAGCTCGTCGACACCGGGCAGGACTGTCAGTTCCTCGGCGTCGAGGTCGGCGATCCCCGCGCCCGCGAACACACCGCGGAGCTGGGCGCGCAGCTGCGGCCACGACCGGTCGACGAGCGCGCGGGCGTCCACGTGCGCCGCGTACAGCGATGTGTCCACTTCGGACGGTTCGGTGCCCAGGGAGACGCCGAACGCGTCGGCGAGCGAGTGGGCCGGGTCGGTGGACACCACCAGGGCCTTGCGCCCGGACGCGGCGAGGCGCGCGGCCGTCGCCGCGGCCAGGGTCGTCTTGCCGACCCCGCCCTTGCCGGTGAAGAGCAGTATCCGCACCCGTGGGCCTCCGCTAGTGCTGTTCGACCCGCCGCTTGAGTTCCTTGAGTGCGGTGTCCATGACCATCTTCTCCGCCTTGCGCCGGAACAGCCCGATCATGGGCACGACCAGCTGGACGGAGAGCGTGTAGGTGACCGTGGTGCGGCCGTCGGTCTCGCTGAGCGCGTAGCGGCCCTTCTGGGACCGCTGCATCTGCCCTTTGACCAGGTTCCAGTCGACCGAGAGGCCGTCGTCGGCCCACTCGTAGGCCAGGGTGTAGACGTCCTTGAACGGGCCCGCGTCGAGGGTGAAGGTGACCTGCTCGCCGCGGCCGTCCTCGAACGTGGAGAGGACCTCGGCCTGTTTGACCGCGGCGGCCCACTCGGGATACGCCGGGAAGTCGGCGATCACCGCCATGATCTGCTCCGCCGGAGCGTCGACGACGATGGACTGGGTGGACTCGTCGGCCATAGTCCGGCAGGTTACCTGGTCACCAGGCCAGCACGTACGGCCACTGGGTCCGTTGGAAGTGTCCGACGTTGGCGCACTCGGTGCGGCCGACGCGCATCCGCGCCGCCAGCGGCTGGTGGACGTGGCCGAACACCGCCCAGCGCGGCCGGGCGCGGTGGATGAGGTCGAGCAACCCGCCCGACCCGACCTCGGCGCGGCGGGCGAGCACGTCGTAGGTCAGCTCGGGCACATCGGGCGGGATGTGGCTGCAAAGCACGTCGACATCGCCCAGACCGGCCACGGCCTCGTCGAACTCGTCGTGGGTGCGCAGATAGGGCACGAACGGGCCGGTGCGGCGCGGCTGGATGTGCGGCGGCAACAGCGCGCCGCCGACGAAGCCGAAGCGCAGCCCGCCGATCGTGACCGCCCTGCCGTCGACCACCTCGATGCCGTCGCCCGCGAACTCCGGCCACAGCGCGGGGATGTCGACGTTGCCCGGGGTGGCGTAGGTCGGCACGGTCATCGCGGCGAACAGCGTCTTGTACTGCTCGCGCACGGCCTCCTCGATCATCGCCGCCGGGTCGTCGAGGGACATCCACAGCTCGCGCGCGTAGGCCCCCGCGGCGCCGTGCTGGCGTTCGCGGCGCAGGCTCGCGAAGACGGCGACCTTCTCGGCGCCGAAGATCGTGCCGAGGATGCCGCGGGAGTGGTCGTGGTAGTCGACGAAATCGATCAAGTCGCCGAGCACTATGAGCGCGTCGGCACCGTCACCGGCCCGGGCCAGAGCCTCGGCGTTGCCGTGCACGTCGGAGACCACATGAACCCGCACCCCGCCCACATTACGCGGGAGTCGGGGCGCAGCCGGGAGCTCTCCCGTCCTCCAGGACGGCCTTCAGCCGCAGCGCCAGCGACTTCGCGGCGAGCTGGCGCGCGGTGATCTCCTTGCGCACGACCTTCGGTGACGCCTCGCCGTCGGCGAAGTCGGCGCGGAGGAAGTAGTGCACGACCGTGCCGTCGAGCACGGCCTCCAGCCAGACCTCCATGGTCCCGACCAGGGCGCCGCCGACGGTCCAGCGCAGGCCCTCGTCGCCGCGGTCGGCGTAGACCTCCAGCTTGAGGTCCGGCCAGAACCCGCGCCACGCGGCGGGGTCGGCGAACGCGGCGGCCACCACCTTGGGCGGCACCACGATGAACGTCTCGTCCACGACGTCGACTTGCGGCATTGCCGCAGCATGACATGCCACCCACGGGCGGGGTGCACACCGGGTGGCGCTAGTTTCGACGCGGATCACCTGGGGAGGGCGAACATGCGGGACGTGGCCGACGAGGAGAGCCTCACCGACATGGTGTGGGCCAACGCCGACCGGTTCGCCGACGCGGTGGCGCTGCGGCGGCGCGTCGACGGCTCCTGGATCGACGTCACCACCGCCGACTTCGCCGCCCAGGTGCAGGCCGTGGCGCAGGGCCTGGTCGGATCCGGCCTCGAACCGGGCGACCGGGTCGCGCTGGTGTCGCGGCCCAGCTACGAGTGGACCCTGCTCGACTTCGCGATCTGGACCGCGGGCTGCGTGAGCGTGCCGGACGGATCCGGGGCGAAGACCGCGTTCGTGGAGACCGACAGCGGGCTTCCGGTCGACGACCTGGTCGCGCTGGGCACGGGTGTGGACCCGCGCGAGGTCCACGCGCGCAGGCTGGCGGTCCGCGCGTCGGACGTGGCCACGGTCGTCGATGGCGCCGAGCTGACCCACCGCGACCTGCTGACCGCCGTCCGCACCACGATCGACACCTTCCCCGGCCTGCTGCGGCCGGGCACCGCGACGCTGACGTTCCTGCCGCTCACCGGCCTGGTCTCCCGGGTCGTGTCGCTGTGCGCGGTCTACGCCCGCACGACCCTGGGCCACCTGCCCGACACCCACACTCTCACCGCTGACCTGGCCACCTTCCGGCCGACGTTCGTCGTGGCCGACCCGGCGGTGCTGACCGACGTGTACGCCACCGCCCGCGCGGCGCAGGACGACCGGCTGTTCGCCGCCGCCGAGCAGATCGCCGTGGCCTACGACAAGGCCCCCACCCTGGCGCTGCGCGTCCAGCGGGCCGCGATGAGCAAGCTGGTCTACAGCGGTGTGCGCTCCGTGCTCGGCGGCCGGTGCGAGGCGGTGATCCTGGCCGAGGACGGGCTGGACCCGGAGCTGGGCCACTTCTTCGGCGGGATCGGCGTCCCGGTCCACGCCAAGCCCGCGTTCCCCAGCTACCTCAGCCGGTAGGTCGACTCGCCGGTGATCAGGGCGGACAGCCGGTCGGCGCGGTCGGACCAGCGCCACGCCGCCTGCATCCACTCCCGGCCCGCGGCGCCCATCGCCGCCGCCGCGGCCGGGTCGGCCAGCAGGCTGCCGATCCGCGCGGCCAGCTCGGCGATGTCCCGTCCGTTGACCACGTGTCCTGTCTTGCCGTCCAGCACCGTCTCCGGGGCGCCGCCGGACCGGCCGACGACCACCGGGAGCCCGGTGGCCGCGGCCTCCAGGAAGACGATCCCGAGCGCCTCGACGTCCAGACCGCGCCCGTGCGTGCGGCACGGCATCGCGAACACGTCACCGGCCGCGTAGTGGGCGGGCAGTTCCTCCCACGGCACCGACCCGGTCAGCACCACATCGACCCCGACCTGCCGGGCCAGCGACTCCAGCCGCGACCGGTAGGGACCGCCCCCGACCAGCAGCAACGCGGCGTCGGGCACCTGCTCGCGGATCGCGGGCAGGGCGCGGATGAGCATGTCCTGGCCCTTGCGGGGCATCAGGCGGGACACGCACACGACCGTCGGCCGGTCGCCCAGGCCGTGGCGGGCGCGGATCTCGGCGCGCGCGGACGGGTCGGGCCGGTAGACGTCGGTGTCGACCCCGGAGGGCAGCAGCTCCAGCGCCGCGCGCGGGCCGAACGCGGCGGCGAAGCGGGTGCGGGTGTAGTCGCTGACGTAGGTCACCACGTCGGTGGTGCTGCCGATCCGCCGGATCGCCTGGCGGGCACCGGGCAGCATCGACCAGCCGACCTCGTGGCCGTGCGTGCTGGCCACCGTCCGCCGCGCCCCCGCGGCCTTCAGCGTCGGACCGAGCAGGGCCAGCGGGGCCGCCGCGCCGAACCACACCGCGTCGCAGCTCTCCGCCTTGAGGATCTCCCGCGCGCGCCGGGCCACGTCGGGGGTCGGCAGCATCAGCTTGCCGGGGTGGCGCACCACCGGGAACGGCTGCTTGGCGTCGAAGTCGGCGGCGCCGTCCCAGGCGGGGGCGTAGACCACGAGGTCCTGGCCGGGCAGCCGGGTGGCGAAGGAGTGCAGGTAGGTCTGGATGCCGCCCGCGCGGGGCGGGAAGTCATTGGTGACGAGCAGGGTCCGACGCACCCGAACAACCCTAGGGCCCGTCCTGCGAGTCCGGTGCGCGGGCTCCGTGATCCGGGTGGTTCCTGGGCGCGCGGGCGGGAAGCCGCTCGTACTGGGTGTACTTGGGCTTTCCGCCCGTGCGGCCGGGGGCCGCCCGGGCGCGGAGAGCGCGTGCCGGACTCGCGGGACGGGCCCTGGGGCTAGCCCAGGGTCTCGATGAGGTAGGTCCGCCATTCGCGCAGCAGGCCCGCCCGATCGAGGTCGAGCACGCGGCGCAGCAGGTCGTCGGTGTCGCCCGCCGACATCGGGCCCGCGCCGCCCAACTCGCGGTACAGGGTGACCAGGCGGGCCTGGCCGTAGCGGTCGGCGACGAACCGGGCTATCGACCACGCCTGCTGGTAGGCGAGGTCGAGTTCCTTGTCCTTGCCGCGGAACGCGCGGTCCTCCGGCAGCGCGGTCGGCGGCCCCGAGTCGATGACCTGCCGGGCCAGGTCGGGCGCGCCCTGGGCCAGCGAGATGCCGCTGTCGAGGTAGCCGACGTAGTCGGAGAAGCCCTCCAGCAGCCACATCGGCGACCCGTCCACCGTCACCGACCGGGCCGCCACGTGGGTGATCTCGTGGCGCAGCACCACCCGCAGCGACGCGATCGACAGCGCGCGGGAGCCCATCGGGCTGAGGATGACCCGCTGGCCGGTGGCCGCCCGCTTCGCCGTGTCGACCCGGTCCGCGGTCGCCACCGCCACCACCGACTCCACCGGGAAGTCGGGGCCGACCAGGGCCTTCATCTCGGCCGCGCCGTCGGGCAGCAGCAGCGCCACCCGGCCGGTCCACTCCCCGCCCCACACCTGGCTGACCGCCTCGACCGCCGGGTCCAGCTCGCGGACCAGCCGGTCGACCATGGGCTGGCTGCCCGGGTGGGCCAGGACGAGCCCGCGCGCGGTGGTCGTGACCAGGCACGGCCCGAAGTCCCACGGCCCGCGCCACGTGCGGCGGCCGATCTCGGCGAGTTCGGCGTCGGACCGCAGGTACCAGACACCGTCGCGGTTGACGAACAGGTAGCCCATGGCCCGGCTGGTCGGCGCGGTGTCGATCCCGCCGAGCGCGTAGCGCAGGTCGACCGCGGGCGCCCACAGCTCCGCGCCGCCCGCGAGGCCGGACACGTCGAGACTGTCGTCGGGGTGCAGCGTGTAGGACCAGTGGTCGAACGGGACACCCGCGAGATTGGCGAACAGGGCCCGCTGGCTTTCCACGAACGCCGGGTCGGCCTGCGGGTCGATGCCACCGAGGAACCCGGCCTCGTCGCGCCGCAGGATCGAGTCGGCGCGGCGGGCGAGCAGGGTGGTGACGGCGTCGGTGCGGTCCGGGTCGGTGCCCGCCGGGGCCGCGGGCTCGACCCCGCCCAGCGGCTGGCCCTGCGACGGCGCGCGCGGCGGCACGACCTGCGAGGACGGCAGCGCGATCAGCGCCATCGCGGAGAGCGCGATGACGGCGACCGCCGCGCTCAGCCAGGCGCGCACCCGTCCCCTCGAAGCCATCCACGGATCGTAAGTGAAAAAGCACTCGGGACCGGCACCAAGACGGTGCCGGTCCCGAGTGGGATGAGCGATCAGCCGACGATGCGCTTGGCACCGAGGTAGTCGCGACCGCCGCCTTCGACGGTGGCGGTCTTCACCGGCACACCCGATGTCGACGCGTGCACGATCATGCCGCCGCCGATGTACATCGCGACGTGGTGGATGGTGCTGGGGCTTCCGCCGTAGAACAGCAGGTCTCCGGGCTGCCACTCGCCCCGGGCGACCGACTTGCCGAGGGTGTACTGCGCCCGGCTGGAGTGCGGGAGGCTGACACCCGCGGCCCGGTAGGCGTACAGGGTCAGGCCGGAGCAGTCGAAGGAGTTGGGACCTTCGGCACCCCACACGTAAGGCTTGCCGCGCTGGGCGAGAGCGACCTCCATGGCCTTGCCCGCCGCGCCGGGGGGCGCCAGGTACACGCCGTTGTCGACCGGCGGGTTGGCGAGCTCGTTCTTCTCCTTGGGCGAGAGCCGGTTCTTCGCCTCCTCGACCTGCTTGATCTGCGCCTGCAGGTCGTCGCGGGTCTTGGTGATGTCGGCGGTCAGCTTCTCCGCGGCCGCCTTGGCGTCGGCGGCGCGCTTCTGGCCGTCCTCGGCGGTCTGGCGTGCCTGCGAAGCGGTGGCCACGGCGCTGGTGTACTTCTCCAGCGCGTTCGAGCTGTCGGAGGCGAGCACGTTGAGCGCGGAGGCGCGCTCGAGGAAGTCGTCAGCCGACGTGCCGGTCAGCAGGGCACTGATCTTGTTGAACCGGGCACCCTGGAAGGACGCGCTGGCCAGCTGGTCGACCTGGCCGCGGAACTGCTCCTCCTGGCCGAGCGCCTGCTTCTCGGTCTCCTTGGCCTGTGCGACCTCGGCGTTGGCCTTGTCGAACTCGGCGTTCTTGGCCTGCAGGTCGGTCTGGGCCTTCAGCAGGTCCTCGTTGACCTTCTCGGCCTGCTTGCTCAGGTCCTGGAAGAGCTTGAGCGCCTCCGACGCGGTGGTCGGCTGCTGGATGGGTGCGGGCTGGGCGTAGGCGGGACTCGGGGACATCCCGCCGATCATCGCTACGACAGCGGTGACACTCATGGCTCCGCGCACAGCTCGCTTGAGTCGATGCGACGACACGTCGCGCGTACTCCTTCGTCCTCAAACCGCCGACGGGGCTGTCCTAGGCGCCGAAGCGCCGTTCTCGATCTACGACAACCCCACCGTGGGGGATTCCGGGTCAGCCGGACGAGGCTGACTTCGGCGGCGATCCCGCGTAGCCACCTCGGGGTGGGCGGCTGTCGGCCGCGAGATCTCGGACAGGTTACGAAAAGTGAGCCCGCACGTCTACCAGCGGCCCCGAAATCACAACGCGTTTTGTCGCTAAACACCAACGGAGCAGTCGCGACTCCGCCGTGTGACAGTCACAACACCACAGTTCACCCGCCCGGGGAACCGCTCGGCGACGGCGACCAACCGTTCGGCGAATCGCGGTGATCACCGCCGCCGATCATGGGCGATCAGGCCGATTTCTCGATCGGGATCAGGCGCAACCGGGGCACCAGACCCGCCCCGGCGAGGACGTCGAGGGCGCGGCGCTCGGAGGTGTCGAGATCGACGTTCGGCGGCGCGCCGAGCAGACAGGTGATCACACAATCCTGGCAGGCGTCGCCGCGAACCTCGCAGCTGTCGCAGTCGATGATCATTCCCGGTCCTTTCCGGTGCGGACGATCTCGTGTTTCGCACACTAGAAGAGGACACCGACAATTTCGCTCACACGTTCGATTTCAGGCCCCGACGAATTCCCAGTGCCACGGTTCCTCGCGGCCCCGTCCGGGCTGCGCCCACGGCGGATTCGACCACCCGAAAAGCGGGGCTGTCCTGGCCAGCCACGCGTATTCGGCGGTGCCGAACGACTGCGCGCCGCCACACATGTCGACCGCCAGGCCCCAGCCGTGGTTGCTGGTGCCCGGCACCGCCGCCAGCGCCGGTTTGACCCCGTAGAGGCGGACTTGGGCGGCGAAGGTGCGGTAGGAGTCGGTGAGGCACAGCGGCCTGCCGAACGCGGCGCCGTGGGCCGCCGACAGCGCCCGCAGCGACTCGGCGGCGTCGCACCGCAGCAGGTGGCTGCCGATGCCGACCGGGCACAGCGCCGCCGCCGGGATCAGGCCGTTGGGATAGCCACCCCACGCACCGGCGGCCTCGCCCGCCGCCCTGGGCGGGAGCTGGACGCCCCCGCAGCGCCAGGGCAGCCCGCCATCGGTCGCCGTGGGCGCGGGCTGTGGTGGGCGGCGTGGGAGCGCGGGCCGGGCCACCCCGAGTACGGAGTCACCCGCCGGAAGGTCGGTGACCACCACGCCTGCCAGCCGCGCGTCGGCGGCGAGCATCGTCCGCTGGTCGAGCACGATCCCGACCCCTTGGGCGCCGAGCCGGGCCGGGCCGAGGAACACCAGGTCGCCGGGCTGGGCGTCGGCGGTCGGGACCGGGGTCAGCACGCTCATCTGCTCCCCCACCGACCCGGGCACGCCGCCGTAGACAACTCGCACCAGGCCGTCGCACGAGTACGCCGTCGGCCCCTCGCCGCCCTTGCCCGGCACATACGGCTTGCCCAGCGCGCCCACGGCGCCGTTCACCGCCGCGAGGGTCTCCGCGGGCAGCACGAGCAGCTTCTCCCCACCCGGCAGCGTGGCCCGGGCGACGCCGGCCTGCGGCGCGCCGGTCGAGCCGGGCAGCGGCTCCAGACCGGCCGGGAGCCGGGCGGGGTCGGTCAGCACGGCGGCCTTGGGGGCGGTGATCCCGGCCGCGGCGAGCTTGTCGGTGTAGGCACGCCAGTTGGCCGCGGTGCGCTCGTTGCGCTCGCGCTGGGCCTTCTGCTGGGCCACGACGGCGGCGTTGGTGTCGTCGACCTTGCCGCGCAGCTCCGAGGACACCGCCGCGGCCCGGTTGGTCGCGTCGTCGGTGCGCCGGTCCAGTTCGGCCTTGCGCTCGGCGGCGGCCCGCTCGGAGCCCAGCGCGGAGTTCTCGGCGTCTTGCGCGGCCTTCTGCCTGCCGTACGCGGCGGTGAGCCGGTTGTCCTGGTCGGCGCGCAGCCGGTCGATCAGGTCGCTGCCCTGGAGGAAGTCCTCCGGGCTGTTCGCGGTGAGCAGCGCCTGCATCTCGCTCGGCCTGGCCAGCGCCGAGTACAGCGCGGCCGAGTAGGCGTCGACCTCTTCCTGCTGGGCGGCCACGACCCGGTCGGCGGCCTCCCGGTCGGCCTTGGCCCGCTCGACCTGCCCGGTCGCGGCCCGCAGCTCGTCCTCGGCGGCCCGGACCCGGTCGGACAGGTCGGCGAGCTCACGCTGCACGTCGGTGGCGGTGCGCTGGAGTTCGGCGACCTTGGGATCGGCGAACGCCTCGCCAGGTCGGGTGTCCGGCACCGGCGCGCCGGGCCCGACCCCGGCCTCCACCTGCGGCGGCTGCTCCGGCTGGGCCTGGGCGACCGGGTGGGCGAGCAGCGCGGTGACCAGCGCGACCGCGCCCGCGATCCGACCCCACCTGCGCAACGGCACTCCCTGACGACGTGACTACTCACCAGTACTAACGGACTGGCCACCGCCGCGTCACGCGACCCACCCGATCGGGATGGTCTCGATTCAGACCCGACTGAACCGGACTCGACCCGGACCAGCCTCGATCCAGACCCGACTGAACCGACTCGACCCGAACCAGCCTCGATCCAGACCCGACTGAACCGACTCGATCCGGACCAGTCTCGGGCCGGACCAGCCTCGATCCGAACCAGCCTCGATTCAGACGCGTCCGAGCCGGGCCAGCAGCACCGCGGACGGCACCGGGTGCGCCCCGCGCCTGCGTACGGCGTCGGCGACCGCGCGGTCGGAGGTCACGACCACCACCGGGCGTCCCTCCGGCTCGGCGGTGACCAGCGCCTTGATCACGTCGTCGGCGAGCACGCCAGGATCGCTGAACAGCACCCGCACCCCCCTCGGCGCGGCCACCGGCACGGCGACCACGCCCGCGCCGTCGAACACCAGGGTGACCTCGGCCGACGTGCGCGCGGCCAGCGAGGCGAGCTGGCGGACGAGGCGGTCGCGCTGGTCGGCGAGGGACAGCTCGGCGTAGCCGGTCTTGGTGACGTTGTAGCCGTCGACCACGAGGTGCACCGACGGCAGCGCCAGCAGCCGGTCGAGCGCGGCCGGGTCCTCGACCCGGCCGACCACGCCCTGCGCGGCCGTCGCGCCGCGAACAAGATCAGCGGGCCTTGGTCCGCCGCCGCCGAGGACGAGTTCGCGGCGCAGCCCGGTGACCGCGCCGTCGAGGGTGTCGATGAGCAGCGCGAGCCGGACCTCGTCAGCCTGGCGGGCCTCGCGGGCGGACTGGCGGGCGATCTCGGCGTCGGCCTCGGCCCGCTCGGCCCTGGCCTTCTCGTGCTCCACCCGGTCGCGTTCGCGGTCGCGCTGCTCGGTGAGCGCGGCGACCTCGGAGGCGCACTTCTTCTGTACCTGCTCGATGGCGGCCTGGGCCGATTCGGCGGCGTCCTTGGCCTCGCGCAGCTTCACGCCTTGGTCGCGCAGGCGCTTGCGCAGCCGCTCGACCTCGGCCTCGGCCTCCTCGCGGACCTTGCCCGCCGCGCCGGACGACTCGTCGAGCAGCGCCTGCACCCTGGCCAGTTCGGCCTCGACCTTGTGCAGCCGGGCGACGGCGGTGTCCCGCTCGGTGCGCAGCGAGGTGTCCGACGCGCGCCGCGACACCAGCTCCAGGTAGTGCACGGCGCTGTCCTCGCCGAGCAGCACCGCCGCCGCCGCGACCGCGACCGGGTCGGTGCCACCGAGGTCCAACGCGGAGGGCCGGTTCTCGCGGACCCACTGCACCACAGCGGTGCGGAAGCCGACCGAGTCGCGCATCCCGGCCACGATCGCCCCGCCGCCCAGCCGGGCGCGCTTCGCCGGGGCGAACCGCGCCACCGGGCGGACGGACTGCGGGATGTCGACCGGCGGCATCGACCCGACCGACTCGGCACCCAGTTCGGCGAGCCTGCCGCGCACCGCGTCGGGCAGCGCGGCCCAGTCGACGGCCGCGTCCGCCCCACCGTCCACGTTGGACGGCTCAGCGGCGGACCCCTCGGGTCCGGCGGCCTGGGGCGAGTCGGGCATTGCTTAAGGTTAGTCGCGCCTCCCGTACGCGCAGCGTGATATCCCGCCCACCGGATCGCCGCAGCTCACCGGCTGTGTCACGAGGGAACTGTCGGTGGGGCGATCTAGCTTCGGCGGTGATGACCACCGCACCCGCCACCCGCACTCAGCTCGCCTTCGACGAGCTGGGCACACCGCTGCGCGACACCACCTTCGTCGTATTCGACCTCGAGACCACCGGCGGCAGCGCGGAGACCGACGCGATCACCGAGTTCGGCGCGGTGAAGATCCGCGGCGGCGAGGTCATCGGCGAGTTCGCGACCCTGGTCGACCCCGGCCGCGGCATCCCGCCGGAGATCATCGCGCTCACCGGCATCACCGACGCCATGGTCTACACCGCGCCGCGGGTCGAGGCCGTGCTGCCCGCGTTCCTGGAGTTCGCCGCGGGCGCGGTCCTGGTGGCGCACAACGCGGGTTTCGACGTCGGCTTCATCAAGGCCGCGTGCAAGCGCCTCGGCTACCACTGGCCGAAACCCGCGGTCGTCTGCACGGTCCGCCTTGGCAGACGTGTGCTGACGCGCGAGGAAGCCCCCAGTTGCAAGCTGTCCGCGCTGGCCACCCTGTTCCGCGCCTCGACCATGCCGACGCACCGCGCCCTGGCCGACGCCCGCGCCACTGTCGACGTGCTCCACGCCCTGCTGGAGCGCGTCGGCTCGCTCGGTGTGCAGTCGCTGGAGGAGCTGCTCGACTACCTGCCCGAGGTCACCGCCGCCCAGCGCCGCAAGCGCACCCTGGCCGAGGACCTGCCCAACGAGCCCGGTGTCTATCTCTTCCGCGGCCCGTCGGAGGAGGTGCTCTACGTCGGCACGGCGTCGGACCTGCGCCGCCGCGTCCGCCAATACTTCACCGCCGGGGAAACGCGCAGACGCCTGCGCGAGATGGTCAGCCTGGCCGTCCGGGTCGACACGATCAGCTGCGCGCACCCGCTGGAGGCCGAGGTCCGGGAGCTGCGGCTGCTGTCGGCGCACAAGCCCGCCTACAACCGCCGCTCCAAGAACGCCCGCCACGCGTGGTGGATCACGCTGACCGAGGAGCCGTTCCCGCGCCTGTCGATCGTCCGCAAGCCGCGCGACGGCGCGCTCGGGCCGTTCCGCAGCCGCCGCCAGGCCGACGAGTCGCTGCTGGCGCTGCAGGACGCGACCGGGATCCGGCCGTGCACCGTCCGGATCCCCGCCCAGTCCGCGTCCGCGAGCCCGTGCGCGCTGGCGGAACTGGACCGCTGTGGGGCGCCTTGCGCGGGCAGGCAGACGGTCGAGGAGTACCGGCCGCTGGTGCACGCGGTCGGCTCGCTCGTCTCGGGTCAGCGGCTGGATGCGTTGTGGCGGCTGGAAAGCAGGCTGACGGAGCTGTCGTCGGCCGAGCGCTTCGAGCAGGCCCGGTCCGACCGCGATCGCATGTGCACGCTGATCCGGGCGCTGGATCGCGGGCAGCGGCTGTCGGCGTTGGCGGCGGTCGAGGAACTCGTGGCGGCCCGCCCGGATTCGGCCGGTGGCTGGGAGTTCGCGGTCGTCCGACACGGTCGGCTGGCCTCAGCCGGGGTCGCGCCGCGGGGCGTGCCGCCGATGCCGGTCGTGGAGAGCCTGGTGGCCTCGGCGGAGACCGTGATCAGCGGCGAAGGCCCGCTCCGGGGCGCGCCCGCCGAGGAGGTCGGGGTGGTCCTGCGGTGGCTGGACCGACCGGGGACGCGCATGGTCCAGTGCTCGCGGCCGTGGTCGGAACCGGCCCAATGCGCGGCCCGGTGGCGGCCGTGGCTGGACCGGGCAGACCGGGCTCGGGCCGCGCTCGTGATCCGGGACTAGCTCACCACTTGTCGGCGTCGCGCAGCACCACGGTCTGGTCGCCGAAGTCGTCATCGTCAGCCGGGCGGGCCGCGGCGGCCGGGGCGGGCGCCGTCTCCGGCTCCGGCTCGGGGATCCGCTGCACGATGTCGCTGTCACCGCCGAGGGGCACGAACGCCTGGGCGACCTTGCCCGCGGCGCCCTGCCGGGCTTTGCGGGTCAGGCCGAGGATCTCCGCGGCCAGCTCCGCGCCGCCCTTGCGCAGCGCCGCGTCCTCCAGCCGCAGGTCCAGCAGCGCGCCGCTGGCCGCGACGGTCACCGTGACCGACCCGTCGGCCGACGCCTCGGTGGAGCCGGACGACTCGACCGAGGTCTTGAACGCCGTGGCCTTCTGCTGGAGGTCGGCCACCTTCGCCTCGAAGTCGGCCAGCCACTCATCCGGAGTCTGCACGTCGCTCTCCCCTGTCATACGGTGACGGCAGGTCAGGCCGCCCGCGACGTGACGCGTCGCCTGCCGGCCGTGTCCCTGTCGCGCGGGAGAGCCTAATGCGTCGAGGGCACTAGGCTGGGCCGAAACGAAGGAGAAGCGATGATCACCGCGATCGTGTTGATCCGGGCCGCCACCGACAGCATCCCCGAGACCGCGCAGGCGATCGCGGACATCGATGGCGTCGCCGAGGTCTACTCGTGCGCCGGTGACGTCGACCTGGTCGCGATCGTGCGCGTCGCGGTGCACGACGAGCTGGCGTCGCTGATTCCCGACCAGATCAGCAAGGTCGACGGCGTCCTCGACACCGACACCCACATCGCGTTCCGGTCGTACTCCAGTCAGGACACCGACGCCGCGTTCGACATCGGCGTGGACGACGTCTAGTGCTAGAAGCGTCCGGCGAAGATCAGCCGGGCGACCTCGGTGTCGGTGGCCTTGCCCTCGTCGTAACCGCCCTTGCCGCGCAGGTTGTTCATGATCGCCAGCGTGTAGCGCTCGCCGGGGCCGACGAAGCCGACGCTGTTCATCACCCAGCCGCCTTCCTCCTCCGACCAGCCCGCCTTCGCGCCCGGCCGGGCCGCCTTGCCCGCGCCCCAGACACCCCACTGCTGGTTGGCCGCCACGGCGCGCATGCGGTCGACGATCAGCGCGCGGTCCTCGGCGGGCAGCTTGTCCAGGACGTAGGCCATGAGCCGGTCGAGGTCGGCGGCCGTGCACTTCTGGAAGCCCCAGTACGGGAACACCTTGCTGAACCCGGGTATCGCCTTCACCGACGTCAGCCCGTAGCGGGGGAAGGCCGCGTTGAACTCCTGGTGGTCGGCGCCGGAGTACTTGGTCCACAGCGCGGTGGCGGCGTCGTCGTCGGAGCTGTGCAGCATGGCGTCGATGAGTTCACGGTCGCGCGACGACAGCTTGACCGAGCCCGCGCGGTCGCGGGTGAGCAGGTCGACGACCATCGCCAGCTTGATCGTCGAGGCGGTCCACGTGGAGTCGTCGGCGTGGTCGTTGCGCCACACCGCGCCGGTCTTCCGGTCGCGCACCACGACGCCGACGGTGCCCGGCCGCTTCCCCACGTAGGCCTGGACGGCAGCGAAGCGGTGCTGGAAGTCGCAGTCGAAGCCCGAGTCCGGGTACGGGCAGTCGGCCTTGGTGGGGGCCGGGGACGCCGTCGTCGTCACCGGGGGGACCTCCGGGGTGGCGGGCGCGGACGCGATCGTCTGGGGGACGACAGCGGAGGGCGCGGTGGTCGTGGTCGGAGCCGCCGCCGCGGATGTCGCGGGGGGCTCCTCGGTTCCGCACGACACTACGGCGAGCAGGAGCAAGCCGCCCGCCGCCACGCCAGTCCACCTTCTGCGCCCCAGCACGCGACGCAGGCTACCGGGTCTGACCTGCATACAGACCAAGGGCGGCACCCCTTGTCCGGAATGCCGCCCTTGGTCTGATTTCGCCTAGTGGCTCTTCTTGGTCTCGTCCGAAGAAGCCGACTCGATCTCGGCGTGGCCGTTGTGCTGGGCCGCGCGGGCCCTGGCCAGTGCCGTGGTCTCCTCGACCGGGTCCGGAGTCAGCCACGAGCCCGCGACGGGCGCGCCCGCCGAGCCGAGCTTGTTCATCTTCTTCGGCACCGGAGCGCCCTGGTACTCCAGGGGGATCGGGTGGCCGTGGTCGTCCACCGGGCCCAGCGGCTGGTGGATCTCGATGAACTCGCCGTGCGGGAGCCGCTTGATGATGCCGGTCTCCACGCCGTGCTCCAGCACCTCGCGGTCCGAACGCTGGAGGCCCAGGCAGATGCGGTAGGTGATGAAGTACGCCAGCGGCGGCAGCACGAGCAGGCCGATGCGGCCCATCCAGGTCGTCGCGTTCAGCGAGATGTTGAACTTGTCGGCCAGCACGTCGTTCGCGGCGGAGAGCAGCGACACCATGAAGTAGGTGATCGCCATCATGCCGAGGCTGGTGCGGACCGGCACGTCACGCGGACGCTGCAGCAGGTTGTGGTGGGCGTAGTCCTTGGTGAACCAGCGCTCGATCCACGGGTAGGCCGCGGCGATGCCACCGAGCATCGGCAGACCCATCTGGAACGGGAAGAACGCCGCCGGGATCGTGTAGTCCCCGAGGTAGATCTCCCACGCAGGCCAGAGCCGGATCAGGCCGTCGGTCCAGCCCATGTACCAGTCGGGCACGGTGCCCGCCGAGATGTGCGCGGCGTTGAACGGGCCGAAGTTCCAAATCGGGTTGATCTGGAAGAGGCCACCCAGCGCGGCGCAGACACCGACGACGACGGCCATGAAGGCGCCGCCCTTGATGGCGAACACCGGCATGATGCGAACGCCGACGACGTTGGTCTCCTTGCGCCGCACGCCCGGGAACTGGGTGTGCTTCTGGTACCAGACCAGCGCGAGGTGGACGCCGATGAGCGCGAGCAGGATGCCCGGGATCAGCAGGATGTGGATCGTGTAGAGCCGCGGCACGATGTCCTCGCCGGGGAACTCGCTGCCGAACAGCAGCCAGTGGACCCAGGTGCCGAGGACCGGCAGCGACAGCAGCAGGCCAGACATGATCCGCAGACCGGCGCCGGAGAGCAGGTCGTCGGGGAGCGAGTAGCCCGCGAAGCCCTCGAACGCGCCCAGCAGGAACAGCAGGATGCCGATGACCCAGTTGACCTCACGCGGGCGGCGGAACGCGCCGGTGAAGAACACGCGGAACATGTGGCAGACGATCGCCGCCATGAACAGCAGGGCCGCCCAGTGGTGCACCTGGCGGGCGAACAGGCCGCCGCGGACCTCGAAGGTGATGTTCAGCGTCGACTCGTAGGCCCGCGACATCTCCAGGCCGCGCAGGTTGACGAACGAACCCTCGTAGACGACCTCCTGCATGGAGGGGTCGAAGAACAGCGCGAGGTAGGTGCCCGTCAGCAGCAGCACGATGAAGCTGTAGAGCGCGATCTCACCGAGCAGGAAGGACCAGTGCGTCGGGAAGACCTTGTTCATCTGGTGCCGCAGGCCCTTGGCCAGGTGGTACCGGTCGTCGGCCCACTTGGCCGCCCCGCCCGCGGCACGGGTGGCGATGTTGTCCGGTTTGGTGGGAGTTGTGATTGCGCTCATGACTTCCGCTCCCAGAAGGCTGGGCCGACCGGCTCGATGAAATCGCTCCTGGCATAAAGGTAACCAGTTTCCTCATCGACTGCGATGGGGAGCTGGGCCAGCTTGCGCGTCGCCGGGCCGAAGATGGGCTTGGCGTACTGCAGCGCGTCGAACTGCGACTGGTGGCACGGGCACAGGATCCGGTTGGTCCGCTGCTCGTAGAGCGAGGTCGGACAGCCGAGGTGGCTGCAGATCTTCGTGTACGCGTAGTAGTCGCCGTAGTTGAAATCTTCCTGGCCCTGGTGCTTGACGACCTTGCGGGCGTCCTCGGAGCGCAGGCGGATCAGCATGACCGGGTTGTCCGAGCGCTTGAGCGCGGCGGACAGCGCGTGGTGGTCGTCGCGCTCGGACTCACGGAACGGGAACACCGTTTCCATGCCGCCCGCGTCGATGTCCTCGGGCTTGACCAGCACGACCTCGTGCGCGTGGCCGGTGGCGCGGCGCAGGAAGACCTTCTCGTTGTTGCCCGGCTCGTTCATCCAGCCGGTGTGCCAGAGCGAGTTCTTGGTGTCGGTCTGCGCCCACGGGTCGCGGACCAGGCCACCGAGGGCGAACACGCCGACGCCGAGGCCCATGGCCGTGGCGCCGAGGCCCGCGCTGGCCTTGACCAGCGAGCGGCGGCCGATGGTGCTGCGCTCGCCAGCGTCGGACAGGTGCGCCAGGATCGTCTTCTTGTCCAGCTCCGACGAGCCGCCGTCGCTGCGCTGCTGCACCGCGACCTCGTGCGGGATGAACTTCTTCGTGTAGAGCAGCGCGCCCACGCCCAGCGCCAGCACCGACAGGCCCAGGGTGGCGCCCAGCAGCGGCGTGAACAGCGAGTACGCGAAGTAGCCCTCGGTGTTCGGCGCGGTGTAGGCGTGCGGCCAGAACAGGAAGACACCGACGAACGCGAAGCCGGAGATGGCCGCGATCAGGAACCACAGGGCGACGGCGCGCTCGGCGCGCTTCTCCGCCCGGGTGCCCTTGACCGGCCACGGGTCCGGGTATTCCACGATCTCGACGCCGTCGAGCTTCCCGCCGAGCTTGACCAGCTCTTCGCGGGACATCTTGGCCAGCTCTTCCTCGCTGGGCAGATCCGTGGGGTTGGTGGAACTCATGCTTTCGCCCCAATCCAGAGGGTGATGCCGACCAGCGCGGCCATCCCCACGATGAATGCGATCAGGCCCTCGGACTGCGGTCCGAGCCCGCCGATCGGGTTGCCGCCCGGGTTGTTGTTCCCGTCGGTCACCGACTTGACGTAGGCGATGATGTCCTTCTTCTCGGCCGGGCTGAGCTGCCGGTCGGAGAACTTGGGCATGTTCTGCGGGCCGACGAGCATGGCCGCGTAGATCTCCTTCTCGCTCACCCCGTCGAGCGCGGGCGCGTACTTGCCCGAGGACAGCGCGCCGCCGCGGCCGGTGAAGTTGTGACACGAGGCGCAGTTGAGCCGGAACAGCTCGCCACCGCGCGCCGGGTTGTCGCCGACGAGGTCCTTGCCGGACTCCTCGGGGAGCTTGACGCCGCCGCCCTTGGAGTCGACGAACGCCATCAGCGCGTCGATCTCCTCCGGGCTCAGCTTCGGAGGCTTGCGCTGGGCCTGGGCCTCCTGCTTGACCGCGGGCATGCGTCCGGTCGCGACCTGGAAGTACACCGACGCCTCGCCCGCGCCGATGAGGCTGGGGCCGCGGTCGGTGACGCCTTCGAGGTTGGCGCCATGGCAGCTGATGCAGGTGTTGTTGTAGATCTGCTCACCCTTGCGCAGCAGCGCCGGGTCGCCCTGGGCCTGCGCGACCTGCGGCTGCGGCGCGAACGCCGAGTACAGCAGGCCGAGTGTCAGCAGCGCGAAACCGAGGGCCAGCAGCCCGGCGACCCGCCGGTGGAGCTTGCCGTGGCTGCGTTGTTTCTTGGTCATTTAGTCGGCAACCCTTGCTGTCAGTGCGGGCTCGGCGAAGCGGTGGTGGGCGAGCATCACGGCACCAGGTAGATGACCGCGAACAGGCCGATCCACACGATGTCGACGAAGTGCCAGTAGTAGGACACGACGATCGCCGATGTGGCCTGGGCCGGGGTGAACTTGCTCAGCCTGGTGCGGATGAGCAGGTAGACGAAGGCGACGAGACCGCCCAGCACGTGCAGGCCGTGGAAACCGGTGGTCAGGTAGAACACGGTGCCGAAGCCGCCGGACGGGATGGTCACGCCCTCGTTCACCAGCTGCACGTACTCGTATGCCTGGCCGAACAGGAAGATCGCGCCCATGACCAGCGTCAGGATGTACCAGCGGCGCAGGCCGAACACGTCGCCCTTCTCGGCGGCGAACACGCCGAGCTGGCAGGTGAACGACGAGGCCACGAGGATGATCGTGAACGGCAGCGCGAACGGCAGGTTCAGGTGGATCGGCTCGCCGCCCGCCTCCAGCGGAGGGGGCCAGTGGCCGGTCGCGTTCTGCGCCTTGACGGTGAAGAACATGGCGAACAGCCCAGCGAAGAACATGAGCTCGCTGGACAACCACACGATGGTGCCGACGCTGACCATGTTCGGCCGGTTCAGCGAGTGGACACGCTGACCAATGGAGGGCGCTGCTGTTGTCACGCGCAGCATTATGTCGTGCGGTTAGCCGCGCTGCCCGATCGGGTCCACGGCGGGTCGCGAGTCATCCGCGTCACAGGGGTCGACCGCTGGTCGGCCGATGAATTCGGGGGCACGAATGCCTCCCGACCGGATAAATTCCAGCTCGGATGGGCCGGGAGGACGCCTTTCTCGACCCCTGAGTGAGCCCGATAACATCAGCGCGCCCGACCCTGGCCTAACGAAGGACCCCCGCATGAGCACGCAGCCACTGAAGATCCTGGTGTTCAGCCACCGCGCCGAGGTGCGGGAGACCATCATCACATCGGTGGGCCGCCGCCCGGCGGCGGATATCGGCCACGTGCGGTACATCGAGGTCGGGACGGTCGCCGAGGTCCTGATGGAGATGGACGGCGGTGAGATCGATCTCGCGATCCTCGACGGCGAGGCCCAGCCCACCGGCGGCATCGGCCTGTGCCGCCAGCTGAAGAACGAGATCGCCGACTGCCCGCCCATCGTCGTGGCCGTCCGCCGCAAGGACGACCGCTGGCTGGCCACCTGGTCGCAGGCCGACGCCGTCGTGGTGCACCCGCTCGACCCGCTGACCGCGGCCGAGACCGTCGCCGACGTGCTCCGGTCGAAGGCCCTGCCCGTCGTGCGCGGCTGACCATGGCGGAGAGGACCTGGCCGAGCCTGCTCAACCAGCTCATCGCCGGAACGGACCTGGCCGCCGACGACACCACCTGGGCGATGGACCAGGTCATGTCCGGCAGCGCCACCCCGTCGCAGATCGCGGGCTTCGTCATCGCCCTGCGCGCGAAGGGCGAGACGCCTTCGGAGATCGCGGGCATGGCCGCCGGAATGCTCGCCCACGCCAAGCGCGTCCACATCGACGGCCACGCGGTGGATGTGGTCGGCACGGGCGGCGACCAGGCGAACACGGTCAACATCTCCACCATGAGCGCCCTTGTCGCCGCGGCGGCCGGGGTGCCGGTGGTCAAGCACGGAAACCGCTCGGCGTCCTCCCAGTGCGGCACGGCCGACGTGCTGGAGGCCCTGGGCGTGGCGATCGAACTGTCCCCCGACGCGGTGGCGACCTGCGTGCGGGAGGTGGGGATCGGGTTCTGCTTCGCGCCGGCGTTCCACCCGGCCCTGCGCCACGCGGGCCCGACCCGCCGCGAACTGGGCGTGCCGACGGCGTTCAACGTGCTGGGCCCGCTGACGAACCCGGCCCAGCCGAGCGCGGGCCTGGTGGGCGTCGCGAACGCCCGCATGGCCCCGATCGTGGCGGAGGTCCTGGCCTCCCGAGGGTCGAGCGTCCTGGTGGTCCGCGGCGACGACAACCTGGACGAGATCACCACGACGACAACCACTTCGGCCTGGGTCGTGCGCGGCGGAACGGTTCGCGTCGACCAGATCGACCCATCCCGCCTGGGCATCTCTCCTGCCACCCCCGCCGACCTGCGTGGTGGCGAGAAGGATCACAACGCCCAGGTCGTGCGGGATCTGGTGGCGGGCAAGACCGGCCCCGTGCGCGAGGCAGTTGTCCTGAACGCCGCAGGCGCCATCGCCGCCTTCCGCGGCCTGAGCGACGACATCCACGCCGACCTGGAAGCCGCCCTCGGCCAAGCCGCCAACGCCCTGGACTCCGGCGCCGCGTCGACGCTGCTGGACCGCTGGGCCACCCGGTCTACCGAACTGGCGAACTAGTTCAGTCCACACATCTCAAGGCTGGTGCTGATGTTTGACTCATCAGTTTCGTTGCCGCCCGGCCGCGCGGTCATCTCCGACGAGGGGGACGGTCCCGGACCAGCGTTCTGGCTGAGCGACCAACCGGCTACCACAGGCACGTGGGCACGACTCCGCGCCGACCACGCCCGGTCGGGACTGTGGCCGCTGATATTCAGCGCACTCGCCGATGACGAAGAGTTCCGCCCCTGGGGTACCGGCGAGGTACGCCCGGACAGGATGTCCTCGCCCGACGGCCACGACGCGCCAAGGCTCCTGTCGAAGTGGTGGGACAACCGTACGGCCGTCGACGAGAACGACTTCCTTACCCCTGACGAGCGACTCGCCATCACGGCGCCCTTCGGTCGGCAGTGGCCTGGTTTGGCGCCATCTCTGCCTGCGCGAACCGACCCAGATCTGCTGTCCGACGAGTTCGCGGACAAACTGGTGGCGACGCCCGGAACGACACGTCTGGGGTTGGTGATCGCTGGTCGTGGTGCCGACGCGCTGACCGTGGCGGGCTGGGAAGGTCCGCTGAACTACACGGGTGACACCGCGGAGATCTCAGCCGTGCTGCGCGGCTGGGAGGACCGCTTCGGTGTGCGGGTGGTCGGAGTCGGTTTCGACACGCTCTTCCTGAGCGTCGCCGCGCCGCCGTCCACACGGGACGAGGCACTTCTAGTCGCAGCGGAACACTTCGCGTTCTGCCCGGACAATGTCTGGCAGAGTCAAGCGCCCAGCACCCTCGCCTCATACGCCGAAACACTGATCGACAGCAACGCGTGGGAATTCTGGTGGGACTGAGCTCTCGCCGCGCTTGCTGGTCGGGGCGGGTGTAGTCCCACCCCGACCATGTCACACAGCTAAAGCGCCTCGGGGTTCAACAACGCTCGGGGGCGTTCGCCGCGTAGGCCGGCCTGGAGGTTTTCGACCGCCAGCAGGCCCATCGCAGTGCGGGTCTGGATTGTGGCGCTGCCCAGGTGGGGCACGATCGTGACGCCGTCCAGGTCCAGCAGGGCCTCCTCAACCGCGGGCTCCCGCTCGAACACGTCCAGCCCGGCCCCGAAGATCTCCCCGGCCCGAACAGCCTCAGCCAGGGCCTTCTCATCCACCACCGGCCCCCGCGACGTGTTCACCAACACCGCCGACGGCTTCATCCGTGCGAACACCGAAGCGTTGAACAGGTGACGGGTGGCAGGCGTCAGCGGGCAGTGGATGGAGATCACATCAGACTCCGCCACCAGCTCGTCGAACGTCCGCAGCTCCGCCCCCAGCGGCCCGGCGATCTCATCAGGCAGCGGCCGCGAGTTGTGATAGATCACCCGCATCCCGAACCCGACCGCCCGCCGCGCCGTGGCCTGCCCGATCCGACCACACCCCACGATCCCGATGGTCCGCCCGTACAGCTCCTGGCCCAGCAGCATCCGCGGATCCCAGATCCACTCCGTCCGGGACCGCAGCAGCCGGTCGCCCTCCCCGATCCGCCGCACGCAGGACAAGATCAGTGCCCACGCGATGTCCGCCGTGGCCTCCGTCAGCACGTCGGGAGTGTTCGCCACCAAGATCCCGCGACGCGTGCACTCGGGGATGTCGATGTTGTCCACACCCACCGCGTAGTTCGCCACGACCCGCAGCTGCGGCCCGGCCGCGTCCAACAACTCCGCGTCGACCTTCTCCGTCAGCAGGGTCAGCAGGCCGTCCTTGCCCTTGGCCCGGCGGAGGAACTCGCCGCGGGGGATGGCCGTGGGTGGGCCTTCCCACAGGTCGTACTCGCAGTCCAACGCGGCCATCGCGTCGTCGACGAGGCGGCGGGTGACGAGGACCTCAGCCATGGGCGACCTTTCCGGCGAGCTCGGCGAACGCGGCCAGCGCGGCGCGGATGTTCGCCGGGGAGTTGGCGTAGGAGAAGCGCAGGTAGCCCTCACCGTAGTCACCGAACGCGGTCCCGGGCAGGGCGGCCACGCCCGCCTCGTTCAGCAGCCGGTCCGACAGCTCCCCGGACGAAAGGCCCAGCTCGGAGACGTTTGGGAAGGCGTAGAACGCCCCACCCGGCCGCACGCAGGACACGCCGGGGATCGCGTTCAGGCCGTCGACGATCAGCGACGCGCGTGACTCGAACTCCGCCTTCATCCGGTCCACCTCGTCCCACGGGCCGTCCAGCGCCGCGATGGCCGCGTACTGGCTGAACGCCGACGTGCAGGACACCGAGTTGATCACCAGCCGGTTCACCGGCTCGACCAGCCACTGCGGGAACACCCCGAAGCCCAGCCGCCACCCGGTCATCGCGAACGTCTTCGACCAGCCGTCCAGCAGGATCGTCCGCTCCGCCATCCCTGGCACGCTCAGCACGCTGCGGTGGGCGCCGTCGTACTGCAGGGCCCAGTAGACCTCGTCACTCAGCACCGTCAGGTCCCGCTCGATGGCGATCTTGGCGATGGCCTCGATCTGCTCCTGGCTGAGCGAGCTGCCGCAGGGGTTGTGCGGCGAGTTGAGGATCAGCAGCTTGGTCCGGTCGGTGACCAGCGACGCGAGTTCGTCGGGGTCGATGGTGAAGTTGTTCGACTCACGCAGCGGGATCGGCACCGGCGTGGCCCCGGCGAACCTGGTGATCGACTCGTACATCGGGAAGCCGGGGTCGGGGTAGATGACCTCGTCGCCCTCCTCGCACAGCGCCATGATCGCGAAGAACATGATCGGCTTGGCGCCGGGGGTGACGATGACCCGGTCGGGGGTCGTGACCAGGCGGTTCTTGCGTTCGAGGAAGTCGGCCACCGCCGTGCGCAGCTCCGGTACGCCGGGCGCGGGCACATAGTGGGTGTGCCCCTTGGCCAGGGCTTCCTGCGCCGCCGCCGCGATGTGGGCGGGGGTGTCGAAGTCCGGCTCGCCGATCTCCAGGTGGATCACCGAACGGCCGGTCTTCTCCAGTGCCTTGGCCTTCGCGAGCACCTCGAAAGCCGATTCCGTGCCGAGGCGCCCCATTCGGGAGGCAAGTTTCACGAACGCTCCTTCTGCTGGCCGTCCCCCGGGGATCACCCGGTGGACAAGGACAGGTCAGGCGCGATCGTGCCAGGAATAGGGGTGGGCGCGAGTCGACCATCCGGTTCGATTGACGGGTTGACTGGGGTCGGCCCAATCGCTTTGCCCCGACCAGCGCAAAGACAATGAATAAACGCCGCCGAGTCGGGTGACTCGGCGGCGTCCATTGACTAGGTATGCGGTGTTAATCCGTGGCGTCGGGCCGGGTGTGGTACTCGAAGACCAGCCCACCGATGGTCAGCAGGATCAGCACGGCGGCGATGACCAGCAGCCAGATCTGCCAGAACGCCAGCGCGAGGCCCGCGATACCGGCCGAGGCGGCCATGGCCACCGGCCAGTAGCTGCCCGGGCTGAAGAAGCCCAGCTCGCCCGCGCCGTCGCTGACCTCGGCGTCCGGGTTGTCCTCCGGGCGCTGGCTGAGCCGACGCGCGACGAAGTGGAAGTACGACCCGATGATCAGCGACAGACCGCCGGTCAGGATCAGCCCGACCGTGCCCACCGGCTCCTTGGCCCACACGCCGTACACGACGGCGGAGAGAAAGAAGAAGATGGTCGTGACGTCGAAGAGCCTGGCTTCGACCTTCATGCTGTCCTCACATTCACCTGTCGACCGTTGGTTCCCGTAGTCCGCTCGCCCGGCCTCAGCCGGACGCCTTGCGGGCGGTGCGGTCGGTGTTGAACGGCTGCGTGGTCACCGAGTGCGGCGTGCACAGCTCGCCACAGTTCATCTGGGTCAGCGCCTCAGCCGCGGTGTAGCCCTTGCCGGTGGCCGGGTTCACCTTGGTGCGCAGCGCCATGTACTGGTCGAACAGCTCCGGGGTGATGGCCCGGACCTCGAAGTTCATGCCGGAGTGGTACGTGCCGCACAGCTCGGCGCAGCGGCCGACGAACGAGCCGGTCCGGTCGATCTCGTTCTGGAACGTCGAGTCCTGGTTGTTCTTGTCCGGGTGCGGGAAGACGTCCCGCTTGAACAGGAACTCCGGGATGAAGAACGAGTGGATGACGTCGGTCGCCCGCAGGTTGTAGTGGATCTTGCGGTTGGTCGGCAGGACCAGCAGCGGGATCTCCGACGAGCTGCCGACGGTGCGGACCGTGGTGTCCCCGGGCGCCGCGGGCACGTCGAGCGCGCCCTTGGTGTTGACGTAGGACTTGTAGTCGAACTCCCAGTTCCACTGGAAGGCCACCACGTCCACGGTGACGTCCGGCTTGTCGGTCTCCTGCTGGACGTAGTTCTGCGTCGTGGCGGTGAAGTAGAACAGCACGACCACGATGACCACCGGGATCGCCGTGTAGACGAGCTCCAGGATGTGGTTGTACTGGAACTGCCGCGGCAGGCGGTCGCCCTTCTTGCGGTGGGCGATGACCGGCCACAGCATCAGGGCCCACGTCAGCACGCCGACGGCGAGTGAGGCGATGACCGACCAGGTCCAGAAGTCGCGCATGCGGTGCGCCTGCGGGGTGACACCCTCGGGCCAGCCGAACCGCAGCACCTCCTCGGTGGAGCAGCCGGTGGCGGCGAGTGCGACCACCACGGCGAGCCCTGCGACCTTGACCAGCCGGGCCACCGACATGCGGTTCCGGCGCTCGGCCATGGGTGTGCCCACTGCTCGACTCCTCCTCCAAGGCGATCTCTCACACGCGCCCCTGACTGCGCCGGGTTCCCTCGTTGGACATGGGGGAACTCCGCTTCATCAGAAGCAATGCGGAGCCTAGCCCAGCGACCCAGGCCACACCCCCGGAGGGTGACAGCGGGGTCGGTCACATTCGTCGGGCAACGCGCCGCGCCCTGTCCCGTCCTAATCGGTGGGGACGCACCCGGGCATACTGGCCACTCCCCCGCGATTACTCCGGCTCGACACGAGAGGTGCGCGAGAAGCGTGTGCGGTCTGCTTGGTCTGATTTGTCCGTCCGAGATGGATGCCGTGGCGGCACGGCCCGCCGTCGGGGCGGCGATGCGCTGCCAGCGGCACCGCGGACCCGACGAGAGCGGTACTTGGACCGGCGGTGAGGCCGTCTTCGGGTTCAACCGGCTGTCGATGATCGACATCGAGCACTCCCACCAGCCCCTGCCCTGGGGCCCGCCGGAGACGCCCCAGCGCTACACGCTGCTGTTCAACGGCGAGATCTACAACTACCTGGAGCTGCGCGCGGAGTTGACCGAGCGCTTCGGCGCCCGGTTCACCACCGACGGCGACTCCGAGACGATCGTCGCGGCCTACCACTACCTGGGTGAGGAAGCCGTCACCCGGTTGCGCGGCATGTTCGCGTTCCTGATCTGGGACAACGAGCAGCAGACGCTGTTCGGCGCGCGCGACCCGTTCGGCATCAAGCCGCTGTTCTACGCCCACGGCCCGGGCGGCGTGGCGTTCTCCAGCGAGAAGAAGTCGATCCTGGAGCTGACGAACCTGCTCGGCGTCGGCCAGGACCTCGACCGCCGCGCCCTGCAGCACTACCTGACGCTGCAGTACGTGCCGGAGCCCGCGACGCTGCACACCACGGTTCACCGGATCGAGTCAGGCTCGTCGTTCACCCTGGTCCCCGGCGAGGAGCCGGTGATCAAGCGCTATTGGACGCCGCGGTTCCACCCGACCCCGGTGCACGGCCCGGCCGACGCCGAGAAGCTCTACAACCGGATCGCCGATGTGATGAGCGACTCGGTCCGCATGCACATGCGCGCGGACGTGACGGTCGGCTCGTTCCTGTCCGGCGGCATCGACTCGACCGCGATCGCCGCGCTGGCCCGCGAGCACAACCCGGACCTGATCACGTTCACCACCGGGTTCGAGCGCCAGGGCTACTCCGAGATCGACGTCGCCGCCGAGTCGGCGGCCGCGATCGGAGTCAAGCACGTGGTCCGGACGGTGTCGCCGCAGGAGATGATGGACGCGCTGCCGCTCATCGTCTGGTACCTCGACGACCCGGTGGCCGACCCGGCGCTGGTCCCGCTGTGGTTCATCGCCCGCGAGGCCCGCAAGCACGTCAAGGTCGTGCTGTCGGGTGAGGGCGCCGACGAGCTGTTCGGCGGCTACACGATCTACCGCGAGCCGCTTTCGCTGGCGCCGTTCGAGCGCGTCCCGGGTTCGCTGCGCCGGATCCTGGGCAAGGTGTCGACCAAGATCCCCGAGGGCACCCGGGGCAAGGACCTGCTGCGCCGCGGCGCGCTGTCGCTGGAGGAGCGCTACTACGGCAACGCGCGCATCTTCCGCGACGACCAACTGAGGAAAGTGCTGCGGACGTTCGACACCGGCGTCGGTCACGCAGACATCACCGCAGGCCCGTACCGCGACTCGCGGGCGTGGGACCCGGTCACCCGGATGCAGCACGTCGACCTCTACACGTGGCTGCGCGGCGACATCCTGGTCAAGGCCGACAAGATGACCATGGCGAACTCGCTGGAGCTGCGGGTGCCGTTCCTGGACCCGGAGGTCTTCAAGGTCGCCGCCGAGGTGCCGCTGGACCAGAAGATCACCAAGGAGACCACGAAGTTCGCGCTGCGCCAGGCGCTGCGCAAGGTGGTTCCCGCGCACGTGCTGAACCGGCGCAAGCTGGGCTTCCCGGTGCCGATCCGCCTGTGGCTGCGCGACGAGATGTACGAGTGGGCCCGCGACATCGTGATGGCCTCGCAGACCGACGCGCTGGTCGACAAGAACGCGGTCATGCGGCTGCTGGAAGAGCACAAGGCCGGGACGCTCGACCACAGCCGCCGCATCTGGGCGCTGCTGGTGTTCATGATCTGGCACGGCATCTTCATCGAGCGCCGGATCGTCCCGGTCATCCCGGAGCCGCACTACCCGGTCAAGATCTAGCGCCTTACGCCGTCAGCCGGTGCGGTCGCGACCGCCGGATCAGGTCCTCCAGTGGGACCCCGATCGCACCGGCTATGGCGGCGACGGTGAAGAACGCGGGCGTGGGGACGCGGCCGCGTTCGATCTTGCGCAGCGTCTCCACCGAGATGCCCGCCGCCGCGGCCACCTCGACCATGCTGCGTTCACCGCGGGCGGCGCGCAGGGCCTCGCCGAGCAGTTCGCCTCGGAGCTTCTCGTCTTCGCTGAGCGGTGGCCGGACCATGCCGTCATAGTAATACCGGTATAGTTATCCGCATGGTCGAGCTGAAGACACCGGGCGAACTGGACGCGATGCGCGCGGCGGGCGAGGTCGTGGCGGCGGCGCTGGCCGCGGTCAGGGAAGCGGCGGATGTCGGGGTGCGGCTGCTGGAACTCGACGAGGTCGCGCGGTCAGTGCTGGCTTCGCGCGGGGCGAAGTCGTCGTTCCTGAACTACCGGCCGAGGTTCGCCCCGACGCCGTTCCCCGCGGTGATCTGCGCCTCGGTCAACGATCTGATCGTCCACGGCATCCCGGACAAGTCCAAGCTCCAGGACGGCGACCTGGTCAGCATCGACTTCGGCGCCAACATCGACGGCTGGCACGGCGACGCGGCGGTGTCGTTCACCGTCGGCCACGCCGACCCGGCGGATGTGGTGCTGATCGAGACCGCCGAAGCCGCCCTCGCCGCCGCGATCGAGCAGCTGGTGCCCGGCAACAAGCTGGGCGACATCGCCCACGCCGTGGGCTCCATCGGCCGCGCCGCGGGCTACGGAATCCCGGCCGACTTCGGCGGCCACGGCATCGGCCGCGCCATGCACGAGGCCCCGAGCGTCCCGAACGACGGCAGGCCAGGCCGCGGGATGCCCCTGCGACCGGGACTGGTCCTGGCGATCGAGCCGATGTTCCACGCGGGTGGCGACGACGCCTACAGCGTCGGCCCCGACGGCTGGGCCCTGCACACCGTCGACGGCAGCCGTGCGGCCCACGTCGAACACTCGGTGGCGGTCACCGAGGACGGCCCGCTGATCCTCACCGCCTAACGCTCAGGCCATGGCGGGCTGGACGTTGTGCCAGAGGTTGAACACGTTGTCCGGGTCGTACAGCGCCTTGATCGCGGCCAACTTCGGGTAGTGCGCCCCGAACCCGGCCACCACCCGGTCCGCGCCCTCGTCACCGATGAAGTTCAGATAGGTCGCGCCGGTCGACCATTCGCGCAGACCAGCGCACGCTTCGCGCGCCCAGACCCGCCCCCGCTCGTCGTCAGCGGCGTCCTCCCACAGCCCGAACGGGTGCACCACCCAAGGCGCGTCCCGGTTCGCCATGGCCGACATCCCCGCGTTGCGCACGACAGCCGAGCCCCACGGCAGGAGCAGCAGCTGCGACGGTGACGGCGACATCATGTCCTCCCCCGCCGCGCAGAACACGTCGAGCGCGGCGTCCGGCAGGTCGGCCAGGTACTCGGCCGACCAGTAGTTCCGCATCCCGGGTGGGTCGTCGATCATGCACTGCATGTCGGCGTACGGGATGTCCATGACCAGCTCCACCTGCGGCGACAGCGCCAGCAGCGGCGCGATGGCCGTACGCAGCTCCTCCGCGGTCCCCATGCGCGTCATGATCGCGCCCGCGCACCGCTTGCCCATCAGCTCGCCCACGAAGTCCTCCGGCGGACCGGTCAGGTAGGCCAGACCGCCGCCGACCTCGTCCGGGGCGTCGAGCATCAGGTCGCGCCACCGCCGCGCGATCGCGGGCCCATGCTCCGACGGCCACAGCAGCAGCGCGATCGAGCATGCCGCCAGCGGGTGCAGCCGGAAAGTGAAGGACGTCGCGACGCCGAAGTTGCCGCCGCCGCCGTGCAGGGCCCAGAACAGGTCCGGGTTCTCGGTGTCGCTGGCGGTCACGAGCTCCCCCGCCGCCGTCACCAGGTCGACCGAGAGCAGGTTGTCGCAGGCCAGGCCCATCTTCCGTTCGAACCAGCCGGAGCCGCCGCCGAGGGTGAGCCCGCCGACGCCGGTCGTGGACACCCGTCCGCCCGTCGCGGCCAGGGCGTGTGGCTGGCAGGCCCGGTCGAACTCCGCCCAGATCGCGCCGCCGCCGACAGTGGCCGTCCGCGCGGCTGGGTCGACCGTGACCGAGTTGAGCCCCCGCATGTCGATGACCAGGCCGTCCGCCACGAGCGACGCGCCCGCGACGCTGTGTCCGCCCGACCGCACCGCCAACGGCAGACCTGCGTCCCTGGCGTAGCGCAGCGACCGCCGCACGTCCTCGACCGAGGCGCACCGCGCGATGGCGAGCGGACTTGTCAGGATGGCGCTGTTGAACACCGCGCGGGCTTCCTCGAAGCCCTCGTCGTCACGGGTCACCAGACTGCCGTCGAGCCTGTCGCGAAGCTGATCCCAGTTGCCCATCTTCCGACCTCCCAGCCGTTTGTCCCCAACCCAAGGGTCGGGGACAAACGGCCTAGCGGAAGGGGCCGAAAGGCATGTGTCAGATTCGCGTAAGAACTTCTGACCAGCGGTGACCGATCAGACTCAGCCGGGGAGCACGGCGCCGATCTCGGCGGCGGCGTCCGGCCCGAAGGCCCCGCCGATGCGGGTGATGGCCTCGGCCTTGTCGAACGTCCACTCCTGCGGGCCGACCGTCTCCAGCACCAGCACCGCGATGAAAGAGCCGAGCTGGGCCGAGCGCTCCAGGCTGAGGCCCTTGGTGAGGCCGGTGAGGAAGCCCGCGCGGAAGCCGTCGCCGACGCCGGTCGGGTCGGCCTTCGCGGTCTCCGGGACCGCGCCGACGTGCAGCACGGTGCCGTCGGCGCCGACGATCTCCACGCCCTTCTCGCCCAGCGTGGTGATGCGCATGCCGACGCGGGACATGATGTCGGCCTCGGACCAGCCGGTCTTCTGCCGCAGCAGTTCCCACTCGTAGTCGTTGGTGAACAGGTAGTTCGCGCCGTCGATGAAGGTGCGCAGCTGCTCGCCGTTCATCCACGCGGTCTGCTGCGACGGGTCGACGCCGAAGGTGTAGCCGCGGTCGCGGCACTCCTGGGCGTGACGCTGCATGCCGTGCGGGTCGTCCGGGCTGATCAGGACCAGGTCGAGGCCGCCTGCGCGCTCGGCAACCGGCAGCAGCTCGATATTGCGGGCCTCGGCCATCGCGCCGGCGTAGAACGAGGCGATCTGGTTCATGTCGTCGTCGGTGGTGCAGACGAACCGCGCGGTGTGCGCGGACTCCGACACGTGCACACCCGAGGTGTCGACGCCGTGGCGCTCCAGCCACGAGCGGTAGTCGGCGAAGTCGTCGCCGACGGCCCCGACCAGGATCGGCGAGCACCCGAGGACACCCATGCCGAAGGCGATGTTCGCGCCGATGCCGCCGCGCCGGACGACGAGGTCGTCGACGAGGAAGCTCAGTGAGATCCGGTGGAGCTGGTCGGCGACGATCTGCTCGGCGAACTTGCCGGGGAAGTGCATGAGGTGATCGGTCGCGATGCTTCCGGTGACGGCAACGGGCACGAGGCCCCTCCCTGTCTGGGCTGGTCGACGCGTGTCGACATCGGTGGCGCGATCTTGGCAAGACCACCCGGTCGGGTGGCTTTTGGTCACCGTTGAACACTACCGTTTGGTAGCGGTGTCCAGGTTCCGTCAGGTTGCCTAACGTCGGGGCATGGGCACACCAGATCCGGACACCATGGACGAGCTGATCGCCGACTGCGCCGACCTGCCGTCTTCACCGCTCACGCAGCCGTCGGCCGTCCCCGGCCCGCGCTACCCCGACTGGTCGGTCGACGACGCGACCGCGGCCCAGATGGCCGACCTCGACGCGTATATCTGACGCAAGACAAAGGGCCACGATCCAGCGGATCGTGGCCCTTGGCCATGTCTTAGTGGAACGAGTCCCCACACGCGCAGCTGCCGCCGGCGTTCGGGTTGTCGATCGTGAAGCCCTGCTTCTCGATGGTGTCGACGAAGTCGATGACCGCACCCTGGACGTACGGCGCGCTCATGCGGTCGACGGCCACCTTGACGCCGCCGAACTCGGCGTACAGGTCACCGTCGAGCTCACGCTCGTCGAAGAAGAGCTGGTAGCGCAGGCCCGCGCAGCCACCGGGCTGGACCGCGATGCGCAGGTGCATGTCGTCGCGGCCTTCCTGCTCGAGCAGGGCCTTCGCCTTCTCGGCGGCGGCGTCCGACAGCACCACACCGTGGGTGGTGGTGGCCGCTTCGGCGGTGTTCTCCTGAGCGGTCGTCATCGTTCTCCCTAGGCAGTCCTACTCGGGCGGTACGCCCCGTCCAACAAGGGTACGTCCCGGAATGTTCCGCCTTCCATGGTGTCACAGCCCAGGTCCAGGGAATTTCTCCGTGACGGCGGTCACCCTTTGGCCCACTGCCCCGCCACGTGCTCGGCCAGGTCGGCCAGCGTGCCCGCCGGGTCGGCCATCGATGCCTCCACGGAGCCCACGTGGTCGACCACCGAGTACGCCGCCTCGACCCCCGCCGCCGCGGCCTGCCTGCCCCCGACGGCGACCTGCCCCGCGAGCGCCAGACACGGCACTCCCCTGGCCGCGGCGATGCCCGCGACGCTGGTCACGAGCTTGCCGCGCAGCGACTGCCAGTCGAAGCTGCCCTCCCCGGTGATCACCAGCTCGGCCCAGCCGATCGACGCGCTGAGGTTCGTCGCGCCGCTGACGATGTCGGCCCCGGACTTGACCTCGCCGCCGAGCGCGAGCAGCGCGAAACCCAGACCGCCCGCCGCCCCCGCGCCCGGAACGTCACGCACATCACGTCCTGCCCAGGTGGCCACCGCGTCGGCCCAAGTCCCCAGGGCACGGTCGAGCCGCTCGACCGCGGCCGCGTCGGCCCCCTTCTGCGGTCCGAACGTCACCGCGGCCCCGTGCGGCCCGGTGAGCGGGTTCTCCACGTCGGACGCGGCGATCAGGGTGGCCCGGCCGAGTTTCGCCACCCCGTCGACTCGCACGCAGTCGCCGAGGGCGCCGGGCAGCAGTGGCGAGCCCATGTCATCGATCCCGGAGACGCCGAGGGCGGTCAGCGCGCCGGAGCCGCCGTCGGTGGTCGCACTGCCGCCGAGCCCGACGATGATCTCGTGCGCCCCTTTGTCCCGGGCGGCGGCGATGAGCTCCCCCACGCCCCGCGTCGTGACGTGCTCGCACACCTGCGGCCGCCGCTCGGCGGGGACGAGGTGCAGCCCGCACGCGTCGGCGGATTCGATGTAGGCCACTCCCCCTTGCATCAGCCAGGTCGCCTCGACCGGCGTGCCAAGCGGGCCCGTGACGGTGGCACGGTGGAGGACACCGCCCATGGCCGTGTGGATCACATCGACGAAGCCGGGACCACCGTCGGCCAGCGGCCGCAGGACCAGTTCGTCATCCGGTGCGGCCCGCCGCCACCCGGTCGCGATGGCCTCGGCGGCCTCGACCGCGGTCAGGGTGCCGCCGAAACAGTCCGGCGCGATGACGACTCGCATGAGCCGCAGCGTAGCGATCACCGCCGCTGTTCTACCCTTGTCGCTGTGAGGTTCCTTCGCCGTAACTCAGCCGACAGCACCGACTCCCAGGTCGACGAGGAGTCCGCCGTCGCCGTGGGCGAGGACGTCCCCAAGGGCCACACCCCCGGCAAGGGCAGGCCGACCCCGAAGCGCCGTGAGGCGGAGGGCCGCAAGCGCGGTCCCGTCGCCCCGCCGCCGAAGACCACCCGCGAGGCCATGCGCCGCGCCCGGGGGTCGAAGGAAGAGCGCAAGGCCGCCGCCGCGAAGAACAAGGAACGGCGGATGGAAACCCGCCAGCGCATGCTCAGCGGCGACGAGAAGTACCTGATGCCGCGCGACCGCGGCCCGGTCAAGGCGTACGTGCGCGACCTGGTCGACTCGAAGCGCAACCTGCTGGGCCTGTTCATGCCGCTGGCGCTGCTGGTGGTGCTGTCGATGTTCGTGCAGAACTTCGTGGTCCAGCAGTACGCGACCCTGGCGTCGCTGATGCTGCTGATCCTGATGGTCATCGAGGGCGTGATCAACGGGCGCCGGTTCACGAAGCTGGCGCGCGCGAAGTTCCCGAAGGAGAACATCCGCGGTGCTTCGATCGGGTGGTATGCGTTTGTCCGCGCTTCCCAGGTCCGCAAGCTGAGGGCCCCGAAGCCCCGAGTTTCCCCGGGCGACAAGGTCTAGCTGTTCCCACCCCGGCAACACTCACCCGAACGTGAATGTTGCGCATTGTGAGCGCATGGGTGCCAATGTGACCCATGATCAGAGATCGACAGCCCGCCCGCATGCGCGCGTTGGGGAAAGAGTTGGTGGACGCCCGTAAGCGGGCGGGCAAGACCGGCAGGCAGGTGAAAGCCGCAACCGGCTTGTCGCTGGCCACCCTGAGCCGGAATGAGAACGGGCTACGGGCACCGTCGGTGTTGAACGTGGCCACACTGCTAGCGGTGTACGGCGTGATCGGCGCGGAACGAGACCGACTGCTCGACATGGCAGCGAAGGTCCACGACCCGACGTGGCTGGAAGCCGCAAACGACCAGCGGATTCCACGCCTGCTGCCTGCGCTGTGCGGGTTCGAGTCCGAAGCGAGCCTGATCGTTCACTTCGCACCGTTCATGGTGCCCGGGCTGATGCAGACGCCTGCCTATCTCCGATCGGCGATGACGCTGAGCACCATTCCTGGGCATGAGGAGCGCATCGAGGCGCGACTCAGGCGGCAAAGCATCCTGAACAAGATCGTGCCGCCGCACTATGTCGCCCTGATCGACGAAGCGGCCTTGCGCAGGCCGTTCGGCGGCGCCGAGGTCATGGTCCAACAGCTCAACTGGCTGATCGGCCGAGCACAGCAGCCGAACATCACCATCCGAGTCATTCCGTTTCGGCACGGTGGATACATCAACCACGGCATGTACGCGCTGATGGAGTTCCGTGATGCCCCGCCGGTCATCTACGTCGAAGGAGAAGCGACCGGCTTCCTCGACGGCCCGCAGGCGACCCCGAAGTTCCGGACTCGAACGGCGGACCTGGAGCGGATCGCGTTGGGCCAGGCCGACTCGGTGAACTTCCTGATGAGGATGGTGGCTGACTACGAACGGAGCTGAGCGCGTGCAGGCACAGTGGCGGAAGTCGAGCTTCAGCAGCCCCGAGCGCGAGGAGTGCGGTGAGGTCGCCTCCAGGCCGAGGTGTGTGTGCGGGACTCCAAGAACCCCGACGGCGGCGCCCTCACCTTCCCCGAGTCGTCATGGCGCCACCTGGTGACCCCCTCTCCTCGTCAAAGTCGATGAACGGATCCTGAGCGACGACATGTCTCCTGCCGGTGGGCGTGGTCCACACGATCCGCCCCGGTTCAGGTTGACGCAGTGACCACCCAGGCTGGTCTTTGATCTTGTGGTGCATCGGGCAGAGGCAGGACAGGTTGCCATGGCCAGTGGCACCACCTCGACTGTGTTCGACCGTGTGGTCGAGTTCGCACGACAACGCCGGTCTATGACAACCGGGGAACCTGCATGTGCGGTCCCGCAGCCGGATGTGGCGGGCCAGGTCGGCACCGGGATGGCGACGCTGACTGACTTCCAGCACCTTGCCGACCGGGTCGGTGACGACCCGCCGCCATGACGCCCCGTAGTCGGTGATCAGCTCCTTGATCGCGATGTTGGGCACCGACCCGTACCCGTCCAGCACGCCGCCGACGTGGGCGCCCAACAGCACCGTGTAGGGCACCGCCACCTGCAACTCGACGGTGATCTCCCGCTGGGACCCGACACCGAAGACCAAGTCGAACAAGGCGTCCGCGCGCAGCGCGCCCAACGTCTCGCTTGATCCCTGAGCGCGAGCGGTCCGCGCCATCCGATCCACCACCAGGTAGACCGCGCGCAGCCGTTCCCCGGTGTCGTAGACGTCGAGGTGAGCCATCCCGTCGTCGGCGGCCTGGAAATCGACCCTGCGCTGCGCGCGGCGCTGTTCACGGCGACGATCGGCACCCTCGGGGTCCACCCGGTCCTTCTTGGCCCGCAGCGCCTGCCGCCACCGCTCGATGGTCTTGTGCTCGGCGCGGGCAAGGATCCACTGCTCCACCACCGCGGCGTTCTCATCGTCCAATGTGGACGTCACGTCCGACAGGAAACTCGCCTTGGGCAGGTCGATCAGCCCGGCCTCCAGCGCACACACAGTGTCGGGGAAGCGCGTGACCAGGCGCGCCGCGACCGCGACCCGAGCGGCGGCCTGCGCCGGGGTCCATGTCAGGGCCGCGCCGACCTCAGCCCCTGCGAACCGCTGCCCGCCCGCGTCCCGATCAGGCCGCAACTCGGACATCCTCGCCAAGGCCCGCACCGCCACCGCGTCCAACGCTGCCCGCTGCCGCTCGACCCGCCGCAACAGATCGAGCACCTCGACGTCGCTGAGCCCAGCGATGTCGAGGTCCGATCCAACCACAGCGGTGTCGCACATATGTTCAGCTTACGCGCGTAGATCATGCCTTTGAGCTGGCCAAACACAGGTCTACCCGATCGAGTGAACCGAGCCCGGAAACGTGCTGGCTGCCGCAACTAGGCTGGCCATATGCAGTTTCGTCGCCTAGGCCGCAGTGGCCTCAATGTCAGTGAGATCTCCTACGGCAACTGGCTCACCCACGGCTCCCAGGTCGAAGAGGACGCCGCCCACGCCTGTGTCCGGGCCGCCCTCGAAGCCGGGATCACCACCTTCGACACCGCCGACGTCTACGCCAACACCAAGGCCGAGTCCGTCCTCGGCCGTGCCCTGGCGGGCGAGCGCCGGGAGAGCCTGGAGATCTTCACCAAGGTCTTCTGGCCCACCGGCCCCGGCGGTCCCAACGACAAGGGCCTGAGCCGCAAGCACATCATCGAGTCGGCCAACGCCTCCCTGAAGCGTCTCGGCACCGACTACGTCGACCTCTACCAGGCCCACCGCTTCGACCGGACCGTCCCGCTCGAGGAGACCATGCTCGCCTTCGCCGACCTGGTGCGGCAGGGCAAGGTGCTCTACCTCGGCGTCTCCGAGTGGAACGCCGAGCAGATCACCCGCGGCGCCGCGCTCGCCCGCGAGCTGAACGTTCCCCTGATCTCCAGCCAGCCCCAGTACTCCATGCTGTGGCGGGTCATCGAGGACCAGGTCGTCCCGGCCTGCGAGCGGGAGGGCATCTCACAGATCGTCTGGTCCCCCATCGCCCAAGGCGTGCTCACCGGCAAGTACAAGCCGGGCGCCGAGGTCCCCGCGGGCTCGCGCGCGACGGACGAGCGCGGCTCGACCATGATCGCCCGCTGGCTGCGGGACGACGTGCTCGCCGCCGTGCAGAACCTGGAGCCGCTGGCCAAGGAAGCCGACCTGACCATGGCTCAGCTCGCCGTGGCGTGGGTGCTGCAGAACCCGAACGTCGCCTCGGCGATCATCGGGGCCTCGCGGCCGGAGCAGGTCACCGAGAACGTCAAGGCCGCCGGGGTCAAGCTCGACGCCGACCTGCTCGCCAAGATCGACGAGGTGCTCGACGGCGTGATCGAGCGCGACCCCCGCCTGACGCAGACGCCTTAAGCGGGCGGGTGCAGGCTCATCGGTCCGTAGACCTCGTCGGCACCCTCCAGCAGCACCACCTGGTCCACCCCCTGCGCGAGCAGGTCGGGCCAGGTGGTGCTGAACCACTCCTCCGCCTCGGTCTGGTCCTCGAAAGTCACCGCAGGACCCTCGACCACGTCGCCCGAGGCGTTCTCGTACCGCCAGTGGAAGCTCACGCCGCCAAAGGTAACGTCCCCGGCCGTGAACAGGACGCTGGTGCTCGGCGGGGCGCGCTCCGGGAAATCCGCCCACGCCGAAGGGCTCGTCACCGAGGCCACCTACCTCGCCACCGCGCGCCGCATCCCCGGCGACACCGACTGGGACGCCCGCATCGCCCAGCACGTCGAACGGCGGCCGGCGTCGTGGCGGACCGTCGAGACCCCCGACACCGACTCGCTCGTCGCGGCCATAGCAGCCGCTCCCGCGGAAGAAACCCTGCTCGTCGATGACATCGCGACTTGGCTCACCGGGGTCATCGATGACCTCAACGGCTGGGAGAACCGCGTCGACCTGACCGCGCAGCGCGACCGGCTCGTCCAAGCGGTGGCCAACAGCACCGCCCGGCTGGTGATCGTGTCGGCGGAGGTCGGCCTGGGTGTCATCCCGGCGACCCGCTCTGGCAGGCTCTTCCGCGACGAGCTCGGAGCGGTCAACGCGTCCCTGGCCGAGGTCTGCACCGAGGTGCTGCTCCTGGTCGCGGGCCTGCCGCTGCGGCTGAAATAGACCCCAGGAGGTAGCGCGCGGTGTTCCCGTCCGTCGAAGCGCCCAGCGAGTCCGCACGCCGTGAGGCCGTGGCCCGCCACGAGCAGTTGACCAAGCCGTTGGGGGCGCTCGGCAGGCTGGAGGAGATCGGCGTCTGGGTCGCGGCCTGCCAGGGCACGTGCCCGCCCAAGCCGTTCGCCCGCCCGCGCGTGGTGATCTTCGCGGGCGACCACGGCATCGCCAAGCACGGCGTCTCGGCCTACCCGAGCGAGGTCACCGCGCAGATGGTGGCCAACTTCCTCACCGGCGGCGCCGCGATCAACGTGATCGCCGCGACCGCGGGCGCCTCGGTCCGCGTGGTCGACATGTCGGTCGACTCCGACGGCGAGGGGCTGCCCGACCAGGTCACCGCGCACAAGGTCCGCCGCTCCAGCGGCTCGATCGACCGCGAGGACGCGCTCACCGCGGAAGAGGTCGTCGCGGCCATCGAGGCGGGCAAGGCCATCGCCGACGAGGAGATCGACGGCGGCGCCGACCTGCTGATCGCCGGCGACATGGGCATCGGCAACACCACCCCGGCTTCTGTGCTGATCGCCGCGCTGACCGGCGCCGAGCCGGTCGCCGTCGTCGGCCGGGGCACCGGCATCGATGACCAGGCGTGGATGCGCAAGGCCGTCGCCATCCGCGACGCGCTCCGCCGCGCCCGCCGCGTCAGCGCCGACACCGTCGCCCTGCTGCGCACCACGACCGGCGCCGACATCGCCGCCATGGCCGCGTTCCTCGCCCAGGCCGCGGTCCGCCGCACGCCGGTCATCCTCGACGGCGTCATCGCGGGCGCCGCAGCCCTGGCCGCAGAGGAACTCGCCCCCGGCGCGTCGCAGTGGTGGATCGCGGGTCACCGCTCGGTCGAACCGGCTCACACGCTGGTCCTCGACCACCTGGACCTGAAGCCGGTCATCGAACTCGACCTGCGCCTCGGTGAGGGCTCCGGTGCCGCCGCCGCGCTCCCGCTGGTCGCCATGGCCACCCGTGTCCTCGCCGAGATGGCCACGTTCGCCGACGCCGGGGTCACCGAGAAGCCGGAATAGCCGTGCGCCTGGCGCTGTCCTGGCTGACGGTCCTGCCGTTCCACACCGACAAGGTCGACCGCCGCGCCGCCCGCACCGCGATCGCGGTGGCGCCGGTGGTCGGCCTTCTCCTCGGTCTCACCACGGCCGGACTGCTCTACGCGCTGCACAAAGCCGGGCTCCCGCCGCTGCTCGGCGGCCTCCTCGCCGTGGCGTTCCTGGCCTTGGCGACCCGGGGAATGCACCTGGATGGCTTGGCGGACACCGCCGACGGTCTGGGCTGTTACGGCCCGCCGGAACGCGCGCTGGCCGTGATGAAGGACGGCGGCGCGGGCCCGTTCGCCGTGGTCGCGCTGATCATCGTGATCGGCGCCCAGGCAACGGCTTTCGCCACGCTCACCCCGGACCGCTGGGGCGCGGTCGTGCTGGCGATCACGGCAGGACGGGCCGCGTTCTCGGCCGCCTGCCGGACCGGGATTCCCGCCGCACGGCCGGAAGGTCTGGGCGCGTTGGTCGCGGGCACCCAGCCATGGTGGATCCCCGCAGGCTGGACCATCACATCGGCCGCGGCCGCGATCTTCGCCGTGCCGGGAAAGCCTTGGCTGGGACCGGCATCCATCGCGCTCGCGGCCGTCGTCATCGGCGTGCTGATCAAACACACGACAAAGCGATTCGGCGGCCTCACCGGCGACACCCTTGGCGCGGCGTCAGAAGTGGCGACGACCATCGTCCTGGTCGCCGCCACCCTGAGTCCTCAGTGGACTAGCTGAGCCTGGTCATCCAGCCGTGCGGGTCGGCGGCGCCGCGCTGCAGCGCGGTCAGCGTCGAACGCAGCTTCGTGGTGACCGGACCGGTCTCGCCACCGGAGATGGAGAACGACCCGTCGGCGTGCTTCACGTGCCCGACCGGCGTGATCACCGCGGCGGTGCCGCAGGCGAAGACCTCGGTCAACTCGCCGGACTCGGCCTTCTTCTCCCACTCCTCGGTGGAGATCCGCCGCTCCTCGATCGTGAAGCCCTGGTCGGAGGCCAGCTGCAACAGCGAGTCGCGGGTGATGCCGGGCAGCAGCGCGCCGGACAGCTCCGGGGTGACGACGCGGTCGCCGAAGACGAAGAACAGGTTCATCCCGCCCATCTCCTCGACCCAGCGCCGCTCGACCGCGTCGAGCCACACGACCTGGTCGCAGCCCTGCTCCGCGGCCTGCGCCTGCGCGACCAGCGAGGCCGCGTAGTTGCCTGCGAACTTGGCCGCGCCGGTGCCGCCGGGCGCCGCGCGCACGTACTCGGTGGACAGCCACACGGTGACCGGCTTGATCCCGCCCGCGAAGTAGGACCCGGCGGGCGAGGCGATCAGCACGTACAGGTACTCACCGGCGGGCCGCACACCGAGCCCGGCCTCGGTGGAGATCATGAACGGCCGGATGTAGAGCGATTCCTCGTCCTGCTCGGGGACCCACCGCTCGTCGACGGCGATGATCTCGCGCAGGGACTGCATGAACAGCTCGTCGGGCAGTTCCGGCATCGCGATGCGACGCGCGGAGGCGCGGAAGCGGGCGGCGTTCGCCTCGGGCCGGAAGGAGGCGATCGAGCCGTCCGGCTGGCGGTATGCCTTCAGTCCTTCGAAGATGGCCTGCCCGTAGTGCAGCACCATCGCGGAGGGGTCCAGCGTGATCGAGCCGTAGGGCTCAGTCCGGGCGTCGTGCCACCCGAGCTCGCGGTTGTGGCGGATCGTCACCATGTGGTCGGTGAAGTGCTGCCCGAAGCCTGGCTTCGCCAGTACCTCCGCAACCCTGTCCGGGGTCGCCGGCTGGGGGTTGAGTGTCCGTGTGAACGGCAACATAGGCGTCATGGGGAAACGGTATCTCCCCCGCGCCGTTCGGAAAATCGGTATCCCGACCTTTGGGCGTGCGACTACACGGACTCAACCGATCGTGCACGCACGGTGCACAAAAGGGTGCCCACCAGCAACACAGCGAGTGTCCCCACCAGCGCGGCGACCGAGATGTTCACCCCGACGATGACCGACAGGGCGAGCCCGCAGCACCCGGTCCGCAGCCACACCGAGCGCTCCGCCCGGCACAGCGTGCGCGCCGCCGAGTTCAGCAACGCCCACGACCCGAGCAACAGGGTGCTCGCGAGCCCCAGCGCGGCGACCGGCGTCAGCAGCAGCGCCAGCGCGGCCCCCGCGCCGCCGACCACGACCGGCCGGAACCGCGTCGGCACCATGGGCAGCTCTCCGGCTTCCACCATCTCGCCGAGGGTCTCGACCGCGCCGTCGACCAACTCGTGCAGCGCGAGCAACGCGCCCGCGACGACGCCGAGGACGAGCAACGGGATGAGGCTCGCGCCGTCGGCGGCCGTCAGCGTGTCGCCCAACGGAGCCGACGACAGCGCCAGCCGCGGTCCGCCGACCTGGCGCAGCGCGACGAACGCGACCACGGCCATCACGGCCGCGGCGACGCCCACCCACAGCACCGGCACCCGCCACCGCGGCGACCGGTGCCGGACCACGCCGAACCCGAGGAACAGCAGCCCCGCCGCGGACAGCACCCCGGTCGCGTCATCCGATCCGGCGACACCCGGATCGGTGGTTGTCACGAGCGTCTCCGGCGCGATCGCCAGCCCGACGAGCACCACCAGAGCCACTGTGACGATTGCCATACTCGCGAGAATCGGCCATAGCCGTCCCGGCATCCGGGAGCCGACCGCGCGCGCCGCGCAGGCGGCCACCACCAAGGTCATCGCGATGATCGGCCCTGCCGACTCGAAGTAGGCCCCCGCCATCCCCGCGACCGCCGCGACACCGACCACCCGACCGGCGAGGTCGAGCACGCCCGCCAGCCGACCGGGGATCACCCCGAGTCGGTCCCTGACGTGGCGAAACGTGCCCTGCGCACCGGATTGGGCGGTCATGTCCGCTTGGGAGACGGCGGTCAACGCGGAGACGACGGCGATCAACGCCAGACCGGCCAAGGCCCACCAGCCCGCGTCCGCGACGGCGGGGGAAACCGGGCCGAACGCACCCGCTCCGAGCATGGCGGCGACGCCGACGAAGGCCGCCCCAGAACCCCGCGCCACGTGATGTCCCATCACTGTCACTGACACAGATGCGTCAGAAGGGTTGTTGAATCTCCATCAACCTGCTGGCCGAAACCGGAAGGAAAGTCGTTAGCATACGTCACCACCTGGCAGGCCGTACCGTCTGATCAGGCAGGCCCCGCCTCCCACGAGGACCGCTGCCGGGTCTCCCCCCGACCGATCGAGGAGCACACCTGTGACCGCCCCCAAGCTGGCTCTGGCCACCACGCCGGTGACCGAGGCCGCCGTCGACGCCATCGTGATCGGCACCGTGCAGAACGGCTCCGGCGTCGCACTCGCCCCCGGCGGCGACGCGGTGGACGCGGCGTTCGACGGCAAGCTGGCCGAGCTGCTCGGCACCCTGGGCGCCACCGGCAAGGCAGGCGAGATCGTCAAGGTCCCGACCCTGGGCAAGCTGTCCGCCGCGCTCGTCGTGGCCGCGGGCCTGGGCAAGGTCGACGGCACCCCCACCGCGGAGCAGGTCCGCCGCGCCTCCGGTGCCGCCGCCCGCGCGCTCGGCGAGACCAAGCGTGCCGCGACGACCCTGTCCAGCGTCGACCTGCAGGCCGCGGTCGAGGGCTCATTGCTCGGCGCTTACCGCTTCACCGGCTACAAGTCGGAGCCGAAGGCCGCCGAACTGGCCAAGATCGACCTCGCGGGCCCCGCCGAGGGCGCGGCCAAGGACCACCGCGCCACCGTCAAGGCGGCCACCGCGATCGCCGAGGCCGTCGCCACGGCCCGCGACTTCGTCAACACCCCGCCCAACGACCTCTACCCAGCCTCCTTCGCCGAGAAGGCCGCGGAGCTGGCCAAGGGCACCGGCGTCGAGGTCGAGATCCTCGACGACAAGGCGCTGCGCAAGAGCGGCTTCGGCGGCATCCTCGGCGTCGGCGGCGGCTCCACCCGTCTGCCGCGCCTTGTCCACCTGACCTACAAGGGCCCCAAGGCGAAGAAGAAGGTCGCCCTGGTCGGCAAGGGCATCACCTTCGACACCGGCGGCATCTCGATCAAGCCGTCGGCGAACATGGAGCAGATGACCTCCGACATGAGCGGCGCCGCCGCCGTGATCGCCACGGTCCTGCTCGCCGCCAAGCTCAAGTACCCGCTGGAGGTCACCGCGTGGGTGCCGATGGCGGAGAACATGCCGTCCGGCGCGGCCTACCGCCCCGGCGACGTGCTGACCATGTACGGCGGCAAGACCGTCGAGATCCTCAACACCGACGCCGAGGGCAGGCTGATCCTGGCCGACGCCATCGTGCGCGCGTGTGAGGACAACCCGGACTACCTGATCGAGACCTCGACGCTGACCGGCGCGCAGCTCGTCGCCCTCGGCAACCGCACCTCGGGGATCATGGGCTCCGACGAGTTCCGCGACCGCGTCACCAAGGTCGCGCAGGAGACCGGTGAGGGCGGCTGGGCCATGCCGCTGCCCGAGGAGCTGCGCGGCGACCTCGACTCGCGCATCGCCGACCTGGCCAACGTCACCGGCCACCGCTGGGGCGGGATGCTCGCGGCGGGGATCTTCCTGAGCGAGTTCGTCGCCGACGGCACGCCGTGGGCGCACATCGACTGCGCGGGCCCGGCGTTCAACACCGGCGAGCCGTGGGGCTACACCAGCCGCGGCGGCACCGGCCTGCCGGTGCGCACCCTGGCCGCCGTCCTGGCGGACATCGCGCTGAACGGCTAGCCCGCCTCCCCGAAATTTCTTGGCCTGGTCGCCATCTCGGCGAACGGCCGGTATCGCGGTCACCGTGCGGACCGCCGTCTCGTTCCCCCAAGGCGGCGGTTCGCAGAGTGATCACATCGAAAACGGGCCCCTCCCGCACTTCATGAGGGGCCCCTTTCGCGTTACTTGCCTTCGCGCTTCTGCCTGGCCATGTAGTCGCGCATGCGCTGCGGGTAGCCCACGCGCGCGACCTCGTAGATCGGCATTGACCGCTTCTTGGCGAAGGCGAAAGCGGCCTCCGGGTTGGCGATCCGGCGCCGCGTCCACTCCCCGTCGTGCGCGACGAGGACCACGGTCGTGTCGGTGACGTTGGTCTTCGGCTCGACGAACGCCTCGACCCCGTGCCTGCTGGCCGCCCAGTCGTCGAGATGGCTGGTGTCCTCCTTCGTCGCCGAACGGAGAACGCCGGGCTTGCGCTTGCGCCGCAGCGAGTCGAAAACCCCCACGATCCACACCTCCGAAGACATCGTCTGTAGGCCATTGTCCAGGGATACCGACCAGTAACTGACCTGGGGGGACACGAGAGAACGGCCACCTCGCAGCCCTCTGTCCCATAGTGACAAGATGGCGTGTGGTGGCGGCGGCCGCGCGCGCGGTCCCCACATCGACAACAACGCTTGAGCCCGTCGAGGAGATCCCGTGACTGACACGTCCGCTGACCTGGTCATCCTGGGCGGTGGGTCCGGTGGCTACGCCTGCGCCTTCCGCGCGGCCGAGCTCGGACTCTCCGTCATCCTGGTCGAGAAGGACAAAGTCGGCGGCACATGCCTGCACCGCGGCTGCATCCCGACCAAGGCCCTGCTGCACGCCGCCGAGGTCGCCGACCTCGCCCGCGAGGGTGACCAGTTCGGTGTGAAGTCCTCGCTCGAGGGCATCGACATGAACGGCGTCAACTCGTACAAGGACAACATCGTCGCCGGCCTGCACAAGGGCCTGCAGGGCCTGTTCAAGGCCAACAAGGTGACCGTCGTCGAAGGCACCGGCAAGTTCGTCGGCGGCACCACCGTCGAGGTCGACGGCACCCGCTACACCGGCAAGAATGTCGTTCTCGCCACCGGCTCCTACGCCAAGACGCTGCCCGGCCTCGAGATCGGCGGCCGGATCATCACCAGCGACCAGGCCCTCAACCTCGACTACGTGCCGGAGAAGGTCGTCGTGCTCGGCGGCGGTGTCATCGGCGTCGAGTTCGCCAGCGTGTGGCGCTCCTTCGGCGCCGAGGTGACCATCGTCGAGGCGCTGCCCCGGCTGGTCCCGCTGGAGGACGAGTGGGCCTCCAAGCAGCTGGAGCGCGCGTTCCGCAAGCGCGGCATCAAGTTCAAGACCGGCGTCCGCTTCACCGGCGCCACCCAGACCGACGACTCGGTCACCGTGTCGCTGGAGTCCGGTGAGACCTTCGATGCCGACCTGCTGCTCGTCGCCGTCGGCCGCGGCCCCAACAGCGCGGGCCACGGCTACGAGGAGGCGGGCGTGGCCATGGAGCGCGGCTTCGTCCTCACCGACGACCGCCTGCGCACCAACCTGCCCGGCGTCTTCGCCGTCGGCGACCTCGTGCCCGGCCTGCAGCTGGCCCACCGCGGTTTCCAGCAGGGCATTTTCATCGCCGAGGAGATCGCCGGGCAGAACCCGAAGGTGATCGACGAGGCGGGCATCCCGAAGGTCACCTACTGCAACCCGGAGGTGGCCTCCGTGGGCCTGTCCGAGGCGCAGGCCAAGGAGAAGTACGGCTCAGCCGAGACCCTGGTCTACAACCTCTCGGGCAACGGCAAGAGCCAGATCCTCAAGACCAGTGGCGGCATCAAGCTCGTCAAGGCGCCCGACGGCCCCGTCGTCGGCGTGACGATGGTCGGCGAGCGGGTCGGCGAACTCATCGGTGAAGCGCAGCTGATCTACAGCTGGGAGGCTTACCCGGAGGACGTCGCGCCGCTCATCCACGCGCACCCCACCCAGAACGAGGCCCTGGGCGAGGCCTTCCTCGCCCTCGCAGGCAAGCCCCTGCACGTGCACGGCTGACACCAGCCCACAGACCAACGCAGAAGAAGTCACGAGGAGTCCACGAAACCATGGCGTTCTCCGTTGAGATGCCGGCGCTCGGGGAGAGCGTCACCGAAGGCACCGTCACGCGGTGGCTCAAGCAAGAGGGCGACACCGTCGAGGTCGACGAGCCGTTGCTGGAGGTGTCGACCGACAAGGTCGACACCGAGATCCCGTCGCCCGCCGCGGGTGTCCTGCAGAAGATCGTCGCCCAGGAGGACGAGACCGTCGCCGTCGGCGCGCAGCTCGCTGTCATCGGTGATGGTGCTGGGGACTCCGCTCCGGCTCCGGCTCCGGCCGCTGAGCCTGAGCCTGCCGCCGAGCCCGCGCCGCAGGCCGAGGCCGCGCCCGCCGAGGGTCCCGCGCCGTCCGACGACGCGCCGACCGGCAACAGCAAGGGCACCGACGTGACCATGCCCGCGCTGGGCGAGAGCGTCACCGAGGGCACCGTCACCCGCTGGCTGAAGCAGGTCGGCGAGACCGTCGAGGTCGACGAGCCGCTGCTGGAGGTGTCCACCGACAAGGTCGACACCGAGATCCCGTCGCCGGTGGCGGGCACGCTGCTGGAGATCTCCGCGGCCGAGGACGCGACCGTCGAGGTCGGCGGCAAGCTCGGTGTGATCGGCGCGGCAGGCGCGGCTCCGGCCGCTGCTCCGGCTCCGGCTCCCGCGCCTGAGGCCCCGAAGGCCGCTCCGGCTCCCGAGCCGACCCCGGCTCCGGCCGCGGCTGCTCCGGCGCCCGCGCCCGCTGCTGCTCCGGCCCCGGCCGCGCCTGCGTCCGCTCCGGCTCCGGCCGCCGCGGCCAACAACGACGGCGCGCCGTACGTGACCCCGCTGGTGCGCAAGCTCGCCGCGGAGAACGGCATCGACCTGGGCTCGGTCAAGGGCACCGGCGTCGGCGGCCGCATCCGCAAGCAGGACGTGCTCGCCGCGGCCGAGGCCGCCAAGGCGCCCAAGCCCGCCCCGGCCGCCGCCGCTCCCGCGGCCGCCGCCCCGGCGAGCAAGGCCCCGTCGGCCGACGCGTCGCTGCGTGGCACCACGCAGAAGATGTCGCGCCTGCGCCAGACGGTGTCGCGCCGCATGGTCGAGTCGCTGCAGACCGCCGCCCAGCTCACCCAGGTGGTCGAGGTCGACGTGACCAAGATCGCCAAGCTGCGGGCCAAGTCGAAGGCGGCCTTCGAGCAGCGCGAGGGCGTCAAGCTGACGTTCCTGCCGTTCTTCGCCAAGGCCACCGTCGAGGCGCTCAAGCAGCACCCGAAGCTGAACGCGTCGATCAACGAGGACGCCACCGAGGTCGTCTACCACGGCGCCGAGCACCTGGGCATCGCCGTCGACACCGACCGCGGCCTGCTCACCCCGGCCATCCGCGACGCGGGTGACCTGAGCATCAGCGGCCTGTCGCACAAGATCAACGACCTGGCGAGCCGCACCAGGGCGAACAAGGTGACCCCGGACGAGCTGTTCGGCGCCACGTTCAACCTGACCAACCTGGGCAGCCAGGGTGCGCTGTTCGACACCCCGATCATCCAGCTGCCGCAGGTCGGCATCCTGGGCGTCGGTCTGGTCGTCAAGCGTCCGGTCGTGGTGACCAACGAGGACGGCGACGACACCATCGCCATCCGCTCGATGGTCTACCTGGCGCTGACCTACGACCACCGCCTGGTCGACGGCGCCGACGCGGGCCGCTTCCTCACCGCGGTGAAGAACCGCCTTGAGGAAGGCGCATTCGAGGGCGACCTCGGGCTGTAACAGCACGTCAGCTGAGTGGGCCGCTCCTTCGGGGGCGGCCCACTCCGCGTTCCAGGGTGACCCCGACCGTGCGTCCACGCGGGATATTCGGGACGATCGGATCATGCGCGTAGTCGTCGCCGGTTCGTCCGGCCTGATCGGGACCGCACTGGTGGCCAGGCTCCGCAAGGACGGCCACGAGGTGATCCGCCTGGTGCGGCGCACCCCGCACGCCCCCGACGAGCGGAGGTGGGACCCACCCGCGGGCCGGATCGACGCGGACGCGCTCGACGGCGCCGACGCGGTGGTCAACCTGTGCGGCGCCGGGATCGGCGACCGGCGGTGGAGCCAGGCCCGCAAACAGGTGCTGCTCGACAGCCGGATCGAACCCACCGAGGTCCTGTCCGCCGAGATCGCCGCCAAAGGCGTCCCGCTGCTGATCAACGCCTCGGCGGTCGGCTACTACGGCGACACCGGCGGCCGCGTCGCCGACGAGACCACTGCCCCGGGCCGCGACTTCCTCGCCGACCTGTGCGTCCGCTGGGAGGCCGCCACCGAGCCCGCCCGCGCGGCGGGAACCAGGGTCGTGCTGACCCGCACGGCGCCCGTCTTCGCCCGCAAGGGTGGCCTGCTCGGCCCCCTGCGCCCGCTGTTCTTCCTCGCGCTGGGCGCCAAGCTGGGCAGCGGCCGCCAGCACATGCCGTGGATCCACATCGACGACCACATCGCCGCGATGATGTTCCTGCTGACCGGCGACATCGCGGGCCCGGTCAACCTGGCCAGCCCCATCCCGACCACGAACGCCGAGTTCACCGCCGCCTTCGCCAAGGCGCTGCACCGGCCCGCGATCTTCAAGGTGCCGTCGTTCGCGTTGAAGGCAGTTCTCGGCGAGCTGTCCGACGGCGTGCTGATGACCCTGCGCGTCACGCCGAAGGTGTTGCTGGACAACGGCTTCCGTTTCACCTTCACCTCGGTGGACGACGCACTGGCCGCCGTCGAGAACCGATGATCATCCGCATGGGCGCGGGCCTCGTGCTCGTGTTCGTGCTGCTCGGCATCGCCGTTTCCGGGCAGCCGCCCACGGTCGACCGGTTCGTCGCCGACGCCGTGGGCGGCGGGCCCGCCGTCCAGGTCGCGTCGGTCGTGACCAACGTTCTCGGCCCGGTCCTGCCCGCTGTCGCCGCGCTGGCGTTGCTGGTCGCGGCGTTGGTGGTGCGGGCGCGGGCGAGCCTGTTCCTGCGCGCGATCGTGCTGCTGGCCGCGTGTCGGGCGGTGTCGCTGGTGAAGCCGCTGTTCGAGCGGACCCGACCGACCGACTACCCCGATTTCAGCTTCCCCAGCGGCCACGTCGTGTCGGTCGCGTCAGTCGGCTTCACCGCCGCCGTCCTGTGCGCGTGGCTGGCCCGCGAGCGGCTGAGGACCGTGCTCCTCGGCGCCGTGCTGACCGTCGTCATCGCGGCGATGTGCCGGGTGCTGCTCGATGTGCACTGGCTGACCGACGTCGTCGGCGCGACCCTCGGCGTGGCGGGCGTTGGGCTGCTCACCGCCCGCGCGCTCCGGCTGCTGCCCGCGCAGCGTAGGGTCGCGGCGTGAGCATTGCGAACATCTCCTGTCGCGCGGACGACCGCCCGGTCGAGGTGCGCGAGGTCGGCACCATCGACTACCTCCAGGCGTGGGACCTGCAGAAAGAACTCGCGGGCGCCCGCGCCGACGAGACCGGCGGCGACACCCTCCTGCTGCTGGAACACCCGTCGGTCTACACCGCGGGCAAGCGCACCGAACCGGACGAGCGCCCCGATGACGGCACCCCCGTCATCGACGTCGACCGCGGCGGCAAGATCACCTGGCACGGCCCCGGCCAGCTGGTCGGCTACCCGATCATCAAGCTGTCCGACCCGGTCGACGTCGTCCAGTACGTCCGCCGCGTCGAGGAGGCCCTGATCTCGGTGTGCGCCACCCTGGGCCTGACGACCGGCCGCGTCGAAGGCCGCAGCGGCGTGTGGCTGCCCGCCGACGCAACCCGCCCGGAACGCAAGATCGCCGCCATCGGCATCCGCGTCCAACGCGGCGTCACCATGCACGGATTCGAAATCAACTGCGACGCCGACCTGAGCCCCTTCGACCGCATCGTCCCCTGCGGCATCCGCGACGCGGGCGTCACCTCGCTCACCCTGGAACTCGGCCGCCAGGTCACCGTCGCCGAGGTCCTCCCCTTGGCCCGCGAGGCGGTCCTGAAGGCGCTGGAGGGCACGCTGCCGGTGGCCGACCACTGGCTGCCCAAGCCGGAGCCGACGAGCCCCGGCGTCACCTTCGCCCTCAGCTGATCCGCGCCACCGTGAGCAGCGGGTAGCCGGGGTAGCCCACGGCCACGGTTCGTCCGGGCGCGGGCTCCCCGGCCACCCACAGCACCCCGGTCTCAGCGACGGCGGTCACCAGGTCGCCCGTCGCGGCCCGCATCCGCGCGGACAGAATCGCCCCGTCCGCACGCCGAATTGCCAGGTGCGTGTCGACCGTCAGGTCCTGCCGCGCTTCCCACCTCGACACCCGCACCTCGACCCGAGTCCACTCGCCCGCGTCAATCAGCCACGGCAACCGACACGACGCGAACCGGTGCCTGATCACGACGCAAATGACGATCGTCATGGCCCCTGCGAGGATCAAGAATGACAGTGGCCGGGTGAAGGTGGCCGAGGTGAGCAAGGTGTAGCCGCCTGGCAGCCCCAGGACGATCAGCACCGGCATCGCGCTCATCCTTCGAGCCGTCTGCCGTATCACCGTCGCCTGATCACGGTGAGCCGCGCCCCGTGGTGGCCCAGCGTCGACCCGGCGAACCGGATGTACGACCCGAGACCCCTCCACACGCACCACGACCCCGCCCACGCCGATCCGGCCCGGCGAGCCACACCCGCCCGGTCCGCGCCACCACGCCGCGATGCGGCCCCGGCATCGCGAGCGAACGCACGGCAGGCACGAGCGGATCATCCACTTCGATCCGGAAGGCACCGACCACCCGCGCGGACACCTGCCGCCACGGGACCTGAGCCAGGAACTCCCGGTCCGGCAGCGGCGGCACGACAACGAGATAGCCGATCACGACCAGGCCAACCATGCCCGCTACCAGCAAAGGCCGTAGACCTGACTCCGCGGGATAGAGCAGGTAGCTCCCGAATAGGGCCACACATGACAGCGGCGCCGCGATGAGCACCCGCCGCCGCACCTGCCCGGCAGTGGTCACCAACTGGAGCGTGGTGGGGTTGGCCAAGACCGGCTGATCCAGCCGTGGCTCCGCCAAGATCACGGCGTCAGCCATTGATCACCGCCGCAGTCACCAGCGGATACCCGGGATACCCAACCGCGACGGTCGCCCCCGGCACCGGTTCCCCCACAACCCACAGCGCCCCGGTGTCCCACACGGTCCCCAGCAGATCAACCGGCGCCGCCGCCATCTCCGCGACCAACACCCGCCCATCCGCCAGCCGAAGCGTCGCCGTCGCCTTCGCGAACCCGCCCAACCGCGCCTGCCACGGCGCCAACGAAGCGGACACCTGGACCCACACCCCCGCGCTAAGCAGCGCCGCCAACCCTGCGTTCGCCCGCAGCGGCGATAGCCGCCACGCGACGGCACCGGCGATCGCACCGACGGTCGCGACAATCACGAGAGCCTGCCACCAGGCGCTCTCGGTGAGAATGACCAACGCCACCAGCATCCCCACTGCCATCAAGGCCAAGGCCACGAGCGCGAGCCGAGTCCGCCCCCGCAGCCAGGTGGTCCACCCAGCCGTCACATCCGCGCCCACATCCGGCAGGCGCGCAGGCTCGACCGGACCACCCACCACTTGGGCAAGCCATGCCTCGTGGGAGCCCTCGATCCGCACCGCCGCCCTGCCTCGCGCGTCCGGCCCGACCAGCCACACCATGCCGCTCCGGGCGAGCACCGCGAGGTGCGCTGGCGACGCCCCCGTCAGTCGCAGCAACTTCCCATCGACCTCGACAACGCTGCGCTCCAGCCAGGTGGATGTGCCGCGCACGACCCGCGCACCGACCGGCCGCCAAGCCTGCGCACCGAGCAGCGCGACCACCGCGGGCACCGGTCGCACCATGGCGTACTGCGCCACCATCCCCGCGACGGTGATTGCCGACCACACGGTGCTGGTGAAGAACGTCCGCACCGGGTCGTCCGACATCGCGAGGACCAGCAGCTGCAGCGCGAGGATCAGCCCCAGGAACAAACTCGTCACCAGCATGAGGTGGTGCGCGCGTTGTTTGGGCTTCAGCAGGATCGCGGTGGTCGGGTCCGATAACGCGGGTCTGTCGGTGAACGGCGCGCGGACCACGTCCGCGGTCGGTTCGGGCATCGTCTCTCCCCAGGATTTCTCTCAACGAGAGATCGCAGGTGACGCTACCTCCGTTAACCGTCGCTCGGAGCCCTCCGCAGACCCTCCAGCACCTTCGTGATGGTGAACATCACGTCCGCCGCCGCCTTCTTCGCGTCCGCGGCGGCGCCGATGATCGTCGCGCCGGTGGAAAGGGCGCCGAAGAGTATCCGCGTGGTCACTTCGACGGGCATTTCGTCGATTTCCCCCGCCTCGATCAGTGATTCGAGCGCGGATTTCACGATCCCGTAACTGTAATGTTCCTCAGCCTCACGCCACCGTTCCCATCCCATCACCACCGGTCCTTCATGGATGGCGATGCGCTGATAGGACGGTTCCATACAGATTTTGATATAAGCCTTCAACCCGCCCAGCACCCGGTCCCACGCCGCCCCCGGGCCCGCGACGACCTCGCCGAGCCGGGCCATCACCGCGGCCTCCACCGACCGGAAAGCGGCCTCGAACAGGGCTTGTTTGCCGGAGAAGTGGTGGTAGAGAGCTCCCTTCGTCACCCGCGCCCGCTTGGCGATGGCGTCGAGGGAGGTGGCCGCGTAACCACGCTTGGTGAACAAATCGACAGCGGAGTCGACCAGGGCCTGCCTGGTGCTTTCGCTGTAGTCGACTCTCCGCGACTGCGCTGTCGTCATATTCACAACGGTACGACATACCGTCGGTACGTACTCGTGGTAGCTTGGCCTTATCGGTTCCGTACCGACGGTATGCCGGAAACCCACGGTATGGCCGAGGTCACGGAGGGGAGCCAGGGGCCATGAGCTGGAACGACTATTACCGCAGGCGAGACGCGATGGACGCCGTGGTGGCGCACGCCGCGCGCACGCCGGAAGAGGCACTGCCGTACGCGGAGGTGCCCGGTGTGACCGACGTGTTCAGCAGTCACGAAGAGCTGCTGCTCGCGCTGCACTACCGCTGGACCTTGAAGCTGACCGGCCGGGTCGGCCTCGCGCAGGCCGAGGCCGAGCGCGACGCCTCGATCGACGTGGTCGATGCCGTGTCGCAGGCATGGCGCACCGCCGCGGCCGAGCACCCGGCGCTGCGCAGGCTGGTCGACCAGGCCGAGCTGACCTATCCCGAGCTGCTGCGCCCGGCCCTGGAGAGCGAACAGCGCATGCTCGCGCTGGCCGCCGGGCTGGCCGAGCCGCACGAGGCCAAGGCCGAGATCACCAGGGTCGGCGCCGCGTTCACCGCGCTCGTGCGCAGCGCGCCCGACCGGGTCGCAGGCAAGCGCCGCAACCCGGTCGAGCAGCTGCTGCGCAGGCTCGTCGCCAGCGCCTGAGCGTGATCTCAGCCCGCCGGCCCTAGGGTCGGTGGGAAAGCGAGGAGGGCACGATGACGTGGTCTGCGGACAACATCGGTGACCTGGGCGGCAAGACCGTCCTGGTCACCGGCGCCAACTCCGGTCTAGGGCTGCGCAGCGCCCAGGTCCTCGCCCAACACGGCGCGCACGTGCTCGTCGGCTGCCGCTCGATCGAACGCGGGCGGGCCGCCATCGCGACCATCGACGGCCCGGCCGAGCTGCTCGAACTCGACCTCGCCGACCTGGCGTCGGTCCGCAAGGCCGTCGCCGAGGTCCGCGAGCGCACCGGCGATCGACTCGACGTGCTGATGAACAACGCGGGCATCATGGGCACGCCGTCCTCCACGACAGTCGACGGGTTCGAGCTGCAGATCGGCACCAACCACCTCGGCCACGCCGCCCTCACCTGGCTGCTCATGCCCGCGCTGCGGGCGAAGCCGGGCGCGCGGGTGGTCACCCTGTCGTCCATCGCCCACCGCGGCGGCGGCTTCGACGTCGACGACCTCAACTTCGAGCGCCGCCGCTACAGCGCCGCGGGCGCGTACTCCCAGTCGAAGCTCGCGAACCTGCTGTTCGCCATGGAACTCGACCGGCGGCTGCGCGCGGCGGGCCACGCGGTGCTCAGCGTCGCCGCCCACCCGGGCATGACCGACACCAGCCTCGCCACCAACTCGGCCCGGTTGCGTGGCCCGTTCGGCGCGGTGGCGGCCAAGGTCGTCGCCGTCGGCAACAAGCTCGTCACCCAGTCCGTCGAACGCGGCGCGCTCCCCCAGCTCTACGCGGCGGTGGCGCCCGGTGTCGAGGGCGGGCAGTACTGGGGACCGTCCGGCCCGGGCGAGCTGTTCGGCGCGCCCGCCTTGGCGAAACCGAGGGCTGCGGCGCTCAACCCCGACCTCGGCCGGACATTGTGGGAGCGCACCGCGACCCTGACCGGCGTTTCGCCGGACCCGACGTGACCTGGGTGACACCGGTCACGCGAACCCTGGGCGTAACCTGACGGGCGTGACAGTCGCACCTGAAGGTCGGAAGATGCTGCGCCTGGAAGTGCGCAACAGCCAGACGCCGATCGAGAAGAAGCCGTCGTGGATCAAGACCCGCGCGAAGATGGGCCCGGAGTTCCGTGAACTCAAGGGCCTGGTCCGCCGCGAGGGCCTGCACACGGTGTGCGAGGAAGCGGGCTGTCCCAACATCTACGAGTGCTGGGAAGACCGGGAGGCCACCTTTCTGATCGGCGGCGAGCAGTGCACCCGCCGCTGCGACTTCTGCCAGATCGACACGGGCAAGCCCGCCGACCTCGACCGCGACGAACCCCGCCGCGTCGCCGAGTCGGTCCAGGCGATGGGCCTGCGCTACTCCACCATCACCGGCGTCGCCCGCGACGACCTGGAGGACGGCGGCGCGTGGCTCTACGCCGAGACGGTCCGCCAGATCCACGCGCTGAACCCGGGCACGGGTGTCGAGCTGCTGATCCCCGACTTCAACGCCGTGCCGGAGCAGCTGGCCGAGGTGTTCGGCTCGCGCCCGCAGGTGCTCGCGCACAACCTGGAGACGGTGCCGCGGATCTTCAAGAGCATCCGCCCCGCGTTCCGCTACGAGCGCTCGCTCGACGTGATCACCCAGGCACGCGAGTACGGCCTGGTGACCAAGTCGAACCTGATCCTCGGCATGGGCGAGACCCCCGAGGAGATCACCGAGGCGCTGTCCGACCTGCACAACGCGGGCTGCGACATCATCACGATCACTCAGTACCTGCGTCCGAGCCTGCGCCACCACCCGATCGACCGGTGGGTCAAGCCGGAAGAGTTCCTGGCGCACAAGGAAACCGCGGAGTCGCTGGGCTTCGCGGGCGTCATGGCGGGCCCCTTGGTCCGCTCGTCGTACCGCGCGGGCAGGCTCTACACCCAGGCCGTCGAACACCGCGGCGAGTCGGTCCCGGAGAACCTGCGCCACCTGGCGGAGGCGGGCTCGTCGAGCCAGGAGATCAGCGCCCTGATGCAGCGCGTCGCACCCCAGGCGTAGCAACCCCTCTGCCCCTCACGCGTCTGATCAGGTATCCGCCTCAGGGCTGACCCCTCGGTCAGATCTCAGGGCGATCTCAGAGGGAACCCGGTTATGCCAGGCTTCCTCCAAACGACAGACTTCACAGCGCCGGAGGGACCGGCGCTGTCGTATGAGGGGGATCTCCACCGTGGCCGTGGTTACCGACGTGCTCGAATGGCTCCAGGCGTTGCCGCAGCCCGCCCTAGTCGCCGCCACCGGCGGCTTGGTGCTGGCCGAGTGCACCATCGGCCTCGGCTTCATCGCCCCCGGCGAAGGGGGCCTCCTCGTCGCCGCCACCACCGTCAACAGCGTCCCGCGTTTCCTGATCCTTTGGGCCATCGTGACCGTCTGCGCAGGCATCGGCGACTCGGTCGGCTACTTCATCGGCCGCAAGTACGGCCCCCGCCTGCGCGAGACCAAGCTCATCCAGAAGTACGGCACCGAGGGCTGGGACAAGGCCGCGGACATCCTCAAGCGCCGGGGTGCGTGGGCGGTGTTCTTCGCCCGCTTCATGCCCGTCGTGCGAACGCTGACGCCGGCCGCGGCGGGCACGTCGGGCTTGCCGTACCGCAAGTTCTTGCCCGCCGTCGTCGCGGGCGCGGCCTGCTGGTCCGCCATCCACATCAGCATCGGCGCCGCCTTGGGCAAGGCCGCCAAGCGCATCGAGGGCATGCTTTCCACGGGCGGCTTGGTGCTGCTGGGCGCGGTCGTCGTCATCGGCGTCACGGTGCACTTGGTCAAGAAGCGCAAGAAGGCCACTGCGGCCCCGGCGATCGTGGCCGAGCCCGTTCGGTCCGACCAGGACCTGGACCCGGTCGGCTGACCCCACAAGATCGCGAGCGGCCGTCCGCCCCTACCGGGGTGGACGGCCGCTTTCGCTTTACTTCACCCGAGCCGCAACCCGCGCCGCCCGCTTCCGTGCCTCGTCTATCGCCTTCTGCACCTGGTCTTGCTCAGTGACGTTGTCCGCGACCTTCCGCGCCACGTCCGCGACCTTCTCGGCCTGCATGTGCAAGTCTCATTCTTGCCTGAACCGTTCAGGAACATGGTCCTCAAAAGCCGCAATCATATCCTCCATGAACCGCTCCAAAGAGCGCCACAAGATATCAGCGAACGACACAGCGTCTCGGCCGTCGGAGTAAGTCAGTTGCCACCTGTGACTAATCGGCCCGTCCACGTGATCCGGGAAAGGAAGCACCATCGCACCCGACCTGACGCTACTACGTTTCGAACCAGCCTGACTAGATTGCATGTGAATACTCAGGCCGGCTAGATAACGCACCTCACGAATTCCGCCCTGCAGCAGGCTGGACCTAGCCCGAATTATGGCGTCTCGCCGAGGCCCATCTGCCAGCGCTGGAATGAGTCCCTGATCGGCCTTGTAGCGCCGGTCAACAGCCTTCCGAGTCAAGCGATCATCGAACGCCCTGACCCACACCAGCAGTTCCTCAAGTGCGTACCAGGCTAGCTCCACAGATGGGTCTGCCATCCCGCCACCCTCTGGTAAATCCCCAAGTTTGGACCTGACCCGACTGTAGGCGCCGTGGATGTCGCCTACAGCGTTATGGAACCGCTGGTGTGCCTGTTCAACCCCTCCCGCCGCATCGACGACGTCGAGAACAAGCGTGTGGGTTGCCTCAAACAAAATCGAGTCGTCATCGTAATCACCACCCGCGCGCGTTAACGATTCACGAATTCCGTCGGCGCTTTCGAACCGAGAAACATCCCATTTCCATAGTTCTTTACCGAAGTCGAGCGGCACACTTCGCCCCTCGCCCCAGGTTATTCTGCGACTCCACGCCCAGGATCGCTCTGGCATTAGTCAATACTACTGGCCACTAGCAAAAGGTGGCAAACCATTCGCATGCTGCAGCATGGTCGATCATGTCGCCAATCTGCGCGCGGATACCGGGAGCAAACAATCCACGTCCGGTGATATTGCCATCGTCGGACGTGGTTGATGAGACCTACATGGTGGGCGACAAGCCGCCCCACTGGAACCCAGCGCAACAACTTTCCCACCTGAGGTCCATTATATCCCAATTGCCCGATTTAGACGGTTCGTCGGAATCGGGCAAGCCCCGGGCTGCCATGCCTCGCCGCGCAAAGCAACTCAAGGGCGAACGCGCCCTGGCTCTGATCGACGCGTACGTGGCCGGTGCCTCAACCCGGGAGGTAGCCGAGCGGTTCGGTATCCACCGACTCACCGTCAGCAAGATCCTTAAGGCTCACGGCGTGGAAGCTCGGAAACGCCGCCTCACCAAGGATGAAATTGATCTCGCCGTCAACCTGTACGAGCAAGGCATGTCGCAAGCAACTATTGCCGAACGGATTGGTGCAAGCCCCGATGGAATTCGGAACCAACTGCTCAAACGAGGCGTAAAGATGCGCGGCCCGCATGATTGGCACAGCCTGCAATAACCTAGGGTGCAAATACTCGTTGCAATCACGCACCCTTTGGGTTATAAATGACCGTTGGATATCACATCTAACAATCGAAGGGAGTTGAATGGAAGAACAAATACCGGACATGACGCCACCAATGACAAGCGAAGGCAACAAGCAAGTGGTGTTCGCGCCTCGGATTGATTCAGGACTCCGGGAGCAGGTTGAAGGTATTCGAGGCATCACGGGACAGACCGTGAACGAAGTCGGCCAACAAGCACTGCGCAACTGGGTAGATCACAAGCTCGCCGACGAAGAAGTCCGCGGTCAGGCTATGGCCGGAATCGAAGAGGAAGAACGTCGCTTGAAAGAACGGAAGGCCGCCATCGCCAAGGTGCTCGGGCCAACTGCAACAAAGACAGATGAGGCTGTGGTCACCGAGTCCCAGCCAGAGGAGTCGACAACAACCGCAACCAAGTCAAGCGGATCGACTGGCAACCGCGGCGGTCGCGGGAAGTAGTAGGCGACGAAGGGATTTCCCTGTCAGGCCTAAACGCTCGGCGCACTCGGGAGTGGAAGAGCAAGTGTCTTGTCGAGAGCATAGGGATGATTTGCCGCAGCAGGAGGGTCTCTATCTTCCTCAACCAGTTGAACCTGAAGATTCAGTGCTGAAAGCGTACCGGGAAGTTGCACAGCGCGAGCGAGCATTTCCAGCCCGAGGCGGATTTTATCCAAGTTGTCACATTCGATATACAGCGCCGATGTCTCAGCATAGCTCCATCCGGCTTGACATATTGCGTTCATCAACTGAGCGCGCATATTGTGGTTACGCGCCGCGCTGTAGTCCAAAGTGAGCGTTGCAAGGTAGCGCATGTAACTTCCAATCCATCTGTCCGATACAGACAATAATCCATTTTAGATCTTCGACCGTCGCCAATCAGCGAGATCGACAACATTAAGCTAGAATGCCGATCCTATTCCAGAAGGCGACGCAATTTCATTCTTCCAAAATGCTGGATAATGCAAGCGCTTACCATGGTTGCCACAGCTATGCAGGCCATCACGATCGCGACCACGGGCGACGTCGCGGTAGTGAGAAGCAAGTACGCGGTTGGCCATACCGCCGTGACGCCTGCCGAAATCACGTCCCCCATCTGTCCATTGCGATAGTGTTTGAATGCCGGTCCACGGGTTGGGTAGCGCCACCAGGCCGAGAGATGACTTACCACCATCACGATCACCACAACCGCGGCGAGGCTGAAGACCGAGAAGGCGACAAGCCAAATTCGAATCATCTGCATGCCATCGAATACGATGATCACCGAGAACAGCGCGCATTGAGAAAGGAAGACCGCGAACAATGCAGCGGTGTGCGGTAGGTCGATCTCGTTCTTCACATGCTTCGATCCGGAAAGCGTTGCCAGATAGACCAGGATCACAGAAAGGGTGGCTGCCATCCACAGTAGCCATCCAGTCACTCGCCACTGACCTGAGTCGGACGGTCCGATCAGCTTCTGAAGCGCCACCGCCCCTACCCCAAGCGCTACTCCAGAGACAACCGTCAGGAGCAATCGAAAATCCCGGCCATCATCCAAGGGTCTCTGAAGCGTATCCACTGAATCTCGCGACTCAGACCCGGCAAGCTCCAACGTTGGCGCAGCGGGATCTGCAGGTTCCGGGTCGGAGCGCCTACCGGTGAACGCAACACGAATAGCTACTCCGATGACGATGAGCCCCATGACCACCGAAGCCGTATACGATCGCTGCTCGCCTCCACGGCTCATGCCTGGTTGTCGGACGCCTTGCACCGGCGTTACGGATGCGACTAAGGTTCACTCGTTTAGCCCACTGAAATTGCCCTCTGGACTATCATCGGCGATCTAAGGACAGGAGTCCGCTCCGGATCATTTTCATCGAATACGACAGGATCCTTTGATACCGAATGAAACCACCCGGCAACTGTGCACCCTTAGGGCTGCGCGAACCAATACACGATCGGCGCCGTACCCAATCTATCCGGTAGCCCGTCCAATGGAGATCCCACACAGGTGAATTCCGGCTGTATCATGGTCAAATGACACATCAGTCACGGCGTAGCGACGCAAAGCTACTCGCCAAGGTACTACTAAAGGGTGGGGTCGCCTCCATCCCCGTTGCGGGATCGGCTGCGGTTGAGGTACTCAACGGGCTAGAGAGACGCAAGGATAATCGGGCTATCGAGACGCTGGAAGCAGTGATACTGGGCCTAAATATCGAGTTCAGCCGAGTTGTGCAGAAGCTCTCCGACGACGAAGGTTTGGCAGAACTCTGGCAACGCGCCATTAGCGCTGTTCGATCAAGCCGCCTGCAAAGTAAGCGCAACGCATTCGCTGCGATCATGCAGGGTGCCGTAGAGGCCAAACCCCAGCAACGAACCGTCGCCAACGTTCTCATCCGACTGATTGACCAGCTTGAAGAAGAACACCTTGAGCTGATCGAAGCTATCAGCCGCCTGGCGAAACTGCCCCCTGAACTTGACCCTTCGGGCAACGAAGGGAAGCCGGGAGCCACGGTCGACCGGCTACAGCAGGACGTGCCGCACCTAACGCTGGTCCTGGAAATCCTCCTGTCGTCACTCCTGTCGTTCAATGTCATCAGCGATAGCTGGAAGAACACCTATGGCGGACTTGCTGGACAGTCAGCTTACGTCTTGACCAACACTGGCAACGCCATCATGCAAACACTCTCAGGTGGCGAGCGCCTGTCATTCAGTGACGACTAAACGCGCGATCACTTACCTCCGGTCTGCGATGAGCCACCATCTAACTCGCACCTGAACTGAAATCCCCCGGCAGCCGGCCGCCATTTGCTTCCATCGCCGCTTCCGCTTCCTTGTATTCACCAAAGGTTCGAGGAAACCAGAGCACGAAATCACTGCGCCCAATGCGCAGGGCAGAGTCAACCACAAATGACTCGCAAAAATCGTAGTTCTCGTTAGAGTAGTGTAGCCGCCCGCCTCGGTCGTAAGTGGAGCGTCCACCTCCTGATTGCATAGCAACCGCGGGCGCGAGCATCGCAAAACGCACGTAATTCGGCATATCGATGCCAGCAACCTGAAGGCGCATCACTTGGCGCATCATCTCGAGCTGGCTATCGACTTCACGAAACTCTTTTGTCATAGCACTAACGATCCCATCGACTGCTCTGCGAGCCTCCCGTTCGCCACCATATACACTGATTCGCCTGTCGTAGACGTACTCGCGCTGAGACTTGAAGCCGCTCGTCTGGAATGCGTCACCCGACAGATATTTGCTGGCACCCCACTGAGCTATAAGCAGATCGAATGCGATCGCGACTTGGCCCATGCCAGACTTTAGGTCACCAGCGTCCACGGCCGCCCGGCCAGCCTTCAGGTGTTCGCGCACAATGAGCCCATTTCATCCTGAGGTGGATGTGTTGGTGGGCAAGACTTCTGGTGATCACGTGTTGATGGCCGTCGGCGTGGCGGCGTCTGGGCGTGGCGAAGCCCCTGGTAGCAGGACTTTCGACCAAGATCGTCCAGTTGCGCCCAGGGGCTTCAGATGTTGTTCTACCGTGCCGCGCTGCCCGTGTCGCATGCGACCCTGACTTTCGTGTCCGGCCTGATCCGCGCCCACCGCGCTGAGATCGGGTCGCGGTGGCGGGTGTTGAACCCGGGCCAGCAGGCCCTGCTGGTGCTGGTGTATCTGCGCAAGGGTGAGCCGTTCGCCGAGGTCGGTGCCGGGTTCGGCGTGTCGACCACCACCTGCTGGCGGTATGTGGACGAGACCGTGGAACTGCTCGCGCGGCGGGCACCGAAGCTGCGGACCGCGCTGCGCACGGCCAAGCGGGCGGGCGTGGCCTACGTGGTGGTCGACGGCACGCTGATCCCGATCGACCGGGTGGCCGCCGACCGCCCCTTCTACTCCGGCAAGCACAAGATCCATGGGGTGAACCTGCAGGTCATCGCCTCACCGGAAGGGGCGATCTTGTGGGTTTCGGGCCAGTTGCCGGGCAGCACCCACGACACCGCCGCGGCTCGGATCTGGAACATCCTCGCCGCCCTCCGCGACGCAGGGCTGATCGCCCTGGCCGACAAGGGCTACCACGGCTACGACCCCACGGGCAGGCACGTGATCACCCCTTACAGGGGTCGGAACAAGCCGGAATCGCAGAAAGACGCCAACCGCGCCCACGCCCGGCTCCGCGGTCCCGGCGAACGCGCCAACGCTCAACTCAAGACCTGGCGCATCCTGCGCAAACTCCGCTGCTGCCCACGCCGCGCAGGCCGACTGGCCAAAGCCATCCACGTCCTACAGAACCACGAGACCACCAGAGGATGAAATGGGCTCAATATCCTGTGGCACGATGTGTAGCATCGAGATGTCGGCGTACTGAACACCAAACACTCGGTGGCAGTTGTTTTCGAGGAACACGGCCGTGTCACGACGAGCTTGTTCTATTTGGTCCGAGTTCGGCACAGCGCCATCATGTTTGAAACTGTGGCGAACACTGCTGAGTCGACGCTCCGCTTCACGGCTCGAGAGTTTGGCGCCATCGGGAGCTATGTAGACCTTCAAGTTATTCGAGAAGGGCTTCGACAGATCGACGTTATCCTGAGCACAATAGTGCCCCATCGCAATCACAAAGAAAAGCTCCATGACGTCGTAGAACATGGATACGGCCGAGAAGTTGAGCGGCGGTGGCGCGAATGATTGCGTCGTGGCTTGCTGGTGAAACAACTTCATATAGCCGAGCCGCTTCATCGTCAGCTCATCGGGAACGGGCACACTCGTGGGCGTAGGCTGCGACATTCTTAGATGGTAGTTCTGCCAAGCAACCGGTTAACGATGACTCCGGCGAGATGTCCATCGGTCAGTCCTAGGCTGTGTCGACCGCGGTGACGTTCTGATCGCAGAGGTCGTCCACACGAGGAGCCCGCACAGATGCCGACCAGTACGCCGACGACAGTTGACAACCTCGAACAGTCCCCCGGCGCACGGTCACGCTGGATCCTCCAACGAGTCTCCTCGCGATACCGCACGGCTGGCGCATGACACGCAGGACACGCCCATCTCAGCGGACTGACTCCTACGACGCTTCGTGGCGGACAGCTTGCAGCCATACCTCAAGGTCGACGTGGAGATGTACGGCGAGACATGCAGTACGAAGGCTTGCTGGTGGACAGGTCGGCGGCGGAGTTCGACACAAGATGATCACTACGGATTTCAAGATCCATTCTTGTGGATCAAGGCATCCATGTCATGGGTTGCTCGCGCGTAACACAGGAACGCACAACTACGACTACATATTGTAACGAGATGGGTCTGGCCCTTGGCGTTCGGCGGGAAGTCGCTGATACCCCCGCGAGTCCTAAGGAGATGCCTTGCGGGCGTGCGCTACCGTCTGCCCACGCGAGGGCGGGATGGGTCCTCGGCAGGGAGCAGCGGATGGTGAAGATCGAAAGCGTAATGGACGGTGCGACAGCGCGAGACCGAGCCGACTGGGATCGCGTTTCCCACGTCTATGGTCAATGCGTAAGCGCTATCAGCGACGATGTGCCGTACTTGCCGCCGGTCCTAGCAGGATTTCTTGCCGAAGCGCTCGCTAGAGTTTCATCAAATTACTACGACTCCGAAGACCAGTTCGTACAAGACGCCTTTGAAGTTTTTCACGAGTGGAACAGTGCCGATGAAAGCGACACACTAGTCGAACTCTATTCAGATTCAAGATTCCTCGGCCTGACCGAGTATATGGCGAACCATTCCGGCAGGCGGCGTCCCACCCCGTTTGAAGCGGTGGTCGAAACCGCTAGGCGTTTGAGAGATCTGAACTCGCTTGAGAGGAAACTGGGCGAAGTCACCATCGGCGCCCTACTTGGAGGATCAGTCAGCTACGGAAGGTTCTATAACGTAGCTGGCGCTGGATATAAGAAGCCCTCGGACATCGACTTGCTTCTCGTCATTGAGGAATTCGATGACATCCGCGCGATCTGCACCGCACTCGGCACCGTTGAGAATATCGCCATTAGTGGCGTCGCCGATCTCTCGGCGCGAGCCGAAACATTCATCACGCGGAACGTCCCGGACGACGTAGGTCCGGTATTGTTCTCTGGAAAGGTGCACGCGTGGGCCGACATCCCAGATCCCATTTTCGGCAACGCGTCAATTGACGGGCACTATGACATTAGCTTCCACATCGCGTCGCGCGACGTAATGGATGAGCTGATTTTCCGGAAGCAACCTCGAATAGACTTGACCAGTCTCGGCAGGACGCGCATGGTTTCCGACTTTCGTGAGACGCGCGCGTCAAGAGAAGATCACCAGAGAAGTTTCAGCGGAAGAAACCTCCGACTTGCGTTGGAAACGACCGAAGTTGAAGAGTCAATTGTGCGCTCCAGTCACCTCTACTACATTGATGATGACGAGCGGTTCTACCCCGGAATGTTTCAGAATCTCATCCTTCCGCAGTTTGATGTTCGGTGGGGAACGAGGCATCTCAGACGTGCCGTAGAAGCATTTCGCTGGAAGATGGTCGAACGGCTCAGATTTGAACGGCAAGCACGACCCCACGAATTCTTGAGGCTGAGTCTCGCCCACACGCGAAGTGAAGTATTCGCCCCACACACTATCCGCAGTGTTGACGGAAGCACACTGCTCTCCTGAGCATAAAGGAAAGTCGATGATCGAGAACGCCGAGCGATTGGCCGAAAGCCCGATGCATGATGTCGAAGTCGATGTAGACACATGGACTTTCGATGACCGCGGGTCTATTATAGATCCAGTGGTAAAGGTATTCGTGTCCGGTCAGATTGATGAGATTCAACCCATCAGGGCGGTATATCGCCTCCTTGAAGATGCCGGTTGCAAAATCACCCACGACTGGACGATCGGTGATCCGCTTATCGATAAGTCGGCGCAGCGAGACGAGGCAGGTAAGCGAGCATACCTCGATATCGCCGGCGTCGTCGACTCCGATATTTACATCCTGATGTCGAACAACCGACTGGTCGGCAAAGGCATGTACGCAGAGCTTGGAGCTGCTCTTGCACTTCAACAAATTGCGGGCTCGCCTGAAGTCTTCGTAGTCGGCCCGATGAACCATCAGTCGATTTTCTACCTACATCCAGATGTCAAGCACCGCGAAAAGATCGAGGACGTTGTCACCGAGATATCGTCAAGGTTCAACGCGGCACAATAGAAAGTTGCGGACAGATCAATTACCAGAATGTTCCGTAACTGGCTTTGACTCACCGGCGCCTGTCGTCGGCTTGGTGCTCGCAGCACGCCGAGCCTTAAAGGCTTCGTAGCGGGCCTGGAAGACATAGACATAGTCGATGACAGCCTCGGCGAGTTCGATCAGGTCTTTGGCGTCGACTTGGGTCACATCTGAGTCGACGTCATGGGCAGCTCGGTTGCCAACCAATCGGAGCGTGGTACACCAGTCGAGCAAGCGTTGGTCGATGTGGCCCAGCTCTTTCAGCTTCTCAAGTGACTTTGCAAGATCCCGTTGCTTAGCACCACGCTCGTGCGTCAGTAGTTCAAGCGCTCGACGACACATGATGAGCGTGGCGGTGTAGGCCCGCGCCTGGAAGCACGAGCGAGCTTCGAGAAAACATTTCTGGAGCTCGACTGGTACCGCCGAACTCATGCTCCGTGGTGATTGGGGGTAGATCGAGCGATCATCTTCATACACGTCTTGGCCGTAGTTGACGCCAAGTTTCATGGCAAGTAGCAGAGACCAGTCATCGCACGCTGAGCACCGTGCTAGGCGATAGCGGTACAGCGGCCCGTTGTAATCGGGCTCTTCTTGGTAGTACTCAGTTGCAGCCACTTCGCCGTGCGTGTGTACGCCGCAGTGGCGACACTGGTAGCTAGCACGGTCAGCCGGGAAGTCAGTCATGACGATCAAGTGTAGGAGGCGTGTCTAGCCTAGCAGCTTTGACGTTGCGCCTTCGAGGATCTACAGGAACGGAGAACATCTCAAATGGACAAGAACGCAAGGCCGCATCGAAATCTCACAGCGAATATCAATCTTCCCGAGGAGAAGGGGGAGGGCGCTCTTGATCTATTGAATGCCGAAGCGGTCGTTGTCGGCCAGGTGACGTTCCACTGGACGCCGAGTTCTCGGCGCCTGGAGATAACGCAGTTGGATATTTGGGAGGACTACCAACGTGAGGGGTATGGGCGCGAGATAATATATCGCCTCGCCGAGATTGCCCCCGGTGTCAAGCTGGTGGACAACCCGCTATCTAATAGTCTACCTGGTAGCAGTCTACTTCAGGCGGTTCGTAAGGAAGGAATTATAGTCCACACATATGAGTGTGGAGGGTCATCTGCGGCTTGCTCTTGTTAAGTCGATGCGCTATTTCCGTCAAGAACCCCTTTGGGAACCTTGACGACTCTGCGCATCTCAAACCAGAGATAGAAGAAGAACACGACGAGACTTAGGATGAATGCCCCCACATACATAGCCCGATTCAAGGTCGACAACCCAGACGAACCAAAGGTCAATTGCATCAGGGGAAGAACTATGCCTCCGATAGCAATGCCAGCGAGCACCAGCAGAGCTGGACCAAGCCCTTCGGGCTTGCTCAATAGGGATAGAGCCTGTCGAGCTTGAGTCACTTCAAGTTCAGAAGCAGCCTTGGCTGCTTCTGCGGACATCACGTTCCGCTCTAGGTCTCTCCGGTAGTTTGATTCTATGGCGTACCGTGTAGCACGAAGCGGATCGTTAATCTTCGCAAGAAGTGACATGTCCATGCCCTCAAAGCCTAATGGTGCACGAGGTCGCCGACTTCGCCAATCTCGTTCGACACCGACGAGGATACCTTCGGCAATCCTTTGCCTAAATTGCCCCTTCACCTTAAGCAGGAGTTCGCCGCGCAGCTCGTCCCAATCATCGGGGCGACCTTCGTCGATTAGATTTGCCACGTTCAGTTCGTCTTCTAGTTCGGCCACCTGCAAAACAAAGCCGTCGAAGTACGGGCGCATCTCGCCCCGAGTGAGGCTCTCGTTACCATGTTCGGAGAATAGATCTTCAAAGTCACGGGTCAAATTCTCCACATAGGAATCAAATATGGCTTCGACAAAGTCAGCGCCATCGTCATCAAGGACCGCTTTGCGAGCCGCTGCCAGGTCGCCATCGCGCTTCTGATCGAGCTGCGCAAGCTCCCTCACTCGCCGTTCAAGAGCTACACGTTCGCTCACCAGTGCAACTAGCCGGGCAGCAAGCAATCCACCGACGATGGCAACCAACGCCGCGCCGGATTGAACCAACGTCGATAGCAGAGGTGCACTGTCCACCGGCTGCGCTTGAGCCATGACCCACGGCTGCATTTCGAACCTTTCTGTTGTATCTTCCGTAGCGGTTCCGGAGTACCGCTAGTCGGGAACGTGGGCAACGTCTAAGCGGTCAACGCCGACGCTAAATCCGATACTGCTCAAGATCGCAGCAGGAGCCGAGTTTGATGCAATTACGGCGAAGGTGTTCGGTGCAAAACTCGCCCGAAATCCTTCAAACCATTCGGGCAGATCTTGACTAAGTGGGTCGTTATCTAGCTTCCTGAGATCCCCGTTTGCGAAGCTGTCCTGACCGAATGGATCGGGAAGCCTACCGGCACCGGCGTCATTGAAGGCGAGCACGTACTGCTGATAGCTTCCGGGGTTGCCAAAGTAGTAACATTCAGCGTAGCCGAATCGGTTTGCGCCAATGACATAGCGCAACCCTGAAAAGTCGTTTCCCAGATCCGTGAACCGGGTCTTCATCAGCGTGCAGCGAAGCTGCATGTTGGTCATCTCCTTGACGCGGAGGTTGACCCTCTTTCGTCGTATGGTGATCGAGAATGCGTCCACCGAATCGTCCTTGCCCGGCGAGGTTGCAAACACATACGAATAGGGAGACCGATAGATCCTGACAACTCGACCAGAATCTGTCGAGCGGCTGACCAGAGGAGACCCAAGTAGTTCGTCAAATCTTTCGAACGATGTGCCACACGCCAATCGGAGCAAGTTGTCGCGATGGCGCGATTTTCTGCGTAGCCACCGTGCGAACTTGAAGAGGAGACCGAAGCCCAGGATGGCTAGAGTAATGCACGCGGACACTGCACCGGGTACCTCGACATAGGTCAAGAGCTGGTTCACGAAAGCTGGCACCATTCTAGAGTCTGACAGTGAAGTGAACTAGCGGTCAAAGCGACCGAGCTTGACCGCTCGCACCAGCGCGGCGGCGTCCACGCCCAGCGTCGAACCCGCGATGTTCTTGGAGTCGCGCACTGCCCGCAGGGTGTTGGACAGCTCGACGCACGTCTGCCCGGACTGGCTACGGCTCGACTTTCGCCAAGTGGTCTGGTTCGTCACCGCGGTTCTCCATTCTGTGTACCAACTCTGAAATAAGACGCGCCGAGTCCTGCGGGCTCAGCGTGACGCGCAGGATCATGTCAACGGCGTGCTTGTAGGCGTTGACGTCGTCTTCCTTGTGCAACCACAACGTTGAGCGGCGAGTTTCGAGGAACACAACTGACGCTGGACCGTTGGACTCGATCAGGACGAAGGCGCCTTCAAGTCCTGGGTGCCACTCCATGCCGAACGGGATGATACGTAGCTCAACGTTGGGTCGCTGCATCATTTCCAGCAGGTAGCGGAGCTGGGCGATGCTCGCGTCCCGGCCACCGATCCCCTGATACAACGCGGCTTGACCAACCAGTGCGACGAGTCGTGCAGGGCTGCCGCCAGTGATGATCTCCTTGCGGCCAAGTCGAACCGCAATGCGCGTCGGGATGTCGCCCGCGGGCACACCGCCGCCCGACATGATCGCTCGGATGTGATCAGCTGTTTGCAGCAAGCCGGGGATCATGAGCGGCGAGACCTCGATGATCGTCGCGGCCTGCTGCTCGTACTCCAGATACGCGGCGAGCTGCTGCCGCTGCTCGGGCAGGGTGGTCGCGACCCACTGAGGCTCGCCCGTGCCGTAGACCAACGTCATGATGTCGTCGTACTGGTCACCGTTGACACCAAGCACGGTGAGGATCTGGGCAACGTGCTCCGGCTTGGGGATTCGGTCGCCTGTCTCCCAACGCGACAACATCGCCGGATCGCGGTTGATCATCGCTGCGAACTCTCGCAGCTTGTGCCCTTTGTCCACGCGTGCCTGACGGAGTGCACTGCCGAGTGCCACAGCCTTGGGTGTCTTCGCCACGCCATCTCCGTTGTTGTCGATCGGTAACAGCTTAGTGTCACCGAGCTGATCTGGATCTATCACCTGTTGTGCCTAACGCAACAACGTTGCCGATGTCGCTGTGTTGTCAGACTATTTTGTCAACACCATGCAAGCTAGCAGGCAACCAGCGCTGGGAGCACAACATGGGCCAGGACGAGCACGCCCTTAGAGGTTTCGACCCCCATAAACGCCGCATCACCTACCGGGACGGGTTCAACCGGGAGCGGGGCATCGGCCTCTGGACTGCGCCCACCAAAGGCCACGTCGTCATGCTGGCTCCACCAGCCGAAGCAGCCCTGCTGACTCCCGCAGACGCCCGCGCCTTGCGTGACCGCCTCGACGAGCTGGCCACCGTCGTTGAGCACCAGCACGCCGAGATCAGGCGCGTGGTCAAGGGAGTGCGACCGTGACCGATCCCCGCAATCGGACGCTGCGCGGTGTCCTGATCGGCGCGGTCATGACGGGTTCAGCCGAGAAAGCCGGGCTGACGCTGCGCGAGATCGCGGAGGCCACCGGGTTCAACATCACCCGGCTGTGTCGCATGTTCAACGGCCACCGTCCGGTCTCGTCAACCGACATCGCCGTGCTGTCCATGGCCTTTGGGTGGCCGGTCGAGTTGCGGAACTACCTGGTTCAGTTGGCCGCTGAGACGCATCTGTCCCACTGGCTGTTCGGCCACGAGGATGCCCACGCCAGTGAAGTCGGGACGGTGCTGGAGTCCTTCGCCCAGGCGGTGACTGTCTACGCGCCGTTGACCGTGCCGCGAGTCCTGCGAGCGACGGCCTACGACAACCACGTCCGCTCCACCCTGGCGAACGGCGCCTACCGCCCCATCCCGGAGCTATTGAGCGAACCGACCTACGAGTTCTTCCTCGATGCCCACGTGCTGACGCGCCCCGGAGTACCGGAGAGCGCCCGTCAGCAACAGCTTACCCATCTGTTGTGCCGCGCGGGCGAGGACAACGTGGTGGTGCGCATCGTTCCCGCCAACGCCCATCACGGCGGCTTGGAAGCCTTCCGGTTGTTGCAGTCCAAGCGATTCGACTCCGTCGTGCACCTTGAGCAGCTCACCACCAGCCTGCTGCTCCAGCACCCGGACGATGTCACCGTCTACCGCACCTTCGCGCACAAGCTTCAGACCGTCGCCCTGGACCCCATCGCCAGCCGCCACTTCATCGCCGGACTGCTGGGCAGGTCGTCATGACCCAGACCTCGCCGTTGGTCTACGGCTACATCCACAACGTCCGCGAACAACCGGCACGCCTCGCCGAAGCCAAGGAACGGCTGGAACTGTGGTGCGTCAGGCAAGGCTGGCACCTCGGCGCCACCTTCGCCGACGTCGGCTCACTACTCGACGTCGAAGACCGCGTCGGTTTCCGCGGCCTGGTTCAGGCGCTCGCCATGCCCCACGCCACTGCGGCCATCTTGCTCGACAGCCGCCACCTGTCACCGCGGGCTGAGGTTGCCGCTGCCCTGGTCAACCAGATCCGGCGTACCGGGGCAGCCGTGTGGGTACGGGACGGCGAACTGCCCGAGACAGCGCTGAAACTCACCAAGGGCCAAGCGAAGTGGGCACGGTGATCTGGCCGTGGGCCGTGTCGATCCTCAGTGCCACAACGTTTCTGGTCCGTTTGGGGCGCCGCCTGTGGCGAAGGACGACGCCATGACGGCGTCGGACGCGCACTGGCGCGACGACCTGACGCTCGTCGGGGGACTCAGCACGATCAACCGGGAGCTGGCGCTGTACGTCATGGGGTTGCTGGACGTCGACGCGAAGCGAGCGGAAGAACCACCGGCGGCCGAGGAAGCCTCGCTCGGGCACCGCATGGTCGAACTGGGCCACGCCATCCAAGCCCGTGCCGCTCGACGTCAACCGCGGCTCGACCCGCCACCAAGCCCATGACGCACCTCCCGCTCTGGCAGGTCATCGCCGCGTGCGTGCCGCTGGCCATTCTGCTCGTTGGGGTCGGCGGATGGTTGTTGCTCGACTGGCAGCGAACTGTCCAGCAGAACCGCATCGCAGCGAGGTTCGCCATGAAGCACTACAAGCCCGATGACCACCAGGACCACGCACCCACGGCCGCTGTCACACCCATCTCGGTCGCCGAGCTGCTGGAGCGAGCTGCCAGTGAGGGTGCCGGTATCCGACTGCACTGGACGGAAGAAGACACCGACCCTCACGGCTACGCCAGGTACCGCGAAGACGACTGGCCAACCGTTGTACTGCCAAGGATTGTTGATGAGTGAACCGAAGTCTGCCGCGAAGCAGCCCTGCACCAAGGCGCCCTTTCACCGGCTATCCATCTTCCTCAGCATGGACTTCGGAACCATTGTGTTGTTTCGGCACAACTTCCATACCCGAAGGCGGACCTGCATCTGGGGCGACAACCCGAGCGTCGCCCGGATGCAGGCCCAAGCCCACACCTACCTCGACAAGATCCCTGGCCTCGACCTCACCGATATCGACTGGATGAACTCCGACGTCCTACTCAACGCGGTCAACCGACCGAGGAGTCACCGACCCACCTACGGCGAACTGGCGGGCGAGTACATTTGATCGAACCGGCCTCTGGACTTGCAGCTCAGCTGTGACAGGAAGGATCCCAACCCGGAAGATGAGTAGCGGCGGTCGCTACCACCTCTGGGGGACGTGTGTCGGTCGACGAGCTTGCAGGCGCCATCCAGGCCGCACTAGCAGCCATACCAACCGACACCATGCACCAGGTCGTCAGTCACCTAGGCGAAGCTGAACAGGTACTCGCCGCGGCTGCCAGCGGTTCCATCGCGCCCGAACTTCCAGAAGCCGTGCAGCACCTCCAGCACGCGCGGGAGAACGTTGCTCGGGTTACGGAGCTGCTGGACAGCGCCAGGAGCAGCATGCGGCGGTACCTGGCGAACTTGGGCGTCAGCAACCAGGTACCAGCGGCAGCTTCGCCGCCAACGAGCAGACCGATCTCGGCTGAGCCAGCTCGCCCGCAACCTCCACGCACTACCCCGGAGCAGATCGAAGCCATGCGCACCGGACTGCCGCCGACGGTGCCCAAGCCGAACCCGGGGCGGATGAAGACCCACGGCAAGTGGCGTGACAAGCACGGCCAGGTGCACGAGCTGGTGAGCGGAGAAGACGCGGACTCGACCGAAGCGTGGGAACGGCTCCAACGAGCGGGCATGCCGCCCGCGATGGAACCCGTGAACGTCACCCACGTCGAGATGAAGCTCGCCGTCAAGATGATCCGGGCCGGAACAAAGCACATTGACCTAGTCATCAACAATCGACCCTGCCGCGGGCCATACAGCTGTGACTCGTTGCTCCCGGTACTCTTACCTGCCGGTTACACCATCACGGTCCACGGTCCGAACTACCGAAAGACGTTCACGGGAGGAATGCAGTGGTCACGCTAGAAGTCTGGTACGACCAAGAACCGGAGAACGATTTCGGACCGGGTGATCCTCCTATCCTCATCCGTACTGAAGCCGAACTCAACGACTTCATTGACCGCGTGCTGGACGAAACCAAAGACCACGAAGCACCCGCCATGATTCAGGCTGTCAACGCCGATGATCCTCGCTCCGCGGTGCTCCAGGTTGGCCTTGGGCAGACGAAGGGGTTCATCGGGTACGGGGCGGCAGATGGTGGCTGGACGCACGGCGAAGGCGATCCCGACGAACGGGTCGAGTACATCTACATGGGCAACGTGAGCGAAGTGCGGGCCAGTGTCGAGGTGTCGATTGACGGCGTGCGGCAGGGGCTCGTGGAGTTCTTGGGGACAGGGCGGAAGCCGAGCGTCATTCCCTAGGCTGGCTAGCTACACCATGAAGCCGGGTTCGCCCATTTCCAAGGAAGTAGACGGCGTTTCGGGCTCTATTACCGAGAGCACAACTTGGTCAGCGTATGGACGCAGGAGCTCGGCAAGTTCTTCTTGAGCCCTCTGCATTCGTTCGTCAGGCATGGCGTCGGAAGAGATGCGCTCCAACAAGAAGACAACGTTCTTCGACCCTTCGGTTACCTTCGTGTGATCTGAATCGCGATAGTTCCAGTGGCGAGTCAGCACATTATTGCCCTGCGCATAGATCACTTCCGTCGGCCCAGGTGCTTCGACCGCGTCCGGTTCACCCAAAGGTACGAACTGGTCGTCAGCCGTTCCGTAGCGAATGACGACAGGGCCGTCAATTTTGTCCAGGTCAAAAGCGCCCGCAGGGGTTCCGTGCAAGACTGACACCAGGTTATACGCGTTAACAGCTCCGTGAATCCGTGGCAATTGAAAGCTCTTTGCCAGACGGCGGCTAAGTGCATCCACGCTCGGCCGATTGCGGTTCGGGTTTGTTCCGAACTTCCTGTATGCGTCGTGCCACGACGCGATGGGGTGGTCCGACTTATCGAACGGCGTCCACTCCCCGGTGGCAACACGGCGTTCGAGGCTGGCCAGTCGCGCCTCCACATCGAGCCAGTGCTCGCCGTTGCGAAGCCCCATTACTCGAACGAACCTCACTTGCGCGTCAGGAAAGTCACGCCCGACCTCTGATGACAGACTAAATAGTTCACCCATGTACGTTCCTCCTGAACGTTCGGCACGTCACGCTGGAGCAATTTCAGCGTTCACGCGATACCGAACCCTTACTCTATTACCATAACATTCTGGATCTTGCTCGGTCAAACTGTTATGGGTCTTCCGCAAGGCATGGTGAGGGATCCCTGGCCAGAGGTGATGGACCGTGTGAAAGCCGTCTGCGTGCGGATGAAAGACGAGCCTATGCGCGAGACCAATGTTGGAGATGGTCGCATCGAAGACCGTGCTCGCCGTCGAATAGGTGTGCTCGGCCGACTCTCCCACGAGCCTGATCACAGGCAGTACCAGCAGGTAGGAAAAGGCCCAGACGCCGGTTACCAAGGCGGATGTTGACGGACCGGCGATGACAGCTACTGGAATCGATATAGACACGCCCGCCCACACGATCGGAGCAACAAGGTAAACCGGGTCGCTCAGAAATGACTTGAACCAGCCAATCTGGTAGCACGGCAAGATACGAAGAAGGCTCCGCCAGTAGGCCGAGATTGACTGGCGATCAAGCGATTCCAATCCCAGTTCCACGTAGCGTCGGCGATCTGGATCCTGCGAAGTGGCGAACTGGCCGTGGTGCTGGAGATGACTCGCTCTATAGTCGCTGATCTTGGCGCCTGTCGGAATCGCGGCAAGGAACGTGGCAAGCATGTCGTTGAGCGCGCGATAGCGCCGTGTCCAGTTGAAATGCGATGCTTCATGGACCAGGCACTCCAGCGCCCGGAGTTGACGTCCGCACACGACGGAGGCCATTACCGAGATCATCAGTGCGACCATGCTGTGGCCAAACCGCCAAGTAGCTGCGACAACCGCCATGGAGCACCATATCCCGAGGTGGTCAACGAGGGCAGCTGTCACAGTTAGCCCTAGTCGTGTGCGGTGTGCCGCAGCGATTTCGTGCCGTAGATTTCGAGGAGTGGAATACCCGCGTTTATAGGGCACGGAAGCGTAGGTATCGGCGTTTAACGTTGATTCAACAGACAAGGGTGCTCCACAGGTAATTGAGCTGACACTTCTTTCAACAACTGCGGGCCAATTCGAGGCGCGCGAAATCCCGAGACTTGAGCGAGGTGTTAGCACGGATTCAGGTGCGCCTCGAAGCGCGCCCGCTCAGGTGTAGCGTGCGCAATTGCTACAGACGTTGCGATGCATGCCGAGTAAGAACTCATGGACTAATCGAAAGTGTCCCCTTGGGTGCTGGAGTGGTCGATATCAGCACCTAGAGGATCAGCGCGCTGGTCCGCGCTTGTCGAGACGCAAGCAGCGATACTGGAGTTCGCGACCTAGGTCAGTTCCAGACCCAGCCGAGCCCACAGGACCATCCGGGTGTGAGGCTGTCGAAGGACTTCGAGTAGCTGCCGCCAGGACTTGACGCAAACGTGGCGTCCGGTCGGGGGTGTTCGGCGTCGATCGTGTCAGGAGCCGAGAACCACCAGATCGACTGTGGCAGCGCAGGCGCCTTGAAGTCAGCCCGCAGGCTTAGCCGCTGCGTGCCTGGGGAGCAGTGGAAAGTCAGAATCGGGCTTGTTCGCACCGAACTGTCTACGAGTACTCGCCAGGACAAGACGTGCGGTTGCGCATCGGATGGCGCCAGGTCGTGATCCAGTTCGAAGTACGCTTGGACGGCGCCGCTGGGACTTTCGCGGAGTTGCACAAGGCTCCCGCCAGCACCCTCTTCGATGCGGAGCACCCCGGGCCGACGGTCAGCATCGAAGGTGTGACCGGTGTAAAACAGCCTGACACCGGGTGTCGTGGCACGGATGGTTACGCTCAGCCGTACCTCTTCAACGACACCATCCTCATTGAAGATGTAGTGGGCGTCGTTCGCTTCGCGGGCGTAGTGCTGCTGGACGTCGGAGTGGTCGGCAACGTCCTCGGGGCGATGTGGGGGCACCAAGTCCAACACCACAGACTTGCCACGCCGACGTTCCCGGCTGGTGTGGTGGACATATGCACGCATCTGCTCATAGAGCGATCGGAGCAGCGACGCGTCGCCTCCCAGTTCAACGATGGCTTCGACGTAGTCAAGAGATGGCGTCACATATCCGGCTTCAACGTTGGAGACGTGTCCGGCACTACACGGCATCTGCCTCGTCGTCCGGCCCGCGGCTTCACGCGCTTGTCGGAGCGCCTGGCCCAGTCGAGCGTGAGCTTCGCTACGCGGCAGACGCTTGGGACTGGCTGACATGGCAGTTCCGATCGTCGTTCGACGCCTGTTTGGGTGCAGGCAAGCAGTGCCCTTCGACTGTATCGTGACGCCTCTGGCACAGACAGTGAATACAACTGGCAGGGCTAACCAACAGATCGAGCTCAATTCTCGTGAATTGATCCCAAACGATCTACCGGAGAGTGAACCGTGCAGGGTCGGAAGGTGTTCATGCCGCTGGGGCTCGGAGTCCTCCTTGTCGGCGTCGGGCTCACTACAGGATTGGTGCTCCGCACGACAGGATCCGACGACGGCAGTTCGCCCGAGATCGTGCCTTCTCCCACAAGCACGGCCGCAATCGCACCAGCTGCCCGCAGCGTTCCTAGCGGATCCTATGTGCTGTCAGATAGCTCCAGCCCATTCGTCAGGATTCGGGCGTGCCCGCATCTCATGCCGGTCGGTGTCACCACTGGAGAATGTGGAACACCGGTGCACTTGCCCGATTACACATCGGTGATCATGCGGTGCTGGACGGACACGCAGATTCCGACAGAATACAAGTCGCCGCGGTGGTTCTATGTCAACCAGGTCGACGGGCCACAGCCGGGAGACTCCGGCTATGTGTACTCCGACTTGGTAAAGAATCAGGCTCGTGTTCCGGAATGTACCGACGCCATCATCGACATGTACCAGAAGCCGAAGTATGTGCCCCCGCCGAAGCTTGTGTTCACAGTCGTGGGCGCCTGCACGACCGTGGGCGGAACGCTTACTGCGAACTCATCCGGCTTTACGCCAGGAGCGACGTACACGATCTCGGCTACGTACCCCGACGGCTCGAACTATCCCCTCGATCGTCCAGAAGGCACGGCCACAGCAGACGGGGCAGCGTCATGGAGCTGGCCGTGCGCTGGTGACCCGCCCGGTGCGTACAGCACCACACTGGTAGACACTGGCACTGGCCAAACGGTGACATCAACGTTCAGGGTCGGCGAGAGGCCGATCTCAAACCAACACAACCCGCCCACCGTGCCGCCCCCGCCAACTTCGGTACCGACTCCAGACGTAACCGTTGTGCCACCAACCGTGCCACCACCACCGCCACCGCCAGTGGCACGTGTCATCACGATCTTCAATCAGGTGACCAATGGATCCACCCAGATGCGTGAAGATCCCACACCGGCGTACCTGTCAACGACGACTACAAACGGCTGCCGGGCATCCGGCTGCATGATCTCGGGCACCGAGATGAGGACAGGCGCACAAGTAACCGCAACTTGTCAAACGCAGGGCGTCCGCACCACCAACGGAAACGATCACGATTCGATCGACGATTCGAATCCGCAACGATTCGAGTCGACTAGGTGGTACGGCGCACGATCGTCCGACGGTCGGTTCGGCTACATCTCTGAGGTGTGGATTCAGTCCGCCGACCGCGGCGGCCTCGCGCTTCCAACTTGCTGATTGGCGTGCAGCTGAATGGTCAGGGCGTCCGAGAGCGACGTCCTGACCATTTGCATTTCGCCGCAATCCTTGCTATATCTAGTTCTTAGAATATGAGTGAGATAGATCAGCAGTCCTATTTTGGTCTTGAACAACTGTCGGCAGAAGAGATATCGACGCTGGCCGAGTTTGTGACGGCGCAGGCCGGTACTGACGCTACTGCCCAGTTCAATGCGGAATTGACTGCCTTTGCAGGCCGAGCCGACCAGGCCGCACGCGACACCATCAAAGAATTGGGAAGTCCGGAGAGGAACGAGCACGAACGAGCGCTCGTTGCCTCAGTGATTCCTCATTTCGCCGCAACGCATCCCAACGAGGGATTTCCCCTATGGCGGCAACTCTTGCACGACACTTCCCGCGAAGTGTACGAATCAGCATCGAGCGCCTTGACTAGCAGCCTTGGGCGCGTGGCACTTGATCCTCACGGCCTTGTCGATGTGATCCGAACGTACTTTGAGACCGAACAGAACGAGCGTCGCTAGTTCCGCTCACTAGATTGGCAGAGCATCCGGCGAACAATCTGGAACAGCATTGTCCACATCGTGGCTATAGGGTCCTTCTGGTGGATCACCGTTCAAGAAGGAGTTGGTAGGCGCGAAATAGCCGTCCCATGGAGCCGTCGCGATCTTGTACCAGTACGTCACAGAATCCATCGTGGGCGCAAGGATCTTGCACTCTACGTCAACTTCCTGCAAGAACGGAATATCCGGGCCAGTCGCCCCCAGTTTTCTCGGATCTTTATACGTATTGGTGCCCACGCGGGCACCGGCAATCTCTTTGTGCGTCGGACCAGCGCTGCGCCCGGAACTGGGTGAACGTTGAGGCTCGGACGCAGTTTTCCGGTCGCTCGGGTCATGCGATCCAGATCCCTGACTGCCTGCGGGAATCTGAGTGATTAGCCAAACGACACCGGCGATTGCGAGTAGTGCAGCTACGGCATAGAACGCCCACCTCTTCTTCGCCACGGTGGGACGAGGCTCAGTCTTGGGCGGGGTTTGAGGCTTCGACTCAGGGTACAACGACTCAACAAGAAAGTTAGCAAATGATTTGACCGCAGCGGTCCAGATCACTCGGAATGCCCTTGAGTCGGCGACATCTCGCTTTTCCGCCGCGTTGTCCAGCAGGTCACCTGCGGAATATCGTACGAAACCCGTCTCACCGCCGAAGATCAAGTCGCGGATCAAGGCCGCCTCGTCCTTGTGGGCGCCGACCTCAAACTCGACAAGTTTGTCACGGAGAAGCTGCTTGATCGCGGCGATCCGCCCCAGAACAGCTGACCCGGCGCCGCTGAGGCCATGAACAGACGCCAAGAGTTCGAGTTGAGGCAAATCTAGTCGCCGCTGAGGCTTGTCGTCCACGTCCAAGCGCTCAATGCCGCGCTGACGACACTTGAGCAATTCTTCGGCGACGTCGTTTACAAGCGCAACTCTGTCTTGGGAGTCGGTCACGGGTCGAGTATCCCACGGATCACCTGGCTACAGGAAGCGCTAGCGATGGGCGTGTCTCGACGGGGATGCTACGAAACCCCAGGTCAACCGTCATTCACCCAACATTGACCACTTTTCGACGCGCTTCGGAACAATTGGCCCACTTCTGTGTCTAGTTGCCCCTTCTTTGGACTCGTATTTGCTCTTTTTCCTTTCGAACCTAGTGGTGTCCACCTGGGCTACTACTAGATCGGAGGAAAGTCATGCAGTGGCACCTGTTTATCGCGTTTGTCACCGACCTTCGCGTCGCGCTCGGCTTCTGACGGCACTACGTACCGTCGATTAAATTCGAGGTCGACGCGTACACAAACGACCGTGGTCCGGGACCAAACATTCGTTTCGGTCTCGGACCACGGGTTCGGAGTCGGTACAATACGCAGAGATCGGACTTGTAATGCCAAACCTCCCTCAACGTCTCGCAGATGCCCTCGGTGGCACTGCTGGACGAGAAGTCAGCATCGGGCGGCGCCCTGTGCCAGCTCGGGTAGTTCGAGCTGTTGACCACGGTGTCGCGGTGGAGCACGGTCGGGGCATCGTCATGGCTGCTCGGGCTCGTGCTCTGGAACATGTGGCGGACGAAGCTATGCACGCGGCTGGCCGGTTGAGTCAGTCGGAAGCCTTCTGGACACGGCACGCCCCACAGGGGGCGGCTCGCTTCCAGGCGATTGCCGATCTGGCCGCGATGGCCCTCGCTGACATCGTGGCTGAGACGGGGCGTGAGTGAGATGGCGCTGCTCTCGGCTCGTTCGCGCACGTTGCTCATCACGTCCGGCGCTGCGGCCCTCGGGGTCGGTCTGGTTGTCGGGTGGCAAGCCGCGGTAACCCTGGTGACCGTTGGCCTCCTTGTGTGGCTGGGCTACGAGTGCGCTGGGGTCAAGCTGTCCTACGACCGGGCGCGGGTTCGGGTACAGCGCCAGGCGCTGGAAGCAGAGTGGCGCTCGTTGGAACAGACCGATCGAGTCCGGTCGGTGTTCCTGGCAGCACGGCGGGCGATGCAGCGTGAGGGCCAGCAGGTGCCGGACACCGAGTCCGACGAACGGCGGCCCTGAGATGGCTGCCGACAACGAGCGGCCGCGTGTCCAGGCCAAGAACGCCTACGGGGTGCCGGCCAGTCCTCCGACCGGTGCCGTTGCTCCGGTTCCGGCAGAGCCCGATCTCGTTGGGCAGATCCAGCAGCGTGCAGCCGACTACGAACGGCTCATGGGCCTGTGCCAGTCGCTCAGGCGGACGCATCGCTGTCCGGGGCGGTGTGTGTTCACGGGGGAACTGCGGCAAGGCGGACTGTCCGCCTTCTATGACGGGCTGGATGGCAGCGCCTAGCCTGTCATTGAAAACAGTGTCGCATAGGTACGAATTACAACAGGTTTCTTGCGCCTTGCGCGTTGCCACAACTGCCGCGCTATCAGGAACAGCATGCCGTGTATCCGGGCGAATGTTCGCCCGAACCTTCGGGCGAACGCACGGTTTCCAAGATCGTCGCCATTTGTCAGGCTGTGGATATCTCGCGGACAAAATGTTCACGGGCAACTAAGCAGAAGGAGGTGCTAGGCATGACTGCCGAAGAAGTACCTGGACCAGAGCAGGACTCTCCGAGATTTCGAACCATCTTGGCCGATCCACCGTGGGATCTTCACCAACAAGGGGCCAAGGGAGCGGAGCAACACTATCCGCTCATGAGCTTGGAGCGTATCAAGGCAATGCCCATTGAGAGCCTCGCTGAGGATGAAGCCCACCTTTGGCTGTGGGTGACCAATGCGACCTTGCGTGAGGGCTATACGATCGCCGAAGCATGGGGTTTCACGGTGCGGTCGCCGCTGACATGGGTGAAATTCCGACTTGGTCTCGGGCCACATTTGAGAAATTCCACCGAACATCTACTGTTCGCGACGCGTGGCCGTGCGCCAGTTCAGTTCCGTTCGCAACCAACGTGGGTCAATGCCCCGGTACTGGAGCACTCGCGCAAGCCTGACGAATTCTATTCGATCATCGAGCGAGTCTCCCCCGGCCCACGGCTGGAGTTGTTTGCCCGGCGACGCCCGCCCAGTAACGACCGCTGGTTCGTGTGGGGCAACGAGATTGACTCCGACATCCAGATTCCGGGATACCCCGTCCCGAGCGATCGGGGTCGGTGAAGGCCAATGCGCCGTGGCGGTTTCGACCCGATCGGGGATTCGGTACAGCAGCTCTTTCGCGTCTGCGTGCTTGTGTTGGCAGGCGTGCTGGCGCTCAAGTGGGCGATCGAGGCGGTCCAAGAGATGCTTCCCTGGATCATTGGCGCGTTCGCCGTTGTCGCTCTGGGGTGGATCGTGGTACGGCTCATTCGTTGGCGCCGCTCGCGCTGGTGAACCAACTCCGGTCAGACGTTGCGGAATGAACAACACAACTTGACGAAACCAGGGAACTATTACATAACTGAGAACCGTGTGTTAGCGACGAGCAACTGTAAACCGGCCATCTCTGTGAGGAAGGAGGCGAGAAGTTGAGTAAGCGAAACAGGAATCGAAAACAACGGCAGGAACGGGTACGACGTTTAGTCGTACGTGGCGTGCGCCGCGACCCGCCCGACATACGGAAGCTGGGCCAAGCCTTACTCGGCATAGCGGCAGCTGAAGCCGAGCGCGAGGCACAAGCACAGCGTGCCCGCGATGAGCCAGATGTGAACCAGACCGATCCACGGGCGGTAGAAGGGGGTGGAGATGGTGGGCGCGCCGATTGAACCTCAGTTTCTCCGGCTGCACCTGCCTCGCCCACTGACCGAATCGACGCTCGGCGCGTTTGTTACCCGCCTGGTGGTCGAACCGCTGCGAGCGCCGGTGGTCCTGGAGGTCCGAGCCGACGCGCACGGCATACGCCACTTGCTCGGCGCAAGACCCGTTGACGCGCCTCGGCTGCATCGCATGCTGACCGATTTGATCCCTGGCACGGTAATGACTGAACTCGGCACATCCGAACCCAGGGGCACGATCACCAAGGCCGCCCGACTGTCGGTGCATCCGCAGAGTCTGCCCCTGCGTGTCGACGTCGCGGAAACGTGTACCCGCGCGTTGCTGTCGGCACTGGCCACGCCCCTGCGGGACGACGAGATCATGGCCGTGCAGATCGTGCTCGGCCCGCGGCGTGCGCCGCGCACGGTACCGAGCGATGTTGCCAATCCAGACCAGTCGCTAGTCCACCTGCTGACTGTGGGCCAGCGGCCGACCAGTACGGAGACGCGCAATCGCCTCCGGCAGCGAGCCGAGCAGCCTGGCCGTGCCCTGACCATCCGCTTCGGTGTCACCAGCCCTGATCGGGCACGGCGAAGCTGGTTCTTCACCAGCATGGTCAGCGCGCTCAAGGTGGCACAGAGCCCCGGCGTACGAATGGAGCTGGTGTGGGACTCGGCACGGCGGTTCAACGTGGCGCGGCGGCCATGGTGGTGGTCGGTGGGTCTCAGCGTGCCCGAGCTGGTTGGCCTGCTCGGCTGGCCGATCGGCGACGGCGAACTTCCCGGCCTTCCGCCGCTGCACCCCAAGCCGCTTCGAGCAGCGGCCACCGTGCACACCGGGCCACGTGTGTTCGCCCGCAGCGCCGCGCCGGGCGACGACCGCTGCCTGGGCATCGCACCACAAGACCAGAGCTACCACGGAATCGCGTACGGCCCTACCGGTTCGGGCAAGACTACAGCGCTCCTGCACCTGATCATGGCCGACATTCAGGCTGGACGTCCGGTCGTCGTCCTCGACCCCAAGCACCAACTCATCGACGACATCCTGGCCCGGCTACCCGTACACCGGCTAGCCGACGTGGTCGAGCTGAACGCCGCCGACAGCACGCCGCTCGGCTTCAACCCGCTGAACTCGACCAGGCGTGACCCCGACGTGGTGGTAGACGGCATTCTGGCGGTGTTCGAGGCGGTCTTCGCCCAAGGCTGGGGAGCCAGAACGGCCGACATCTTCTCCGCGTGCCTGCGAACCCTGGCACGGACCAGCACGACGAACGAACCGGCCACCCTTATTGATCTTCCCCGGCTGCTGAGTGATCCACAGTTCCGACGTCCGCTCGTCGGCCAGATCCAGAACGATGCGGCGCTGGCCGGATTCTGGGCGTGGTACGAAGGTCAATCACTCGGCGCCCAGGAATCCGTTATCGCGGCCCCCCTGAACAAGTTGCGCCAGTTCCTCCTGCGACCAACAGTGGTGCGGATGCTCGGGCAACGCCGCGGTGGCTTTCCGATCCGCGACACCTTCCGCGACAACAAGATCGTGCTGGTGCCGCTGAACGAAGGGCTTATCGGTCCTGGAACGGCTTCCTTGCTCGGCAGCCTGGTCATCGCCGAGATCTGGCAGGCCACTCAGGAACGCGCCAACGAACCGGGCGCGAGCAATCGACCTGCATTGGTGGTGATCGACGAAGCCCCGCGCTTCCTCCACCTACCGGTATCGCTGGCCGACGCCCTGGCCGTCAGTCGGTCGCTTGGGGTGGGCTGGCTCCTGGCCGCCCAGTTTCGTGAGCAGTTTCCGCAGAGCCTGCGAGCTGCTATCGACAACAACGCCCGGAGCAAGCTGGCCTTCGCCAGCGAGTGGGACGACGCCCGCGACATGGCACGTCTGGCGCCGGAGCTGGAACCAATCGACTTCATGGCTCTGCCGCGCTTCCACGCTTACGCCAACCTCGTCGCGCATGGTGCTCCGTCCGGATGGGCGCTGGTCAAGACACTGCCGCCGACCGAGCCCAGGAACGATCCAGCAGCGATCCGCGCTCGGCTACGACGCATCCGCGAAGACGCCCGTCCTGCCCAGGCCGAGTCCCGAGCATCCAGCACCCGAACCGCACAGCCGGAGCGAATTGGCCGCAAGCCGCGGCATCGTGGGGGCCGATCATGATCAGCTGCTTCCCTAGGCGTACCCGTGCGTTCGAGCGTCGATTCGCCCGTGCCTTCGCGTTGAGGCGGACAGCGAGAACTGCCTGGTTGTCCGGGGTGGCTGGCCAGTTTCGGGATGGGACTGACTGCATGTGCAGTGATCCATTCCGCGCCGCCCGGCGACCCGTCTGCGACCGAGGCGGCGGAGCCCGCCATGTCTAACGAGAAGGTCGCTGACCTGCTGATGAGCCTGTCCGATCGCGATCGGGCGGTGCTTGATTCACTCCGTGCACATCGGCTCCTGACCACTGAACTACTTCGCCGCCTGCACTTCCTCCACCATCCTCCGTCTGCTTTTGACCGGCGAACCCATGCCACCGAGGGCGCTGCTGCTGTTGCGACCATGCGGGTGCTCGCCCGTCTGGAGGGGCGGGGCTTGGTGACTCGGCTGAAACGTCGGATCGGCGGTGTGCGCGCGGGCTCTGGCGGTATCACCTGGCAACTCGGATCGACCGGTGAACGGCTGCTGCGGGTGATCCACGGCGACGAACACCGCCGCCGCTACCTCGAACCCACGGCGTTGTTTACTGACCATACTCTGGCGGTTGCCGAAGCGGCCGTTCAGATCGGGGAACTTGACCACACGGACGGGCTGGAACTGGTGGCTCTGGAGACCGAGCCGACCTGCTGGCGTTCGTTCCTCAGTCCGCACGGCACCAGGTCATGGCTCAAGCCCGACCTGTTCGCCGTCACCGCTAGTGGCAACTACGAGGATCACTGGTTCATCGAGGTCGATCGCTCCACCGAGCACCCTGGTGTCGTCCAGCGCAAGGCAGCCGTCTACCAACGCTACGCAGCGAGCGGCGACCACCAGGCCAAGCACGGACTGTTCCCGGCGGTGCTCTGGGTGGTGCCTGACGACAGCCGGAAGCGAACGCTTGCTACAGCGATTTCCGCCGACCAAAGCGTTCAGGGTGAACTGTTCAACGTGATAACAACTGGGGAGTTCGTAGAGTACCTGACCGGGAATGGGGCTGGCCATCCAGAACCAGTCAACAAAAGTGACTCGCCACACTCGCCGATCGCAGAAATAGGCAAATCGGGCAGGCCGCCGGGCCGCCCAATCGATTAGAAAATCGGGCAATTCGGAGCTAAAATGGGATAGCCCCGAGGGGGTGGGCAGTAAAGGAGATATCTATGAAGAAGAACAAAGCGGTCGAACGCATCACCGGCGACGACTACGTTGCGTACTTGCGAGTATCAACACCAGGGCAAGTCAACACTGACTACAACCCTGAGGGAATATCGATTCCCGCACAACGAGAAAAGGTGGCAGAACGAGGTCAAGAGATCGGAGCCAACAAGGTGGCGGAGTTCGTTGACCCTGGTCGCAGTGCCAAGACAATCGACCAGCGGCCAGAGTTCCAGCAGATGATCAAGTACCTCCGCGAGAACCCGAACGTCCGGTACGTCATCGTCTACATGCTCAGCCGGTTTGCCCGAAATCGCCTGGACGATGCCCTCATGATGTCCGCGCTGGAAAAGCTCGGTGTCACGCTGGTCTCGGCCGTCGAGAAGAACATCGACAACACGCCGACCGGGCGCATGCTGCATGGCATGCTCGCGGTGATCAACGAGTACTCCTCGCACCAAAATGGCGAAGATGTCCGCTACAAGATGGGCATGAAAGCAAAAGGTGGCGGTACGATCAGCCGGGCACCGGTCGGCTATCTCAACACCGTTCAACACATAGAAGACCGCCAAGTAAAGACAGTCATGGTCGACCCAGTGCGAGGCCCGCTCATCCGGCTGACATTCGAGCTGTACGCCACGAATGAGTGGACGCTAGCCGACCTCGCGGACGAATTGTTCGAGCGAGGCTTGCGAATGTCCCGCAACAGCAAGTATCCCGAGCGGCAAATCTCGATCAGCAGGCTCGCCGATCTGCTACGGGACGATTACTACATCGGCTGGATCACCTACGAGGGCGAAAAATTTCGAGGCCGCCACAAGCCGCTCATCGACCCAGAATTGTTTGAGCAAGTCCAACAGATCATCAACTCGCGCAGTGCTACCGACGAACGTCGTCGTGAGCACTTTCACTACCTGAAGGGCTTGTTCTGCGGAGTCTGTCTCGACCAGCGCGGCGAACAACGCCGCCTGATCTTCCAGAACGCCACCAACCGCCACGGCACCACCTACCAGTATTTCTTCTGCACCGGGCGGTACGACCACGTCTGTGAGCTGCCCTACCTCCGGACTGAACGGGTGGAGGAGGCCATCGAACAGCACTACGCCACCATCCAGTTCGATGAGACGTTCATTGCCGAGGTACGGGAACACATGGCTCAGGCTGTCGGCTCCCAGGAGTCGTCAGCTCGACAGCTCCACCAGCAGCTCTCCGCTCAGCTCAAAGCTCTGGACGTCAAGGAATCCAACCTCATCGACTTGGCCTCAGATGGCTCGCTACCCCAGACCAAGATCCGGGAGAAGCTGCACGCCATAACCAAGCAGCGTGACCGACTCACAGCACGACTGGGTGAGACCACCCAAGACCTCAGCGAAGCTGCTGCCCTGGTCGACCTGTGCCTGGAACTGCTTCGGGACCCCCAGGGGCTGTACCTGCGCTGTTCCGACGAGCAGCGCCGCTTGCTAAACCAAGCCTTCTTCGAGGTGCTCTACCTGCACGAGGAAACAGATGGCGAGCTGACGATCACGTACCGGCTCCAAGAGCCGTTTGCTGAGTTGCAGGCATTGCAGCAGGGTGCGGAGCTAACCAGCACAAACAACAGCACCCCAGTCCTGGCGGACGAGGGTGCTGGAGGAAATGCTCTTACGGCGCTACTGGCAAACGCCTGGTTGGCCAAGGGTTCCAGTAGGGCGTGCATGGTGGGCGCAGCAGGATTTGAACCTGCGACCGCTCGGGTGTAAACCGAGTGCTCTTCCGCTGAGCTATACGCCCTAAAGCCCCGGTGCCCGAACGTGGCACCGGGACAAGGGTGTCACGCCTTGAGGGCCGTGACGGCCTTCTTCCACGCGTCCTGGTCGCGGGCCTCACCGGGGGCGTTGATCTCCGCGAAGCGGACAACACCTTCGGTGTCGATCAGGAACGTGCCGCGGTTCGCGAGGCCAGCGGCCTCGTTGAACACGCCGTATTCGGTGGCGACGGCGCCGTGGGGCCAGAAGTCGGAGAGCAGGGGGAAGGTGTAGCCCTGCTGGTCGGCCCACGCCTTGAGGCTGAAGGGGGTGTCGACGGAGACGCCGATCACCTGGACGTCGTTGTCGGTGTAGGAAGCCAGTTCGTCGCGGACCTGGCAGAGTTCGCCGGTGCAGATGCCGCTGAACGCGAACGGGTAGAACACGAGCAGCACGTTCTTGGAGCCCTGGAAGTCCGAGAGCTTGACCGGCTGCTTGTTGTAGTCGTTGAGCGTGAAGTCCGGAGCCTTCTGACCGACCTCGACCGCCATACCCGGCATCCTCCTGGAGTGAGGGCGCGCATCAGCGCACCCAGAGACATCGTGTCGTACCCAAGCCTAGGCCACGACACCGCGGCGTTCAGACCGTGGACCGGGAGAGGCTCCCGGTCCACGTGGTCGTCACTTCTTGGTCTTCACCGACTTCGGTGAGACCAGCCTGGTCCCGACCCAGTCGTTGCCCACGCTGACGCTTGAGGTCTGAGCGAGCCCCGCGGTCGGCACCGCCTCGGCGATGTCGCTGGGTTCGACGTGTCCGTCGCGGCCCGTCTTGGGGGTGAGCACCCAGATCACGCCGTTGTCGGCGAGCGGGCCGATGGCGTCCATCAGCGCGTCGACGAGGTCGCCGTCTTCCTCGCGCCACCACAGCAGAACGACGTCGACTACCTCGTCGGCGTCCTCGTCGAGGAGATCGGAGCCGACTCGCTCCTCGATTGCGGCGCGGACGTCGTCGTCGACGTCCTCGTCCCAGCCGATCTCCTGGACAACGGTGCCCTCTTCGATCCCCAGCTTGTCGGCGACGCCGGCGTTCCCGGTGTCTCCCGCGGCCACCACGGTCTCACTCCTCCAGTTGTTCTCGCACGGTCCTCAGGCCCCATCTTGGCCTGTTCAACCGCGTTACGCCTGTTCGGTTAGGCGATAGCGAACACTGACAGTGCCCACCAGCGCAACCGTGTGCTCTCCGACACGCCGCAACAGACTCTTTCCTTGTGCGCTTCCTGACGCTCCGACACCCCTACTGACCAGTAACGATGACGCCCGCGTCGATTCAGACGAACATGGCAGAGTGACCCCGTACGCGCGCGCATGCGCGCGCGCGTAAACCATCACCGAGCCAGGCTGGAGCGCACGTTGCCCACCCAGAACAGCAACCCCGGCACGCCCGAGCGGGTACGCGTCATCCGCGACGGACTCGCGGCGCACCTCCCGGACATCGATCCGGAGGAGACCGCGGAATGGCTGGAGTCGTTCGACGCCGCCCTGCAGGGCGGCGGGCAGCAGCGTGCCCGCTACCTGATGCTGCGGCTGCTCGAGCGGGCGCGTGAGCGCCACGTCGGCGTCCCCTCGCTGACCAGCACCGACTACGTCAACACCATCCCGACCGACCGCGAGCCGTGGTTCCCCGGCGACGAGGAGGTCGAGCGCCGCTACCGCGCGTGGATGCGCTGGAACGCGGCGATGACCGTGCACCGCGCGCAGCGGCCCGGCGTGGGTGTCGGAGGTCACATCTCGACGTTCGCCTCCTCCGCGGCGCTCTACGAGGTCGGCTTCAACTGGTTCTTCCGCGGCAAGGACCACCCCGGCGGCGGCGACCACATCTACGTCCAGGGCCACGCCTCCCCCGGCATCTACGCCCGCGCGTTCCTCGAGGGCCGCCTGTCGGCCGACCAGCTCGACGGCTTCCGCCAGGAGCTGTCGCACGCGGGCCCCGGCGGCGGTCTGCCGTCGTACCCGCACCCGCGGCTGATGCCCGACTTCTGGGAGTTCCCGACCGTGTCCATGGGCCTCGGCCCGATGAACGCGATCTACCAGGCCCGCTTCAACCGCTACCTGCGCGACCGCGGCATCAAGGACACCTCCGACCAGCGCGTGTGGGCCTTCCTCGGCGACGGCGAGATGGACGAGCCCGAGTCGCGCGGCCTGATCCACGTGGCGGCCAACGAGGGCCTCGACAACCTGACCTTCGTGATCAACTGCAACCTGCAGCGCCTCGACGGCCCGGTGCGCGGCAACGGCAAGATCATCCAGGAGCTCGAGTCCTACTTCCGCGGCGCGGGCTGGAACGTCATCAAGGTCATCTGGGGCCGCGAGTGGGACACCCTGCTGCACGCCGACCGTGACGGCGCCCTGGTCAACCTGATGAACCAGACCCCCGACGGCGACTACCAGACCTACAAGGCCAACGACGGCGCGTTCGTCCGCGAGCACTTCTTCGGCCGCGACCCGCGCACGAAGGCTCTCGTGGACCCGATGTCGGACAAGGACATCTGGAACCTCAAGCGCGGCGGCCACGACTACCGCAAGGTCTTCGCGGCCTACCAGGCGGCCACCGAGCACCACGGCCAGCCGACGGTGATCCTCGCCAAGACGATCAAGGGCTACAACCTCGGCAAGCACTTCGAGGCGCGCAACGCCACCCACCAGATGAAGAAGATGACCCTGGACGACCTGAAGTTGTTCCGGGACACCCTGCGCATCCCGATCTCGGACGCGGAGCTGGAGAAGAACCCGTACCTGCCGCCGTACTACCACCCCGGCCAGGACGCGCCGGAGATCCAGTACCTGCAGGAGCGGCGCCGCCAGCTCGGCGGCTACCTGCCGGAGCGCCGCGCGAAGGCCAAGGCGCTGGTGCTGCCCGGCGACAAGGTCTACGACGTGATCAAGCGCGGCTCGGGCAAGCAGGAGGTCGCCACCACGATGGCGTTCGTCCGCCTGGTCCGCGACCTCGCGAAGGACCCGGAGATCGGCGCCAGGATCGTGCCGATCATCCCGGACGAGGCGCGCACGTTCGGCATGGACTCGATGTTCCCGACGCAGAAGATCTACAACCCGCAGGGCCAGCTCTACACCTCGGTCGACGCCTCGCTCATGCTGTCCTACAAGGAAAGCGAGCAGGGCCAGATCCTGCACGAGGGCATCAACGAGGCGGGCTCGACGGCGTCGTTCACCGCGGTCGGCACCTCCTACGCCACCCACGGCGAGCCGATGATCCCGATCTACATCTTCTACTCGATGTTCGGCTTCCAGCGCACCGGCGACGGCCTCTGGGCCGCGGCCGACCAGATGGCGCGCGGTTTCGTCCTCGGCGCCACCGCGGGCCGCACGACGCTGACCGGTGAGGGCCTGCAGCACAACGACGGCCACTCGCTGCTGCTGGCGGCGACGAACCCGGCCGCGGTGTCCTACGACGCGGGCTGGTCGTTCGAGCTCGCCCACATCGTCAAGGACGGCCTGCGCCGCATGTACGGCGAGCAGGCGGAGGACATCTTCTACTACCTGACCGTCTACAACGACCCGTACCAGCAGCCCGCCGAGCCGGAGAACCTGGACGTGGAGGGCCTGCTGCGCGGTCTCTACCGCTACCAGGAGGCCCCGGCGGGCAACGGCCCGCGCGCGCAGATCCTGGCTTCTGGTGTGGCGATGCCGTGGGCGGTCAAGGCCCAGCGGCTCCTCGCCGACGAGTGGGGCGTCCAGGCCGACATCTGGTCGGCGACGTCGTGGTCCGAGCTGCGCCGCGAGGCCGTCGAGATCGAGCGGCACAACCTGCTGCACCCGGAGGCCGAGCCCCGCGTCCCGTATGTGACGACGGTGCTGGAGGGCCACCCCGGCCCGGTCGTCGCGGTGTCGGACTGGATGAGCGCGGTGCCCGACCTGATCCGCCCGTGGGTGCCCACCGACATGGTCACCTTGGGCACGGACGGCTTCGGCTTCTCCGACACCCGCCCGGCCGCCCGCAGGCACTTCCTGGTGGACGCCGAGTCGATCACGGTGGCCACCCTGGGCGCCCTTGCCCAGCGCGGCGAGGTCGACCAGTCCAAGGTCGTCGAGGCGGCCCGCAAGTACCGGATCGACGACGTCACCGCGGCGGGCCCGCAGACGTCGGACCCGGGCTCGGCCTGACCTGAGAGACGCCGATGGCGCCAGACCCGACCGGGTCTGGCGCCATCGGCGTCTCTGGGAGAACCTCAGCGACGCGACTCGCGCGGCGCCCGCTCAGCCATCGTCTCCGCGGCCGGAGGCGTCTCCACCCGCGGCTGCGGCGCGTGGCCGGTGCCCATCTGCGTCTGCATGCGCTCCAGCCACCCACTCCACCGGTCCGACATGGGCTTGATGAGCCCACCGCCGAGCCCGACGACCAGGATGCCGCCGATCGTGGCGAGCACCGTGATCAGCACCGGCATCGTCACCGTCGTGGCGATCTCCACCTGGTTCAGCGCCGCGATGACACCGAACGCGATGATGAACACGTACGCGACGGTGCCCAGCATCGGCCCGAACGGCCTGCTGCCCAGCGCACTGGTGATCAGGTCGCGAACGACCTTGGCCACCGCGGCCGCCACGACCAGCAGCACGATCGCCACCAGAATCCGCGGCAGGAACGCGATGACCTGGTTCAGCAACTGGCTGACCGGATTCGACTCGCCGAACACACCGAACGCCAACTGCAGCGCGATCAGCAGAATGAAGTAGTAGACCAACTTCACCAGGATGGCGCCCACGTCGACGCCCGAATTCCGGGCCATATTGGACATTCCGGTCTTCTCCATCAGACGGGAGAAACCCAGCTTGCCCATAACCATGGACAACCCCTTGCTCACCGCCTTCGCGATGAGCCAGCCGATCAGAAGAATGATGAGAAAACCGAGCAGCTTCGGCACGAACGTGGCCACCATCGACCACGCAGCGCCGAGCCCCTCGCGAAGTTCCGCACCCATGATGTTCTACCTCCTATGCCCCCGACGGGCAGATCCCTGTCCCGGGAGATCGTTTCTCAGGCCACGGACATGGGCAACCGCAACACATCCCACGAATGGGTTAACCATCAAGATTCGGATGGCGCCACCCCACAGAGAAAGCCCATAGTTGACCCACCGGTGGGGACCGGGGAGATGGGCCGCCCGGCATCGAGCGCACCGAACATGCCGGGCGGCCCGCCGGCTCGCCGCGCCTATTCGCGGAAACGCTCATCGAATGCCGACGGCAATTGCATCTGGGGGCCGAGCCCCCAGACCCCCACGGCGCGAGCACGCCAGAACCAGCCCCGCCGAATGAGCGGGAAAGTGTGCGGACGCCCAAGCGAAACGGGCGCCCGCACAGGCACACCAACGATCCCCCACCCCGCGATGCCGCAGGCGAGCCGAACGAGCGCCGCGAAGCCGCAGGCGAGCCGTGTGGGACGCTGACCAAGTGACCGGCCCAACAGCACTATCAGCGGAAACCCTGGACGCAGTAGAACGCGCCTCAGGCAAACTCGCCTCCGCGGCCGTCGCAGCCATGGACAGCCAATTCGCCTGGTTCGGCCGCATGCCCGCCGACCAACGCGCCTCCGTCCTCCTCGTAGCCCAAAACGGCGTAGCCGGCTTCACCGCCTGGCTGAGAGACCCCCAAGAAGCCCTCCGCCTCACCACAGACACCTTCCGCGGCGCCCCCAGAGACCTCTCCCGCTGGATCAGCCTCCGCCAAACCGTCGAGATGGTCCGCGTCTCCCTCCAGATCTTCGAAGACCTCGTCCCCGACCTGGCCAAAGACGACACCGAACGCGCCGTCCTCTCCGAAGCCGTCCTCCGCTACGGCCGTGAGGTCGCCTTCGCCTCAGCCATGTCCTACGCCTCGGCCGCCGAGGCCAGAGGCGCCTGGGACGCCAGACTCGAAGCACTCGTCGTCGACGGCATCGTGCGAGGCGACGCCGAAGAGTCCCTGCTCTCCCGAGCGGCAGCCCTCGGCTGGGACCCAGCAGCCGAGGCCACCGTCCTGGTCGGCAACCCGCCCTCAGACGACCCACCCACCGTCGTCTACGAAGTCCGCAGCCGAGCCGCAAGAACAAGCCGACCAGTCCTTCTGGGCGTCCAAGGTTCAAGACTCGTCGTAGTCCTCGCCGGCCCCACCGACGACCACGAGGTCATGGCCAAGATGGCCGAGGCGTTCGGCGCGGGCCCGGTCGTCGCCGGTCCCACGGTCTCCACCCTCGCCGAAGCCCACCGCAGCTCATCCGACGCCCTGTCCGGCCTGCGCGCGGTCGTCGCCTGGCCGGAGGCCCCCCGCCCGGTCCGCTCCACCGACCTGCTCCCCGAACGCGCGCTCGCGGGCGACCCGGAAGCCGAGTGGCAGCTCATCGACCGCGTCGCCCGGCCCCTCGAAGAGGCGGGCGGCTCGCTGCAGGAAACGGTCGAGGCCTACCTCGCGACCGGCGGCGTCCTGGAGACCTGCGCGAAGCAGCTCTTCGTGCACCCGAACACCGTCCGGTACCGCCTGCGGAAGGCGACCGAACTCACCGGCCGCAACGCCGCCGACCCCCGCGACGCGCTCGTGCTGCGGGTGGCGCTCGCCGTCGGCAGGCTGTCGCGTTCGCGCGGATTGTGGTGACACGCCGGAGCCGCACGGTGGCACACGCCACATCTGACAACGAATACCCGTGCGTAGCGTTCACCCGGGCTTAACTTTTGTAGACACCCCACAACGCAGACCCTCGGACTTGGTCAGCGTCGGCATGCGTGGAACCGGCCCGGACGGTGTTCAGTGAGGGACGTGATCGCGCTACTCGCTCCTGGGCAAGGTTCCCAGACCCCCGGCATGCTCGCTCCCTGGCTTGAACTGCCCGGCGCGGCTGAGCGCCTGGCGGCCTGGTCGGAGATCGCGAAACTCGACCTGACCCGGCTGGGCACCACCGCCGAGGCCGACGAGATCAAGGACACCGCGATCACCCAGCCGCTGATCGTCGCGGCCACGCTGCTCGCCTTCGAGGAGCTGCGCTCGCGGGTCGAGATCCCGGCCGACGTGGTCATCGCCGGCCACTCGATCGGCGAGTTCGCCGCCGCCGCCATGGCGGGCGCGCTGACCGCCGAGGACGCGATCGCGCTGGCCGCCGTCCGCGGCCGGGAGATGGCCGCCGCGTGCGAGCTGGAGCCCACCGGCATGGCCGCGCTCATGCGCGGCACCGAGGACGCCATCCTGGCCCGCCTCGCCGAGCTCGACCTCGTCCCCGCCAACCGCAACGGCGCGGGCCAGATCGTGGCCGCCGGGTCCGTCGCGGCGCTGGAGAAGCTGGTCGCCGAGCCGCCCGCCGACACCAAGGTGATCACCCTCAAGGTCGCGGGCGCGTTCCACACCCACTACATGGCGCCTGCCCAGCAGGCGCTCGCGGCGCACGCGGCCACCCTCGCCGCGCCCGCCGACCCGGCGTTCACCCTGCTGTCCAACCGCGACGGCGCTAGCGTCGCCGACGGCGCCGAGGTGCTCGCCCGGCTCATCGACCAGGTCACCAACCCGGTGCGGTGGGACCGCTGCATGGCGGCCATGGCCGAGCGCGGCGTCGACTCGATCGTCGAGTTCCCGCCCGCGGGCGCGCTCGTCGGCCTGGCCAAGCGCGAACTCAACGGCACCCCCACCGTGGCCCTGAGGACCCCCGCGAACCTCGACACGGTGACCGAACTGATCGGAAGTACCGCATGACCACACTGCGACTCGCCACTGGCGCAACAGCCAGCCGAATCCTCGGGGTCGGCAGCTTCCAGCCGGAGCGCATCGTCACCAACGACGAGCTCTCGCAGAAGATGGACACGACCGACCAGTGGATCCGCGAGCGCGTGGGCATCCGGGAGCGTCGCTTCGCCGCGCCGGACGAGCGCCTGGTCGACATGGCGGTCATCGCCGGGTCGAAGGCGCTGGCCGACTGCGGCCTCTCACCGTCCGATGTGGACACCGTGATCCTGGCGAACTGCACCATGCCCACGCCCATCCCCAACGGCGCGGCCCAGGTGGCCGACCGGATCGGGGTCAAGGCCGCCGGGGCGTTCGACCTCAACGCCGCGTGCGCCGGGTTCTGCTACGCCCTGGGCACCGCGTCCGATTTGGTCCGCTCGGGCTCGGCCCGGCGCGTGCTGGTGATCGGCGCGGAGAAGCTGACCGACTGGGTCGACCCGGTCGACCGGGCCAACGCGATCATCTTCGCCGACGGCGCGGGCGCCGCGGTGGTCGGACCGGCCGACGAGCCCGGCATCGGCCCCGTCGTGTGGGGCAGCGCGGGCGACCTGGTCGACACCATCGGCATGACCGACCGCCGGTTCATCTACCAGGAGGGCCAGTCGGTCTTCCGGTGGGCGACCACGATGATCGCGCCGATCGCGCTGCGCGCGCTGGAGGCCTCCGGTCTGCAGCCCGCGGACATCGACGTGCTCATCCCGCATCAGGCGAACCTGCGCATCATCGAGGCGATCGCCAAGCGGCTGCGCGCCAAGGGCGCCCGCGAGGACATGGTCGTCGCCGACGACATCGTCTACTCGGGCAACACCTCATCGGCGTCGATCCCGATGGCGATGGACCACATGCGCGCGGCGGGCCGGATCAAGCCCGGCGACGTCGCGCTGCTGGTCGGCTTCGGCGCGGGCCTGTCCTACGCCGGACAGGTCGTTATCTGCCCCTGATTGGGGACCCAAAGCTCCGGCAGGTGAAGTACCGGCCGGTTGACCGAACTGAGAAAGGACGACTGGCATGTCGGAGAAGCCCAGCGAAGCCGAGATCCTCGAAGGCCTGGCGGAGATCGTCGAAGAGGTCGCCGGTGTGGCGCCGGACGACGTCACCCCTGGCAAGTCCTTCGTCGACGACCTGGACATCGACTCGCTGTCGATGGTCGAGATCGCGGTGCAGGCCGAGGACAAGTTCGGCGTGAAGATCCCGGACGACGAGCTGGCCAACCTCAAGACCGTCGGCGACGCCGTCAGCTACATCAGCAACAACTCCTGATCATCCGCTCCTCGTGCCCTCGGCACTCGACTCGGCACCCAACCGCTGCGAAGGAAACCCCATGAGCAACGTCGACGTCGTCATCACCGGGCTGGGCGCCACCACGCCGCTCGGCGGGGATGTCCCGGCCACCTGGGAAGCGCTGCTCGCAGGCAAGAACGGCGTGCGCCGCAACGATCACGAATGGGCGGAGCGCTACGGCCTGCCCGCTCGGCTGCACGCACCGCTCGCGGTCGACCCCACCGACGTGCTGCCCCGGGTCCAGGCCCGCAGGCTGGACCGGTGTGAGCAGATCGCGATCATCGCCGCCCGCGAGGCATGGGCGGACGCCGGGTTCGAGATGCCGAGGGACGAGGAAGCGCCGGTCGACCCCGAACGACTCGGGGTGTGCATCGGCACGGGCATCGGCGGACCGGTGACCCTGCTCGACCAGGACGACCTCCTGGAGACCGAGGGCCTGCGCAAGGTGTCGCCGCTGCTGGTGCCCATGCTCATGCCCAACGGCCCCGCCGCCCACGTCGGCATCGAGCTGCGTGCCCGCGCGGGTGTGCACTCCCCCGCCTCGGCCTGCGCGTCGGGCGCCGAGGGGCTGGCCACGGCCTACCAGATGATCCAGACCGGCCGGGCCGACGTCGTCGTCGCCGGTGGCGCCGAGTCCTGCATCCACCCGATCACCGTGGCCGGGTTCTCCCAGTCGCGGACCCTCAGCACGCGCAACGACGAGCCGGAGCGCGCGTCGCGCCCGTTCGACCAGGACCGCGACGGCTTCGTCCTCGGCGAGGGCGCGGGCGTGGTCATCCTGGAGCGCGAGGACTACGCGAAGGCCCGCGGCGCGCGGATCTACGGCCGCCTGTCCGGCTACGGCATGACCTCCGACGCCTTCCACATCACGGGCAACCACCCCGAGGGCGTCGGCCAGATCAAGGCCATCACCAACGCGATCAACATGGCGGGCCTGACCGCGGCCGACGTGCAGCACGTCAACGCGCACGCCACGTCCACCGTCGTCGGCGACGTCGGCGAGGCCGCCGCGATCCGCAAGGCGCTGGGCGACCACGTCGTGCTCACCGCGCCGAAGTCGGCGCTGGGCCACCTGGTCGGCGGCGCGGGCGCGGTGGAAAGCATCATCACGATCCTCTCGATCTACTACGGCGTCATCCCCGCCACCCGGAACCTGGAGAACATCGACCCCCGGGTCGGCCTCGACGTGGTCACCGGCCAGCCGCGCAAGGTCGAGCTCACCGCCGCGGTGAACGACTCGTTCGGCTTCGGCGGCCACAACGTCGCGCTCGCGTTCACCGCCGCCTGACCGGCGACTCTCTGAGAGGCACTCCATGACCGCCCTGGCCACGAGCGACGCGCTCGAGCTGGACCCGCGTGACCCGCTGGTCCGGCTCGCCCAGCTGCTCGACGCCGACTCGATGGCCCCGCTGCGGCCCGCCAACACCAGCGGCGTGTTCGCGGTGCGGGGCCGCATCGACGGGGTCAGGGTCGTGGCCTACTGCACCGACGCCACCAAGATGGGCGGCGCGATGGGCACCGAGGGGTGCAGGCACATCGTGGAGGCCATCGACACCGCGGTGCGCGAGCGCTGCCCGGTGATCGGCGTGTGGCACTGCGGCGGCGCGCGGCTGGCCGAGGGCGTCGAGTCGCTCGACGCGGTCGGCAACGTCTTCGCCGCGATGATCCGCGCCTCGGGCCGGGTCCCGCAGATCAGCGTCGTCGTCGGCCCGGCCGCCGGTGGCGCGGCCTACGGCCCGGCGCTGACCGACGTGGTGATCATGTCCCCGGCCGGTCGGGTGTTCGTGACCGGGCCGGACGTGGTCCGCAGCGTGACCGGTGAGCAGATCGACCAGGAGGGCCTCGGCGGCGCGGAGGCGCACGGCCGCAAGTCCGGCGTCGTGCACGTGCTGGCGACCGACGAGCCCGACGCGTATGTCCGGGCGCGGCGCATCACCAGCCTGTTCGCCAAGCCGGGCCTGTTCGACCTCCACGCCGTGCGCGAGGAGGCCCCGCTGCGCGACCTGCTCCCGGAGCAGGTCAACCGCGCTTACGACGTGAAGCCGGTGCTGCGCGGCATCCTCGATGTGGACGACGAAGGCGTGTCGCAGTTCGAGGAACTGCAGGCGAAGTGGGCGCCGAACGTCGTTATCGGCCTCGGCCGCCTGGGGCGACGCACGGTCGGCGTGATCGCCAACAACCCGCTGCGCAAGGGCGGCTGCCTGGACTCGCTGTCAGCGGAGAAGGCGGCCCGGTTCGTCCGGATGTGCGACAGCTTCGGCGTGCCGCTGCTCGTCGTGGTGGATGTGCCGGGGTATCTGCCGGGCGTCGGCCAGGAATGGGACGGCGTGGTCCGGCGCGGGGCGAAGCTGCTGCACGCGTTCGCGGAGGCTGTCGTGCCGCGGGTGACGCTTGTGACGCGGAAGTCGTACGGCGGGGCGTACATCGCGATGAACTCGCGGTCGCTGGGCGCCACGGCGGTGTTCGCGTGGCCGGAGGCCGAGGTCGCGGTCATGGGCGCGAAGGCGGCGGTGGGGATCCTGCACCGCAAGAAGCTGGCCGCTGCGTCGGAGGACGAGCGCGAGGCCCTGCACGCCCAGTTGACCGCCGACCACGAACGCATCGCGGGCGGCGTCGACCGGGCGATGGCGATCGGGGTGGTGGACGAGGTCATCGACCCGCGTCAGACCCGGCGGAAGCTGGCCGAGGCACTGGCCGCCGCGCCCGCCGGCCGGGGCGCGCACGGCAACATCCCGCTGTAACTCGGGTCAGCAGGCCTCGTGCTGGGGTGTGGCGCCGGTCGGTCCGCCCGCCAGCTTCCACACGTCGTCCTCGACGACCATCGGGAAGATCACGCTCCACCGGATGCACCCCACCGGCAGCTCCAACGGCGCGTCCGCCACGTCCTGTTTGCTGATGAACCGCAGCATCACCCGCGCGCTGTCGGCGGGGCCCGTGTCGATCCGATAGACCACGATGCTGCCGTCCAGCGTCGACCGGTAGCTCGCCCGCCATGTCGACTCCGGCATGTTCTTGATCCGGTCCGCCGTGACCGTCGTCTGCCAGCGTGCGTAGTTCTTGCCGTTGATCGCGTCGAAGTACGTCTGCAGCAGCTGCCGCACAGTCTCGTACATCGGGTGCTGGATCGCGTCCTGAGTCCCCCGGACGTCCCGGTGCCCCGGCTGCTCGGACACCGGCAGCGAACCCTCGCTCGGCAGCACCGCCGACGGCGGCGCCTCGGCGCGCTCGTCGGCGTACAGCTCGCGGGCCAGCAGGCTCGCCGCGGCCGTCAGGACCACAGCCACCAGCACCGCGGGCCACACCCACTGCTGCCGCATCGACCCCTCAGCCACAGGTCAAGCGTGCCACAGCCGCTAACCGACGCGGTGCAGCCAGGTCACCGGAGCGCCGTCGCCCGCCCGGCGGTACGGCTCCAGCGCCTCGTCCCACGACGCGCCGAGCAGTTCGTCGACCCCGTAGGCGAAAGACTCCCCCGCGCGCGCCGACGCGGCGAGGGTGCGCAGCTGGTCCTCGCCGACGACGATGTCGCCGTTCGCGCTCGTACGCGCGTGCCAAAGGCCGAGGGTGGGGGCATAGCAGAAGCGTTCACCGTCGACGCCCGCGCTGGGCTCCTCGGTGACCTCGAAGCGGATCATCGGCCACGCGCGCAGAGCGCCCGCGAGCTTGCCGCCGGTGCCCGCGTCCCCGGTCCACGCGCACTCGGCGCGCAGTTGACCCGGAGCCGCCGCCTGGGCGGTCCACTTCAGTTCGGCGCGCACCCCTAGGGTGCCCGAAATCGCCCACTCGACGTGCGGACATACCGCAGACGGCGACGAGTGGACGTACACCACGCCTTGGGTGTTTCCACGGGTGCTCACTGCTGACCTCCGCTGCTCGACGAGGATCGTCTTCCCCTACGTCCTGTCGATCGGCGGTTGTCACACGGGTGGAATACCCGACGACATTGTGCCCTGCGTTCGGACACTTTGGCCACACGAACCACGGAAAGCATCAGGCGCATCAGCAAATTCTTGATCGAAGAAGAATGCGGGGAGCCTTCGCAGGCTCCCCGCATACCCCTAGTCGGTAATCAGTGTGCACCCAACTCCAACGCGGCCGCGACCACGTCGACAAGCCCGGTGCCCTTGTCGAAGCTGCTGGTGTACGGCCCCACCGGCGCGTACGCGGCCCCATTGGTGAACTTGTAAGCCGTGCGCTTGAGCACGTCCTCGATCTCGGCGGGCGTCGCGCTCGGCTTGGCCTGGAACAGCTGCGCGACGATGCCGGTGATCTGCGGCGCGGCCATCGACGTCCCGCTGATCACGTTGTACGAGCCCAGGTCGAGCAGGCCAGGACCGTTCTTCGGCGCCAGGCCGGTGGCGCAGATCGGCAGGTACAGCCTGCACGCGGACAGGATGTTCTCGCCGGGGGCGGAGATGTCCGGCCAGGTCGCCGAGTTCGCCGCCAGGCCGCGCGAGGAGAAGCTGGAGACCGCGCCGTCGCGGGTCCCGGTCGCCAAGTCGTTGTAGGAGGCCACCGACAGGATGCCGGGGGTCGGGTCCTGGCCGGGCGGGTTCGACACGTTCGCCGAGCCGTCGCCGCCGTCGTTGCCGTTGGCCCACACCGTCACCACGCCCTCGGCGGCGAGCTGGCGCTGGATCTTCGCCGTGGCCGAGTTCGGGTCGAACGCCCCGCCGCCGGACGGGCCGTAGGAGTTGTTGATCGCCTTGATCGGCGGGCACGTGCTCGCCGGGACGCCCGCGCCGCACGGCGCGCGGTGGTTCTCCAGCACCCAGTTCAGCGCCGCGTCGGCGCCGACGATCAGGATGACCGCTCCGGTGGAGATCGACACGATCTTGGCGCCGGGGGCCGAGCCGCCGACCGCGGTGCCGTCGCTGAGCGTCAGCCGCTTGCCCGCGGCGATGCCGGTGACGTGTGTGCCGTGGCCGCCGACGGCGAGCAGGTCGGTGTCGACGGAGGTCGGCACGTCGAGGATGCAGTTCGTGCCCGTGCCGGCCTCGTCGGCGCACACACTCTTCAGGTTGCGCACGACGCGGGTCGTGCCGTCGTCGCCCTTGAACGCGGGGTGCGTCGGGTCGACGCCGGAGTCGATGATCGCCACGCTCACGCCGCTGCCGTCGAGCTTGCGGCCGTTGGCGCCGGTGAGGGTCTGCTGGGCCTGCAGGCTCCTGGTCGCGGTCGTCCCCGGGCTGCTCGCGAAGAGCCGGACCGGGTCATTGCCCTCCACGTAGGTAACGCCGGACTGGCCGCGCACGGCCTGCACCTGCTGCGCCGTGCCGCGGGCGGCGACGACGCCGACCTTGCGGAACGTGGTGACCGGGGTGAGCCCGGCCTGGCGTGCGGCGGTGTCCGCCGCGGCGGCTGACGTGCCGTGGACCAGCACGGTCATCGGCTGGGTCGCCGAGCCGAGCAGCGCGGTGAGGGAGGCGGAGAGCGGGGCGAGTGGTCCGGCGGACGCTTGGGCCGCGACGGTCAGCGGGACAGCCACGAGAGCGGCTGTCAGAGCCACGAATGCTCGCCGGCCGCGCAGGGAACGACCAAACATGGAACCTCCAGGACAAAAACTTGGCTTGGAAGGTGACATTCACCGTAACGACGGTCAACCGTTTGGGTGACGAGCATCGCGTCCATCCGCGCGGCAGGGCGCCGCCACCAGCCGGTGGACGTCCCGCTACCGTGTCGGCCACGGCGATGTTCGACGGATCGGACCGCCACTTTGTCGGGAGGTGGCGAGTGCGGCTGGTCCGGATCGGGGACCCGACCTCCGCTGTGGGCAAGGACCTGCGCGCCGCGCTGGTGTCCTGGGGGCGCGGTGACGAGGTCGTCGGCGGGATAGCGCTGGTGGACGTCAAGCCGCCCGGCTACGACCGGCCCATCGACGCCGTGGTGGTGCTGCCGCGCGGCGTGCTGGTGATCGTCGGGGTCGACCTGCCCGACCCGGCCGTCCGGCTCGACGCGCCGCTCGGCGGGCAGTGGAAGACCGACGGCTGGCCGCTGGTCCGCCCCGACGGCGCGACCAACCCGGCCGCCGAGGCGCTGGCCGCGACGGCGGCGGTCACCGAGCTGCTGCAGGAGAGCCGGGTCGAGCCGGTGCCGGTGAGCACCGTGGTCGCCATCGGCCCGTTCGTGTCGCAGGTGTCGCAGCCGACCGCCGACCTGATGCGCGGCGTGCGCATCCTGCATCCCGAGCCCATGAACCTGCTCAACGCCGCCCGCGAACTCGCGACCCACCCGCGGCCGTGCACCGCGGCCGAGGCGGCACGCATCCTGTCCGCCCTTCGCCCGGGCGGCAGCGGACCAGACCACGCCGAACTCGCCGCTGAGGGCTTCCCGCGCGAGGTCGCCGCCGCGGCCACCGCCCTGATCCCCCGCATCGTCGACAGTCCCGCCGCGCCGAAGCCCGAGCCTGCGGGGAAGTCCGGCGGTGTGCGGTGGCTGCCGATCGCGGCCGCGATCCTCGTGGCGATCCTGCTGATCACCGGGATCGCCGTGGCGATCAGCTCGGCGAGCGACTCCGGCCGCCAGCGCGACCCAGACGGCAACCGGCCGGGTCCGGTCCCGGTCGACGGCGTCGGTTTCACCGCGCGCGGCACCGCCGAGCACACCGACTGCGCCGCGCACGCCTTCGGCGACGTGCGGGGCTGGCTGGAGGCCAACGGCTGCGCACGCCTGATCCGCGCGCGGTTCGAGGCGGGCGTGGACGGCAAACACGCCGCCGTGGTCGTCTCGGTACTGCGGTTCAACTCCAGCAGTTCGGCCGCCGAGTTACGCGCGGTGGCCGATCGCCCCGGCGCGGGCGGCGTCGCCGACCAGGCCGCCGAGGGCGTCGCGTGGCCGGACGGGAAGAAGCCGACGTTCGAGTCCGCCGCCTACGCCAGCGGCCGCGAGGGCAACAGCCTCAAGCTCGTGCAGGCGGTATGGCTGGACCAGCCGTCGAACGCCGACGACCCGAAACTCAAGGAGATCGCGGCGAAGGCGCTGCAGCTCAGCCTCGTAGGCTGAGCCAGTGCCCCAGCGCGGCGGCGGCGATCCCGGCGACCACGCTGATCGACACGTTGGCGAACGCCTTGCGGTAGGCGCCGTCCTCGACCAGGCGGAGCGTCTCGTAGCCGAAGGTGCTGTAGGTGGTCAGCGCGCCGCAGAACCCGACCCCGAGCAGGGCGTGCGCGGCGGTCGAGACCCCGGCCAGCGCGCCCAGGATTCCGGAGCCGACGACGTTGACCAGCAGCGTTCCCCACGGGAAGCCGTCGCCGAACCGTCTGCGGGCCGCACGGTCGGCGAGGTAGCGGGCGGGGGCGCCGACAGCCGCGCCGAGGGCGACGAGCAGAATGGTCATAGCGCCCACCGGGCCAACAGCTCAGCCACACCACCGGGCGCACCGACAACCAGACCAGTCACAGCGCCCACCGGGCCAACAGCTCAGCCACACCACCGGGCGCACCGACAACCAGACCAGTCACAGCGCCCACCGGGCCAACCGCATCCCGGCCGCCACCGCGGCCAGTGCGCAGAGCACGGTGCCGAGCAGGTAGGCCATCCCGACGAGCAGCGTGTCGGGGGCAAGCAGTGCCCGGACTTCCTCGGCGTAGGTGGAGAAGGTGGTGAACCCACCCAGTACCCCCACACCGAGAAATGGCCTGACAAGAGGGTGAACGTTTCTCATCTCCGTCACCGCCACCATCAGCACGCCGATGAGCAGGCAGCCGACGGAATTGACCAGCAAAGTGCCCAGCGGAAATCCGCCAGATTTCACCGGCACGACGCTGACCAGCCAATACCGGACGAGCGCGCCCACCGCACCGCCCACGGCGACCGCGGCGAGCGTGCCCTTCGCCGCAATGTCGGCCGCCATGACACCTCCACGCGTGATTATCCACCGGCGCCACACCGGACCGCCTTGTGGGTTCCGAGCCGGGTTACCCCTAAGATTCCCGTAGGAGGTCGGAGTAATAGCCGGCCGGACCGCGGCCAATTCGGCCAATACGACTCTCATCACGCGGAGGAAACCGTGGCGCAGAAGACCGTTGTCGAGCTGGTCGATGATCTCGACGGTGGCACAGCCGACGAGACCGTCGCTTTCGCTCTCGACGGCGTGGACTTCCTGATCGACCTGTCGTCCGAGAACGCCACCCGCCTGCGCGAGTCGCTGGCCGAGTTCGTGGGCCACGCCCGCCGCACTGGTGGCCGCAAGGGCAAGGTGGGCGCAGTCTCCGCACGCAAGTCGACTTCGGCCGCCGACAAGGCCGACAACCAGGCCATTCGCGAGTGGGCGCGCAGCCAGGGCGAGAGCATCGCCGAGCGCGGCCGCATCCCGCAGGCGCTGGTGATCAAGTTCCAGGAAGCCCACGGCGGCTGAGGTCGGGCAGCCGCGTCGGGGACGGCGCGGCCCATTCTCCGAGTCTGCGAATAGCCGCGACCGGTGCGGGCTCTCGCGTTCGGGAGAGCTTGAATCCACCGGGCACGGCCAGCGCCGCCTTGCGGAACGCCCGTACGGCGAAGGTGGTCATCGAGTCCGGGTATGCGCGGCGGCGGTAAAGCCGCCGCGCCCACCCGGGTAGCAGCGAATACGACAAATGACCGATTGTCGGCTCGTAGAGCCGCACGCCCATCGCCAGAAGACCTTGCACGGGCGGGCGGTGCAAGAAGTCGTAGATCAGATCCGCGTCGTCGCTTCTTCTTAACAAAGGGTAAACACGTTTCAGGTAGGTCGACATTTCGCTGACGCTGCCCGGGACTTCCTCCGGGTCGAGGCCGACGAGCGCGGCCGCGGCGCGTTGTTCACGGAAGTAGAGATCGGCGTGTTCCTTGGTCAGCGGGAAGCCCGCCCGGCGCGCGACCGAGAGGAATGACGAAGCCTCAGCGCAATGCACCCAGAGCAGCAGCTCCGGGTCGTCGATGCGGAAGTTGCGGCCGTTCTCGTCGCGCGCACGCAGTGACCTGTGCACCCGCCGGACCCGCGCCCCGGCCTGTTCGGCCTGCTCGACGGTGCCGTAGGTGGTGATCCCGACGAAGTCGGCGGTGCGCACGAGCCTGCCCAGCGGATCGGCCTGGAAGTCGGAGTTCTGCACGACGCCCGCCACCGCGCGCGGGTGCAGCGCCTGCAAGTAGAGGCTGCGGATCCCGCCGAACCACATCGACGGGTCGGCGTGCACCTGCCAAGTCACCGAGTCGGGCCCAAATAACCCCAGGTCGTCTGCGTCGATCAGCGCGGGCCTGCTCATGAGACGAGTTTGTCACCCGGGATGCAGGAATGGACGGACGCGGCGTGGCGTTTACTGGGGTAACTGGGTTGGAGACTGGGAGGCAGTTGTGGTGGACGGTCCGGAGGACCTGTACGGCGTGGACTCGGATGTCCCCGATCTGACGGGCACGGTCCTGCTGCACAACTTCGAGGGGTTCATGGACGCGGGCTCGGCGGGCAGGCTCGTCGCCGAACACCTGCTGGAGACCCTGGAGCACCGGGTCGTGGCCCGATTCGACGCCGACCGCCTCGTCGACTACCGCGCCAGGCGGCCCACGATGACGTACCTGACCGACCACTGGGAGTCCTACACCGCCCCCGAGATCGCCGTGCACCTGCTGCACGACACCGAGGGGCTGCCGTTCCTGCTGCTCACCGGCCCCGAGCCGGACCGCGAGTGGGAGCGGTTCACCGCCGCCGTCGGCACGCTCATCGAGCGGTGGGGCGTGCGGCTGGCCGTCGGCTTCCACGGCATCCCGATGGGCGTTCCGCACACCCGGCCGCTGGAGGTCACCGCGCACGGCACCCGGCCGGAGCTGGTCCGCGACTACCGCCAGGTGTTCAACCGCCTGCAGGTCCCGGCGAGCATCTCGGCGCTGCTGGAGTTCCGCCTCGGCGAGTCCGGCCTCGACGCGATGGGCTTCGCCGCCCACGTCCCGCACTACCTGTCCCACGCCTCCTACCCGGCCGCCGCGCTGTCGCTGCTCGACGCCGTGGAGCGGGCCACCGGCCTGCACCTGCCCGCCGAGGGCCTGCGCCAGGCCAAGCGCGAGGCGGATTCGGAGATCGAACGCCAGGTCGCCGAGTCCGACGACATCGCTGACGGCGTGCGCGCCCTGGAACGCCAGTACGACAGCTTCGCCGACGCCGCCGGCCGCAACATGCTCGCCGAACCGGGCGCGCCGATCCCCACCGGCGACGAGCTGGCCACCCAGTTCGAGCAGTTCCTGGCCGAGCAGGGCCGCGACGACACCTGAGGCTTTCGGCCCTGTCTGAGGACCCGCCACGCGGTCATAGGGTGAGGGTTTCCCTCACTTGGTCGCCGTCTCCACACGCCAGATCGGGATGACGACCCGATTGGAGCGCGCCATGTTCATGCAGATCATCCAGGGCCGCGTGCGCGACGAGCAGGCCGCGCGGGCCACCATGGACCGGTGGCTGTCCGACCTGGAACCGGGCGCGGACGGCTGGCTCGGCGGCACCTACGGCGTCACCGACGACGGCATGCTCTGTGCCTGCGTTCGCTTCGAGTCCGCCGAAGCCGCCCACCGCAACAGCGAACGCCCCGAGCAGGGCGAGTGGTGGCGGGAAATGGAGCAGCACTTCGACGGCGAAGTGACGTTCCACGACTGCGAAGACGTCATGCTGCTGCTCAACGGCGGCTCGGACGACGCAGGGTTCGTCCAGATCATCCAGGGCCGCGTCACCGACCGCGACAAGGCCCGCGCCCTCAACGAACGCGCCGCCGGAATGCTCTCCCAACACCGCCCCGACGTCATCGGCGCCACCATCGCCATGGACGACGCGGGCTACTTCTGCGAGACGGTCTTCTTCACCTCGGAGGCCGAAGCCCGCGAAGGCGAGTCGAAGGACCTTCCCCCGGAGGCCAGGGCACTGATGGAAGAGGAGATGGCGCTCCTGCAGGACGTCAGCTACCGCGACCTGCGCCACCCCTGGTTCACCTCACACCGGTAGCCGCCTGCGGCTGGCGAAGCCGAGGTCGGCCCGGTGATACCAGGCCAGTTCCGGGTCGCCCTCCAGCCAGCACCACAGCACGGGCACGCCGTCGAGGTCACCAGGGAAGTCCACCAGCAGCGGCGCGAACCCTTTGAGCTCGGCGCCGGTCTGCTGCACCCGCGTCATCAACTCGTCGAGCCGCGCCTGCGCCGCCTTGAACTCCGGCATCCCACCCAACCCGGTGCGGACGCCGGAGTTCACCGCCGCGCCCAACTCCGCCGCGTCCGCCCGCAGCGCCACGATCTCGTCCAACACCGGCCGCAGCCGGACCAACTCGCTCTTCGCCTCCGCGACTGTGAACATGGGCCCATCATCGCCGACCGGGCCGGACCAGTCCGCTCTCGTAGGCGAAGACCACGGCCTGGGTGCGGTCGCGCAGGCCGAGTTTCGACAGCACGTTGCGCACGTGGGTCTTGACCGTCTGCTCGCCCAGCACGAATTCCGCGGCGATCTCCAGGTTGGACAGGCCGCGGGACAGGGCGGTCAGGATCTCCCGTTCCCGCGCGGTCAATGTGTCCAAACGGGACGTGTCGGTCGGGCCTGGGGCGTCGGCGAAGGACTCGATCAGGCGGCGGGTGACGCTGGGTGCCAGCAGGGCCTCCCCCGCCGCGACGACGCGGACGGCGGCGACCAGGTCGGTGGCGGGGGCGTCCTTCAGGAGGAAGCCGCTGGCGCCCAGGCGGAGGGCGGCGTAGACGTAGTCGTCGATGTCGAACGTGGTCAGCATGACCACGCGGGACTCGCCTGCGGACAGGATCTCGCGGGCGGCGGTCAGGCCGTCCATCACCGGCATGCGGACGTCCATGAGCACGACGTCCGGCTGGACCTCGGCGCACACCCGGACGGCCTCGGCGCCGTCGCACGCCTGGCCGGTGACCGTGATGTCGGGCTGGGCGTCGAGCAGGGCGCCGAAGCCCGCGCGGACCATGGCCTGGTCGTCGGCGATCACGACGGTGATGGTCACTGGTCTCCCAGGGGCAGGACGGCGCGCAGGCGGTGGCCGCCGTCGGGGTGGTCGATGTCCAGCGTGCCACCGAGCATCTCGACGCGTTCGCGGACGCCGCGCAGGCCGTGTCCGGGTGGGGACGGCGCGGGCGGCCGCTCCGGCGCCGCGTTGGCCACCTCGACCACCACGGCCTTCCCCTCCTGCCGGACCGACACGGTTGTCGCCGCGCCTGGGGCGTGCCGGACGACGTTGCTCAGGCCCTCCTGCACGATCCGGTACGCGGCCAGTCCCACGGTGTCGGGGACCTCGTCGACGGCGCACTCCAGCGTGACCGGTACCCCGCGCACGCCCGCGACGAGCGCGTCGAGGTCGCCGATTCCCGGCTGCGGGGCCAGTTCCACCGCGCCGCCGCGCAGCACGCCGAGCAGCCTGCGCATCTCGGTGAGCGACGCGCGTGCCGTGCCCGCGATCTCGGCCAGCTCGGCGCGCGCGGCGTCGGGCAGGTCGGGGATCCGGTACGGCGCGGTCTCGGCGGACACGGCCACGATCGACATGTGGTGGGCGACGATGTCGTGCATCTCCCGCGCGATCCGCGCCCGCTCCTCCAGCGCCACCCGCTGCTCGCGTTCCTCGACCACCTGCCCGCGCAGACCGGACCACCACTCCCCCGCCGCCGCGACGGCCGCGACGAGCAGCGCCATGCCGACGGCGGAGAGCCACGCGTCGGGATCGGCCGACGCGGGCGCCAGCCCGAGCCCGGTCGCCGCGACCAGCGCCACCAGACCGACCGTGTCTCGGCGTACCCCACGAACGCCGAGCACCCAGGCCATCACGGCGAGCACGAGCACGCTGCTGACCGCCCACGGCCACGGCTCGTCGGAGTCGTCCGGCAGCACAGCCACGGTGGCGAGCGCCGTGCCCGCGCACGACAGGTACGCCAGCCACGCCGCCACCACGGGCGCGCGTCGGCAGATCAGCACCGGCACCGCCCTGGCCACCGCCGCGGGCAGGATGAGCCCGGACGCCTCCGGGTAGTGCTGGACCAAGTCCAGATACCCGAGCACCAAGACCGCCACCGAGCCGATCACCGGCCAGTTCGGCTTCATGACGCGACCCTACGGTCCTGGACCGCCACGCAGCCCCGCACCACGGCGACCGCGACCACCTGGATGCCCAGCGCCACCAGCGAGTGCACGAGCCACGCGCCGGCGAGCGTCGGGCCGCCCCAGGCGGTGTCGAAGATCCGGTCGGCTGAGAACGGGTGGCCGATGGCCGGGATCGCGTCGGGCCTCAGGAAGTACAGATAGCCGGTGTACGTCACGAACAGGCCGACGGCGGTCATGGCGAACGCGACCACCCCGAGCGGCACGGCGGCCAGCGCCCCCGACACCCCCTGCCGCCGCACCTCGCCGCCGACGGGGAACCGCGCCGCCACCGCGTACCGCACCCGCGACAGCGGCCCGGCCAGCCCGAACGGTGCGCACAGCACCGTCGCCAGCGCGAGCGGAAGTGTTGTCAGGCCCCGGACCAGTGGGACCGCCACCCAGTCGAACAGTCTCTTCTTCATGTCCCTGACGGTAGGCAGACCGTCGCTTCGGGACATCAATCGTGGGAGGGAAATCGTTGTCCCTCAAAAGAGTTAGAGTGCCTTCAGTTCCTCCGTCACCTCGTTGACCGACGACTTCGCGTCACCGAACAGCATCGAGGTTTTCGGGTCGAAGTACAAAGCGTTGTCCACACCCGCGAAGCCGGGAGCCATCCCGCGCTTGAGCACGATCACCGACCGGCTCTCGTCGACGTTGAGAATGGGCATGCCGTAGATCGGCGACGCCTGATCGGTGCGCGCGGCCGGGTTGGTGACGTCGTTGGCGCCGATGACCATGGCGACGTCGGTTCGGCTGAACTCGCGGTTGATCTCGTCCATCTCTTTGAGACGGTCGTACGGCACGTCGGCCTCGGCGAGCAGGACGTTCATGTGTCCCGGCATGCGCCCGGCGACCGGGTGGATGGCGTAGTAGACCGAGACTCCTTTGGACTCCAACAGGTCCGCCATCTCGCGCACCGCGTGCTGGGCCTGAGCCACAGCCATCCCGTAGCCGGGCACGATGATCACCTGGTTGGCGAAGGCCATCTGGACCGCGGCGTCGGACGCGCTCGTGCGCCGGACCGTGCCCTCGATGGCCGTGCCCGCGCCGCCGCCCCCGCCGAAGCCGCCCGCGACGATCGCCGGGATCGAGCGGTTCATCGCCTTGGCCATGAGGTTGGTCAGGATCGAGCCGGACGCGCCGACGATCATGCCCGCCACGATGAGCGCGGTGTTGTTGAGCGCCAACCCCATCGCCGCCGCGCTGAGCCCGGTGAGCGCGTTCAGCAGGGAGATGACGACCGGCATGTCCGCGCCGCCGATCGGGAGCACCACCATGACGCCCAGGACCGCGGCGGCCACGAGCAGGCCGATCATCAGCCACTCGCTGTCGCCGCCAGTCACGACCACCGTCGCGCAGACCACCGCGATGAGGAGCAACAGCAGGTTCAGCGGCTGCTGGAGGCGGCCGATGCCGATGGGGCGCCCGGAGATCAGTTCCTGGAGCTTGCCGAAGGCGACGTTGGAGCCCCAGAACGACACCGAGCCGACGATCGCGGAGAACAGGCTCGCGATGGCCACATACGCGGGCTCGTGCGCGAATCCGTCACTCTGGCGGAACTCCACCCACGCGATCAGCGCGACCGCGCCGCCGCCGACGCCGTTGAACAGCGCCACCATCTGCGGGATAGCGGTCATCTTGACGCGCTTGGCCGCCGGGACGCCGACCACCGTGCCCAGGACTACACCGAGCACTATCAGCACCCAGTTGCCCATGCCAGGGGTCAACAGCGTCGCCACAACGGCTATCGCCATGCCGACGGCGGCGATCAGGTTGCCGCGCACGGCGGTGCGCGGGCCGGTCAAGCCCATCAGGCCGTAGATGAACAGGGCGAACGCGACGATGTAGAGGCACTGGATCAGGACTTCGCGGCTCATTTGTCCGTCCCCTTGGAACGGTCCTTGAACATGGCGAGCATCCGGTCGGTCACCAGGAACCCGCCGACGACGTTGATCGTGCCAAACGCGATCGCGATGACCAGCAGGATCTTGTCGAGCACGCTCTCGGCGCCGAGTCCGAGCACGATCAGCCCGCCGAGCAGCACGATCCCGTGGATGGCGTTGGTGCCCGACATCAGCGGCGTGTGCAAGGTGTTGGGCACCTTGGAGATCACCGCGAAGCCGACGAAGCCCGCGAGCACGAGCACCGCCAGGTTCTGCACCAGCATCAGGGCCCCTTCCTGGTCACGCACGCCCCGGCGACGACCTCGTCGCCGAAGTCGATCGCCAGCGCACCGTCGGCGTCGACGAGCAGTTCCAACAGCGCCTGCACGTTGCGCGCGTAGAGCTCACTGGCGTGCTCGGGCATCGTCGCGGGCAGATTGAGCGGCGCGGCGATGGTGACGTCGTGGACCACGACCGTCTCCCCCGGCTCGCTCAGCTCGCAGTTGCCGCCCGCCTCACCCGCGAGGTCGATGACGACGCTGCCGGGCCGCATCCCCTTCACGGCCTCGGCGGTGACCAGCGTCGGCGCCGTCCGCCCGGGCACCAGCGCGGTCGTGATCACCGCGTCGAACCCGCCGATGGCCTGCGCCAGCTGCCGCTGCTGCTCGGCCCGCTCCGCGTCGGTCAGCGCCCGCGCGTAGCCGCCCTCACCGGTGGCCTCGATGCCGAGGTCGAGCCACTGCCCGCCGACCGAACGCACCTGCTCGGCCACCTCGGGCCGCACGTCGTACCCCGTCGTGTGCGCCCCAAGCCTGCGAGCGGTGGCGAGAGCCTGAAGGCCCGCGACACCGACACCGAGGACGAGGACCTTCGCCGGCGGGACCGTGCCCGCCGCGGTGGTCAACATCGGAAAGAACCGCGTGAGCCGCTCCGCCGCGAGCATGGCGGCCCGGTATCCCGCCACGTTGGCCTGCGACGAGAGCGCGTCCATGCTCTGCGCTCTGGAGATCCGCGGCACGGACTCCATGGCGAAGCCGGTGATCCCGGCTCCGGCCAGGGCTTCTATGCCCGCGGGGTCGGTCAGCGGGGCCAGGAACCCGATGAGGACCGCCCCAGCCGTGAGCCGCGCGACCTCCTCACCCGTCGGCGGCGCCACCTTGACCACGACGTCGGCCGCCCACGGGTCGCCGAGCGTGGCCCCGGCTCTGACGTAGGCGTCGTCCGGGATGAGGGCGGCCGCGCCTGCCCCTTGCTCGACCACGACGTCCAGGCCACGGGCACGCAGCCGCTCGACCACCTTGGGCACGAGCGCCACCCGGCGTTCCCCCGCGGCGGACTCCCGCGGGACGCCTACGACTGTGTTGGCGGTCACAGTACAGTTGTACCATTTGTCGCCCCGGAATCCATCGCGCCACTCGGCTGATCACATTGCCAATCGGAAGAGATCTGATCTATTGGAGATCAACTGGCAATTGGCAACACCTGCAGCGTCGTCCCAGGAGACGCGAGGCGTGTCCTACTCAGCGGTAGACATGGTTCCCCCTGCGGCTCTCCTGGAGACCACATGCGCTTCGCTCCCCTCCTGCTCGCGACCGCCTTAGCCGGTGGGCTCGCGACGGTGACCGCCACGCCCGCGTTGGCGGCGGACACCAACCTGGCCCTGTCCAAGCCCGCCACCGGCTCGACCGCCTGCGCCACCGCCGAAGGGCCGGACAAGGCCGTCAACGGCTCCGTTTCCGGTGGTAACAGCGACAAGTTCTGCTCGCTCGCCTCGACCAAGTACCTCCAGGTCGACCTCGGCGGGTCCGCCACGATCAGCGGCTTCACGGTCAAGCACGCGGGTGCGGGCGGCGAGCCCACGACCTACAACACCAAGGCGTTCACCATCGCCACGTCGGCGGACGGCACGAACTGGACCACCCAGGTCACCGTCACCAACAACACCGCCAGCACCACCACCCACCCCGTCACCGCGACCGGCCGCTACGCCCGGCTGAACATCACCACCCCGACGCAGACCTCCGACACCGCCGCGCGGATCTATGAGTTCGAGGTGGTCGGCAGCCTGTCGACGCCGCCGCCCGCGGGGAGCAACATCGCGCTCAACAAGCCAGCGACCGGGTCGGCGGCGTGCAACGCGAACGAGGGGCCGGGCAAGGCCGTCAACGGGACGGTCAACGGCGGCAACAGTGACAAGTTCTGCACCACCGCGTCGACCAAGTTCCTGCAGGTCGACCTGGGGTCCTCGGCGAGCATCACCGGGTTCACCGTGAAGCACGCCAGTGCGGGCGGCGAGTCGGCGACGTTCAACACCAAGGCGTTCACCATCGCCACCTCGGCCGACGGCGCGAACTGGACCACACGGGCCACCGTCACCAACAACACCGCGGGCACGACGACCCACTCCGCCACGGCGACGGCCCGGTACGCGCGGCTCAACATCACCACGCCGACACAGTCGTCGGACACCGCCGCGCGGATCTACGAGTTCGAGGTGCAGGGCACCGGCGGTACGGCGCCGACCGTCATCCCGGTGTTCGACCAGATCCCGCAGTTCGGCATCTACGTCAGCACCGAGCCCAACTACACCCCGCCCGCGGGCGTGCTGATGTGGAACCGCGGCACCGAGTACGCGCGCAAGCTGACCACCGAGGAACAGGGCAAGCTCGGCAGCGACGTCGCCCTGCGGCTGACCTACCACGCGCAGTGTGACAACTACGACCGGTTCGGCTCGCTGTTCTACATCAGCATGCCCAAGGGCGAGGCCCCGACGCCGACCACGCCGCGGGTCACGCTGACCGACTTCATCACCCCGTTCAGCGACTACTGGCAGGGCAGCAAGGCCACCCTGGTCTACCCGGACGCGCCGATGGCCGCCTACGCCAACGCGCTGGCCGACACCACCCGCGACGTCTACGTCGGCATCAGCGGCGGGTCGAACCCGTACGCGCAGGACGCCTGCTCGAACCGGCCGGTGGACGCGGCGTTCAAGGCGGTCGGGTTCAAGTACTCGCTGTCCCTGGTCTCCGCGCAGCCGCTGGGCGCGGGCAAGACCGGCGTCGTCAGCGCCCTGTCGCGCTACGAGATCCGGACGAACAACTACACGACCACCGCGATGAAGCACGGCGCCACGCGCGGGACGCTGGCGGTGAGCATCGCGGGCTACGGCGCGGCGGCGGGTGGCGAGGAGTACTCCAACACCACGGTCACGCTGACCGCGCTTGGCCGGGAGGTCGGCCGGTTCAGCACCCAGGTCGACTGCGCGGCCTACGAGCAGTACAGCCCGGACGGCAACCCGGGGATCTTCCGCAACAACCTCACGACCAACCCGCGCAGTTGGTGCCCCGGCCGCCTGGTGGAGACCCGCTTCTTCGACCTGGGCGACATCACCGCCCAGGACGTCGCGGTGACCATCGGGATCGGCCGACCGGTCCCGTTCGTCGGTGACTCCAACTACCGCACGAGCGTCGCGCTGATCGAGCGCTGAGCCGGACGGGCCGCCCTCCCGGTGGGGTGAGGGCGGCCCGTTCACTTGCCATTGGTCTGAACCATTGCGTACAGTGCCGCTCACTTCCGTCACCCAACGAAGTAAGTTACGGACATGACGCGGCTGCGGTACACCGGCAAGGCGACGATCGAGTCACTGCGCGAGCACAACGACGCCCTCGTGCTGCAGTCGATCGCCCAGGGCGGCCGGGCCCGCACCGACGTGGTGCGCGAGACCGGCCTGCCCGCCGCCACCGTGTCGACGATCGTGTCGACCCTGGTCGAGCGCAAGCTGGTCCGCGAGGCGGGCCACGCCGTCTCCCGCGGCGGCAAACCGCGCACGCTGCTGGAACTCGACGACGACCACCACCGGTTCATCGGCGTGCACATCGGCCGCGAGCGCGCGACGGCGCAGCGGCTCACGCTGGCCGGGCGGCTGGAGCAGCGCGCGTCCACGGCCGTGCCCGCGGAGTTCGACCCGGCCGTCATCGCCCGCCTGATCCGCAGGGTGCGGACCGAGAACGTGACCGCGATCGGCTTGTCCGTGCCCGGGATCGTGGCCCCGGACGGCGTGGTCCGCTCGGCGGTCAACTTCGGTTGGAACTGGCTTCCGCTGGGCGCCGAACTCGCGCAGCGCTGCGGCCTGCCGGTGCACGTGGTGAACGACGCCAACGCGATCGCACTGTCCGAAGTGGCCCACAGCGCCGACACCGGCCCGGACCTCGTGCTGCTGTGGCTCGGCACCGGCATCGGCGCGGGCATCGTGCTCGACGGCAGGCTGCACGAGGGCCGCGGCTTCCGCAGCGGCGAGATCGGCCACGTCGACATCGGCGTCGCCCTGCGCTGCCACTGCGGCCTCGTCGGCTGCCTGGAGACCGTGGCCGCGCTCCCGATCATCATCGGCGACGCGACGCCGGAGGTCATCGCGCGCTACGCGTCCTTCGCCGACGACAACACCACCCACGCGCTGGGCAAACGCGTCGACCGCGCCGCGCACGGCCTGGCGCGGGCGGTCTCGATGCTGACCGGCGCGCTCGACGTGGACGAGTTCGTCGTCGGCGGGCCGGTGACCGACGACCGGATCGGGCCGCGCCTGCTCGCCGCGGTCAACGCGGCGCTGGCCGCGCGCGTGATGTCGGGTTTCACCCCGGTGCGGCTGCGGTTCTCCGCGTTCGGCGAGGACAGCGCGGTCGTCGGCGCGGCGGCGCACGCCATCCGCCAGGAGTTCGGGGTGGCACTGACGATGGTCGCCGAGCCACCCCGAACCCACGCGGTCTAGCCCTCCAGGATCTTCTTCAGCGCGGCCATCCGCTCCCGCCACAGCTCACGCATCTCGGCGGCGGCGTCAGCGTCGGCGAGCTTCTCGATGGCGACGGCGACCTGAGTCTTGTCCGGCCCCTTGACCGTGACGCCCATGTTGATCTGCGTCTTGCCGTCCGGCCACAGCGCCCGCACGGACTTGCCGGGACGCGCCGTGCGGATCGTCAGCTCGACGCCCGGCAGCCACTGGTCGCGCAGCACCTCGTCGGTGAAGGCGGCGGTGGCGAGTTCGGCGGAGATGTTCATCGTCTTGCTGACGCTCACCGCGTAGTCCCCGGCGCGGCGCTGCCCGGGCTCACGCAGGCCGCGTGCCTGCTCGTAGGCGACGGTGATGCTCTGCGCCCACCAGCCGCTGACTCCGTGGGTCTCGAACAGCCAGGCCGCGATCTCCTTGTGCGGACGGTTGACCGCGCCCCACTTGTCGAGCAGCGCGAACCACTCCTCACGCGGGCGGCCGGACCCCTTGCGCACGGCATCGGCGCTGACCATCTCGTCGAGCGGGGCGATCAGCTGCCTGCGCGCGGCCGCGTAGCTCTCACCGGTCTTGGCCATGCGGGTGCGGACCTTGGTCTTGAACGTCCTCTGCTTCGTCATCATGCTCCCCGGCGGCCACAGCGAAACTCGCGCTTTCCCTGCTCCACCGATCAGAGCATGGCGAATCGGACGCACCGAGAACGCGAGGTTCCCTTTACCCCTATCGCGTCGGTGGCGCGAGCACCGAATCAGAGGTCAGGCGCGGTACAGCGCCGGAACCAGGTTAACTCCGCTGCCCCGGGCTCGTCCACCGGCTCATGCCGAGCACGATCAGTCGCAGCTGGCGCTCGGCGACGGACACGACCTCCGCGCGGTCGTCCGGGTGGTCGGCGACGTCCAGCAGCGCGGTGACGATCGACAGCATGCCGCTGACCATCAGGTCGGCGGCCATGCGCAGGTCGTCGGAGGACCACGTCGCCATGCCGGGGAAGCGGCCGAGGTCGGTGGCCAGCTCGCTGCCGAGCAGGCGCAGCTCGGCGTGGATCGCGCGGCGGACCGGTTCGACCCCGCCGTGGCGTTCGCGCAGCAGGAAGCGGAAGTGGGAGGCGTGCCGCCCGACCTGGTTGACCAGGATCGCCACCGAGCCGCGGATCGCGTCGCGGCCGGGGCTGCGCCTGGCTTCGCGGAGCATGGCACGCAGCGTGCGCATGGCCTCTTCGACCAGCACGACGCCGAGTTCGTCCATCGACGCGAAGTGCCGGTAGAACGCCGTGGGGACGATGCCGACCTCGCGGGTGACCTCGCGCAGGCTCAGGCTCGCCAGGCTCTCCTCCGCACTGAGCGCCGCGTCGAGCAGCGCCTGGCGGGTGCGCTGCTTGCGTTCCTGCCGCGACCCGACCGGTTCCACTGCCACGACGTTGAGAGTACGCGTGTGCACTGTCACACCTCCCTCGAGTTGACACCCACGCTCCAGCGCGATGCACTTTTCAGTGTACGCATGTTCACCGACGAGGGAGGTCACGGTGCGCACTTCCGGGTTGCGGTTGCTGGAGGCCCTGGCCACGCCCCACGGCATTGACCGCTATCTCGAACTGATCCACCCGACGCTGGTCATCCGCGAGCTGCGCGGTGAGGTGACAAGTGTTCACCGAAGCACGCCGGACACGGTCACGCTGACCGTCCGGCCGACCCGCCGCTGGCGCGGCTTCACCGCGGGCCAGTTCGTCCGCGTCTCCGTCGACATCGACGGCGTCCGCCGTACCCGCTGCTACTCCCCCGCGACCTCGCAGCACCGCGACGGCCGCTTCGAGCTGATCGTCAAGGCCCACCACGAGGGACTCGTGTCCCAGTGGCTGCGCCGCAACGCCAAGCCCGGGCTGGTGCTGCACCTGTCGCAGCCGGAGGGCACGTTCACCCTCCCCGCCACCCGGCCGGACAAGATCCTGCTCATCAGCGGCGGCAGCGGCATCACCCCGGTGTTGAGCATGCTGCGGACCCTGGCCGACGAGGGCTACGACGGACAGGTCGCGTTCCTGCACTACGCCTACCGCGAGTCCGACGTGCCCGCGCGCGAGGAACTGCGGCAGCGCGACGCCGTGCTGGCCTACACCGACGCGGACGACGGCGACCTCACCGGCTTCTTCGACGAGACCCACCTGCGCAAGGTCGCGCCCTGGTACGCCGAGGCGCAGACCTACCTGTGCGGCCCGCCCGGCCTCATGCGCAGCGTCCGCGAGACGTTCGCCGACCTCGGCGTCGCCGACCGCCTGCACACCGAGGACTTCGCCCCGGCACCCATCACCATCGACGCGGCTGACGCCACCGGCGACGTCACCTTCGCCCGCAGCAACAAGACCGCCGCGAACTCCGGCGCCACCCTGCTCGACCAGGCCGAGGCCGCCGGGCTCAAGCCAGAGCACGGCTGCCGCATGGGCATCTGCTTCTCCTGCACCCGCGTGAAGACGGCGGGCTGCGTGCGCGACGTGCGGAACGGCGCGCTGTCCACCGACCCCGACGAGGAGATCCAGCTGTGCGTCTCCGTCCCGGTCGGCGACGTCGCCATCGACCTCTAGGAGCATCGACATGACTCTCACCAAGGAACAGTTCGACGCGCTCGGCCGCGACCTCGACGAGTTGCGCGAGCGGACCATCGCCAAACTCGGCGACGACGACCGCGAGTACATCTACAACATCATCAAGGTCCAGCGGGCCCTCGAGGTGGCGGGCCGCGGCCTGCTGTTCGCCGGGTTCTTCCCTCCTGCCTGGGTGCTCGGCGTGACGGCGCTGTCGGTGTCGAAGATCCTCGACAACATGGAGATCGGCCACAACGTCATGCACGGCCAGTACGACTGGATGCGTGACCCCGCACTGAACTCCAAGATGTTCGAGTGGGACACCGTCGCGCCCGCGGAGAACTGGAAGCACTCCCACAACTACGTGCACCACACCTACACCAACATCCTCGGCAAGGACCGCGACATCGGCTACGGCGTCCTGCGGATGGACCAGGCACAGAAGTGGAACCCGTACTACCTCGGCAACCCGGCATACGCGCTGGCGCTGATGGCGTTCTTCCAGTGGGGCGTGATGCTGCACGATCTGGAGGCGGATCGTCTCCTTTCCGGCGAGAAGAAGTGGGCGGACGGCGCCGCCGCGCGCAAACGCATGTGGCACAAGGGGCTCAAGCAGACCCTCAAGGACTACGTGCTCTTCCCGGCGCTGACCGGGCCCATGTTCGTCACCACCCTCGCGGGCAACCTGACCGCCAACTTCGTGCGCAACGTCTGGGCGTTCTCCATCATCTTCTGCGGCCACTTCCCCACGGGCGTGCAGAGCTTCACCGAGGAAGAGACGGAGAACGAGAGCCGGGGCCAGTGGTACTACCGGCAGATGCTCGGTTCGGCCAACATCACCGGCGGACCCCTGTTCCACATCATGTCCGGCAACCTCTCCCACCAGATCGAGCACCACCTCTTCCCGGACATCCCCGCGCGGCGCTATCCGGAGATGGCCCCGGAGGTGCGCGCGATCTGCGCCAAGTACGGCCTGCAGTACAACACCGGCGGTTTCGCCAAGCAGCTGACTTCGGTGTTTGTGAAGATCGTGCGACTTGCCCTTCCGGACCGGCTCTGGGGCAAGCCGGACCGCCCGCCTGCCGGTACCGTCGGCGGTGGCCGCGCGGTGCGCGCGGCATGACGGACACCGGAACGGGAGCGACCATGGTCAGCGACTTCGAGGCGGCGAAGGACACCGTGCAGGAGGTCACCGAGTCCGCCGCGAGCCACATCGGCCGGATCGCGCTGATCATCACCGGCGCGGTGCGCGACATCGCCAGGGAGATCGGCGACCTGGCCACCGACATCATCGAGATGCGGGAGGCGTCGGACAAGGCCAAGGCCGACCGGCCGGCGCGGATCATCGACGAGCCAAGGTAGGTCACCAGCAGTAGGGCGAGAGCCCACGTTTGAGGATGCATACCCCTCAAACGTGGGCTCTCGCCCTTTTGTTGTCACACGATCGAGCGAACCAGCGGGCGGGCAAGGTCCACTCGTCCGAGGTCTCGTGGCCGCTTTTGTTGTCTGTCAGGCTTTTCTGGTCCGTACTGTCCAGCTAGGAGTGACACATGCGCACCACGGCAAGACGACTCGGCATCCTGCTCGGCGCGACCGCGCTCAGCTTCGCCCTGGCGACCCCGATGGCCTCCGCCGAGACCTCGACCGCCACCCACGACGACTGCTGCGGGCTGATCCTCGACATCGATCTCGACCTGACGCTCGACCTGCACCTCGGCCACCACCACCACGACTGGTGGTGTGAGTGGCCCCTCGGGTAAGCGGCGCGCCGATCCCGCACCTCATCCGCCGAGTCAGATCAGTGACGGCACCATGGCGTCGATGAGGTGCGGGCCCGGCTCGGCCAGCGCCCGGCTGAACTGCTCGGCCAGTTCCTCCGCCGTGGTCGCCCGCGTCGCCGGGACGCCCATCCCCTGCGCGATCGCCACGAAGTCCATGTCCGGTGTGGACAGATCGAGCAGCGAGTTCGCCACCGGACCACCCTGCGCGCCGACCCTCGTCAGCTCCATGCGCAGGATCGCGTAGGCGCGGTTGTTCAGGATCACCGTCGTCACGTTGAGGTTCTCCCGCGCCATCGTCCACAGCGCCGAGATCGTGTACATCGCGCTGCCGTCGGACTGCAGGCAGACCACCGGCCGGTCCGGGCACGCCACGGCCGCGCCGACCGCCACCGGCAGCCCTTGGCCGATCGCGCCGCCGGTCAGCGTGAGCACGTCGTGGCGGGGCGCGCCGACGGTCACCATCGGGATCATCAGCCCAGATGTGTTGGCCTCGTCGGAGATGATGGCGCCCTCCGGCAGCAGCGCGCCGATCACCTCGGCCCAGTTCTGCGGAGTCAGCACCCCCGAGGGAAGCGCGGGCCGGGAAGCCTGCTGCAACACGGGTTCGGCGTCGGCGGCGACCTCGTCGGCGAGCCGGTCGAGCGCGTCGGCGGTGTCGCTGCCGAGCGCGGCGAGGGTGTGCACCTTGCAGCCGTCCGGGGTCAGCTCGCTGGCCTTGCCGGGGTAGGCGAAGAACGAGACCGGCGCCTTGCTGCCGACCAGGATCAGGTGCTTGACGTCGGTGAGCTGCCACTGGACCTGCTCGGCGAGGTAGCCGAGCCGATCGATCGCGGGCAGCCCCTCGCCGCGCTCGAAGCGCGCGGGGAACGTCTCGACGAACACCTTCGCGCCCGTGGCGACCGAGATCCGGCTGGCCGCGCGAAGGCCGCGTTCCCGCGTGACACCCTTGCCCAGCAACAGCACCGCGGACTCGCCGGACCGAAGCACGTCGGCGACATCGGCGACCGCCGAGTCGTCCACAATGGACGCGGCGGGCGGCTCGACGGGCGAGGCGACCACGCCGCCGTCGCCCCAGGAGACGTCGGCGGGCAGGGTCAGGTTGGCGAGCTGTCCCGGCGCGGTCATCGCGGCGGCGACGGCCTCGGCGGCGTCCCGGCCGATCGCCGCGCTGTCCTGCGAAGTCCGCTTCCAACCATGCGTCCAGTCGGCCAGGGAGTCGATGTCGGACTCCAGCGGCGCGTCGAAACCCTTGTGGTACAGCGCGTGGTCGCCGATGACGTTGACGATCGGAGTGTGCGCGCGGCGGGCGTTGTGCAGGTTCGCCATGCCGTTGACCATGCCGGGACCCAGGTGCAGCAGGGTCGCGGCGGGCTTGTCGGCCATCCGCCCGTACCCGTCGGCCGCGCCGGTCACCACGCCCTCGAACAGCGCGAGCACGCCCCGCATCTCCGGCACGTCGTCGAGCGCGGCGACGAAGTGCATCTCCGAGGTGCCCGGGTTGGCGAAGCACACGTCGACACCGGAGTCGACCAGCGTGCGGATCAGGGACTGTGCGCCGTTCATGGAGTCCTTCTCTGGTACGGGGATCAGTCGAACAGGACGCCGGGGTTGAGGATCCCGGCCGGGTCGAACGCCTGCTTGACGCGCCGCATGACGGCGACCTTGGCCGGGTCCTCCAACTCGAGGAAGTACTGCTTCTTGGCATGGCCGATGCCGTGTTCGCCGGAGATCGCGCCGCCGAGCGCCATGCCCGCTTCGAACAGGCCATGCAGCACCGCCGAGCGTTTGGCCTCGTCCTTCTGGAACACCGCCAGGTGCACGTTGCCGTCGCCCGCGTGCCCGCAGCCGACCACGAAGGTCTCGTTGGCCTGGGCGATCTCGGTGACCTTGGCCATGAACTCCGGCAGGGCCGCGCGCGGCAGGACGGTGTCGATCACCTCGTCGGCGCCCGCGCCCTTCGCGGTGAAGAACGCCTTCTCCCTGGCCTCGATGAGCTTGCGCGCCGCGGTTCCCTCCAGCACGTACGCGTCGACCGCGCCGAGGTCGCTGAGCAGGGTGCTCGTGGCCTCGACGTCGGCTTCGAGCCGGTCGGGCAGACGGTTCTCCAGCATGACGACGAGGTAGGCCTGCGAGGTGTCGCGGACCTGGTCGGGGATGCCGAGTTTGAGGTCGGCGGTGTAGGTGATCGCGCCCATGGTCATCGCGTCGATGTATTCGAGGATCAGCGGGCCGATTCCGCTGCCGACGACCTTGGGCACCGCCCGCACCACCGAGGTGAGGTCGCCGAACGGGGCCAGGATGGTGGCCTGGTGGGTCACGCGCGGCTGGAGTCTGAGGATCGCCTCGGTGACCAGGGCCAGCGTGCCCTCCGAGCCGACGATGAGCTGGGTGAGGTCGTATCCGGTGCTGGCCTTGACGAACTTGCCGCCGGTCCGCAGGATCTCGCCGGTCGGGAGGACGGCCTGCAGGCCGAGCACGTGGTGGCGGGTGACGCCGTACTTCACCGCGCGCATCCCGCCCGCGTTGGTGGCCACGTTGCCGCCCAGGCTCGCGCTGAGCTCGCCCGGGTAGACCGGGTAGACGAGCCCGTCGGCGGCCGTCCGCTCCTCCAATTCCTGGAGGGTGACACCGGGTTGGACGACGGCGACGTGGTTGTCGGTGTCGATCTCGACGATCTGGTTCATCCGTTCGAAGGACACCAGCAGCCCGTCGGCGCGCGGCACCGCCGCCCCGGACAGCCCGCTGCCGGACCCGCGCGCGGTGACCGGGGTGTTGGTCTCGGTGGCCAGCTTCAAGATGTCGGCGACCTGTTCCGCCGACTCCGGCCGGACGACGAAAGCGGGCCGGACCGGGGCGGACGACAGCGTCTCGTCGTGGCTGTAGTCCTCCGACGCGTCGGCTCCGGCGATGACGTGTTCGGCGCCGACGAGGTCGGCCAGTTTCGCCCCGATGTCCATCACGTCAACATAGTGGCCGGATCAGCCCGGCGCCCAGAGGTCTTCGGATGTCACCGGTATGTCGGCCGGGATCGGCTCACCGAGGATGACCGCGGCGCCCGCCGCGGCGAGCGCGGGCGCGATCTGGATGCCGTAGCCGCCCTGGCCCGCGAAGAAGTGGAAGCCGGGGGCGGCCTCGCCGACCGCGGGGACACGGGTGGGGGTGAAGGTCCGCAGGCCCGCCCACGCGGTGCGGACCGAGCGCAGGGCCAGGGTGGTCACCTCGTTGACGCGTTCCATGGCCATCGCGATGTCGAGTTCGTCGGGCTTGGCGTCGCATGGATCGCTGGGCGTCTCGTCGGCGGGTGAGATCAACATGCCTGTGCCCTCTGGGCGCAGATAGAAGTGGTTCGCGGCGTCGCAGACCAGCGGCCACGCGGGGTCGACCGGGGCGCCGACCGCGATGGCGATAGTCCGCCGCAGCGGCTGGAGGCCGAGTCGGCGGACGCCCGCGAGCGCGGCGATCTCGTCGGCCCACGCGCCCGCCGCGTTGACGACTGTTCGCGTGCGGAGGGTCTCGGCGCCCACGGTGACCTGCCAGCCCGCGTCGTCGCTGGTCAGCGCGGTGACGCGGGCGCCCATCCTGATCTCGCCGCCGCGGGACTTCAGCAGGCGGACGTAGTGCTGGTGCAGGCCCATCGCGTCGAGGTCGCGCGTGCCCTGCTCGATCGCGATGGACCGGACCGTCTCCGGGCGCAGCGCGGGGAACAGTGCTTGTGCCTCGGCGGCGGTTGCCGGATCCGCGGTGCCCCCGGCCAGGTAGGCGTCGATCGTGGCGGTGCCTTCGTCGTCTGTCGCGACCCAGAGCATCGGGCGCGGCGACAGCAGGTCCGGGTCGAACCTGGCCAGGCTGGCGGCGGTCAGCGCGCGGATGACCGGGCCGCCGTAGCTGGGCAGGTAGACGGCGGCGGACCGGCCGGTGGTGTGCCGGGCGAGCATCGGCTCGGCCTCCACGAGCAATACGTCTCGGGAGGCGGCCAGCTCCGCCGCGACAGACACCCCGGCGATTCCGCCGCCGATCACCACCACGTCACGCGTCATGCCCGCGAGACTACGGCCGCCACTCCGGGTCGCGGCCACTCACGGCCAGCAGCCTGTCCACGGTCGACGCGTCGGCTCCCACCTTGACCTCCGGCCCGAACGCGGTCCACTCGCGGGCCATGTCCGCGATCTCCTCGGCGTCGACCAGCGCGGCCTCGGCGACGTCCGGGTCGATGGCGAGGTCCTGGCCGGTCGCCCTGGCGAGGTCCCAGCCGTGCAGGACGAGCTCGCCGTAGAGCATCTTGCCGATGAAGTCGGCCTGCCGGGGGTCGGAGGCCAGCACGGTCTCGCCGTCCCACGCTCCCGGTGCACCCCATGCCTTGACCGCGCGGTCGAGCCGGTCGGCGAAGAAGCCGGGCCAGTCGGCCTCGGCGGTGTAGTCGGTGCCTTCGGCCTCCGAGCCGTCCGACGGCACCGGCTGCTTGCGGGCGGCGCGCTCGGAGACGACGGCCGACCAGTGGGTGAGGTGGTTCGCCAGCGTGCGGACGTCCCAGTCCGCGCACGGGGTCGGGCGGTCGTACATGTCGGGCTTGACGTTGCCGACCACCGCGAGAACGCCCGCGGCCGCCCGCTCCATCACTGTCTGCTTGTCCATGCCCCAACGCTAAATTCGGCTCTGGCCTGGGGTCTTGAACAAACGCGACAGGATTGTCGGTGGCCCGGTCTAAGGTTTCGCTGTGCCGGTCCCACGCAAAGGCGTGCTCGGTGCGCAGGCGGCGCGCACCAGGTTCGAGTTGCGTGCGCTGGCGCCCTCGGCGGAACTGGCCGACTTCGTCGAGTACTACTGGCTGGTGTCGTGGCGGCGAACGACACCACACGAGCAGCAGGTGGTCCCGCACCCGAACGTCCACTTGGTGTTCGAGCCCGAAGGCACGCTGCTCTACGGCGTGATGCGCGGGCGGTTCGTGCGCAGGCTCGTCGGCGAGGGACACGTCCTGGGTGTCCGATTCCACCCTGGCGGGTTCCGGCCGTGGCTGGGCGGGCCGGTGTCCACACTGACCGACAAGGTCGTGCCGGACTTCCTCGACGTCGCGCCGGAGACGGTGCTGTCGGCGGGCGACGACGCGGCGATGGTGGCCGCGGCCGAGGCGGTGCTGATCCCGCGCAGGCCCGAGGCCGACCCCGTGGTGGCCGACGTCCGGTCGATGGTCGCGGCGATCGAGCAGGGTGTGTCCAGGGTGGACGAACTCGCGCGCGAGGCCGGGATGGCGGTGCGGTCGGTGCAGCGGCTGTTCAACGAGTATGTGGGCGTCGGGCCGAAGTGGGTGATCCGGCGGGTTCGCATGCACGAGGCCGCCGCGCGCGCCGAGTCTGGCGACGATGTGGACTGGGCGGCGCTGGCGGTCGATCTCGGGTACAGCGACCAGGCCCACTTCATCCGGGACTTCCGGAAGAATATTGGGGTTACGCCCGCGCGCTACGTCGCTACATTGCGGCCATGAGTGAGTTTGAGATCGACATCGATCGGGATCGGATCGACGTCGACGCGGCGTGGGCGTTCCTGTCGACCGAGGCGTACTGGGCGCGGTGGCGCACCCGCGAGCAGTTCGAGACACAGGTCGCGAACGCGTGGCGGCTGGTCGGCGCCTACGACCGCGCGACCGGCGCGCAGGTCGGCTTCGCGCGTGCCGTCTCCGACGGCGTCGCGCTCGGATACCTGGCCGATGTGCACGTGCTGGCGAGCGCGCGCGGTCAGGGCATCGCCAAGGCGATGGTCCGCGCGATGATCGACGACGGCCCCGGCGCCAATTTCCGCTGGATGCTGCACACCCAGGACGCGCACGACCTGTACCGGCCGTTCGGGTTCGCCGAGGCGGGCGAGACCTACCTGGAGCGGCCCGGCCGGGTCACCTGAGCACCGAGGCCAGGTCCTGTTTGAGCTGGCCTCGGTCCTCCTGGTCGGCGATCGCGACCTTGTCGGCCCGCTCGATGTAGTCGCGTGCCTGGTCGGTGCGGCCCGCGATGGCGTGCGCGCGGGCGATGGCCTCGTAGGCGAAGGCGAGGTCGAAGTCGGCGACGCCGTGTTCCTGGCACAGCGCGAGCGCGCGCTGCCCGTGCCACAGCGCGGGTTCGGGCCTGCCGAGCACGGCGTAGACGCGCGCGCACTGCCACTCGCCGCGGATGAGGTTCTGCGCGGTGCCGACCTCGCCCCAGTGGTACCGCGACGCGTGCGCCATGTGGATCATGCGGTCGTCGTCGGCCGGGCCGCGGTCGGTCCGGTCGAGCAGGTCCCACACGCTGTTGAACAGCGTGCGCGCCAGTTCGCGGTGGTCGGTCATCGGGACAGTGTGACCGATCAGACCGCCGAAACGGGAAGGCTCGGCTCACCCGCGCGTTGATCCTCATATGACCACCGAGGTGGACGTCGCCGTCATCGGCGCGGGGCAGGCGGGCCTGTCCAGCGCCTATCACCTGCGCCGGGTCGGCATGGACTTCGTCGTCTTGGACGCCAACCCCGGCCCGGGCGGGGCGTGGCGGCACCGCTGGCCGACGCTGCGGCTGGGCCGGGTGCACGGCATCCACGACCTGCCCGACTTCCCGCTCGGCGAGCGCGACCCGACCCGGCCGGCGTCCGAAGTGGTCGCCGACTACTTCGGCGCCTACGAGCGGGCGTTCGACCTGCCGGTGCTGCGGCCGGTCGCGGTCCACTCGGTGACCGACGACGGCCGCCTGCTGATCGACACCGACCGCGGCGTCTGGTCGGCGCGGGCACTGATCAACGCGACCGGCACCTGGGACAAGCCGTTCTGGCCGCACTACCCGGGCCAGTCGGACTTCCTGGGCATTCAGCTGCACACCGCGAACTACCGCGGCCCCGAGGACTTCGCGGGCAAGCGGGTCGTCGTTGTCGGCGGTGGGACGTCCGCGGTGCAGGCGCTGCTGGAGATCGCCCCGTTCGCGGCGGCGACGACCTGGGTCACCCGGCGTCCGCCGGTCTTCCACGAAGGCCCCTTCACCGAGGAGCACGGCCGCGCAGCCGTCGCCCGGGTGGATGAGGCCGTCCGCGCGGGCCGCTCCCCCGCGAGCGTCGTCAGCGTCACCGGCCTGGGGCTCACGCCCGAGGTCGTCGAGGGGCGCAGGACCGGAGTGCTCGACCGGCTGCCCATGTTCGACCGGATCGTCCCGACTGGCGTGACCTGGGCGGACGGCCGGTTCATCGAGGCCGACATGATCCTCTGGGCGACCGGTTTCCGCGCCGCGCTCGACCACCTCGCGCCACTGCGGCTGCGCGGGCCGGGCGGCGGGATCGTCATGGACGGCACCCGCGTCGTCGCCGATCCCCGAATCCACCTGGTCGGCTACGGCCCGTCGGCCAGCACCATCGGCGCCAACCGCGCGGGCCGCGCGGCGGTGAACGACCTGCGCAAGCTGCTGCCGACCCTGGCCGCGGCCTGACTAGCGCGGAGTCAGCTCCGGCAGCTTGGGCGCACGTCCGTCGCCGGACGACCGGCCCGTCAAGCGACGCCCGATCCACGGCCCGAGGTGCACCCGGGCCCAGCGCATGTCCGCCCGGACCCGAGAGGCGAGCGAAAGCGGGTTGGCGGGCACAGGCGCGGTCCAGTCGAACGAGCCCGGCAGACCCAGCGCGCGCAGCGTGGCCTCGGCGACCCGGCGGTGGCCCTCCGCGTTGAGGTGGATGCGGTCCTCGGCCCACAGCGCGGGCGAGTCGAACACCTTCTCGGAGAACAGGTCGACCACGATCGCGTCGTGCTCGGCGGCCAGCGCGTCGACCACGGACAGCAGCCGGGTGATGCGCGGCATCAGCCGGGCGCTGCCGCGCATCCGGCCGGTCGGGTCGATCACCCGGAACAGCATGAGCCGGGCACCGGACCCGGCGAGCGCGGCGGCGGCCTCGGTGATCTTGGCGGTCACCGCGCCGACGTCGCAGCCGGGGCGCAGCACGTCGTTCATGCCGCCGGCGAAGCTGACCAGGTCGGGACGCATGGCCACGGCGGCGTCGACCTGCTCGTCGACGATCTGGCGGACGAGCTTGCCGCGGATCGCGAGGTTGGCGTAGCGGAAGCCGGGGGCGTCGGCGGCGAGGCGGTCGGCGACGAGGTCGGCCCAGCCGCGGCAGGTGCCGTCGGGCAGGTCGTCGGACATCCCCTCGGTGAACGAATCCCCCAGGGCCACGAAGCTGGTGTACGTACTCATCGCGGCCAGCTTAGAACCTGGCCCTCGGCGTCACGGTCGGCTAGGTTCCGGCCACATGAAGCGACCCTTGATCATCGCCGCGCTCGCCGCGGTGACCGCCGGTTTGCTGCAGGCCCCCGCGTCGGCCACCCCGGCGCCCGGGCTCAGCCCGACCTGGCAGCTGTCCCCCACCGGATCCACCGCCCGCCTGCGCGGCCTGTCGGCGGTGAGCCACCGCGTCGCGTGGGCCAGCGGCAGCGAGGGCACCGTGCTGCGGACCGTCGACGGCGGCGCCACCTGGCAGCGCACGATCCCGCCCGGCGCCGCCGCCCTCCAGCTGCGCGACATCCAGGCGTTCGACGCCGACACCGCCGTGGCCATGAGCATCGGCACCGGCGAGGACTCCCGGATCTTCCGGACCGGGGACGGCGGCGCGACCTGGACCGAGGTCTTCCGCAACACCGAGCCGACCGCGTTCTACGACTGCCTCGCCTTCTGGGACCGCAGGCACGGCATCGCGCTGAGCGACCCGGTCGACGGCAAGTTCCGCGTGCTGTCGACCGAAGACGGCGGCGCGACGTGGACCGTCGTGCCGAACGACGGGATGCCCGCCGCGCTCGAAGGTGAGTTCGCCTTCGCCGCCAGCGGCCAGTGCGTCAGCGTCGCGGGCGGACGGGACGCGTGGATCGCCACCGGCGGCGGCGCCAAGGCGCGCGTCCTGCACAGCCGCGACCGCGGCCGCACTTGGACGGCCACCGACACCAACCTGGCCAGCGGCGCGAGCGCGGGCGTGTTCGCCACCGCGTGGCGTGACACCTTGCGCGGGATCGCCGTCGGCGGCGACTTCGCCGCCCCGACCAACGGCACCGACGCGCTGGGCACCAGCCGCGACGCGGGCCGGACCTGGCAGAAGCCGTCGACCGCGCCGCAGGGCTACCGCTCGGGCGTGGCGTGGCACCCGTTCGTCCAGACCGCCGCCATCGCCGTCGGACCGACCGGCAGCGACTACACGATCGACAGCGGCCGCACTTGGAAACAGTTCGACGCCGGTACGTTCGACACGGTTGACTGCGCGCGCGACGGCGCCTGCTGGGCGTCCGGCGCCACCGGCCGCGTGGGAATCCTGCGGCTCACCAGCCGAGAGGAAGACCGTTGACCTCCCTGATCCACAGCATCACCGTTGACAGCTCCGACCCTTACGCGCTGGGCACCTGGTGGAGCGGGGTCATCGGCTTGCCGGTCCACCCGGACGACCAGCCCGGCGACGAGGCCGTGCTCATCGAACTGCCCGCCGGGCCGCGGCTGCTGTTCGTCCAGGTCCCGGAGGCCAAGTCCGTCAAGAACAGGGTGCACCTCGACCTGTGTCCGAAAGGCACGCGCGACGAGGAGGTCGAGCGGCTGATCGGGCTCGGCGCCACCCTGGTCGACGACCAGCGCAGGCCGGACGGCCGGGGCTGGGTCGTGCTGGCCGACCCCGAGGGCAACGAGTTCTGCGTCGAGCGGGGCGAGGCCGAGCGGGCGGCGGCGGAGTGAGCCCGGTCGAGGTCGAGCGGACCGGCACCCACGAGTTCGTCGCGCGCAACGACCGGGGCGCTTCGGTCGCCATCGGCCGGGTGGGCCAGGCGGGCTCGTTCAGCCCGGTCGAGCTGCTGCTGGCCGCCGCGGCGGGCTGCGCGGCGGTGACCGGCGAGGAGCTGATCGTCCGCCGCGCGGGTGAGATACCCGTGCGGGTGACCGCCGCCGACGTGCGCCCGCCCGGCGCCCACCAGCTCGACGGCGTGGACCTGCTGCTCGACCTCGACCTGTCGGGCCTCGAAGCCGAGGCCCAGGACGAACTGCGCGCTGTCGTCCAGCGCGCGGTCGCCGCGCTTTGTACTGTGACTCGCACGCTCAAGCAGTCGGCTTCGGCGGACCTGAGATTCACCTAGCCCGCACGGTACGAAATCGGCCGCCCACGCGATGCAATGGTGGGGATCGACCACAGGGGCAGCACGACCACGCCATCCAGGGGGCAACCGGCACAACCCGGAGGCCTGCACATGAAGCACGCAACCCGCAGACGCACGCTGCCCGCCTTACTCGGGCTGACAGCGGCGCTGCTCGTGGCACCGATCAGTGCCACCACCGCCGCGGGAACCACCGACGCGGCGCAGTCCACGTATGTCGTCGTCTACCGGCAAGGGGCGTCAACCGCGAGCGCGGCAGGCGCCGTCCAAGCCGCGGGCGGCACGGTCGTGGCGAACTACTCGCAGATCGGGGTCGTCGTCGCCCGCTCGGGCAGCGGCGGGTTCGCCAACTCGGTCAAGCAGGCGGCGGGCGTGGAGGCCGTGAGCTCCACCGCGGGCTTCGGCACCCGGCTCCCGGCCGCCGCGGCCGACGACGCCACCGCCGCCGCCATCCAGCAGGCCGCGTGGGGCGACACCCTGTCCGGCCTGCAGTGGGACATGACTCAGATCAACGTCCCACAGGCGCACGCCATCACCGGCGGCAGCAGCTCGGTGATCGTCGGCGACCTCGACACCGGCCTCGACTTCACCCACCCCGACATCGCACCCAACTACGACGCCTCGCGCAGCACCGACTGCTCCAGCGGCGCCCCGGCCCCACTGCTGCCGGGTAACGACGCCAACGGGCACGGCACCCACACCGCGGGCACCATCGCCGCGGCGGCGAACGGCACCGGCATCGTCGGCGTCGCGCCGAACGTGAAGATCGCGGGCATCAAGTCGAGCAACGACGACGGGTTCTTCTTCCCAGAGATGGTGATCTGCTCGTTCATGTGGGCGGCCACGCACGGCATCCACGTGACGAACAACAGCTACTTCGCCGACCCGTGGCTGTTCAACTGCAAGAACGACCCCGAACAGCGGGCGCTGTGGGCCGCCGAGCGGCGCGCCATCCGCTACGCGCAGTCCAACGGCGTGCTGGTGATCGCCTCACAGGGCAACGACAGCACCGACCTGTCGCACCCGACCATGGACGTCATCAGCCCGGACTTCCCGCCGGGCAGCGAGCAGGAGCGCGAGATCACCAACGCCTGCTCGGTGGTTCCGGTCGAGGTCCCCGGCGTGGTCGGCGTGACCGCGACGGGCAGCCTGCGGCTCAAGTCGTTCTACTCGTCCTACGGCATCTCCACCGCCGACGTGGCGGCGCCGGGTGGCGACTCGATCCTGCAGGTGGGGTCGACGGTGAACGGCCGGGTGCTCTCGACGTGGCCCACCGCGGCGGCGTGTCTGCCCGCGCGGACCGTGTTCGACCCGGCCACGGGCGCGAAGTACTGCTACGCCCAGGGCACCTCGATGGCCGCACCGCACGCGGTCGGCGTCGCGGCGCTGCTGCTCTCGGTCCGCGGCGGCAGCCCGGGCGCGATCGCGGCGCGGCTGCAGCAGGCGACGAACCCGCTGTCGTGCCCGGACACGTCGATCTACGCACCGTTCCCGCAGAACAGCGGCGCGCCGCAGACCTGCCAGGGCGGTCCGGCCCACAACAGCTTCTACGGAGCCGGTGAGGTCGACGCGTTGAAGGCCGTCAGCTAGCCGGTCGTGGTTGGCCGGGGTCACGCCCCGGCCAACCACCGTCCGCGACGGACCGTGCGTGGATACGATGCCGCCGTGGACGACGAACTGCTGGCATGGGCACCCAAACCCGCTGAACCCGCGGCGGGCTCGATCAGCCTGCCCGGGTACAGCGACTTCCGCCTCGTCGCCCAGGGTGGCGAGGGCACGGTCTACCGCGCGCGGCAGGACGGCCTCGGCCGGGACGTCGCGGTCAAGGTGCTGCAGGTCGACGACCCCGCGACGCTGGCGCGGTTCCAGCGCGAACTGGAGATCACCGTCCGGCTCGGGCGCCAGCACCCGCACATCGTGACGGTGCTCGACACCGGCACGGTGCCGGGTGGGCGGCCGTGCATCGTCATGGAGTTCTACGACCTGGGCTCCCTGCACGACCGGCTGCGGGAACGCGGGCCGCTGCCGGTGGTCGAGGTGGTGGCCGCGGGGATCGCGGTGGCCGACGCGCTGGCGTTCGCCCATGCCCAGGGGTTCCTGCACCGCGACGTGAAGCCGCAGAACATCCTCGTGCTGCCGACGTCCTACGTGCTGGCCGACTTCGGCATCGCGCGCGGCGCCGACGCCGGGCACTCGGCGTCGCTGCAGATGGTCAGCTACCGGCACGCGGCGCCGCAGATGATCGACGGGGGCGCGCCCGCAGCGGCCGACGACATCTGGTCGCTCGGTTCGACGCTGTTCACGCTGCTGGAGGGCGTGCCGCCGTTCGCGTCGGACAACCCGGACGAGGACACCGTGCTGCCCTACCTGGGCCGCATCCGGTCGGCCGAGCCGCGCAGACTAACCCGGCCGGATGTGCCGGGCGAACTCGCCGAGGTGATCGCCAGGTGTCTGCGCAAGGACCGCGCGGAACGCTATCCGGACGCGGGCGCTCTGCGTGACGCGTTGGCGGAGGTCGGCGCGGAGGTCCGGCGGTGGGGGCCGTCGGCCGTTGTGTCCACTGTGGACGACGAGGCGACGGCGATGGCGCCGGTCGAGCACACGAGCCACGTGGTGGCGGGCTCGTTCACCGACTTCGGCCCGTCCGCCACGCCGCCGGAGCCGGAACCCGAGCCGGAACCGGTGCGCGCGCCGGTCGTGGAAGAGTCGCGCGGGACGATGACGGGCAAGCTCGCCGACCTGACGATGCGGCACGTGGAAGCGCCCGCACCGGTCGAGTTCGGCCCATCGGCAGGCGCGACCCCAGCCCCGCCGACCATCCCAACCGCGCCGACTACCCCCGACCCGACGCCCACACCCGCACCGGCACCGGCACCGGCACCGGCACCGCAAACCTTTGCGCAGGTTGCCGATGTAGGACGTCCGGCGTCCTACGAGGCGACGCCGCCGCGAACTCAGGCGCCACCGCCGGTCAGGCCCGCCGAGCAGACCATCCGCACCACACCGGTCGCCCCACCCCGGGATCCCGCGATCCAGTGGCCGCACGCGAAGCCGGTGGCCGAGCCGGACCGTGACTGGGACCTGCTCGACTTCGACGCCACCGACCGCACCCCCGAGTCGGCCCCCGAGCGCAAGTCCCGCGCGTGGGCGTGGGGCCTGGCCGCGATCGTGGTGACCATCGTCGGCGTCGGCATCGGCATCCTGGCGAGCGACGACGGGACCTCCGCCCAGCCCTCGCCCAAAACGACCACCGCCGCGGTCACCACGACGCCCCAGCCGACGACTACCGCACCCGTCACGACCGCGCCCGTAACGACCGGCGGCGGCATCGCCGAGGGTGGCGACCCGGGGACGGCGCCCGTGCTGAACCGGTTGAAGGACAACGGGTCCAGCATCGAGGTGTTCTGGACCGACCCGACCCGTGGCCAAGCGCACTTCGTGCTCTACGACGTCACCGTGGTCTCACCGAAGCCGAAGCTGGTGTCCGGTGTGGACCCCGGCAAGACCTCGTTCCTGGTGCCGGACCTCGACCCGAAGGCCAAGCAGTACTGCTTCCAGCTCGTCGCCGTCGGTCTCGTCGACCCGGAGAACCACAAGGGCTCGTCCGCAAGGGTTTGCGCGGTGCGGAACTAGCGTCGGCGCAACGGCCGCGGGTCGACTCCCCAGAAGATCCTGCGGTGCCAAGGCACCGACTTGCGCACGCCCGCCCGCACCTTGCGCGCCAAGCCCCACGCGTCACCGGACGCGGTCTTCTCCGGCGCGAAGGCGGCGCGGTCGGCCAGGTCGGCCAAGGCGCGGGCCGCCGGGTCCGGGACGGTCGCGGCGACGTCGGGTGCGGCGAGGTGCCGGGCCGGGCTGCGGCCCGCGAGCAGCAGGTGATCCAGCACGTATGCCCAGGCTCCCTGTGGCCCGGCGCGGCGCAGGCGTGACCGGCGACCGGCACGCAGCGACGCCAGGACGACCAGCACCAGCAGCGGCACAGCGACCACCCCGGCGAGCAGGATCCACTGCCGAGACTGGGGTCGCGGCGCGGCCGAGGGCGCGGGCTGGGTCGTCGGGATGACCAGCGCGGGCAAGTCCGACGCCGGAGCGGTCGGCTTCGCGGTGGTGGAGGCCAGCCGGTTGAGCACCTCGCGCTTCGCCGCGGCGCTGGTGCCGCTGTCGGTGCCCGCGACCGGGTCGAACGGCACCCAGCCCCAATCGCTGAAGTACACCTCCGGCCACGCCGTCGCGTCGATCCCGCGGATCACCCGGTAGCCGTCCGGACCTTCAGGCACCGGAGGGAATCCGACGACGACCCGGGTCGGCAGGCCCACCGACCGGGCCAGGACGGCGAACGCGGTGGCGAACTGCTCCGCGGTGCCCTTGCCCGCGCCCGCGTCGCCCGCCGGGCCGAACAGGAACTGCTCGATCCGCGCGTAGGACGAGCCGACCGGGGCCTCGGCGTCGGGGTGGCGGTCGAGGCGCACGACCTGTTCCAGCGCGACGGCCTTCTCGTACGGCGAGTTCGTGTTGGCCACGGCCTGCCTGGCGTAGTCGGCCAGCGTCGCGGGCAGGCCCGGCAGCTCTAGGTAGCGGCTCGCGTCGGGGACCTTCGCGGTGGCGAGGTCGTCGTCGCTCGGCTTGTCGACCACGCCGTGCATCTCGTAGGTCAGGCCGGGCGTGGCCCCGCGCGGCAGGACGAGCGAGCCGGAGTCGGGGTCGATCAGCACGTCGCCGAGGCTCGTCGAGGTCGGCCTGCCCATGGTGGGCAGCCACGTTCCGTCGAGCGCGCCGAGACGGATCTCGACGTCGGCCTCCTGCACGTGCTTGCCCGCGGGCAGGTCCGGCGCCGCGACAGCGCCGATGGGGCCGTACAGCGACGATGCCTGCCAGGCCGCGCCGGTGTAGTCGGCCAGCGCGACAAGGCGAACCGGCAGTTCCGGGCCGCGCACGCGCAGCAGTTCGGTGTCGGCCATCCCGGCCCACGACGCGAGCTTCGGCAGCGGGTTCGACACGTCGATGTCGGTGACCGGCGGCTGCACGAGTTCGCGGGGCTCGAAAGCGTTGCGGCCTGGCAGGATCCCGGCGGCCAGCGCGATCGCGGCCAGCACGGTCAGCACGGCGACCGGCGGCACGACCGGTGCCTTGCGCGCGGCCTCGGCCCGGTCGATCAGCACCCAGCCGAGCACCGCGAGGACGACGATCGCGCACGCGATGAGCCCGCGCGAGTCCGCACGACCGGCCGTCAGCAAAGCTCCTGCCGTGTAGACGACGACCGCGCCCGCGGGAGGGCCGATGAGAGACCGACCCGCCAACGACACCGCGACGACCACCGCGACCAGGAACACCAGCAGCGCACCGGGCATCAGCAGATCGAGCGTGGGCGGCGCGGGCCGCGCGGAGGTCAGCAGCCGGGGCAGGCTGTCGCGCAGCACCTCGATCGGGCCACCCGCGATAGCGCCCTTGGCCACGTAATAGCCTGCGGTCAGGCCACCCAGGACCAGCACGGACAACGTGAGGCCGGTCGTCAGCTTGACCGCGTTCGCCAGCAGCACCGCGCCGAACGCGACGACCACCGCCCCCGCGAACACCGGCCACGCCACCGAGCCCGACCAGCCCGCCGACAGCGGAAACGCCGCCAGCACAAGAAGAACAGCCGCCCACGCGGACCTGATCCCAGTCATCGGGCAACCCCTGTGTCCCACGCGCGCAGCACGCCCTCGGCGTCCGCCGCGCGGATCACCAGCACCCCGCCCAGCGCCGACAGACCGGACGCGCTCGGGTCGACCGACAGCACCACGCCGAACGCCGCCCGACCTGCCTCCAGCAGCAGCGCCGAAAGCTCCGACTCGGCACCGCACACCACCGCGACCACGTCCAGATCCCGCACCGGAACCGACGAGGTCGGCTCCGCGTCGGTCATCGCCAGTTCGGCCAACTCAGAGAGCACCGACGCCGCGTCGCCGTCGGCCGTGCTCGCCCCGACCTCGACGTCCACCGAGCCGGACACGGTCAGCAACCGCACCGGGTGGCCGTCGCCGATCGCGGAGGTCAGCAGGGACGCGGCGATCTCGACGGCGTCCTCGAACTGGCGCGCTTCCGGGTAGCCCGCGGCGCGGTCGTCGAGCAGCACCGCGAGATGCGGGCGCGCCGGGTCGGCGTCCTCGCGGATCATCAGGGTGCCGGTACGCGCGCTCGTCGCCCAGTGGAGGCGGCGCAGGTCGTCGCCGGGCACGTACTCGCGCAGGCCCACCAAATCCGTACCGCCGCGTTCGACCCGCTCATCCGCGCCGACCTGGCCGCGGCGGGCGCCCGACGGCAGCCCGCGAACGGGCAGCACCCGGGGCACCACTCGAACCTCGACGACCGCGCCCACAGTCGTGCGGGCCTCCGCCAGCGCGGCCAGTCCGCGCCTGCGCAGCGTCAGCGGGCCGACCTTCCACACCCCACGGCGATCCGTCGGGATGCGGTAGTCGACCTTGGTCTGCTCCCCCGGCGCCAGCAGCGGGATGTCGACCGGGACCGGCTCGCCCGCGACCTCGTCGGTGCCGTCGAGCAGCACCCGGAACCGCTTGGCGCGACTGGTCAGTTCCAGCGTGCCGGTGCACGCGCCCAACCGCTGCACTGTGCGCGGCCGGACCGTGCGGCTCGTCGCCACCGGGGCGGCGAAGAGCACAGAACCTATCCCCACCAGCGTGATCACCGTCAGCGCGATCCCCAGCGCCGCCAGGCCCGGATACCGCCACCACAGGCCGCACCCGGCGAGCAGCGCCCCGAGCACGAGCGCGCCGACGCCGCGCGCGGTCAGCCGCACGCTCATTGCGGCGTCGGCCGCGGCACCTCGACCCGGGACACCACGTCGGCGAGCACGTCGGCCGTGGTCATGCCGGACAGCTGCGCCTCGCGGGTCAGCACGAGCCGGTGGGCCAGCACCGGAGCGCTGAGCCGCTGGACGTCGCTGGGCACCGCGAAGTGCCTGCCGTTGGCCGCGGCGTACACCTGCACGCAGCGGACCAGCGCGCGCAGGCCGCGGGTCGACGCGCCCAGCCGCAGCCGGTCGTCGGCGCGGGTCGCGGCGCCGAGTTCGGTGATGTAGCGCAGGATCGGGTCGGCCACGTGCAAAGTCGCCAGCCGACGGCCCGCCTCGGCGACCTGCTGCGGGCTGGTCACCGTCGGCACCGTGCCGATCCGGCCGGCGCCGCTGCCCGGCCGCAGCACGTCGAGTTCGTGCAGCAGCTCGGGATAGCCGATCGAGGTGCGCAGCATGAACCGGTCGAGCTGGGCCTCGGGCAGCCGGTAGGTGCCGTCGAGGTCGATCGGGTTCTGCGTGGCCACCACCAGGAACGGGTCCGGCACCGCGTGCCCGACACCGTCAACGGTGACCGTGTGCTCCTCCATGACCTCCAGCAGCGCCGACTGGGTCTTCGCCGCCGCCCGGTTGATCTCGTCGGCGAGCACGACGTTGGCGAACACCGGGCCGGGCCGGAACCGGATCTGGCCGGTCTGCGGCTCGAAGACCGACGTGCCAGTCACGTCGGACGGCAGCAGGTCGGGGGTGAACTGGACGCGCCGCGACAGCCCGCCCAGCGCGCCCGCGACGGCGCGCGCGAGAGTCGTCTTGCCGGTGCCCGGCACGTCCTCCAGCAGCACGTGGCCGCCCGCGAACATGGCCGTCAGCACCAGGTCGATCACCTCGCGCTTGCCGCGCAGCGCGGTCTCCACCGCGTCGCCCACCCGCGTGTGCAGCGCGCGGAACGCGGCGATCTCCTGCTCACCGATCGCGGGGCCACTCATGGTCGTCACTGCTTGTCGTCTTCCTGTTCCTCGCGGCGTCGCACGCCGAACCGCAGCAGCGCCGCGGTGGCCAGCAGGCCGATGCCCGCGCCGACCATCGGCCCGGACGACACCTCGTTGCTCACTGGGTCGCTGGCGACCTGCGGCTGCACTGGGCAGATCCGGCCTGGCTGGCACTCGTTGGCGATGATCCGGACCGTCCGGCTCGCCGACTCCACCGAGCGGCTGCCGTCCCGCGCGGTCGCCCGAATCACAATGGTGTTCACGCCCTCATCGATGGCGACGGACGCGCTCGTGGCGTTGCAGGCGACGGCCTCGGTGTAGTCATAGGTCTTGTTCACGACCAGGCACGAGCCGTCGTGGTTGGCCCAGTCCGACGGCGGGGCCATCGTCAGGCGCGCGATGTAACCGGACTTGGTGGCACCGCTGATCACCACGGCACCCGCGGTCGGCACCGGGGCCGGGGGCGGCGGGGTCGTGGTGGTCGTCGTCGGCTGAGGCGGCTGGGTCGTCGTGGTCACCGGCGGCGGCGTCGTGGTGGTCACCGGGGGCTGGGTCGTGGTCGGGCGCGGCGGCGTGGTCGTGCTCGCCTGCGGCACCGCCCACACCGCGGTCCCGGCCGTGCCCTGGCCGACGCCGTTGACGGCCACGACCGACACATCGAGCCTGCCGTTGACGCAGAACTGATTACCCACGCAGCTCAGGGCCATGGTGGTCGACGTTCCCGCGACCTGGGCGGTCTTGGGCGAGCCCGCGAACCCGCCGCGCGCGCTCACGACGTATCCGGTGATCGCCGAGCCGTTGTCGGCGGCCGCGCCCCAGCGGATGTCGACGGTGACGTCGTTGGCCGTGCGCCCGTTGAGCGAGACCGACACACCTGGCGGCACACCGGGCGCGCCGCCCGTGCGGGTCCCGGAGGTCACGGTGGTGGGCGCGGGCGAGCCGCTCGGGTCGGTCGTCCCCGGCGCGACGCCGGTGGTCGTGCTCCCGGTCGGCGTCGGCTGGTTCGGCCGGGTGCGCGTCGGCTCGGTCGGGTTGGGCTTCGGCGGGCTCGGCGGCGACGGCGGCGGCGAGCGGTCGGGGTTGGTGACCTGCAGCTCGGGGCTGCGGATCACGACCGACCGGGTGGAGCCGTCCGGGTCGACGATCACGCCGGTCTCGGCGCCGGGGGCGTTGATGAACAGCTTGCCGTCGTCGAACACGAGCTGCGGGTCGCCGGAGCCGTTGGTGCGGACGTCGTCGCCGCCGCGCTTGCCGCCCCGGTCGAGCACGATGACCCGGCCGGTGCCGCGGCACGGCACGTAGATCTTGTCCCGGTAGACCACCGGGCGGCCCGGCCGCGCGCAGCCGAGGTCGGCCACGTTGACCCGGAGCACCTCAGTGCCGCTGACCAGCACGACCGTGCCCGCGTCGGGCACCGAGGCCGGGGTCAGACCGGACGGGCTGGTCTGCGCGGCGAGCACGTCGCCGCCCTGCCGGGCCGTCGAGGCGGTCAGGTCCTCGCCCGTGCCGTCGCGCAGGACGACACCGCCTTCCAGGCCGAGCAGCGTCACGCCGCGCTCGTGCGGGACGAGGGCGGTGCGCGGGCCCGCGCCGGTGACCGGGCGCTCGGACTTCTCGACGAACTTGCCCTCGTCCTCCGACCACTCCAGCGCGCGCAGCGTGCCGCCGTGGTCGACGATCCAGAGCGTGCCCGACTCATCGATCACCGCGTCGGCCAGCGGGAGCCCGGCCTGCCATGGCGCGCCGATGTCGGCGAGGGTGATCGGGTCGGCGTTGACGACCGAGCCGCCCGCCCGGTCGACGATGTAAAGCCTGCCGCCCACCAGCAGGACCTTGCTCGACCCGCCGGGGGGAGCCTGTCGCCTGCCGCTGGCCAGCAGCGTGGCCAGGTCGATCACGGTGATCTGGCCGGTGCGCCGGTCGAGGACGACCAGGACGCCGTCCTTCTGCGTGATGTCGAGCTGGGAGTCGCTGCCCGATACCTGCAGCCGGGTCTCCGGCCTGCCAGAGGCGGGATTGACCTGGACCACCTCGCCGCGCTGCTCGTCGGCGAGCCAGGTCAGCCCGTCGGAGACCTCGACCGCGGTCCGGGAGATCCCGTTCCCCAGTGCCGCCCCGGCCAGCAGCAGTACGCCGAGTGCGGCGGCGCCGAAACTGGCCGACTCCCGGCCGCGTCCGCGCTTGCTCAAGAAACGACGAATGGTGCCCGTCGCCTGCGATCCCACGGTCATTGACCCTCCCTGGCCCGCCGGGATCGTATCGGGCCAAGGTCACGCTTTTGGTCGGAACCGACTATCTGGTGAGGTAGTACGGGAAAATCATTCGCTAACGCACTCTCAAGGTGAGAGAGACTCTCTTCAAGGCGTTGCGCAGCACTTCGAGTTGGTCTCGAAGGTGTCGATCGAACCGGCGAAGGCCGACGGGGCGGCGATGGCCAGGCCCGCGGCGGTCAGGATGGTCGCGATCAGCAGCAGGGTGCGGCGTCTCATGGGTACCTCTCTTGTCAGCAGGGGGACGGGCACGACTGTGGACTGTGGATCGCCGTCGTGTCAACGGTGTAATTGCCGATCCCGCTGGCTTTCCCAGAGGTGGACCCGACCCGAAAACCACGCTATATCTGTAAAAACAGTGGGGCACTACTCCGACTGTCCCAACGCCCGGTCGCGGAATCCGTTGACAGAAGCCGCTTTTCCGCTATCCGAGGGCAACCAGACGATCACTTTCCGTTGCCTCTGGAGAGCAAAGTAGAACGACACGGCCGCGCGCTCACGGCCTCCGCGGCGCACCGCCGCTACCCTGGGCCGGTGACGATCCCTGTGATCGTGGTCGCGGGATTCCTGGGGTCAGGCAAGACCACGATGCTCAACCACCTGCTCACCTCGCGCACCGGCACGCGCATCGGCGTCATCGTCAACGACTTCGGCCGCGTCAACATCGACGCGATGACCGTGGCCGCCCAGGTCGACTCGATGGTGACCCTGGGCAACGGCTGCCTGTGCTGCGTGGTGGACGTCAGCGACCTCGACGCGATGCTCGACCGGCTGGCCACGCCGGACGCGCCGGTCGACGTGATCGTGATCGAGGCCAGCGGCCTCGCCGAGCCGCCCGCGATGGTGCGGCTCGTGCTCAACAGCACCAACCCGCACGTGACCTACGGCGGCCTGGTGGAGGTCGTCGACGCCGCCGAGTTCGAGTCGACGCGGCTGCGCCATCCGCAGCTCGACAAGCACCTGCGCTACGCGGATCTGGTGCTGCTGAACAAAATGGACCGCGCCGAGCCCGGCGTCCTCGACCTGGTGCGCTCGCTGTCCCACGGCGTCCCGGTCGTGCCCGTCGAGCACGGCAGGGTCGACCCGGCGCTGCTGTTCGAACCCGCGGGCCGCTCCGACGCGGCGTGGCAGCAGCTCTCGTTCGACGACCTGATCGACCGCGAGCCGCATCTGCACGCCGAGTACGAGACGACGACGTTCACGAGTGCGCAGCCACTCAACCCGACCCGGTTCGCCGCCTTCCTCACCGACCGCCCCGCCGGCCTGTACCGGATGAAGGGTTACGTGCACTTCGGCGAGGGGCAGCAGTTCTCGGTGCAGACCGTCGGCCCGTACATCAGTGTCCACCCGGAAGCCGAGCCGCACGGCACGCAGCTGGTGCTGATCGGCGCCGGACTCGACCTGGACCTCATCACCAAGGCCCTCACCGACGCCATCGAGCCCGACCCGGACTCGGTCGACCCGCTCGACCTGCTGTCGGTCACCCGCTACGTCCGCGCCTGACTGCCCTTCCGGCCGCCCCGACGGACCTGTCCTGGCTGGTCAAGCCCACGGACGATGGGTCGATGGACAGTGAGATCACCGGCGTCGAGTTCGAGCAGGAAGTCGCGCCGGGCAGCGCGGTCGAGCTCAACAGCGAGTGGGTCGCGTGGCTGGAGAGCGAGCCCGTGCCCGACAACGTCGAAGGCGTCGACCCGACCATCCGCCACGGGGCCGAGGGCCCCGCGGTCGCCTGAGGAGCGCGCGATGGGCAACCCGGAACTAAGACGCGACAGCGACGAGACCGCGTGGGTGGAGTACCTGCAGGGCCTGCTGGAACACCAGCTGGCCGCCGAGTCGGCGGCGGGTGAGATCCGGCTGAGCCCGGTCGACGGGCTGTTCGGGCCGCTCACCGAGGGCTCGGTCAAGTTCTTCCAGCGGCGCGAGGGCCTGCCGGAGACCGGGGTCGTGGACGACGCGACGTGGCAGGCGCTCGAAGGCGCGTCCTCGTCGACACCCACGGGGACGGCGAACCCCGTCGACCTGCGCATCCCCGCGCAGCTGCACCTGCACTGGGATGACACGACCCTGGAGCGGATGCTGCAGGACTTCGACTCGTTCGACCTCGCCACCCATCCCGGCGCGCAGCTGACGCTCGGCGCGGGCGCGGGTCCGCTGGCGGGCAACGGCAGCGTGCAGCTGTTCAACCGCGAGCTGCCGCTGTGGCGGAACTGGTTCCTCACCGAGACGACCCGCCTGACGCTGGACTGGACCCGGGAGCACGGGTTCGAACTGGGCCTGGACAACGAGGCCGAGTTCGGCGTGCGCCCGCTGCGCAACGTCGACATCTTCCTGCGCGGCGACCTCGACCTGAAGTGGCAGCCGCAGGAGGGCACCGGGTCGGTCGAGTGGGGTGGGTCGCTCAACCTCCGGTGGCGGTTCGACCTCCCCTAACATTGCCCACATGAAGCGTCCTGGGCCGCTGCGGTGGCTCTGGTTCGTCTACGGCGGCCGACTCCCCGAGCGCTACCGCGAGTGGGTCCTGCACGTCGCCACCTGCCGGACATGGCTGGTCCGCGCGTTCGCCCGCGGGCTGGTCCAGTTGGCGCCATTGTTGGGCGGCCTGCTGGGCGCGCTCGTGGTGTTCGGCGGCTCGTGGCCGCTCGCGCTCGGCTCGACGCTGCTGGGTTTCCTGGTGGCGCTGCGGATCATCCTCGCCTTCGCCCAGGACAACGTCGACGCGCGCGTGGCTCAGCACGGCTTCCCCGCGGGTCACGCGACCGCCGTCCGCCGCAGACGCCACGCGGCTGAGGAGGCCGCGAAGGCGTCGGCGTACAACGACACCTGGCGTCGCTAGTCCGGCAGCACGATCCGCACGACCCCGCGGTCGAGATCGACTTTCGTGCGCGGAGGCGCGCCCGCTTCTTCTTCGTCACGCATGAGCGTGTGCGACTTGCGTTCGTCCAACTCCACGCGCTTGCCGCCGGAGAACAGCGCGTCCAACTCCTCCAGGCCCACCGCCGAGACCGGGGTGTCGTCCCGCCGCAGCCGCCGCCTGCCCGACCACGAGCCGAGCCGCTCGACGGCGGCCAGCGCGATCAGGCCGCAGACCAGACCCGGCAGCGACAAGGCGAACAGCAGGCCGAGAGTCACACGCGGGAAACGCCGAAGCGGGCGGATTGGTTCCTTGTCCCCCGCGACAAGGTTGATTGTGGCGCCTTTCCCCGGCTCCCTCGCCGGGAGTATCGATAGCTTGACCAGCCCCGTCCCCAAGGAGACAACATGCGGGCATTCCTGCGCGCCACGGTCGTCGCTCTCGTCGCCGTCTTCGGTGTCACCCTGCCCGCCTCCAGCGCGTCAGCGGCCGTCGCCGCGCCGTTCGCCGAGCACCTGACCGTCGGGTTCGTCTTCGGCGACGACGCCCACGACACCAACCCGTTCTGGCGCGGCGAGCTGACCCCGACGACCGTTGTCTCCCAGACCACCACGGGCATCTTCTTCAAGACCACGACCACCGTGCTCACCGGCCAGGCGCGCGCCGCGCGGGTGAACATGCCGGAGACCGAGCGCACCGGCCAGGTCCGGCTGACCGTCGTGCAGAAGCCGTTCGTCGCCCCCGAGGTCAAGTACTCCGCGTTCGACGGCTGGCTGACCGGCTCGTCGTGGCAGGCGGGCGCCAAGGGCTTCTCCGGCACCTTCACCACGACCGACGGCCACAGCGGCCCGATCGCCGCGCTCACCGACGCGAAGATGGCCGAGCCCGCGCAGACCACCGCCGCCGAGTACCCGTTCATCGGCGCCGTGTTGACCGGCCCGCACCGCGGCTTCCTGCCGGTCGGCGACTTCCACATCAACCAGATCGGCACCTACGTCGGCGGCAACTTCATCTCCACCGGCGGCTTCCACACCGTCATCGGCGACACCGACGGCCACCTCGTGCTGATGCACATGGTCGGCTACGGCGCCGTCGTCGGCGTCCCGGGCGTCGTGATGGGCGCTCGCGTGCTCGGCGGCACGTTCACCGGCCCCTCGGCGGGTGACGGCGGCACGTGGGCGTCGGTGCGGACGTTCCACATCTTCTAGCCGCCTCACTTCTGCTGCGGCAGCTTCACCGTCCGCCGGGGTCGCCCGGCGGACGGTGGCGGCACGACGGGACCGATGTCGCCGTCGGGCGCCTCGTCCAGGTCGACCATGACCGGCGCGTGGTCGCTGGGCCCGGTGCCCTTGCGCGCGTGCCGGTCGATCCAGGCCGCGCGCACCCGCTCGGCCACCGGGCCGCCCGCCAGGACCAGGTCGATGCGCATCCCCAGGTTCTGGTGGAACATCCCGGCGCGGTAGTCCCAGTAGGTGAAGACCGTCTCGTCCGGCCAGCGGTCGCGCACGACGTCGTGCAGCCCGACGGCCTGCAACTCGGCCAGCGCGGCGCGTTCCGGCGCCGTCACGTGGGTCTCGCCGATGTAGGCCTTCGGGTCGAACACGTCGGCGTCGGTGGGCGCGATGTTCATGTCGCCGCACACCACCACCTCACGCGGGCCCGCGGCGACGACCTCGCGCAGCGCGGCCAGCCACGCCAGTTTGTAGTGGTAGTGCTCGGAGTCGGGCACGCGGCCGTTGGGCACGTACAGCGAGTGCACGCGGATGCCGCCGCAAGTCGCCGACACCGCGCGCGCCTCCAGGTGCGGGAAGCCCGGGGCGCCCGCGAAGCCGACCTCGACGTCGTCGAGCCCGACTCGGCTCAGGATGGCCACGCCGTTCCACTGGACCTCGCCGCTGAGCGCCACCGCGTAGCCGCGCTCGGCGAGCTTGTCGCCCAGCAGCGCGGTGAACGCCTCGTCGGTCAGCTTGGTCTCCTGCAGGCAGACCACGTCGGGCTGCCGCTGGTCGAGCCAGGCGAGCAGCCTGGGTTCACGCTGTTTGACCGAGTTCACGTTCCAGGTGGCGAGCCGCACCTGACCTACCCTAGTCGCGCGGCTGCCTCCCTTGCCTGCTCGGCAGTGCCCGCCGCGAGCACCGCGGCCGCTATCTCCCGGCACTGGTCCAGCGTGTGCTCGGCCAGGGCCGCGCGGACATCGGCGACGCTCACCGGCGCCATCGACAGCGAGTCGATTCCCAAGCCCACGAGCACCGGGGCGAGCCGCGGATCGCTTGCCGCCTCACCGCATACGCCGACCGGCTTGCCCGCGCGCGCCCCGGCCCGGGCGGTCGCGGCGATCAGGTCGAGCAGGGCGGGCTGCCACGGGTCGAGCAGTTCGGCGAGCGCGCCGAGCTGGCGGTCGGCGGCGAAGGTGTACTGGGCGAGGTCGTTCGTGCCGATGCTGACGAAGTCGACCTCGGCCAGCACCGCGTCAGCGCGGAGCGCCGCGGCCGGGACCTCGATCATCACGCCGACCTTGCCGATCCCGTGCTCCCGCGCGACCGCCGCGAACCCCGCGGCCTCGGCCGCGGTGGCCACCATCGGCGCCATCACCCACGGCTCGGCGCCGGTGTCGTTCGCGGCGAGCGCGAGGGCTTCGAGCTGGTCACGCAGCAGTTCCGGCCGCCGCCACGACGTGCGCAGACCGCGCACGCCCAGCGCCGGGTTGTCCTCCGGATCGGGACAGGCGTAGGGCACGGGCTTGTCGGCGCCCGCGTCGAGCGTGCGGACCACCACCTTGCGCCCGGCCAGCGGCGCCAGCACCTCTCGGTACACCGCGCGCTGCTCGGCGACCGTCGGCGCCTCGGTGCGGTCGAGGAACAGGAACTCAGTGCGGAACAGGCCGACGCCCTCGATGTCAGCGGGCAGGTCGGTGGGGCCGCCGATGTTGGCCAGCAGCGCGACCGGGTGGCCGTCCTTGGTGCGTCCGGGCCCGGTCAGCGCGGTCCGCCGCGCCCGCGCGACCTGCCGTTCGGTCACCTCGTCGAGCTGCGCGGCGGTCGGGTCCGGGGTGACGGCCCCGCTGTCGCCGTCCACGACCACAACCTGGCCGTCCACAAAGGACCCAGCGGCCGCGCACGCGACGACGGCGGGAATGCCGAGCGACTTGGCCAGGATCGCGGTGTGGCTGGTCGGGCCGCCCAGTTCGGTGACCAACGCGAGAACCACGCTCGGGTCGAGCAGCGCCGTGTCGGCGGGCGCGAGATCCCGAGCCACCAGGACATAAGGGTGCCCCGGCGACGGCAGGCCGGGCATCGGTACACCCAGCAGCCGGGCGACCGCGCGGTCGCGGATGTCGTCGAGATCGGCGACGCGCTCGGCCATGTACGGGCCCGCATTGGCCAACAGGTCGCGGTAGCCGCCGATAGCGCGGTCGACCGCCCACGCGGCGGGCACGCCCTGGCCGACCAGGTCCCGGATGTTGCCCGCCAGCGCGGGATCCCGGGCCATCATGGCCGCCGCGGTCAGCACCTCGGCCGCCTCCGGCCCGGCGAGCTTGGCCCGCCGCTCCAACTCGACCGCGGTCTCCTCCAACGCCGTCGCGGCGCGCACGGCGTCATCGGCCCGCGCTTCGGGCACGGTGGTCGGCAAGGTGGGCGGGAGCCCGAGGCGGGCGACGGGACCCGCCGCCGCGCCGGGGCTGACTCCGATGCTCATGCGTCGTGGTCCACTTCCAGCACCGCCGCCAGCGCGGCGAGCGCGTCGTCGGCGCCGTCCCCGTCGGCGGTCAGCACGACCTCGTCGCCGCCCCGGGCGTCGAGGCCCAGGACCGACAGGATGCTGCGGGCGTCCACCGCGACCCCGCCCTTGGCGATCGTCACGGGAACCGGCTGGTCGGCCGCGGCCTGCACGAACAGGCTCGCGGGGCGGGCATGCAGACCCACGGCGGAGGCGATGGTCACTCGGCGCTCGGACATGGCTTGCTCCTCAGACGGTCACAGGAACGGGGACGGTGGATTCGCGGCGGCCGATCGACTTGGTGGCCAGCACACTCACCGCGGTGATCACGGTGCCGATCGCGATGGCCAGCAGCACCAGCAGCGGCTTGCCGATGAGGCCGACGACCCAGATGCCGCCGTGCGGGGCCAGCGACGTCGCGGCGACGGCCATCGTGAGCCCACCGGTCGCGGCGGCGCCGAGCATGATCGACGGGATGACCCGCAGCGGGTCGGCCGCGGCGAACGGGATCGCGCCCTCGGTGATGAACGACGCGCCGAGCAGCCAACCCGCCTCGCCCGCCTTGCGCTCGGCGTCGGTGAACAGTTTGCGGCGCAACACTGTCGCCAGGGCCAGCCCCAGCGGCGGAACCATGCCCGCGGCCATCACCGTGGCCATCGCGGCCGACGGCGTGCCGGAGGCCAGCGTGCCCACGGCGAAGGTGTAGGCGACCTTGTTGACCGGGCCGCCCATGTCGAAGGCCATCATCGCGCCCAGCAGCAGGCCCAGGCCGATCGCGCCCGCGCCGGTCATCCCGGCCAGCCAGTCCGTCAGCGCGGTCTGCGCCGAGGCGACCGGGGAGCCGACGACCAGCAGCATGATCGTGCCGACGATCGCGGTCGACACCAGCGGCACAACCACCACCGGCATGACCGCCTGCAACGCGCGCGGCAGGCTGATCCGGCTCAGGTAGTAGGCCACGGCGCCGGCGAGCAGGCCCGCGACGAGCCCGCCGAGGAAGCCCGCGCCGATCGCGCTCGCCAGCAGCCCGCCCACGATGCCGGGGACGAGCCCCGGCCGGTCGGCGATGGCGAAGGCGATGAACCCGGCCAGGATCGGCACCAGCATGGAGAACGCCACAGCGCCGATCTTGAACAGCACGCCGGGCACGCCCGCCACGTCGAGCAGCGTCGACAGGTCGGTGACGCCGTCGTACTTCACCCCGTCGAACGTGCCGCCGCTGACCTTGGTGGCCACCTCGGCGCCGCCGAACAGGAACGCGAGCGCGATCAGCAGACCGCCGGCGGCGACGAACGGGATCATGTAGCTGACGCCGGTCATCAGCCACTGCCGCAGCCTGGTCCCCGGACCACCCGAGGTATCCACTTTGGACACCAGGGCGGTGGTCGGCTCGGCCGCGCGCTCGACGGCCTGGGCGATCAGCTCCCCAGGGTGGTTGATGGCGTGCTTGACGCCGGACTGGACGAGCGGCTTGCCCGCGAACCGGTCGCGGTCGCGCACTTCGACGTCGGCGGCGAAGATGACCGCCCGCGCGTCGGCGATGTCCTGCGGGGACAGCGGGTCCATGCCCGCCGAGCCCTGGGTCTCGACCAGCAGCTCGTGGCCCGCGGCCGCGGCGGCCTGTTCGAGCGACTCGGCGGCCATGTAGGTGTGCGCGATCCCGGTCGGGCACGAGGTGACGGCAACGAGCTTCATCGGTCGATCACTTCCTCGGTGATGAGCTTGACGACGGCGGCGGGGTCGGCGGCCGTGGCGAGTGCGTCCTTGAAGGACTGGTGGACGAGCCTGCGGGCGAGCGCGGCGAGGATCTTCATGTGCTCGCCGCCCGCCCCGTCCGGCGCCGCGATCAGGAAGACGAGGTGCGCCGGGCCGTCCGGGGCGCCCCACTCGATGCCGTCGGCGCTGCGGGCGAAGGCCAGCGAGGGCTCCGCGACCGCGGCCGACCGGGCGTGCGGGAGGCCGATGCCGCCTTCGAGGCCGGTCGCCATCTGCGCCTCGCGGGCGGCCACGTCGGCGAGGAACACCTCGACGTCGGTCACCCGGCCCGCGTCCGCCAGCCGGGCGGCCAGCGCGCGGGTGGCTTCGGCGCGGTCGGTCGTCTCGAGGTCGAGCAGGACGAGGTCTTCGGTGATGAGGGGCATCGGCGGGCTCCGATCAGGTCTCGCTGAGGGTGGTGGCGGGGTCGAAAGCGGGTGAGCAGCGCACGGCGGCGCGGTCGAGCTCGGCGGGGGTGGGCATCCGGCTGCCGGGCAGCGCGGCGGCGGCTGTCCCCCAGGCGACGGCTTCAGCCAGTGCGTCCGGGCCGATCTCGCCCGCGGCCAGGAAGCCCGCGAGCAGGGCGTCGCCCGCGCCGACGGTGCTGCGCGGCTCGACCCGGGCACCCTGGGCGTGCCACGCGGCGTCGGCGGTGACGAGGAGGGCACCTTCGGCGCCGACGCTGGCCAGCACGGTCGTGCCAAGCGTCCGCGCGGCGGCGAGGACGTCGCCGAGGGTCCGCACGTCGTGGCCGACCAGGTCGGCGAGTTCCTCGCGGTTGGGCTTGACCAGGTCGGGCCGCACCGCGACCACGGCCCGGAGCGCGTCATCGCTGCTGTCCACGGCGACGCGGACGCCCTGCGCGCGCAGGCGGAGGGTGAGGTCGGCGTAGAAGTCGGTCGGCACGCCCAGCGGGAGGCTGCCGCAGAGCGCGACCCACTCGGCGCCCCGCGCGGCTTCCAGCGTCGCCGCGATCAGCCGGGCGCGCTCGTCGGCGCTGAGGTGGGGGCCGGGCTCGTTGAGCTTGGTGGTGGTGCCGTCGGCCTCGGCGATGGTGATGTTGGACCGCACCGCCCCCGCGATCGGCACCTCCACCACGGCGATGCCAGCGGTGGCGAGCAGGGCCGTGAGCTGCACGCCCTCGGCTCCCCCGGTCGGCAGGACGGCCGCGGCCCGATGCCCGTTCGCGGCGAGCGCGCGGGCCACGTTGACGCCCTTGCCGCCCGCGTCGAGCAGCGCGGGCCGGGTGCGCGAGACAGCGCCGCGGCGCAGGACGTCGGTCTCGACGGTCCGGTCGACGCTCGGGTTGGCGGTGACGGTGACGATCACGCGCGCACCACCGTCGGGCCGGCCGCCTCGAACTCGGCGGCCTCCAGCGCGTCCAGCCCGTCGTCGGTGATGATCACGTCGACCTGGTCCAGGCTGGCGAACCGGGCGAAGCAGTCGGTCCCGACCTTCGACGAGTCGGCCAACACCACGACCCGCCGCGCGGCGGCGACCATGGCCTGCTTGACCGCGGCTTCGGCCTGGTCCGGCGTGCTGAGCCCACGCCCGGCGCTGAGCCCGTTGGTGCCGAGGAACGCCACGTCGACGTAGAGGTCCCGCAGCGCGTTGAGCGCCCAGGCGTCGACCCCGGCGAGAGTCTTGGTCCGCACCCGGCCACCGAGGCTGAGGACGTTCAGCCCACGGTTGGCCAGCGCCAAAGCGATAGGCAGCCCGTTCGTCACCACAGTCAGATCCCGGTCAGCGGGCAGCAACTCGGCCAACCGCGACGTGGTGCTCCCCGCGTCGAGCAGGATGACCCCCTCGGCGGGCAACTCGGCGAGCGCGGCCTTGGCGATCCGCTGCTTCTCCGCCGTCGCCTCGGTGTCCCTGGCGGCCAGCTCGGGCTCGAACCGCAGCCGCTCGACCGGAATCGCACCCCCGTGCACGCGGCGCAACACCCCCCGCTTCTCCAGCGAGTCCAGGTCGCGCCGGACGGTCTCGGTGGTGACCCCCAGGTCCTCGGCCAGCGCGGCCACCTCCACCCGACCGGCAGCCCGAGCCCGCTCGGCGATGAGCTGCTGACGTTCCGCCGCGTACATGGGTTCCCCTTCGTTTCTGTGTGGTTTCATCTTTGTACGTCTTTGTTTCGGTGGGGTCAAGGGTTACCCGCCGGTATCATCGGCACAGCAAAACGCCCCGTGCCGGTTCAGCACGGGGCGCCTTGAGCCACTCTTAGAGGCCGATACTCCAGGAGTCGATGAACCCGGTGTCCTTGTAGGCGGCGTCGCGGACCCGCAGCTTCCAGGTGCCCTCGACCTGCTCACCGGAGAGGTTGACGGTGTAGGACTGGTTGATGTCGTCGGTGCCGCCACCGGTGCGGTTGTGCAGCAGGAACGTCGTCCCGTCCGGCGAGACCAGGCTGACGACCAGGTCGCCGATGTAGGTGTGCTTGATGTGCACCTCGACCCGGGAGTTGGGCAGACCGGTGGTCGGACAGTTGGTGACCGCGATTGGGCTGTCCACTGTGGACCTGTCGCGGATCGGGTAGTCGTCGTGGTTGCCGCCGCCGCAGGGCACGGGCGGGGTGACGATGTTCCAGTAGAAGTTCACCGACCCCGACCGCCCCACTGAATCCTTGGCGGTCGCGGTCACCTGATAGAGCCCCCACTGCTGGGGAGTCCCCGAAACCAGCCCGGTGGCGGGCGCCACCGTCAGACCAGGCGGGAGGTTGGTCGCCGTCCAGGTGTAGGGGGCGGCGCCACCCGTGGCGGTGAGCTGCAGGCTGGTGGCCATGCCCATGACACCGACCTTGTCACCGGGATTGGCCACCACCGGATCACTCTGCGCGAGCGCCGGCGAGCCTGTGACCAGCAGCGCGACAAGCGCCGCCAACACAGTGAATACCTTGCGAGACAAGCGAATCAACTCCCATCACTGGGATGCAGGGACCGCCAGACTACTAACGGTGTTGATCGCGTCACAAGGTCGAGAAGGTGGTGGGGCGGGTCGGGCTCGAACCGACGGCCAAGGGATTATGAGTCCCCTGCTCTGACCAACTGAGCTACCGCCCCCAGCAAGTCGATCCTACCCAACCGATCAAGAAACGATCTTGTCGGCTGCGGACCGAACGACAAAACCCCCAGGTCTGGGACCTGGGGGTTTGCTCCTCCAGTTGGACTCGAACCAACAACCCTGCGATTAACAGTCGCATGCTCTGCCAATTGAGCTATGGAGGATTGCTCTGTTGGACCGTGGCCCAACGTTGGAACAACTCTAGCGCACCTCGACAACGTCGTTTTCGCGGGGTCCCCCTACCGACCCACAGCGGCGGGACCCCAGGTAGGGGAGGATGTCATGGGCAGTGTCGGCGGGTTCTGGAGGCGAGCAACGTGATGGGGTTCCTGTTGGGGGCCGGTGTCGGTTATGTCCTCGGCTCCAAGGCGGGCCGTGGGCGGTATGACCAGATCATGCGCACGTACCGGCGGATCGCCGACCATCCCGCCGTGCAGGGCGCGGCGGGGATCGCGCGGGCGAAGGTCGGCGAGCGGCTGAAGCGGGGCTAGCGCGGGGTTCGGGCGACGAAGAAGACGCGGCGGAACGGGAACCACGTGGTTCCGTCGGCGCGGCGCGGGTAGGCCTTGTGCAGCCGCGGGGCCAGGGCGTCGCGGAAGTCGGTCCAGTCGGCGTCGGACAGGGCGGCGCGGATGGGGCGCAGGGCGGTGCCGGTGATCCACTCCAGCACGGGGTGCTCCCCCGCGAGCCGCTGCTGGTACGTGGTCTCCCAGGCGTCGACGTCGCAGCCCGCGTCGGCCAGGGCGTCGGCGTAGCCGGTGGGGTCGAGGACGGCGTCGTCCTCGCGCAGGACGACCTGTTCGAGGCGGTCACGCCAGCGCGGCTCCCTGGCGAGTTCGCGGGTCAGCTCGTGGGACGGCGCGGCGAAGTTGCCCGGCACCTGGACGGCCAGCCACGCGCCCGCGGGCAGCGCCGTCACCCACTGGCGCAGCAGTTCGACGTGGCCGGGCACCCACTGCAGGGCTGCGTTGCTGACCACGACATCGGTGTCGGGTTCCGGCCGCCAGGTCTCGATCGCTCCGAGTTCGACCCGGACCGCGCGTCCCGCGGCGGCCTCGACCATCTCGGGCGACGAGTCATAGCCGACGACCCGCGCATCCGGCCAGCGCTTGGCCAGCGCCTCGGTGAGGTTGCCGGGGCCGCAACCCAGGTCGACCACCGAGCGCGGCGACTCGGCGCCGATGCGGGCGATGAGATCGAAGAACGGGCGGCCGCGGTGGTCGTCGAAAGCGAGGTACTTGTCCGGGTCCCACATGGGCACCTCCTAAGCAAACCGTACGTACGTACTGTTTACTCTAGCCCGTCACTCCCCCGGGCGTCCGCGATTTTCGCCGCCACCTCGGCGGCGACGACGCGGACCGCGTCGAGGTCGGTGCCCGGGTCCGGGCGCACCTGCAGCACAGTGCCGTCCTGACCAGGGACTTTCCGCTGCACGAACCACGCGCCGCCGCCCGGCAGCTCGCGGTGGTGCCGGGACCGGATGGACCCGGTGACCCGCTGGTGGACGGCCTGCGGCAGCTTGCCCGGCTTCTCGACGACGACCTTCACCGGCGGCAGATCGGCCAAGATCACCGCGTCGCCCGCGTGCTCGGTCTCCTCCGCCTCGGTGATCACGAAGACCCCGCTGCCCCACGTCGCCTTCGCGACCAGGTGCCAGCCGATCCGCCGCGCGCCGTCGCCGTCCGGCAGCCACAGGCCGAGCGACGTCGCCACCAGGTGGCCGCCACCGCGAACGGGCGCGGACGCCGCGACCGCCTCATCGCGGTCGAGTTCGCCGACGAAACCCTTGGGAATCCCGCTGCCCAGCAGCCGGTCAAGGAACCCGCTCAATCCATGCCCCCAGCAGCCTGCTTGCCCAGCGCCTTGTACCACTCCTCCATGGCGACAAGGTCGCCCCAGAGCGCGCGCGCCTCTTCCGGGTTCTCGACCGGCGACACCCGCTGCAGCCGCGACTTGATCTCCGCGATCTGCCTTGCCACCAGCTCCCGCTGCAGCGCGGCCAGGATCGCCGACGAGTAGCGCTCGGCGGCGGAGTTCTTGTTGGGCAACGGCATCGGCTCGACACCCAACTCGCTGACCAGCGTCTTCAACGTCTGCGACGGGCAGTTCTTGGTCACCGAGTCGAGCAGTTCCGCGCCCGCGAGCCCGGAGGCCGTCCCGCCCGCGTCGATCACGGCACGGTGCACGGCCTCGTAGGCGGGATGGGTGAAGACCTCCAGCGGCAGCGAGTCGTACATCGGGCCCGCCAGCGCGGGCTCCTGCAGCGCAAGCTTGAGCACCTCGCGCTGCGCATGGAGCCGGGGGTCGCGCGGGTCGGGCCGCGGTGGCCCTTCGACCTCGACGGCGAGCGCGCCCTGGTTCGGGTCGACCGCACGCGCGCGCCGGGCGGGCGCGGGGACCGGGCCGCCCGCGTTCTCGCGCACGCGCCGGACGACGGTGGCCACGTCCTCCCAGCCGACCCAGCCCGCGAGCTGCCGCGCGTACTCGTCACGCAGCGAGTGGTCCTTGATCCTCGCGACCATGGGCACGGTCCGGCGCAGCGCGTCGACCCGGCCCTCGGCGGTGTCGAGGTCGTGCGACGACAGCTCGGCCCGGACGGCGAAGGCGAACAACGGCTGCCTGCGTGCGACGAGGTCGCGCACGGCGACCTCACCCTTTTCTTGGCGCAGCTCACACGGGTCCATGCCGTCCGGCGCGATCGCGACGAACGTCTGGGCGGAGAACTGCTGGTCGTCGTCGAATGCCTTGAGCGCGGCCTTCTGCCCGGCCTCGTCGCCGTCGAAGGTGAAGATCACCTCACCGCGGAAGGCGTCGTCGTCCATCAGGAGCCTGCGCAGGACGTGGATGTGCTCGCTGCCGAACGCGGTGCCGCAGGAGGCGACGGCGGTGAGCACGCCCGAGGCGTGCATGGCCATGACGTCGGTGTAGCCCTCGACGACCACGACCTGGTGCCGCTTCGCGATCTCGCGTTTGGCCAGGTCGAGCCCGAAGAGCACCTGCGACTTCTTGTAGATCGGGCTGTCAGCGGTGTTGAGGTACTTCGCCTGGATCTGGTCGTCGTCGTGCAGCCTGCGCGCGCCGAAGCCGACCACGTCGCCGCCGATGTCCTTGATCGGCCACAGCAGCCTGCGGTGGAACTTGTCGATCGGGCCCTGCCTGCCCTCGCGGGACAGGCCGCCCTTGATCAGCTCGGTCAGCTCGAAGCCGCGGCCCAGCAGGTGCTTGGTCAGCTTGTCCCAGCCCCCGGGCGCGTAGCCGCAGCCGAACGCCGCCGCGGCGGCCTGGTCGAACCCGCGCTCGGCCAGGAACTCGCGCGCGACCATCGCGTCGGGCCCGCGAAGCTGCTCGGCGTAGAACTCTGCCGCCGCCTTGTGCGCGTCGACCAGCCGCGACCGGGTGCCGCGGTCGCGCTGCACGCTCGTGCCGCCGCCCTCGTAGGTCAGCTGCAGGCCCACCCGCTCGGCCAGCCGCTCGACCGACTCCACGAACGAGAGGTGGTCGATCTTCATCACGAAGGCGATCACGTCGCCGCCCTCACCGCAGCCGAAGCAGTGGAACGTCCCATGCGTCGGCCGCACGTTGAACGACGGCGTCTTCTCGTCGTGGAACGGGCACAGCCCCTTGAGCGCACCGCCACCGGCGCGGCGCAGTGCCACGTACTCGCCGACGACGTCGTCGATCCGGCTGCGCTCACGAACCTGCGCTATGTCGCTTTCCCGGATTCGCCCCGCCACAGCAGCCGAGTCTAGGCGCGCCGCCCGGGGCGGGACGGGCCGCCCTTACGATGGATGACGTGACCGTCAGCGACACGGCTCTGGCAGAGCGCTTCACCGAGCACCGCACCCACCTGCTCGGCGTCGCCTACCGCCTGACGAGCACGCTGACCGACGCCGAGGACGCCATCCAGGAAGCCTGGCTGCGACTGTCCGCTTTGGACGAACAGGTCCGCGCCGACATCCGCGACCTGCGCGGATGGCTGACCACGGTGGTCGGCCGCATCTGCCTCGACCGCCTGCGCTCGGCTACGGCCCGCCGCGAGCGCTACGTCGGCCCGTGGCTGCCCGAACCGGTGATCACCCCGTTCGGCACCCCGGCGAGCGAGGACCCCCTGGAGACCATCGTCCGCGACGACGGCGTGCGCATGGCCGCACTCGTCGTGCTGGACAAGCTCACCCCGGAACAACGCGTCGCCTTCGTCCTCCACGACGCCTTCGGCGTGCCGTTCACCGAGATCGCCGCCACCCTCGGCTGCACCGACGCCACCGCCCGCCAACACGCCTCCCGCGGCCGCCGCGCCGCGGCCGACGCCGACCCGCCACCGCGCGCCGCCCTGGCCGACCAGAGCGCCGCGGTCCAGGCCCTGGTCGCCGCCCTGATGGCAGGCGACCTGGCGAAGGTCGTCGACCTGCTGCACCCCGACGCCGTCCTCATCGGCGACAGCGACGGCAAGGCCCGCACCGCCCGCAACCACATCGTCGGCCCCGACAACATCGCCCGCTTCATGCTGGGCCTGCTCCGCATGTACGGCGAGGACAAGATGGGCATGGCCCAACTGGTCATGGTCAACGGCGACCTGGCCATCGCCTTCCCCGACGTCCCTGCCGACGGCACCCACCGAGAACTCAACCGCCGCGTCGCCACCTTCGCCCTCCGCGACGGCCAGATCGCCGCCATGTACGACGTCGTGAACCCGGACAAACTCACCCGCTACCCCGCCTGACCCGCACTCCACGGCCGCGGCCGGCCCTGTCCGCACGCCCACGCCCGGTCAACAGCCATCGCCCTGCACCCGCACGCTGGCACCAGGCGCAGCGACCGCCCAGAAGCCCGCAGCGTCGCGCCACACCACCGCCAGCGACCATCACCCGGCGCGGGCCCGTACGGGCAATGCCCGGCCACGCATCGCCCGGCGACGACAGTGACAGTCCGTCGCCCAATATCCCGGCGCGCATCGCCTTCCACGCGCCTGTCCAGCGGTGAACTTCCGGCAGCCGTCGCCCGGCAAGCATTGCCCGGGCACCCGCCCGGTCCGTTGTGCCCGGCAAACATTGCCCGGCACCCGCCCGGCCCGTTGCCCGGCGGGCATCGCCCCTAACCCACCCACCTGCGGCGGCCGACCGGCAGCCATCGTCCGGGCGTGACCGCCCCGCCGCGGTGGCGCCGGGCACGGCTGACCTTGTCAGGGTGTCGGGATCCGGCAGGCATCCCCGGAGGTGAAGCCTTGGTCGACGATGCCGAGTGCGCTGTTGACTCGTGCGCGCATGTTCTCCAGCCCGATGTGGTAGCTGAGTTCGATCACTCCCTTCTCCCCGAACACCTCCCTCAGTTCCGCGACCTGTTCGTCCGTCACGCTGACCGGGTTGGTCGTCATCGCGTCCGCGTAGGCGATGGCGAGTCGCTCCTGGTCGGTGTACGCGGCGGACTCGGCGTAGTTGTCGATCTCCTTCAACCGGTCGATGTCCAGGCCGTCGAGTCGTTGCAGCATGGTGCCGAAGTCCACGCACCACGAGCAGCCGAGTTGCTGCGCCACCCGGTATACCGCGAGCTCCCGGACATTGGCGGGCAGCACCTTCGACGCCTTCTCGACGGCCATTTCATGGCGGCCGCTGGCCATCATCAACTTGGGATGGTGAGCCGACACCGCGACCGGCTCGGGCACCGCCCCGAACCTGCGGCGGGCGAACCAGTACACGACGCGCAGCAGCGGACCAGCGTCCCGTGTCGCGACCGCTTCGATGCGTGGCATCTCTACCTCCCGATTCAGGCCCCCGATCTGGGCCGTTCATCAGGTGGACGAGACACCTGGATCAGACGTGACAACCTCCTCTCAAGACGGGTCTGTGACCCGCGCCACGAAATACACCGCTCCCGTGCCCGTGTGCCGGACGAGCAGCAGGAACGGCCGGTCGACCTTGACCTCGAGCGGGTCCTCGGGCATCGACAGCATCCGCATCATCACCGCCGTGGCCGCGGCACCCTCGAAGCCCTGTTCATCGATCTTCAGCACGGACTCGTGCAGGATCGCCTGCACGGCCAACGGGTCCGGGCTGATCCCGCTCAGATCGGCCTGGTCTCCGAACACCTCGCCCACGCCGAGCCGCCGCAGGGCCGCGGACAGCTCAGCCTGGGTGCCGAGTTCGAGCTTCGGCAGCGACAACGCCACTTGGCGGTGCTGTGGCGCGGCGAGCAACGCGCCCAGAGACTCGGCCGTCAACTCCCGTTCGGCGTCGGCGAGATCGCCGTCCGGAAGCAGGACCACCGCTTGGACTCCGCCGACCGCGGGCAGCCCGACGACCTGCCACCCGTCGATCGCGGCATACGGCACCGACTCGTTGAGCCCCATCGTCGGCACCTCGACCTCCCCGGCCGCGGTGTGGAACGGCTTGGGCTCGGTCAAGTACTCGCTGAACTTGTGTCGCCACGCGCATTTCAAGTACAGCGCGTTGACCAGCGCCGAGACCGTGTCCGAGCCGATCGACCCCTCGGGCAGCAGCTCGGGGATCAGGTTCCTGGTCGTCTCCGCGACATCGGCGTTGATCTCGTCGCGAGCCTTGGCCGGCTCCGTCTGAAATGGAGCGTTGCGCACCGACCCGTCGGACCACTGGGACAGCTCGTCGGCGAACGAGCTCTCCACCCTGATCGAAGTGTCTGCCCACAACGTGTTCGTCACCGCGATCACCGGTTCGTCCTCATCGGACCCGGCCTCGTCCAGAGTGGCCGCCCCGGCGATCGTGGTGGTGAGCGAGTCGAGTTCGCCGAGCAGGGCGACGAGTTCGCGACGGCTCTCACCTCGGGCACCCACCGCCAGCAAGCCGAGCGCGTTGGCCACCGAGTACGGCGACCAGCACACGGTCTCCGTGGGATCCCCCGCTATCGCGCGGTGCAGAGCGAGGGTGAATTCCAGGTGTGGCACGGCTGGCTCCTGACGACTTGTGGTGTCCGTCTCACGAGTGTGCCGGCTTTCGCCTAACTGGCTCGGAAGTTGTCCACAAGCTCGGAATGCCACGTGACAGCCTGGGCGTCGGTCAGGGAGGCGACCTGGTCGATGACCACCCGAAGCCGAGCGCCATGGTCCGACGCGGCGTCCCACGCGGGCAGGAACGCGGGTTCGAGCACCTCGGCACCCCGCTCGACCAGCGCGGCGACCAGGCTGGTGATCAACGCGCGCTGCTCGGCCTGCATCGCCAGCCGCACCGGATCGCTCATCACGTACCGGACCGCCGTCGCCTTGAGCAGCGCCACCTCGGCCGCGACCTGGTTCGGAATCACCAGATCGGCTGAATACCTGGTCAGCGGCCCTTGACCGTGCGCGTCCCGCGTCCCGGTCACCACAGCCGAGGCGAACCGGCCGACAAGCTCACTGGTCAACCGTTTGAGCGCGACCTGAGCGTCCAACGACCCGTCATACGCCCGCGCGTCCGCGACGACCGGCAGCCGCAGCAACTCGGCCGCCGCTTCCTCCAACGCCGACACCGGTTCATCGGAGAAGTGTTTGGCAGCCAACTGCGCGATACCGGCCCGCTCGGTGGGGTCGGCGAGCGCACCCAACGCGATCCGGCCCGCGCGGACCCCGTCCTCCACATCGTGCACCGAATAGGCGACATCGTCGGACCAGTCCATCAGCTGCGCCTCGAAGCACTGCCTATCCCCCGGCGCGCCCTCGCGCATCCACTGGAAGACGGCGATGTCGTCAGCGTAGACACCGAATTTGCGGACGCCCGCGCGCCGCGGCCACGGATACTTGGTCGCGGCGTCCAGTGACGCGCGGGTCAGGTTCAGCCCATGGCCGAGGATCTTCGGCTCCAGCCGGACCAGGATGCGCAGCGTCTGTGCGTTGCCCTCGAATCCGCCGCAGTCCTGCGCGGCCTCGTCCAGAGCGCGCTCTCCGTTGTGGCCGAACGGCGGGTGCCCGATGTCGTGGGCCAGGCCCGCGGTCTCGACGATGTCCGGGTCGCACCCGAGTTCCTCGGCGATCCCCCGGCCGATCTGGGCGACCTCCAGCGAGTGGGTGAGTCGGGTGCGCGGGATGCCGTGGACCTCCGAGCCCTCGTTCGGCCCCACGACCTGCGTCTTCCCTGCCAGCCTGCGCAGTGCGGCGGAGTGCAGGACGCGCGCGCGGTCCCGGCTGAACGGCGATCGGACGGCGGGCAGCGCTCCTGCGAGCGTCGCGCCCTTGGGCGCCTCGGCGAACAGGCGGGCGCTGTCGTGATCTGAATAGCCGGGGCTCACGGTCAGAGAGTACGTGCCGGTCAGCCGACTTCGCCGTCGAGCGCGATCCCGTCGGCGGAGGCGTTGGTCGCGCGGTAGTAGAGCAGGGCCGCGGTCTCGCGGAAGATGTATCTGGCCTGGGTCTCGCGGGTCTGCACGATCGGACCGGAGTGCGTCGGCGAGGTCCACGCCTCGAGACCGGCGTCGTGCGCCATGGTCCGCGCGCGCAGCGAGTGCCACGGGTCGCTGACGATCACGGCTGACTCCCATCCGCGCCGCTTCACCTCGGTCGCCACCGCGCGGATGGTGCCCAAGGTGTCGTTGCCCTCGCCGACATCGATCACCCGATCGCGAGGCACACCCTGGTTGACCAGCCACGTTCGGCCCGCCTCGGCCTCGGTGAACCGGTCACCCGCTCGCCTGCCGCCACCGGTCACGACGTAGCTCGCGACGCCCTCTTCGTATAGGGACTTCGCCTTCCGCAGCCGTGCCTCAAGGACCTTCGACGGCTTGCCCGCGTACTGCGCCGCGCCGAGGACCACTACGACGTCGGCGTGCTCGCGGTCGTCGATCCGGGCGACCTGCCAGACCCGGAACGCCGTGCCGCCGACGACGAGCAGGCTCACCAGCACGAAGCCGACGAACAGCCGTCGCACGAGTCGGAGGATGGGGCGGGGCTGGGCGGACACGTTCCGCATCCTTTCAGACGGAACACACAGCCTCACTCGCGCCATCGGTGAATCGGCGACTATCGGACCGAGTTGTCCACAATGGCTCAAACGATCCACAGCCGGCGCGCACCCCCTGGCGGCGATCACTGAGTGCCTGTTTCCTCGAACCCATGGAAACGAACCAAGCAGTGCTCAACCCATTCGACTCCCATCCACGGCACGTCGCCGCGACACCGCTCGGTGATGCTCCACCTGAACGCGCACAACGGATCCAGGCCGCTCTGGACCGAGCCGGACCCGACGGCGTCGTCACCGGCCGCGAGGCGATGTGGCTGCACGGTCTGCTGACGCCACCGCAGGGCGCCGTCCACGTGCTGGTGCCGAGCCACGGACCTCGGCGGTCCGACGGCTCGGTGCGGATCGAGCCGACGATCCGGCCGCCGGATCCCTTGTGGCGGAAAGGTTTCCCGACCGCGCCCTTGGACCGGGCGACGGTCGACGCCTGCCGGTCGACCGCGTCGTACGGCGAGGTGCGCCAGCTGGCGCTGGACGCGATCTATCAGGGCGAGGTGCCCGTGGAGTCGCTGCGGCGGGAACTCGAGGTGAGCCGGAGACCCGGGCGGACGCTGCTGCGGCAAGTCCTGTCCGAGGTCGACCGCGGCATTCGGTTGGTGCGCGGTCGGATCGCCCGAGAACTGATCGACCGTGCGGGCCTGCCGCCGCCGGAATGGGGCATCCGGCTGAGCACACCGGAGAAGGTCCACCTCGGCCTGGTCGACGCCTGGTGGGACGAAGTGGGCCTCGCGTGGGACACCGACGTCCAACGCCCATGGGCGCCGCGCACCGCGCAGCGGGTGGCCGAGCGGGAAGCGCGGATGAGCGCGCACGGCGTGGTCATCATCCACACAGCGGCGCCCCGGTTCCGCCGGGACGCCGACGCCGTGGCGTGGGACCTGCGGGCCGCCTACCAGCTGGCGTCGGCGAGCCCGAAGCCGGAGGTGATCGCCTCCTGACCGAAGTCAGCAGCCGATGAGCTGCCCAGCCAGGTAGGACTCCAACTGGTCGAGCGAGACGCGGTCCTGCGACATGGTGTCGCGTTCGCGGATCGTCACGGCGTGGTCGTTGAGGGTGTCGAAGTCGACGGTGACGCAGAACGGGGTGCCGATCTCGTCCTGCCTGCGGTACCGGCGGCCGATGGCACCGGCGTCGTCGAAGTCGACGTTCCAGTGCTTGCGCAGTGCCGCGGCGACATCGCGGGCCTTCGGCGAGAGGTCCGCGTTGCGGGACAGCGGAAGCACGGCGACCTTCACCGGGGCGAGCCTGCGGTCGAGCCGCAGCACGATCCGCTTGTCGACCCCGCCCTTGGCGTTCGGCGCCTCGTCCTCGACGTAGGCGTCGAGCAGGAACGCCATCATCGGGCGGCCGACGCCCGCGGCGGGCTCGATGACGAACGGCCGGTAACGGGAGTTCGTGGCTTGGTCGAAGTAGGACAGGTCCACGCCGGAGTGGTTGGAGTGGGTGGTCAGGTCGAAGTCGGTGCGGTTGGCGATGCCCTCCAGCTCGCCCCACTCCTGGCCGCCGAACTGGAAGCGGTACTCGATGTCCACAGTCCGCTTGGAGTAGTGCGAGAGCTTCTCCTGCGGGTGCTCATAGACACGGAGGTTGTCCTTGGCGATACCGAGATCGGTGTACCACCGCATCCGCTCATCGATCCAGTACTGGTGCCACTCGTCGTCCGTGCCGGGTTCGACGAAGAACTCCATCTCCATCTGCTCGAACTCGCGGGTGCGGAAGATGAAGTTGCCGGGGGTGATCTCGTTGCGGAACGACTTGCCGATCTGACCGATCCCGAACGGCGGCTTGCGACGGGAGGTGGTCTGCACGTTCAGGAAGTTGACGAAGATGCCCTGCGCGGTCTCGGGCCGCAGGTAGTGCACGCCCTCATCGGTCTCCACCGGGCCGAGGTGGGTCTTGAGCATCATGTTGAACTCGCGCGGCTCGGTGTACTGGCCGCGGGTGCCGCAGTTCGGGCAGGGCACGTCGGACAGGTCGTACACCGGGTTCGCCGCGGTTGAGGCCGGGAGGTCCTTGCCGGTGCGGGCGGCGTACTCCTCGGCCAGCTGATCAGCCCGGAAACGCTTGTGACAGGAGGTGCACTCGACCAGAGGATCGTGGAAGGCGTTGACGTGCCCGGAGGCCACCCACACCTGGCGCGGCAGGATCACCGACGAGTCGAGGCCGACGACGTCGTCGCGACCCTGCACCATGGTCTTCCACCACGCGCGCTTGATGTTGTCCTTGAGCTCGACGCCCAGCGGACCGTAGTCCCACGCCGACCTCGTGCCCCCGTAGATCTCGCCGCACGGGTACACGAAGCCTCGACGCTTGCAGAGGCTGACGACGGTGTCGATCCGGTCGGCTGGCACTGACCCTCCATGCGGGAACTCAAGGTCGCAGAGCAGCAAGGGTAGTCCGCGGCTCCCGGCTACCCGATCGGGGAGTCACCGTGGGCGCTCACCCGACCACGCGGTGATCACCGCACTTGGCGCGGCGATCCCGTGCCCGGGCGACGAGGCCGGTATGCCGCCAGCGGACCGAGGTCTGGCGGCAACGGGCGGCGGCCGGCGGGCTGGGCCAGCGCGCTGGTCGGCGGGCAAGCAGGCCGGGGTCTGGGTGGGCAGGCAGGCACGTCGCCGGGCCAGCGAACCGATGGGCGGGACGGCCAGCTGGTCGGAGGGCTGGCGGGCCGAGATCTGGCGGGTCGGGGCGACGGGGCGGCGGTGGGCTAGCGCGGGGTGGTGGGGCCTGCGGCTTCGCCGAGGCGGACGGTCGACGCGTCGGCGGCTAGGAGGCTGGTGTGGCGGGTGAGCTCGGTCGGGGTCGCCTCCACCACGACCTCGTAGGCGGCGGGCTCGGTGGTGTCGGCCTCGGCGAGGAAAGGGATCACGTGGGTACGGACGTCGAAAGGAGACAGTGACTTGCGGTAAGCCGAGACGGAGTCGAACTCGACCGTCAGCACCCAGCTGTCGGCGGCCTCGGTCGACCGGACGAGCAGGCCGCGGCGGCAGCCGGGCTGGGCCAGGAGCAGTTCGAGCGCGCGCTGGGCGCGGGCGGTGAACGGCTCGGGCTCGGTGACGGTGAACCTGGCGATCAGCAGCACGGTCGGCGGCCTTTCCGGGGTGGTGCGAGGATGCAGCACCGTAGCCCAACCGAACCGGGAGGCACCGTGGGGCAAGGTCGATCGCTGAAGGCACCGATGCTCGCCGGTAGTGGGCCGTTGTCGCGGGTGCATCCGCTGGTGGCGTTCGCGCTGGTCGCGGCGCTGTTCGCGGCTGGGGTCGTGGTCGGCGGGGTGGTGGGCGCGCTGCTGCTCGGCGTGCTCGTCGTCGGGGTCGCGGTGTTGCTGGCGGCGACGTGGACGGTGCTGTCGGTGGGTGAGCGTGTGGGGCGCGTGCTGGTGCTCGGGGTGCTCGTCGCGGTCGCTATCTCGGTGCTCTGAGGAGCGGCGCGGGGTCGCGGGCGTGCGGTGTCTGCGGTGTGGGCGTCGGGAAATAGGTCGACCGCCTAGGATGTTGACAACGGTAACCATCACCCCGACGCGCACGTGTCGTCGGGGCACCATGAGAGGACGATGTCGATCGTGACCTCGGACGCCGCGTCGCATGAGCTGCGGGGAGCCGCCGAGCAGCACGAACACTCCCCCGACCGTCCTCTGGTGGTGCCTGCGCACCGTCGGCCCGCCACTACGCTGACCGCGGCGGGTGACCTGCTGCGCGCGCTGGCCGCGCCGGTTCGGATCGCGATCGTGCTGGAGTTGCGCGAGGCTGATCGGTGCGTGCACGAACTGGTCGAGGCGCTGGCCGTGGCGCAGCCGCTGATCAGCCAGCACCTCCGGGTGCTGAAGTCGGCGGGTGTGGTCTACGGCGAGCGGCACGGCCGCGAGGTGGTGTACCGGCTGGTGGACGAGCACCTGTCCCACATCGTCGTCGACGCTGTGGCGCACGTGGAGGAGGGCGACCCGCGGTGACCGCGACCGACCGTTCGGCGACCGTACCCGGCAAGCGCTCGACCCGGCAGCGCACCGCCGTGTCGCAGCTGCTCGACCAGCTCGACGACTTCCGGTCCGCGCAGGAGCTGCACGAGGAGCTGCGCAAGCGGGGTGAGGGCATCGGCCTGACCACGGTGTACCGCACGCTGCAGTCGCTGGCCGACGCGGGCGAGATCGACGTGCTGCGCACCGACTCCGGTGAGGCCATCTACCGGCGGTGCTCCAGCCACCACCACCATCACCTGGTGTGCAGGCTGTGCGGGCGCACGGTCGAGGTCGAGGGTCCCGCCGTCGAGCGGTGGGCCGACCGGGTCGCCGCCGAGAACGGGTTCTCCGAGGTCAGCCACACCGTCGAGATCTTCGGCACCTGCGCGAGCTGCAGCTGAGCGTCCCCCGGCCCGGGTGGGCCGAGGGACGTCAGGCTCATGCCTCGTACGGGTTCTCCGGCTGCGGGATCTGGACCATGTCCGAGACGGTGAACGACGGGACGTAGTCGGTGTCCTTGGTCGCCGTGCCGGGCTGGACCTGGCCAGTCACCTCGAGCCACGTGTCGTTTTTCAGGCCGCCGACACCAGGGCCGTCGAGCTTGACCTTGACCGGGAACGCGTCGGCCGCGCAGCAGGCGATGGACAGGCGGGCCAGGTACATCGTCTCGCCCTGGGCGACGACGAAACCGGTCAGCTTGACCGTGCGGTTGTCGAGCGACTTACCCGAGTCCCACGCCGCGCGGGCGGCGAAGTCGCTCATGGCGATGGACACGACGTCGCCCTTGGGCAGGGGCGGGAACAGCGACGAGCCGTCGGTGCCGGACGAGCGGCTGGCGGCGGCGCGGTTGTCGTTGCGCATGACCGAGTCGGCGCCGAGGGCAGGCGGGGCGATCAGGAAGATCGCCAGCACGGGCATGAGCAGCAGCCAGGCGCTGCGGGCCGGGTGGTGGTGCTCCCCCGGGCCATCGTGATCGTCGTGGCCGCCATGGCCATGGCCGTCGTGGCCTGCGCGGTCGGCGCTGACGTCGAGGTTGGCCTGGTTGAAGGCGGCCTGGTCGAGGTCCGCGTGGCCTTCGTCGGCGTGATCGTGGCCGACCGGCTTGGGCTTGCCGGGGAACACGTCCTTGAAGATCGAGATGGCGCCCAGGATGACCATGATCGCGCCGCCCGCGATCAGCCACGGCTGGTGGGCGGGCTTGACGTAGAGCAGATAGGTGCTGGTCCACGAGATCTTCAACAGCGCCCCGCCGACCAGGATCAGCAGGATGTTCTGCGTTTCGCGCCTCATGCGGAACCCCCAAGGATGAGCCAGCCAGCGGTGACCGCGCACCCGATCGCCACCACGAACGTGGCGGGGGCGAAGCGGATCGCGAACGACTTGCCGAACGTGCCCGCCTGCAGGGCGAACAGCTTCACGTCGATGGCCGGTCCGACGACCAGGAACACCAGCTTCGGCAGCAGCGGCATCGCCGAGATGGACGCCGCGACGAACGCGTCGGCCTCGCTGCACAGCGCCAGCAGCACCGCGAGCACCGCCATCACGATCACGCCGAGGACGATCTGCTCGCCCAGGGTGCTGACCCACTCGCGCGGGATGGCCACGTTGAGGATCGCGGCGGTGAGGCCGCCGATGACGAGGAAGCCGCCAGCGTCGACCAGGTCGGCGCGGGAGGTCTCGAAGAACAGCCGCCAGCGGTCCTTGCCCTCGACCTTGGGCGCGCGGCGCAGGGCGCGTTCGATGATCCACTCGGCCTTGCCGAACCGCGCCCACAGCCAGCCCATGATGATGGCGGTGGCGAGGGACGCGGCCAGGCGCGCCCAGACCATGCCTGGGTTGTTCGGGAACGCGACGTTGGTCGCCACCAGGACGATCGGGTTGACCGCGGGAGCGGCGAGCAGGAACGCCAGCGCGACGGACTGCGGCACGCCCTGCTGCATGAGGCGGCGCGCGACCGGGACCGCCGCGCACTCGCACGTCGGCAGCGCGACGCCCGCGACACCGGCGACGGGCACCGCGACGGACTGCTTCTTCGGCAGAAGCTTGTTGAGCAGGGTCGCGGGCACGAACGCGGCGATGGCCCCGCTGATCAGGACGCCGAGGACCAGGAACGGCAGCGCTTGGACGCAGACGGCTACGAAGATGGTGGCCCCGGTCTGGATGGCGGGGGCGGTGAACCACGACGTCAGCCACTGCTGCCCGACGATGGCGGCCACGAGCAGGACACACAGCACCTCGAGCGAAGTGATCCGCTTGGCGGGCTTGTCTGCCTCGGCCTCGGGCGCGCGCTCAGCCAGCGCGACACCGCCGCCGGAGTCGGCCGACGAACCATCGGAGGCGGCCTGGCCACCCGGGTCAGCCTGCCGGGAGTCGGCGGCCGGGGTGCCGGCGGCGGGGTCTGGCGTGGCCACCGCGTCGGTGGCCTTGGGTTCGTCACTCATGGGCCACGCTCTGGTCCAGCCGTCGAAGGGTCGTCACGGGGCGAATGATGCCGGCATGCGCATCACCTTGGGGACCCGCTGGTTGAACTTTGTTCACCCCCGTCTGTTCCCAACAGGTCGGCGCGCAACTGGGAAGCGGTGGAGACGACCAGCATGAGCAGGGTGCCCAGGGCCGCAGGGGTGAGCCCTTCCGCCGGGAACGCGTAGCGCAGGGTCACGTCCATCCCCCGCTCGGTGTGGACGACGCCGAGGGTGCCGAAGAGCCCCTGACCGGCGCGCTCGGCGGCCGACACGGCCAGCGCCGGGTCGTCCGGCAGGTCCCACGCCACAACGCAGGTCAGGCTGAGCACGGTCAGGCCCTCGGCGAGCTGCATCGCCTGGACCGCGCAGGGGACGTCGCCGTGGCGGAAGGTCAGCGCGCCGTCGTCGTCGACGTGGACGTCGTGGTAGCTCTCCAGAGCCTCGCGGGCGTTGGTGAGCAGATCGGCCTCGGTGAGGGCCTCGCTGGTCATGCGTCTCCTTCAGGGTTGAGCCGCGCGGCGACCTCGGCGGAGTCCTCGGCGGCCCCGAAGCGCCGGTCGCGGCGGGCGTAGGTCTCGATGGCCTGCCACAGGTGCAGGCGGTCGAAGTCGGGCCACAGCACGTCCTGGAACACCAGCTCGGCGTAGGCGGACTGCCAGAGCATGAAGTTCGACGTGCGTTCCTCCCCCGACGGCCGGATGAACAGGTCCACGTCGGGCATCTCCGGCTGGTACAGGTACTTGGCGACGGTGCGCTCGTCGACCTTGTCCGGGTTGATCTTGCCAGCGGCGGCGAGCCGGGCGATCTCGCGGGCGGCGTCGCCGATCTCGGCGCGGCCGCCGTAGTTGATGCACATGGCGAGGTTGAGGACGTCGTTGCGCTTGGTGCGCTCCTCGGCCTCCTCCAGGGTGCCGATGACGCTGCGCCACAGGCGGGGTCGGCGGCCCGCCCAGCGCACGCGCACACCCAACTCGTCGAGTTCGTCGGTGCGGTGCGCGATGACGTCGCGGGAGAAGCCCATGAGGAAGCGGACCTCCTCCGGGCTGCGCCGCCAGTTCTCGGTGGAGAACGCGTAGAGCGACAGCCAGCGCACGCCCATCTCGATGCACCCCTTGGCGACCTCGACGACCTGCGCCTCGCCGCGCTTGTGGCCCTCGATGCGGGTGAGTCCGCGCTGGTTGGCCCAGCGGCCGTTGCCGTCCATGACGATCGCGACGTGCTTGGGCACGAACTCGGCCGGGATGGCGGGCGGTCGCGCCCCCGACGGGTGCGGCTCCGGAGGCGACACCGGCCGCCCCTCGTCGCGCCTGCTGATCCGCCGCCGTCGCAGCACCGCCCGCTCCTTCACGTCGTTCTTTTGACTCGAACGACCCTACTGACCCGGCTTGACCGCGCTGTCCGGGGACCGCCTGCGCTCCACCAGCGGCAGCGACCGCAGCTGGCGTTCCAGGTGCCACTGGAGCAGGGCGGCGACCAGGCCGCTGGCCTCGCGGCGGGAGGAGTCGGTAGAGCGTTCCGCGGCGTCCCAGCCGCCCGTGGCCAAGGCGTCCATCAGGTGCAGGACCTCGTACGGCGGGCTGGCCGAGCCCGGCGGCTTGCACTTGGGGCAGACCGAGCCGCCCGCGTGGATGCTGAACGCGCGGTGCGGGCCTGGGTCGCCGCAGCGGGCGCATTCGGTCAGGGCGGGTGACCAGCCCGCGAACGCCATGGCGCGCAACAGGAAAGCGTCGAGGACCAGTGAGGCGTCACGCTGGCCGTCGGCCAACGCTCGCAAAGCGCCCGCGACCAGGAGGTACAGGCGCAAGACCGGTTCGCCTTCCTCGGCGGACAGGCGGTCGGCGGTCTCCAGGACCGCGCACCCGGCGGTGTAGCGCTGGTAGTCGTTGACGATGCCCGCGCCGAACGCGTCGAGGGTCTGGACCTGGGTGATCACGTCGAGGGTGCGGCCGGTGTAGAACTGCACGTCGACGTGGGCGAACGGCTCGACGCGGGCGCCCAGGCGCGAGGTCGTGCGGCGCACGCCCTTGGCCACGGCGCGGACCTTGCCGTGCTTCTGGGTGATGAGCGTGATGATCCGGTCGGCTTCACCGAGTTTCTGCACGCGCAGCACCACGCCGGTGTCGCGGTACAGGCTCACTGAAACATTCTCCCACCAGGGTCAGCCCTCAGAGGGCCGCAACACGACAATCGTGCCCGCGGCCAGGTCGTGCCAGCCCCGGCGCAGCCGCTCGTCGATCAGCAGGACACTCAGGGTGGTCATCGGGACCGCCCAGAACACCAGGGTGCGCAGGAACGCCTCGCCCGGGCTGGGCGCGGCCCCGGTGGACAGGTCGGCTATCTCGATCCGCAGCAGCGACTTGCCCGGGGTCGTCCCCCGCACCGCCACCAGCGCGAACTCGTAGGCGAACACCACGAGCAGCGCGAACAGCAGCCGCGAGACCAGGGACCCGTCCGGCCAGATCAGCACCGCGGCGAGCCAACCGGGCACACCGGCGACAACTGTGTCGATCACCCGGGCGGCGAACCGGCCGCCGGGGGTGGCGACGGCGACCTCGCCCAACTCGCCGACCTCGGTGCGTTCGAGGTCGGCGCGGTGTGCTGACATTCAGAACCCCAGACGGCGTAGTTGCTTCGGGTCGCGCTGCCAGTCCTTGGCGACCTTGACGTGCAGGTCCAGATATACACGGGTGCCCAGCAGCGCCTCGATGTGCTTGCGGGCCGTGGTGCCGACCAGCTTCAGCCGCTCGCCGCGGTGGCCGAGGATGATCCCCTTCTGGCTGGACCGCTCGACGTACAGCAGCGCGTGGATCTCCAGCATGTCGTCGCGGCCCTCGCGCGGGACCATCTCCTCGATGGTGACCGCGATCGAGTGCGGCAGCTCGTCGCGCACACCTTCCAGCGCGGCCTCGCGGATCAGCTCGGCGACCAGGGTGGCCTCCGGCTCATCGGTCAGCTCGCCCCCCGGGTAGAGCTGGGGCCCCTCGGGCAGCCGGTTGACGAGCAGGTCGGCCAGGGTGGCCACCTGGAAGCCGTCGACCGCCGAGACCGGGATCAGCTCGGCGAACTCCATGACGTCCTGCAGCGCGAGCAGCTGCTCGACGACCTGTTCCGGCGCGACGAGGTCGGTCTTGGTGATCACGCCGATCACCGGCGTGCGCTTGGCCACCTTGGCCAGTTCGGCGGCGATGAACTTGTCGCCCGGCCCGACCTTCTGGTCGGCCGGGACGCAGAAGCCGACGACGTCCACTTCGGACCACGTCTCGCGGACGATGTCGTTGAGGCGCTGGCCCAGCAGCGTGCGCGGCCGGTGCAGGCCGGGCGTGTCGACGATGACGAGCTGGGCGTCCGGCCGGTGGACGATGCCGCGGATGGCGTGCCGCGTCGTCTGCGGCTTGCTGGACGTGATCGCGACCTTGCTGCCGACGAGCGCGTTGGTGAGCGTGGATTTGCCCGCGTTGGGTCTGCCGACGAAACAGGCGAAACCGGACCTATGGCCTTCGGTGCTGCTGGTCACCGAGTCATTGTGCCTTCCGCAGTCCCGGCGGCGTGATTCGGTGCAGTTCCAGGGTGTCGGAAAGCGGCGCGACGCCGGGCCCGCCCGCCTTCAGCCAGTCCTCGACGTCGGTGATCGCGGCGTCGGAGAGCACGAAGCCCAGCCACACCGGTTTGACGCCTTTCGCCTGCACCACGATGACATTGGACGTCTCGCACGTGTCGAGGCACTCCACGACCGTGACAGTGGCCCCGACCTCGGCGGCGACGGCACGCAGCCGCGACAGGTGCTTGCCGTGGTTGACCGTCGGGTGCTTCTTGACCGTCCCGCAGCAGCAGTCCCGACAGACCGTGATCTTCACTTGAGGACGTCGGCGACGGCGCCGGAAGCATCGGCGCGGAACACCGGCGCGGCTGCCGTCAGGTCGCGCACGGCGGCCAGCGAGTCGCCGTCGATTTCACCCGAGTCGGTGACGACCGCGGCGGCTTCGAGCCCCTCGGCGCCGCTGGACACCGCGGCGGCGACGGCGGCCTGGAGCGCGGTCAGCTTGAGCGAGGGCAGCGTGACCGTGGCGGCGGCGTAGGTGCGGCCGTCGGTGTCGCGCACGGCGGCACCCTCGGCGGCACCCGTGCGCGCCCGGCTCGACCGGGCCAGGGTCACGATCTTGGCGTCCTCGGGGTCCAGCTCAGCCACGCTCGGGGCTCCTCTCGCGTTCCTCGTCGGCGTCGGAACGGCGGACGACCACGGAGGTGATGCGCATCCGCCCGCGGTTGTCCTTGCCGCCCTCGGCTCGGAACCGTAGCCCGGTGATCTCCGCTTCCGCACCGGGCAGTGGCACACGTCCCAGTCGCTGGGCGAGCAGGCCGCCGACGGTCTCGACGTCCTGGCCGTCGAGGACCAGCCCGAAGAGCGTGCCGAGATCCTCCACGGGGAGCCGCGAGCTGACGCGGACGGCGCCGTCGTCGAGGTGTTCGACCGGGGGCCGCTCGTCGGTGTCGGACTCGTCGGTGATCTCGCCGACGATCTCCTCCAGGATGTCCTCGATCGTGAGCAGGCCCGCGGTGCCGCCGTACTCGTCGACGAGGATCGCCAGGTGGTTCTTGGACACCTGCATCTCGCGCAGCAGGTCGTCGACGCGCTTGGTGTCGGGCACGAACGTGGGCACGCCCATCAGCTCGGTCACGGCCTGCGTCTCGGCCTGCGACTCGACCCACGCGCGGACCAGGTCTTTCAGGTTGACCACCCCGACCACGTCGTCGACGCTCTCGCCGATCACCGGCAGCCGCGTGTACCCGGTGCGCAGCGACAGCATCAGCGCCTGCCGGACCGTCTTCGTCTGCTCGATCCACACCATCTCGGTGCGCGGCACCATGACCTCGCGCGCGATCGTCCCGCGCAGCTCGAACACCGAGTGGATCATCTCGCGCTCGTCGGCGTCGACGACCCCGCGTTCCTCGGCGAGGTCGACCAGCTCGCGCAGCTCGACCTCCGACGAGAACGGGCCTTCGCGGAAGCCCTTGCCGGGGGTGATCGCGTTGCCGACGAGGATCAGGACCCTCGACAGCGGACCGAGGACCGTGCCCAGCGCGCGGACCGGGCCTGCGGCGACCAGGCCGACGCCGTAGGGGTGCTGACGGCCGATGGTGCGCGGGCCGACGCCGACGAGGACGTAGGACACCACGATCATGCCCAGCGCCGCGACGAGCCCGGCGACCCAGCCGGGGGTGATCGACCGCAGGCAGACCACCGCGACGAGGACCGTCGCGGCCAGTTCACAGCTCAGCCGCAGCAGAAGCAGCAGGTTGATGTGCCGGGGACGGTCGTTGACGATCGCGAGCAGTTGACGCGCGCCCGTCCGCCCCGCGCGCAGTAGCCCCTCCACGCGGGCCTTGGACACCGCGGACAGCGCGGCGTCCGCGGCGGCGAAGCAGCCCGCCGCGAGGATCAGGAGAACGGCGATGACAAGGAGACCGGCGGAGTCCGCGGACACGGGCTCAGTTTTCCTTGTCGGTCTCGCTCAGACCGACCGTGCCGAGCAGCTTGTCGTCCTCGATCCGCTGCGCCGCGCGGCGCTTGGCCTCCGACGTCGCGGTGCGGAAGTCGGCGAGGATGCGCTTCTGCAGCGTGAACATCTCGCGTTCCTCCGCGGGCTCGGCGTGGTCATAGCCGAGCAGGTGGAGGCAGCCGTGCACGGTCAGCAGGTGCAGCTCGTCGATGAGGCTGTGGCCCGCTTTTCGCGCCTGGTCTTTGGCGAAGGCCGGGCACAGGACGATGTCGCCCAGCAGCGCCGGACCCGCTTCGGGCGCGTCCGGGCGGCGGGCCGACTCCAGTTCGTCCATGGGGAAGGCCATGACGTCGGTGGGACCGGGCAGGTCCATCCAGCGTTCGTGCAGGTCGGACATCACGTCCAGCTCGACGAGCAGCACCGACAGCTCGGCGAGCTTGCTGACGTTCATCCGATCCAGGGCGAAGCGGGCCGCCGCGACGATGGACGCCTCGTCGACCGCCACCCCGGACTCGTTGGCGATCTCGATACTCACGGCGTCATTGTCTCCGGTTCAGCGGCCGGGCCTGCGGCCACCCGCGCGAACCGGGCCGCGGTGGGCGTCCTCGGCCGCGTCCTGGGTGTCCTGCCAGCGTTCGTAGGCGTCGACGATGTCGCCGACGAGCTTGTGCCGCACCACGTCCTGGCTGGTCAGCAGCGCGAAGTGGATGTCGTCGACGCCGGTGAGGATGTCCTTGACGACCCGGAGGCCGCTGCGCTGTCCGCCGGGGAGGTCGACCTGGGTGATGTCACCGGTGACGACGACCTTCGAGCCGAAGCCCAGACGGGTGAGGAACATCTTCATCTGCTCGGGCGTGGTGTTCTGCGCCTCGTCCAAGATGATGAAGGCGTCATTGAGCGTGTTGTGGGTGAGCAGGTAGTCCTCGGTCACGTAGAGCGAGTCCGCCGCCGCCACCTGGATGCACACCGCTTCCGCACGACCGGCGGGCTCGATGGCGTCGATGAAACGCATCGGACGCCCACCACCCGAGGCGCGGTACTTGTCGCGCTTCCGGGAGAGCCGGAAAGGCTCGATTCCCTCCGGGAGTCGAATGTCGATGATGTGCGCGTCATGACGGTAGGGAATGTCCCGCCCCTTGGCATGTCCCGGCTTACGACCTTCGACGCCACGAGTCCGTGTGTACGCCACGCCACCGAGCGATCGAACCAGCTCGATCACACCGTCACGCAGCACCGACGACGTCGTGCCGTACTGGATGCGGCAGGTACGGCCCAGTTGGGTCACCGGACCACCGTCGGTGTCGAGCAGCCCCTGGAGCACCGCGAGACGAATATCCGCGGTGTTCTGCAGGTAGACGGACGGGATGAACTTCGTGTTAGACCGGGTTCCAATCAGGTCAAGGGCCCGCAGGGCGGCCGTGACCGGGTTCGCCAGCGTGATGACGTCTCCGGGCTCCCGAACACGGTTGAGCGTGTAGTCCACCCCGCCACGGGCGCGCACCGACACACCTGGCAGTGCTGCCTCCAACGCGAAGGCGAGCTCCGGGTCCTGTGTCGCGAACGCAGGCGTGGTGGAGCCGGTGATGCAACCGTCGCCGAGTAGAAGACCAAGGGCGTAGGGATCCATCGGGACGTCTTGCGCGGGGTGGCATACCGGAGCGCTGAGGAGCGGAAGCTCGTAGCGCCTGGCGTGCGCGGCTCGCAGCCGTCCGATCATCTCCTTGGTCTCGAGGACGCGCCAAGGCTTGCCCCTGCGCCGGTCAGACGCGGTCCTGACGGTCCACAGGTGCTCGCCGCAGCACAGCGTCGACGAACCGTCCTGGGCCGAGACGCGGTAGATGTCCTTCTCGCCTTGGGGGTAGACCCCGAGAACCGGAGTCGGCTCGCCGTTGGACCCGATGACGAGATCGCCGACCTGGAGCGAACCGATGGGGCGGAAGCCGTCCGGCGTGAGCACCTTCGTGAAGATCGGCTGCGCGCGACCACGCATGTATGCGAGGGGCGCGACCTCGATCGTGCCCGCCTGCATCAGGCGCGGGATCGACTCCGGCTCGATCATGTCGTGCAGCGCGTCGTAGAGCGGGCGGAGGTACGGGTCGATCTTGTCGAACAGGGTGCCGGGCAGGAAGCCCAGCCGCTCCCCCGCCTCGACCGCGGGCCGGGTGAGGATGATGCGGCTGACCTGCTTGGCCTGCAGCGCCTGCACGGCCTTGGCCATCGCCAGGTACGTCTTGCCGGTACCGGCCGGGCCGATGCCGAAGACGATCGTGTTGGCGTCGATCGAGTCGACGTAGCGCTTCTGGTTGAGCGTCTTCGGGCGGATCGTGCGGCCGCGGCGGGACAGGATGTCGAGGCTGAGCACCTCGGCGGGCGACTCGGCCTGGTCGCCGGCGAGCATCGCGACGGTGCGGCGGACCATGTCCGGGCCGATCTGCTGGCCGCGGGTCGCCAGGGTCGCCAGTTCGGTGAACACGCGCTCGGCGAACGCCACGTCGGCGGGGGCGCCGGAGAGGGTGACCTCGTTGCCGCGGACGTGCACATCGGCGTCGAGGAGTTCCTCGGCGATGCGCAGGTTCTCGTCGCGGGAGCCGAGGAGAGCGAGGACCGCACCTTCTGGGATCGAGAACCGGGACTGGGCGTCGTGCTGTGGGGGTGGCGCGTCGGAAGGTCGGGGGTCGGTGCCGGTCACGTGCTCTCGGTCCTGCCTTCGCGCTCGATGTCAGGTGCTGGATTCGATGCTAGACCCAGCCACCGACAGCGCGCACCGGAGAAACCGGGTCAGCGGCCGAAGCCCGCGAGCTGTTCGCCGCCCAGAACGTGCAGGTGGGCGTGGAAAACCGTCCGGCACGCGTCGTCGCCGGTGTTGAACACGAATCGGTAGCCGGACTCGTCGATTCCCTCGATCCGGGCCACTTCGGCGCCCGCGGTGATCACCTCGGCGAGCAGCTTCGGGTCGCTCGACGCGAGCTCGTTCGCGTCCTCGTGGTGCACGCGCGGCACGACCAGCACGTGCACCCTGGCCTGGGGACTGATGTCCCGGAACGCGTACACCGACTCGTCCTGGTAGACGACGGTCGAGGGGATGTCACCAGCGATGATCTTGCAGAAGAGGCAGTCCGCGGCCATGGCGGACACAGTAGCGATCACACACGCGCGGGGACAGCGGACACCCTCGGCACCGGGGCGGCGCGGCGGGTGAACACCCTGGCCATGATCGCCGGGGTCATCAGCTTCGGCGGCGCCTCGATGAACGCGCTGACCCGCATGAACCGCGCGGCCACGACGGGGTCGTGTTCGGCGGCGGCGAGCAGCCGGTGCACGTAGGCGTTGACCAGCCGCGTCGACAGCGGACGCGGCCCGGGCACCCACGGCAGCGCCAGGTCCGCCCCGACGGCCATCCGCCAAGCCACCCCGATCGGCTTCGCCGCGGCGCGGAAGAACCGGCGCGCGAGGTTCCGGTCGCCGTGCCGCAGGCACTCGCGCAGCGCCTCGGCCTCCAGCGCGGCCACGGACATGCCCTGGCCGTAGATCGGGTTGAAGCTGCACAGCGCGTCGCCGAAGACCAGCAGTCCGGCGGGGAACCGCCGCACTTTCTCGTACCGCCTGCGGCGGTTGGCGGGGAAACGGTGCTGCACGACGTCGCCGAGCGGCTCGGCGTCGCGCAGGGCCGCCACCATGTGTGGCGGCGCGATGTCGGCGATCAGGTCGAGCATCCGGTCGTAATCGGGGCTGCCGTGCAGGCCGAACTCCTGGACGGTCACGATCCAGGTGTCGCCCTCGTAGGCGAACAGCGCCATGCCGTACGCGCGCTCGGGCGTGGGTCCGATGACAGTCAGCTGCTCGGGCACCGCGCCGGGGCGGAGCCGGACCGGCCTGCTCAGGTACCGGATGTCGACCTCGACCTCGTCGTCCTTGGGCCGGTCGTAGCCGAGCGCTTCGAGCCAGGCCGGGGTCCGCGCGCCGCGCCCCATCGCGTCGACCACGAGGTCAGCGGTCACCGACGACTCGGAATCGCCGCCCACGCGCTGGAACCGGACGCCCGTGACCCGCTCGCGGTTCCGGGTCGTGGTCAGGCCCACGACCTCGTGGCCGTCGAGCACGACGACGTTGTCGATCTCGCGCACGCGTGCCCGCAGGCCCGCCTCCAGGAACGGCCTGCTCGGCTGGAACGACGGCGGCAGCTCCAGGTCGGGGCACAGCCGGTGCTCGGCGGGCGAGAAGTGCATCCGCCGGTAGTCGGCGATGACCGGGGCGCCCTTGGCGGCCAGGTCGTCCAGCAGTCCGGGGAACAGGTCGCCGACGATCTCGGCGCCACGCGGCAGCAGGGCGTGCGGGTGCCTGCCCTGCGGGAGGCCGCGGCGGTTCTCGGCCGAGTCCGGCAGGGGGTCGCGCTCGATGACGGTCACCCTGCGGTACGAGTCGGCGAGGACCCGCGCCGCCAGCAATCCACCCATGCTCCCGCCCAGAACCACCGCGTGTTCGCGCATCGCTTTCTCCCGCCCTTGGTCTGCTTGTCGCGGCCCAGAATGCGGAAAGTCCCTGCTCAGGGGCTTGGAGATGACGTGGAGAACGTCTGGAGAACGCGTGGAGCCCCCGAAACGGGTATTCCGCCCAGGACGACTTAGAGGGTGCGAGGTGGCGACTGTGTACCGGTTCGGGGACTGCGAGGTGGATCCGCGGCGGTTCGAGCTGCGCCGCGGCGGCCAGGCGGTGCACGTCGAGCCACAGGTGTTCACCCTGCTGCGATTCCTGATCGAACACCGCGACCGGGTGGTGGCCAAGACCGAGCTGCTGGACGCGGTGTGGGGCGACCGGTATGTCAGCGAGTCGGCCCTGACCAGCCGCGTGAAGGCGCTGCGCAAGGCCGTCGGGGACGACGGGGAGCGCCAGTGCGTCGTCGCGACCGTGCACGGCGTCGGCTACCGGTTCGTCGCCGACGTCGCCGACGAGACCCCGGAGCCGGTTTCCGCGCGCGCCCAACAGCGCATCCGCTACTGCGTCTCCTACGACGGCGTGCGCGTCGCCTACGCCGCGTCCGGCCAGGGACCACCGCTGGTGAAGGCGGCGAACTGGCTGACCCATCTCGACCTGGAGTGGTCAAGCCCCATCTGGGCGCACTGGCTGGACGGCCTCGCGCGGGAACACACACTCATCCGCTACGACGAACGCGGCTGCGGCCTCTCCGACTGGGACGTCGAGGACTTCAGCTTCGACGCGTGGGTCAACGACCTGGAACTGGTGGTCGCAGCGGCGGGCTTGGAGCGCTTCCCCCTACTGGGCGTCTCCCAGGGCGGAGCGGTAGCGATCGCCTACGCCGTACGACACCCCGAGCGCGTGAGCGCGCTGGTACTGGCGGGCGCGTACAGCAGGGGCCGCATGGCGAGGGCGTCAACACCGGAGGAAAAAGACGAGGCCGAACTGGATCTACGCCTAGGCCAACTCGGCTGGCGCCACGACGACCCGACCTTCCGCCAGGTATTCGCAAGCCAGTTCCTACCCGACGGCACCAGAGAACTGTGGGACGCCTTCAACGACCTACAACGGGCGACAACATCAACGGACAACGTCGTCCGCTTCCTAGACGTATTCGCCCACATCGACGTCTCGGACATAGCCCCACTTGTCCGCTGCCCCACCCTGATCCTGCACTCCCGCGGCGACCTCCGCGTCCCAAGATCACAAGCCCAAGAGCTGGCTGGCTTAATCCCCAACAGCGAACTGCGCTTCCTGGACAGCCGCAACCACATCCTCATGGCCACCGACCCCGCCTGGCCCACCTTCCTGACAGAGGTCTCCCGCTTCCTCACCTGAGGAACTCATAGTCTGAGGGCATGAGCGAGGGCTGCCTGATCTGCGCCAAACACCGCGGCCAAGGCCCGCTGGTCGGCCCCCATGTCTGGTCCGACGAACACGTGATCGTTTCGCACCGACCAGTGGAAGACGACGGAACAACCGTCCTGGGCTACCTGTTCGTGGAAACCCGCCGCCACGCCCCGACGCTGGACGCTCTGACCGAACCCGAGGCTGTGGCCGTAGCCAAAGCAGCATGGAGAGCAACGCGCGCACTCCGCGCCGAACTCTCCCCCGAGTTCGTCTTCTCCGCGATAGCCGGCCGCACCGTCGCCCACTTCCACCAACACCTATTCGTCCGCTACCACGACACCCCAGACCAGTACCCCTGGATGGAAAGCCTCACCTGGCCAGGCGCAAAGCGCGGCGACGACACCGAGATCACCGCCCTTGCCGCACGCTTGGCACTCCACCTGGACTGAGCTATGCGCAGGCGCCCACGCACCAACTCCGCACCCGGGCCGCTGGATCGCAACCGATCGCACCGCGAGCGACAGCTCATTGGTTACACACCCACCGACGCCCAACCGCTACGAACCCGGGGCACGCCCGAGTCGAGAGAGACCGCACCGTGGGCGACAACACCATTGGCTACATACCTCAATGGCGCGAAGCGCCGAGCCACGCTGGGTCAGCCTGCCGATCGCACCGCGAGCGACAAGCCCATTGGTTACACACCCACCGACGCCCAACCGCTACGAACCCGGGGCACGCCCGAGTCGAGAGAGACCGCACCGTGGGCGACAACACCATTGGCTACATACCTCAATGGCGCGAAGCGCCGAGCCACGCTGGGTCAGCCTGCCGATCGCACCGCGAGCGACAAGCCCATTGGTTACACACCCACCGACGCCCAACCGCTACGAACCCGGGGCACGCCCGAGTCGAGAGAGACCGCACCGTGGGGGTCTGGGGGCTCGGTCCCCAGAGGGAAACGCAGACGACAAGGCGAGCCAAAGGCGAGCAGGGTGAGCCAGAGGATGCCGCGCGGGCGGTGGAGCCTGGGGGTCGCCCCACCGCCCCGCGCGGCGGCCGCTGGACCGAGGGGGGAGGTGTCCAGCGGTAGCTCTCGCGGGCGATCGAATGCACGATCGCGTTGCGAGACAAAGGGTAGACCCTCGCTTAGGGTCAGCGCCACCTTGCGGTGCGTACTCCTATTGCCCCCAGAGCGACCGCGGCGGCCGTCGAGGTGCGCAGGACGGCCGGGCCGAGCCGCACGGCGCGGGATCTTGCCTGTTCAAAGGCGTTGATCTCGTCTTCGGTGATGCCGCCCTCGGGGCCGACGATCAGCAGGACGTCGCCCGATTCCGGTAATTCGACTTCGGCCATCCGGGTGGATCGGCCTGCTTCCAACACCAGAGTCAGCGCTACTTCCCTTGCCCTGTCAACAAGTGCACGGGTCGACATGGGTTCGGTGACGGTGGGGATCCAGGCGCGGCGGGCCTGTTTCGCCGCTTCCCGGACCGTGGACCGCCATTTCGCCAGTGCCTTGTCGCCGCGGGGGCCGTCTTCCCATTTGGTGATCGAGCGGGCGGCGCGCCACGGGATGATCTCGTCGGCGCCTGCCTCGGTGGCGAGTTCGACGGCGAGTTCGCCGCGGTCGCCCTTGGCGAGGGCTTGGGCGATGATCACCCGCGGGCTCGGCGGGGGTTCGACCCAGCGGCGGGTGATCGTCACGTCGAGCGAGTCGCGCCCGGCGGTCTGGACGACGCAGTGCGCCACCGCTCCCTTGCCGTCGGACACCAGCAGTTCCTCGCCGACCCGCAGCCTTCGGACCGCGGCGGCGTGCCTGCCTTCCGGGCCGTCCAGGGTGAACGGGCCGGAAGGCAGGTCGTCGATCAGGAACAGCGCAAGGGTCATCGGGCGTGGCGCTGGCGCAGCCGGGAGAACAGCCCGCCGGTGCGCGCGCTCGCCGCGGCCAGGGTGTGCTCCTCCTCGCCGCGCAGTTCGGCGAGTTCGCGGAGCAGCTCGGTCTGGCGGGCGTCGAGCTTGGTCGGGACCTCGACCTCGATGTGCACGTGCAGGTCGCCGCGGCCGTCGACGCGGCCGGTTGAGCGCAGGCGGGGCAGGCCGCGGCCGGTCATGACGAGCTCGGTGTCGGGCTGGGTGCCCGCCTCCAGCTCGACGTCGAGCGGGCCGTCGAGGGTCTCCAGCGGGACGACGGCGCCGAGCGCGGCCGTGGTCATCGGCACCCGGAGGGTGCAGTGCAGGTCGGCGCCCGCGCGCTCGAAGGTGGCGTGCGGGAGTTCCTCGACCTCGACGTACAGGTCGCCTGCGGGGCCGCCGCCGGGGCCGACCTCGCCCTGGCCGGACAGCCGCACCCGCATGCCGTCGGCGACGCCGGGCGGGATCTTCGCGGTGATGGTCCGACGAGCGCGAACGCGGCCCTCGCCTGCGCACTGCTGACACGGGTCGGGGATGACCTCGCCGAGGCCGCGGCACACCGGGCACGCCCGGGCCGTGACGACCTGGCCGAGGAACGACCGCTGCACCGACTGGACCTCGCCGCGGCCGTGGCAGGTGTCGCAGGTGATCGGCGAGGTGCCCTCCGCGCAGCCCGAGCCGCGGCACATGTCGCACAGGATGGCCGTCTCGACGGCGATCTCGCGGCTGACGCCGGTGGCGCACTCCTCCAGCGTCATCTGGATGCGCAGCAGCGCGTCGGAGCCCGGCTGGACCCGGCTGCGGGGACCGCGGCCGCCCGCGCCACCCGCGCCGCCGAAGAAGGCGTCCATGATGTCGCCGAGGCCGAAGCCGCCGAACGGGTCCTGGCCGCCGCCACCGCCGCCGCCGTTGGACAGCGGGTCGCCGCCCATGTCGACGATCTTGCGCTTCTGCGGGTCCGACAGGACCTCGTATGCGGCGGTGACCTCGCGGAAGCGCGTCTGCGCCGCCTCGTCCGGATTGATGTCCGGGTGCAGCTCGCGCGCGAGCTTGCGGTAGGCGCGCTTGATCTCGTCGGAGCTCGCGTCCCTCCGCACTCCGAGCGCGCCGTAGTAGTCCCTCGCCACCGTGTCAGTCCTCCTGCCCCGGGCACCCCGGGGCACCTCGAAATTGCCGTTACTTGCCGAGAATGTCGCCGACGTAGTTGGCCACCGCGCGGACCGCGGCGATGTTCGTCGGGTAGTCCATGCGGGTCGGCCCGACCACGCCCATGCCGCCAAGCAGGGTCGCACGAGTGCCGTAGCCGATGGAAACCACCGAGGTGCTGCGCATCTCCTCGGCCTCGTTCTCCTCGCCGATGCGCACCACGATCGTGCCGGGATCGGTGGTCGCGGCGAGCAGCTTCAGCACCACGACCTGCTCTTCCAGGGCTTCCAGGACCTGGCGCAGCGAGTGCGGGAAGTCGGCGGCGTTGCGGGTCAGATTCGCGGTGCCGCCCAGCACCAGCCGCTCCTCCGGGTGCTCGACCAGTGACTCGACGAGCACGGTCGACAGCCTGGTCATCACGTCGCGCAGGTCGGCAGGCGCGGACTCGGGCAGCTCGGCGACCTTGGCCGCGGCGTCGGTGAGCCGCTTGCCCGCCAGCGTCGAGTTGAGGATCGTGCGGAGCCGGGCGATCGACTCGTCGGCGATCACGTCGCCGAGGTCGACCATGCGCTGGTCGACGCGGCCGGTGTCGGTGATGAGGACCATCATGATCCGGGCGGGGGTGATGCTGACCAGTTCGACGTGGCGCACGGTGGACGTGGTGAGCGTCGGGTACTGGATCACCGCGACCTGCCTGGTCAGCTGGGCCAGGAGGCGCACGCTGCGACGCATCACGTCGTCGAGGTCGATGGCGCCCTCGAGGAACGACTGGATCGCCCGGCGCTCGGCGGTGCTGAGCGGCTTGACGTCGCTGAGCCGGTCGACGAACAGGCGGTAGCCCTTGTCGGTGGGGATGCGGCCGGCGCTGGTGTGCGGCTGGGTGATGTAGCCGTCTTCCTCCAGCGAGGCCATGTCGTTGCGCACCGTCGCGCTCGACACGCCCAGGTTGTGCCGCTCGACGATCGCCTTCGACGCGACCGGCTCCTGGTTGTGCACGTAGTCGGCGACGATGGCACGCAGGACCTCGAGCCTGCGCTCCTCCGAACTGACCACGTGACACCTCCCTTTCCGACAAGTTTACGGAGCGGTGGTCGCCGCGGGGTGAATCGGTGCGGGGATCACGTTTCGGACATGGCTATTGCGGGTTTGTCCGATATATCTGAACCATTCTCGCACTCGACGTGAGGGAGTGACCATGGCCTCATCCACCCTGACCACCATCTTCCTGCCCATCGCCCTGGCGATCATCATGTTCGGCCTCGGCCTGACCCTGACGGTCGCCGACTTCACCCGGGTGGCCCGCTTCCCCCGCGCCGCGCTGCTGGCGCTGGGAGTGCAGGTGCTGGTGTTGCCCCTGGTGTGCCTGGGGCTGGTGGTGCTGTTCGACCTCTCCCCCGTGCTGGCCGTCGGCATGATGCTGCTGGCGGCGTCCCCCGGCGGGACGACGGCGAACATCTTCAGCCACCTCGCAGGCGGCGACGTCGCGTTGAACATCACGCTGACGGCGATCAACTCGGTGCTGGCGGTCTTCACGCTGCCGATCGTGGTGAACCTGGCGGTGTCGGGCTTCATGGGCACGGACGACTCACTCGGCCTGCAGCCCGCGAAGATGCTCCAGGTCTTCGCGATCGTCCTCATCCCGGTGGCGATCGGGATGGCGGTGAACCGCCGCTTCCCGGAGTTCTCGGAGCGCATGCGCAAGCCGGTGAAGATCGCTTCGATCATCGTGCTGGTGGCCGTGATCGCTGGCGCGCTGGTGGCAGAGCGGGCGAACCTGGCAGGCTACCTGCGTGACGTCGGGATCGTGGCGGTGCTGCTGTGCGTGCTGAGCCTGGCACTCGGGTACTACATCCCACGCCTCGCGAAGGTGAGCGAGAAGCAGGCGATCGCTTCGGCTTTCGAGGTGGGCATCCACAACAGCACCCTGGCGATCACGATCGCACTGACCGTCATGAACAACTCGGCGCTGGCGGTGCCGGGAGCGGTTTACGGGGTGCTGATGTTCTTCCCGGCCGGCCTGCTGGCTTGGTGGATCACACGACGGCGGACGCACGCGGAGGTGTGAGACGCACGCACTACCGCAGCGGCCGCAATAACTACACATTCCACCACTGCGGCAGTCACTTTCGGGCCGAATTGTCCCAGGCGCGTCGGGAGACACCGTCTCCCGACGCGCCTGCATGAGGATTCAACTCGTCGTGGCTTCACCCGCTGCGGGGACCATCCACCAGAAGGCATCGACGCGACTCAGGTTTTGAGATCTGACCAGCAATATAGGCGACTCAGCCGACGCGATCACCCGCTTCACACTTACTTTGGCCGCCGCAGAACGCTCGCCCGAGCCGAACGGCCAAACTAGCGGAGTTTGCCCTTCATCGAATTCAGCCAAGACCGCTTTCAGTTGATCAGCGTCGACTCGCGATAGAGCAAACACACGGTCGTCAAGATCATCCGAGGAGACGCGTTCGGCAAAGAGCTTGAAATGCCAGCATGACCCATCCTCGACGAACTGGAGAATTCCCTCCACCGGCCCGTCGAACCAGTCCAAAATGACAGCGACCACAGGGGTAAGGTTCCCGGAATCGTTTTTCGACATCTCGCCATCCAAGGCGATCACCGCTTCCTGCCGAACAGCCTATTAAATGCCCCTGCAACACCCGAGTCTACCGGCTTCGGCAAAACAAGAGTGTGATGGTTCACATCTCGACTGGTCGGAGTATATCGCAACTCGAAGCCTGCGGCTTCAATATCAGCCCTGGTAGCCGTCACCGCGTCCGCAGGATTCCTTGAGAACCTTTCATTCGACTCTGGCGTCGTCACAGAGACACCGTGCCCGAACCTGCCAGTATCTTCAGCCGCCCCAGCTTGCCGCTGGACACGCCCAGCACTCTCCCATCCCGCCCCCTGACGGACAAACGGCTGATCCGCATCACATGTGCACGCATCACCGAATGACGCACCGCCAGATCCGCAATTGTGCGCAAGAATCGAAGCGCTACCCACGGCAACGTAATATGCGTGAATCCCGTCAATTGTCAGGTCGTAGACTTGACCTGCTCCTGAAAAGTGGCGGACCGAACTGACCTGAACTCGAGACCCAGTCGATGTCCTAAGCCACGAGCCGACGGACACCTCGGCAATTGGCACCCAAGCCTCAAGATCGACCACCCAGACCGGGTGCCAGTCGGTGGCAGCGATTGCCGCCACCCTGCCACCCGCCGCTCCGTCCGTGTCGACCATCAACTCCGTGCGCTCAAACTCATTGTCATGGACCCAGGTCGCAGTGACCTTACGAGCTTCGGACTGGCCGGTCTCGGGATCAGTCGCCAGCACTACATCGCCGAGTTCAACCTTCTCTATTGGCTTACTCGCGCCATCGGCCAGTAGCACCAAGGTGCCTGGCGGGAAGCTGTGCGGACTCGGACACGAACCCCCCGCCATCGCCGCGAGTTCGTCGCGGACGTCCTCGAGTTTTTCCTCGCCCTTGCGCATCAAGTCCATCGTGCGTTCGCGCCATTTGTGGAGTTTTGCCTGGGCCGCGGCGACGCGGTCCTCCCACTTCAGGGCCTTGCGGACGGCGTCGAAGATCTTGCCCGCGGATTTGATGAGTTTGAGGATTCGGCCCCACGGGATGATTCCCGCGCAAGCCCACAGGTCAAGCTTGGTGAAGCAGTCGCGGAGGTCGTTGAATCCGGTCAAGTCGCCGACAATGTCGGGGAGCTCTTCCTTCATCACATCCCAGAAGCCCTTGCCGGACTCCGCGTCGCGCTGTTCTTCCTCGGTGAGGCCGGTTTCGCGGCGGGCCTGGTCCTCGGCGTCCTGCATGCCGAGGCGTTCCTTGTCCCGCTTGTAGATCCGTTCCTTGGCGTTTTTGGCGACCTTGTCGTGGTAGGCCTGGGTGGCGGGGTCCGGCGAGGTCAACGCGCCGCCGGTGCCGCAGTGGAGGTGGCGTTCCTCACACTCCGGGTGGCGCAGGCCGGTCGGGTCGCTGAAGGTGGCCGGGTTGTTGTTGGAGTAGGAGTACGCGTTGATCTGTTGGGGGTCTCCGGTGTCCATCACTGGGTCGACGGAGGCGAAACGGCCCGTTTTGGGGTCGTACTCGCGGGCGCCGACCGAGGTCAGGCCCGTCGAGTCCAGGGTGCCGCCGACGAAGCCCTTGTCGTCGGCCCAGAACCGGGGTGCCGTGCCGCGTGGGTTGCCGAACGGATCGGTGTAGCGGCGGGTGACGTACAGGTTGCCCGCGTCGATCGACGCCGAGTCGGTGTCGTGGTGGTCGCCCAGCATGTACTGCAGGCCCGCGACCGAGCTGCGCATCGCGACCACTTCACCGCCGTGGGCGTAGTAGCGCTTGCCGTTCGGGTTGGCCGCGCCCGTGGGCAGGATCAGCTCCTGGCCAGGCAGGTACAGCGTGGTGGCGTTCGGCTCCTTCTTGATCAGGCGGGCGCCGTTGGCGTCGTAGATGTACTCCGACTTCTTGCCGTCGGCCTCGGTGACCTTCGACGTGCGGCCCTCGGCGTTCCAATCCAGGGTCTGGGTGTTGCCGCCGATCTTGCGGGTCCTGGTGTTACCCGCCCCGTCGTAGGTGAACTCGTCCTTCGAGGTGCCGGTGGGGCCGACCCGGGTGACCGAGGTGAGGCTGTGCGGCCGGACCGCGTTGGGCCCCGAGGCGGGGTTGTCGTAGGTCTCGGTGGTGTCACCCGCGGCGGTGTGCTTGACCTGGGTCTTGCGGTTGCCGATCTTGTCGAAGGTGAAGTCCGCCCAGTACGGCGCCGCCCCGCCCAGGTTGGCGACGGACTTCTGGGTCGCGCAGTCGCCGGTCTTGGGGGTCCACGCCGAGGTCATGCGGCGCAGGTGGTCGTAGCCGAAGCACTGGGTGTCGGCCGGGCCGTCGGTCGGCGCGTCGGCGATCTTGAGGACGTTGCCGTTGTCGTCGTAGGTGAACGTCCGGTTGGTGACCTGCGGCTGGGTCGCCGAGTCGCGTTTGACCTGAATGTTGTCGATCCGGCGGGTGCCCTCGGTGTAGGCGCTGCTCACCCACACCTTGTTCGGGCTCACCCCGAGCGTGGTGCGCAGCGTCTCGCCGTACGGCGAGTACATGTGCTCGGAGGCGTAGGTGTTCAGGCCGTAGGTCGACTCGGGCAGTCCGAGATCGTTGTAGGTGTGGATGATGTTCTCGGCGACCAGGCTGCCCGCCGCGGGCTTCGTCTCCGCCAGCAGCTGGCCGGTCACCGACGAGTAGCTCGCACCGAAGGTGTAAGTGCCCGCGAGCTTGCCCTCGGCCGCCGGGATCACCACGGACGAACTGGTCACCCGGCCGAGCGCGTCGTAGTTGTCGACGCGCTGGGTGTAGGTGTTCCCGTTGGCGTAGCGGTTCGCCGAGGTGAGCGCGCCCTTCCGCAGGGTGTCGTAGGTCCAGTCGGCGAGCTTGGTGCCCGAGGTGGATCCCTCGTAGGTCGCCGTCTTGCGGCCCAGCGCGTCGTAGGTGAACGCCAGCGTCTTGGGCTGGGCGTCCGTGGTGGACGTCAGCCGGTCCTCGGCGTCATAGGTGTAGGTCGTGCGGCCGTGGTCGGGGTCGACGTCGGCGGACTTGCGGCCGAGCAGGTCGTACTCGTACTTCCACTCGTTGCCCAGCGCGTCCGTGACCTTGGCGAGCGCGCCCTTGTGGTTGTAGCTGAGGTCGGTCGCGTCGAAGGTCGCGGCCGCGCCGTAGGTGCCGTCGGCACTGCGGGCGTGGTACTGCCTGCGCTGGACGACCGCGCCCCGCGCGTCCTTGATCACCGCGGTGGCGATGCCGCCCGCGGGCGGCGTGGTGTAGGTGTTGTCGCCGCCGTAGCGCGTCTTGGTGCGCCACAGCTCGATGTCGAGCCGCTTGAGGATCGTCTCCAGCGGACGGCCGAGGTCGTCGTACTCGGTGACGGTCTGGTTGGGCACCTGGTTGTCGTAGACGCCGTGCAGGACGGCCGCCGGGGCGTCGGGGTTGTAGTACCCGCCGTTGACCTTGAACGCGTTGCCGCGCGAGTCGTAGAAGTTGTCCGTCAGCAGGCGACCGCCGCCGAGGGCGGGCGTCTGCGACTGCCGCAGCCTCAGCATGCCGTCGTAGAGGTCGTACGAGACGGCGTACGTCTCGTTCTCCTTGAGCGCCTTGCTGGTCACGATCGTCGGCGCGTCCGTGCGGTACTGGTAGGAGTACTCGGCGTCGGGTGACTTCCCCGCGGCCTTGGACCGGCCGGGCTTCCAGACTTTGAGCAGCCTGCCTAGCGGGTCGTACTCAAGATCGGCACGCTCGTTGTTGATCCCCACCTCGGCCAGGGTCTGGCCACGCGCGGTGTCTAGTGTGGTGGTGGCCACCCAGCCCGCCCGGTTGGTGGTCGCGACCGTGGTCGGGTTGCCGGTCGCGGGCGTGTAGACGGTGGTCGTCTTCACACCGTCGCTGTCGGTCGTCTCGGTGGTGCGCCCGTAGGCGTCGACCTTGCCGGTGGACATGGTCTGGTAGTTCGTGCCGCCGGTCCAGCGCTGGCTCGCGGTCACCACGCCCTTGGTCGGGGCGACGCCGTGCGCCTGGCCGTCGTAGGACGACCGCACGTCGGAGACGACGTCGGCGTCGGTGCCGGGCCACGCCGAGCACGGCTTGGCGATCAGCCGCACCGACGACGCGCTGACCAGGATCCACGCCGCGTCGTTGCGCAGGTAGGTCGTCTTGGAACAGGACTCGTCGCCGCTGACGTCGATGTCGCCCTCGTCGTCGACCTGCTCGGGCAGGCCGATCGAGGTGTAGGTGGTGTTCGACCTGGTCTTGCGCCAGTTCCCGTTCTCCTGCTTCGACCGCGCCGTGACGGACTTGACCCGCGTCATGTACGCGGTGTCCTTGCCGTCGTCGGCGGTCTGGATGAGCAGCGGCTCGGTCACCGACGCCGAGACCACCTGACCGCCGCTGTAGAGCAGCGACTCGCGGGTGAAGCCCTGCAGCCGCTTCTCGTCCTCGATGTTGCCGCCGCCTTCATCGGCAACCCAGACGTCGCGGGTGCCGCCGCCGGGCAGCGTGTCGCCGTCCATGCCGCGCAGGAACAGCGTCTCGGTCGTGGTTCGCGGGCCACTCGGGTCGCCCTTGACCGTGCGGACCTTCCCGTAGCCCCGCCACTCCGACCACGTGCGCTTGTCGGCTTCCTCCTCGTCGTTCTGGTCGTAATGCCAAGCCGCGCCGCCGAGGTACTGGAACTCGGTCTTGATCTGCGACGGGCCGCCCGTGCGCGCGTCCTCGGTGATGTGGGTGACGACGTACTTGTGGAACCAGTCGAGGATTGGGTTCGCCTCGCCAGGCGGCGTCCAATACGTCGGATAGCAGCGGTAGGTGTTGGATTCCGGGTTGGCGGGCATCCGGGTCGCGCGGTCGCAGTCCTGCGGCGCGTAGGAGACCTCGGTCAGCGCGCCTGCTTCGCCGAGGACCCTGGTGACCCGGTAGCGGGTGATCGGCAGCAGGCCGTCGATCGCGTCCACCCGGTTGTCCATGGCCAGGCCGTAGAACTGGATCTCCGGCGTCGCGGCTGTGCCGCCGACGTGACCGGTGCGGGTCACACCGGACAGCCACAGCGACCGCGGCAGACCGTCACCGGTCGGCGGGAACTCCTGCCGCAGCGTCCACGAGTCGACGTCGCGGTGGGTGCCGTTGTTCAGGCTGCGGGTGACGACCTTGGTCAAACGCTTGCGGGTGAAGAAGGCGGGCGAGAAACGTCCCGTGCAGTCCTCCCCCGACGCGCAGACGCGGTCGAAGGGCACGTCCGGCCAGTGGTCGGCGGCGGTCTGCGCGTTCAGCTGCGCCGGGTCACACGTGATCGAACCGCTGGGCAGGCAGCGCTCGGCGGTCTCGAAGGCGACCAGCGCGGGCGCCTGGGCGTAGAGGTTGTCCGAACGCAGGCCGTATTCGATCCGGTTGAGCCTGCCCGCGGCGGTGTAGGCGGTGTTGACGCCCTGCGGCCCACCGCGCTTGTAGTGGTTTGTCTCCTGGTCGTAGTAGAACGCCATGGCGTTGCCGTGCGTGTCTACGACCAAGTCCACGTTCCAGCGGTAGGGCTGGGTGCACGAGGAGTTCACGAACGCGGCCTGGTTGCACGGCTCACCGCCGTGGTTGCCGTAGATCGGCTCGGTGAAGGTCGAGTTGGTGACCGGCTTGCCCGCCGACCAGCCCGGCAGCTTGTTGAGTCCCAGGAAGTACTGCGTGCCGTCCGGCGTGGTGATCTTCCACTGCTCAGAGCCGTCATAACCGTTGGCGAAGGAGCCCAGCTTCTCGATCCGCGACCCGTCGTCCTTCTCCGGACGCAGCGTGCCGGTGGCGGTGTCCTTGATCAGCTTGCCGGACATCCCGCCGAGGGAGACGGTGTAGTGCTCTTCCTTCCAGCACAGGTCCCCGGTCTGCGTGGAACCCTGGTTGCCGCCGTCGTCGTCGGCGCACGCGGTGTACTGGCGCTCGATGAACCCGCCCGCGGACAGGTCCCAGCCGTCACCGACCCACGACGCCTGGCTGTTGGTGGCCGAGGTGCGCCCGTCGACTCCGCCGGAGGAGTACGCCAGCCCCAGTGACGGCGCGGGGCCGCCGGGGGCGACCGGCATGGTCAACGGAACCGAGTAGGTGAAGTCACCGCCGGACCCGCCCGCCGACCACGAACCCGCCACACCGAGGTCGGTCGCGCTGTAGTCGCCGCCCGATCCGGAGCCGGTCGCGACCGCGGCGACGACGGCGGAGCCGGTGGCCGCGCTGGTCTCGGCGCCCGCCGCCTGCGCGCCGCGAGCGAGAGCGGTGGTGCCGAGTTGGACGGTCGCGCTCAGCTCCTTCGCCTGCGGGTCGTTGTCCGACTTCAGCGGCGTGGCGACCTGGCACGCGGACTTCTCCGGCGTGGTCAGCACACAGGCCGGGTAGCTGACGAACTTCAGCCGGGAGCCGAAGTCACCGCCGTAGGCGTGGGCGAAGCCGCTGTAGTCGAGCTTGACGGGAACCGCGGCACCGTCGGCACCGCCCGCGTCCCGCACGCGCAGCACGACACCGGCGATGCCTGCCTTCTTCGCGGCCGCCTGGTCGAAGGTCTCAACCTCGACCTTGGCGCCGTGCTCCGAAGTGGCGACGTCGAGTGGTGCGGCACCGGCGCGCTTGAATCCAGGGGCGGTGGACTTGGTGTCCACAATGGCCTTCTGCGCGCCTGGCCAGGCCACTGGCTTGGGCTGCGCCTTGGGCATCGCCATCGACGGCAGCGGGACGGGCTTGACGGGCGCGCCGGGAACGGACCGTTCCTTTTGGACAGACGGCCCGGAGTCAGCGGCGACGGCCTGCTGCGGGACGACACTGAGCAGCGTGGTGGCGACGGCTACGGCGGTGGCGACCGCCATAGCCCTGGTCCTGAGTGATCGCGAACGCATGGATTCCCCTCGACATCACGAACGCTGGGATCACGGGCGCGCGACAGCGCGACCCGAATGAGCGGTGAGCTGTGCCAGGGGCCGCCGACGGGCGGTCCCTGGCACAGCTGGATTTGTCAGGCCGGTGGCTGGCCCAGACAGGCCGCGACGTTGTCGCAGGAGGACGGGAGCAGCCCGGTGAAGACCCGGACGTCCCGGATGGCTCCCTTCCACGACCCGATCGGCAGGCCCTGCCAGGTGGCGCGGCCGACGACCAGGTCCCGCTGCGGCTCGGCGAGCGTCAGGTTGCGGCCCGCCCAGTTCGCGGCTGGCGGTGGCGCGCCTGCCGAGAGGTCGACCTTCTTGGTGCCCCCGCCGTCGGGGACTGTGCTCTGCCACAACCCGTTGACGTAGAGCGAGGCCGTCTTGCGGGTGGAGTCGTAGGTGACCGCGAGGTACACCCACCCGTCGGGATACAGGGTGTAGGTGTCGGCTTCGTTGTCGCTGAGGATCCACCGGGTGTCGACCGGGTCCACGCCCGTGCTGGTCTCAGTCAGCACGGCCCAGCGCCGGAAGTCGGCCCGGTAGCCGACCATGAACGTGGAGAACCGGCCGACCGAGCCGAGCGACAACGCGTACTGGTCGCGGGTGTAGTCGACCGCACGAACCCAGGCGCCGACCGTGAACGACTTGTCCGCCCGGAACGCCTCACCACGCGGCGCGGTGATGTCGCTGGTCAGGTTCCACAGGCCGTGCGCGTCCGCCGCCGTCAGCGCCCGGTCGTAGGCGCGGACCTCATCGACCGTGCCCGGGAAGTAGCCCGCCACCGCGCCCGCCCACTTGCCCCGGCCGACGGTGAACGATCCAGTCGACGCCCACGACGAGGTGAACGCGGACTCGGCTTCCAGGTAGCCGTTGACGTACAGCCTGGCCTTGCCCGCCTGCTTGTCGTACACGCCGAGCAAGTGGGTCCAGGCGCCTGCTTTCGGCGGGAGCACCGACGATGTGCGCACCAGCGACGGCGTGTCGGTGTCGGCACCAAGCATGGTGAACGACCACCGGCCCGCGATGTGCTCCAAGAGGAACGGGCTGGTCCGTGCCCCGTCCTGGCCCGCGATCGTGTAGGAGATGTCTGTGCGGTCCGGCTTGACCCATGCCGCGATGGAGTAGCTGGCGTCGGTGTTCACCACCGGCGCCTGCCGAACCAGCCGCTGGTCGGTGCCGTTGAGCTTGACGCCCTTGCCCGCCATCGCCGCCACGTAGTTGGCAGGAGCCGTGCCCGAGTTGTTCCAGTGCTGCAGGTCCCTGCCGTTGCCGGAGTAGTCGACGGTGGTGTCGTTCATCGACCAGGCTGCCAGCGGACCGGCCCCCGACACCAGACCGGAGTGGCGGACCGCGACCCCGTCGAAGACCGCCGCGCGCTTGCCACCCGCCTCACCCCAGGTGACACCCGGTCCGAACAGTGTGGCGGGCGCACGACCCTGGACGGAGTTGGCCGCCGAGGTCCCGGTCGTCTCGCCGAGTGCCCACCGTGCCTGCTCCCCGGAGTTGTTGAAGACGTAGGTCTTCACATCGTCCTCGGTGACGGCGCCCTTGTAGACGACGAGCTCGTCGATGACGCCTTTGAGGCGCATCGGAAGCGTCCCACCGAGTTGCCTGCCGTCACCCAACTCGAACTGTCGGGTGGTGGCGATGCTCGTGGTCACCGGCGCCTGGGCTTCCTTTACACCGTTGACGTAGAGGGTGACCGTCTTCAGCGAACTGTCGAACACGCCGAGCACGTGGTTCCACTCGCCAGCCTTCGGCGCCGACGTCCCGACCGCCCACTGATAGTTGTCAGCGGTGGCGTCGACCGACGGCACGCCAAAGATCCACCGGTTGACGTCCTTGGCGTAGCGCAGGATGAACGAGCTGGTGTTGGTGCCCCCCTGGCTCGCGACCGCGTAATGACCGTTGGTGTCATTGAGCTTGACCCACCCGCCGACGGTGAAGCTGTCCGTGGTGGACACCACGGCGGGCGCGCTGATCATGACCGAGCCGGTCTTCGAGACGTCGCCGCCCGAGCCCGTGTGCCCAGCGGACACCAGCGGCGGACCAAGCGCCGTCTCCAGCGCGCCCATGTACGAGCTGTCCCGCATCGCGGCCTTGATGTCCTGGACGAGACTGGGCCCTTCGAACTTGTACTCCGCGACCCGGTGCGGCATGCCGGACCCCGTGTACAGCTGGTTGACGTCGTACTCGCTCAGCGCCTCGTCGAACAGTCGGACAGTGTCGATGGAGCCGCCGAAGGTGTCCGTCCGGAGGGCCTGGGTCTTGCCCGCGCCCACCACCAGCGATCCGAAGGTCTGCCACGCGTCACCGGCCAGGTTGATCTCCCGGCTGACCCCGTCGACGTGCAGTCGAGCCTTGTTGGCAGCGGGGTCGTAGACCGCGGCGAGGAAGGTCCATTCGGGGTCGTCGGCAGGGTCGTCGTTGGGGTCGTCGAAGATGTCGGGGTCGAACCGCACCGCGCTGTCGACCCAAACCCGGTCCGCGTTCGCCGCGTCCGTGTCAGCGTGCGGGACCTCGAATCCCCACTCGTTCTGGGTTTTGTCGTAGTAGAGCTTGAAACCCGACCTGCGGTATCCGTCCTGCGACAGGACGACCGCGTCAGTCTCGGGCGGGCCGCCGGAAGGGGCCGCGTCGAGCTTGACCCACGCCGTCATCGACAGCGCGCGGTCGGTTTGCAGCAGCGGCATCCGCGAGACCGCATGGTCCCCGGCGCCGAGAGTCATCGCCTGGCCATGACCCGCTTTGCCTCCGCCAAGGCCGTACATCGGCATGCCGGTGTACAGCAGCGTCCGGGCGTCCGAGGTGTCCTTCCCGTCGCCTTCGAAGGACCACTTGGCGGCCTGACCGGACACGGCGACCTTGTAGTCGGAAACCTCGACTTCGTAGGTGTAGGTCTGCGACTGGTTGCCCGCGCGGTCGACGGACCGGACGTGGATCTTGTGGGGTCCGCTGGTCGTCGGCGCCCATGCCACGGCGACCGTGCCGTTGAGCCCGGCGGCCGGGTAGGCAGGGTGCACGGGCGCGTCGCCTTGACCCGGCAGCGAGTACAGGTAGTACGCGATGTCGTTCTTGAGCGGTGCGCCCAGTTCGACCTGTGTGGGCGGGCGGAAGGTGAAGGTCGAGCTGACTCCGACCCCGCCCGCCTTGGTGGCGAAGGGATACAGCGGCGAGTCGACGCGCGGCATGTCCGGCGGCGTCTTGTCGACAGTCATCTCGCACACGCCCGACCAGTTGGTGAGCTGGCCGTCACCCGACCACAGGTTCCACGAGTAGTCACCTTCACCGGTGATCTTCCCAGCAGGCACCTGCACCTCGGCGTACTGACCGGACGGGATCCAGCCGGTGTAGATCTCGGTTCCATCCCACGGGACATGGTTGGGCACGATGCCCTTGTAGATCCGGAAAGCCGCGTCGAGCGAACCGCCGTCCGGGTCGGACAGTGTCGCGCGCAGGCGGGGCGTGAGCGAGGAGACGTAGGCGCGGTTGGCCCCGGTACCGCATTGGATGGCCTGGTCGGGGTTCATGCCCCAGCCGCTCATGCCCAGGTTGCTGGGCGGGTTCGGGAAGGAGTTGTACTTGACCACCAGGTACGGGTTGAGGTCGAACCGGCGCCAAGAGGTGTTGTTGCCCTCCTGTTCACCGCGGACCATGAAGGTGGTCTCGCCCCATCCGCCCGCGGCCGCCGACTCCAGGGCCGACGTCGCCCACAGGTCCATACCGCCGGGGTTCCCAGGGCAGTGGTTGACGTTCTTCGTCGTGTTGCCGGAGCTGAGCATGGCGCCGACCGGGTTGGGCTTGCTGTTCCAGTCGGTGTTCTCGTTGAACCACTCCGCCAGGTAGAGCTGGGTGGGTGTGGCGCCGGAGCAGTAGTAAGAGTGGATCGTGTCGAGGTGCAGATACGCGCTGTTGATCTTCTTCCCGGCCAGCGACAAGGTCTTCATCCGCAGGTAGGTCCGCGAGGTGAAACACGTGCCCTCACAGACGTAGCCCGCCTTGAGGTCGTTGAGGTCGTCGTCGGTCCGGTCGAAGTTCTTGGCCGTGGGCCAGGCCGACTGGACCACGATGTGGTGGGCCTTGCCGCAACTGGTGCAGTTGTAGTCCGGGTCGAGGTAGACCGGGTACTTGGTGGTGGGTGCGGCGAGGAATGCCTGGTCGGGTTCGATGGTCACCGTCGAGTCGGTCACCTCGACGCCCATGGTCGACCGCCGCGCGCCGAGCCCGGTGCCGCGCAGTTCGGGCATCGACTCGGCCGAGGAGTCCCACATGGCCGAGGCGTCGCCGGACAGCGCGGTCTCGCCGCCCGCCACGCGGAGTCCGTCGCCGGGGGTCTGCTTGTCGGCGGGTGCGTCGGTGCGCTTGGCCGAGCCCTTGCCCTTGTCGAGTTCGAGCTTGCCGCCCTTGGCGTGGACGCCGAAGGTGATCTTCTTCAGCTTCGGGTTCCTGGCCGCCTCCGGCGTCTTCACGACGAGCACCTCGGAGTAGCCGAGCACGTCGGCGGTCACCTTGATGTCGACACCGGGCAGGACTTCGCGGTAGGTCGCCGTCGATCCGTCGAGCACCGGTTCCGGCAGGTCCTCGATCCACCCGAGACCGGCTTCGACGCCGTTGGCCGCGACCCGCGCCAACGAGCCGCGCGATCCCTTGCCGCCGCCCGAAAGCGCCAGGTCGACCACCGCGGCCTTGGGGCCGATCGACCCGTCGGCGCGGCGGACCAGCGTGGTGTCGGCGGTGACCCATTTGCCCGCCTGCTTCACACGTACCGGCCGCACGTGCTGGGTCCAGGTGAACGATCCGTCCTGGTTGGCCCTGACCTCGGTGATCTCGTCGGTCTTGTCGAGCACGCGGACGGACTTCTTGCCCGTGCGCGCGGCCGCCGAGGCCGCGGCCTCGGTCTGCGCCTCGTCGGCGACCACCGGTGTGGGCGCCGCCTGGGCGGTTGTCGGAACGACCATCGTGGCGAACGCCAGACCGAACGACAGCGCGACCGCGACCGCGGACCGCGCGCCGGTTTTCCGGCGCGCCAAGAACAGAGCAGACATCAGGCGACCCCCAGGACACCTATTGACCGGCCAAACCAGCCGGTGAGCAGACACAAGCGAGGTGGAACGGTTCCCTACACGAACGGTTATGACAATGGCCCGAACAGGGCAGTGACTGTTCGTGACCAGTAATCCCGGTGCGCTCCTCGGCGAACCGCATGATCGCTACCCGAGGTGACAACACCTCGCGTTACAGTGGGTAACCTCACGCGGCCCAAGACGGGGGTCACGCGTAGTAGGTGACGGACAGGTATGGGTTCAGCGCGAACTTGCGCCACGACCAGTTGTTCGACTCCGTTAGGCCGCGCAACATGAAGGTGGTTTCCGTCCATCCGTTGATCGCGGCGTACTCGATCACCGACCGGGCGTAGAGATCCATGCCGCCCGAATTCGTGGCGCATCCGTTCGGGTTCTTCACGGCGTTGCCGCTGCTGATCGGCGCACTCAGCGGACCTGGCTGGGTGTACCAATTGGTGGCCTGGTCCACCCAGCCCGACAGATGGAGCTGGGTGGGCATCATGCTGGAGCAGGAATAGGAATACACCACATCCACGTGGAGGAAGGCATCGTAGATGGCCTTGCCCACGAGCGAACTGGTGTCCATCCGCAGGTAGGTCCGGTTGATCGCGCAGGTCGACGCGCAGAACGCGCCTGCCTTGAGTTCGTTGTACGGCGGGCTGGTCCGATCGAAGTTCTGCGAGCCGGGGTAGTCGGACTGCACGACGACGTGGTGGGTCTTGGCGCAGCTTCCGCAGAAGTAGATCGGGTCGATGAACACCGGATACTTGGTGGTTCCGGCGGCCAGGAACCACTTGTTCGGTCGAATCGTGATCGACGAGTCGGTCACCTCGTACCCCATCGTCGCGGTTCGGGGTGAGCCACTGTCGGCCCGCTCGGTCGAGTCCCACATCGCCGTCGCCTCGCCCTTGAGGACCGCCTCGCCCGACTGGTTGCGGACTTCCATTCCCTCGCGCTTTCCGCCCCTGGTCCGCGAACCGAAGGTGACCTTTCGCAGCTTGGGGTTCTCCGCGGCCTCCCGGGTCTTGACCACAAGGACCTGCGAGTACCCGAGCACGTCGGCGGTCACCTTGAGGTCGACGCCGGGCAGGACCTCCGGGTAGGTCGCGCTCGCGCCGTCGAGGACCGGGGTGGGGAGGTCGGTCTCCCAGTCCACCGCGGCCTCGACGCCGTCGGCGGCGACCTTCACCAGCGATCCCCTGCCACCGCCGGAAAGTGACAGGTCGACGACTGTCGCCCGGGGACCCACCGAGCCGTCTTCGCGCCGGACCAGGGTCGGGTCGGCGGGTACCCACTTGCCGGACTGCTTGACCCGCACCGGACGCAGGTGCTGGGTCCAACTGAACGTGCCGTCCGGGTTGGCCCTGACCTCGGTGGTCTCCGTGGTCTTCTCGAGCACCCGAACCGACTTGCCACCGGCCTTGGCCGCCGCCGACGCCGCGGCCTCGGTCTGGGCCTCATCGGCCGCGGGGGCGGCGAACGCCACGGAACCCGGCGCCAGCGGCGACAACACCGTCGCGGCGACGAGCAACGCGACGACCGACCGTCTGCCTGCTTTGTGAGAACGCGAATAGGACATCAGGGTGACCCCCAGGACACCTCGCGTGCCCCGGCGGACGAGGCACGATGATCGACTGGAAACGTGACTGGGCACCCGCGACGAGCCCGCAGGGGCGGGCTCGCCGCGGCGCCGGTGCCGGACCCCGCGTGGGGCGGAGTCCGACACACGATCAGACTTGCAGTTGGCTGACGCAGTACGGCGAGTCGTCGCAGGCCGACGGCACCACGCCGGTGAACACCCGCACGTCGCGGATGGCTCCCTTCCACGGGTCACTCACCAGGCCCTCCCACGTGGTCCGCCCGATGAGCAGGTCCCTCGCGGGTTCGGTGAGCGTCAGGTTCGCTCCCGCGTAGTTGGCCTCCGGGGTGGCGGAGACCTTCTTGAACGTCGTGGCGTCGACCGGGACCGTGGTCTGCTCGATGCCGTTGACATAGAGAGACGCCTTCTTGCGTGTGGCGTCATAGGTGACCGTGAGGTGCACCCAGCCGTCCTTGCCCTCGCCATAGGTCTGCGCCTCGTTGTCGCTGAGGATCCACTTGGTGGTCCCCGGCGTGAGGCCGCCGCCGGTCTCGGTCATCAGCGCCCAGCGCTTCCACTCGGGGCGGTAGCCGACCAGCACTGACGAGAACCGGCCGGTGGCGCCCATGGAGATCGCCTGCCGGGGCGCCGCGTCGTAGGCCGCCGGGCGCACCCAGGCCGACGTGGTGAACGACTTGTCGATGCGCAGCGAGTCGGGGCGCTTCATGGAGATGTCGCTCGTCAGGTTCCACAGGCCATGCGCGTCCGTCGCGGTGAGCGCCCGGTCGTAGACCCGGGTCTCGTCGATGGCGCCGGGGAAGAAACCGGCCGGGTTTCCGGCCCACTTCCCGCGGCCGACGGTGAACAGGCCGGTCGAACTCCACGTCGAGGAGACCCACCTTTCGTCCTCGAGGTAGCCGTTGACGTAGAGCCGGGCCTTGCCCGCCTGCGCGTCGTAGACCCCGAGCAGGTGTGTCCACATACCCACCTTCGGCGCCAGCACCGAACTGGCCCGGATGGTGCTCGGCGCGTCGGTGTCGGCGCCGACCATAGTGAAGGCCCACCGGCCACCGGCGTGTTCCAGCAGGAACGGGCTGGTCCGAGCTCCGTCCTGGCCCACGACTGTGAACCCGGTGTCGGCGCGGTCAGGGTTCACCCAGGCCGACACGGAGTAGCTCGACGTGGTGGTCAGCACCTGCGCGCGTTCGAGGCGCTGGCTCACGCCATTGAGCTTGACGCCCTGGCCTGCCCTGGCGTTGACGTACGTCGGCGGTGTCGCGCCCGCGTTGTCGACGTGGGCCAGGTCCCGACCGGTACCGGAGTACTCGGCGGTGGTGCCGTTGAACGCCCACGCGCCCAGCGGCGGCGACCCGGCGACCCGGCCGGAGTTGCCCACGAACACGCCGTCGAAGTTCGCCGAGGGGAACCCGTTGGTCTGCGCCCACGTCACGCCGTCGCCGTGGACGGTGCCGGCGTTGCCGCCCACGACCGAGTTGGCCGCCACGGTCCCCGAGGTCTCGTCGAGACGGAACCGGGCCCGTTCGACCGGGGTGTTGGCGATGTAGTCCTTCACGTCGCCATCGGTGACCAGGCCGTTGTAGGCGACGATCTCGTCGACCATGCCGGTCAGATTCATGTAGTTGTAACCGAGATGGGTCGCGCTGCCGATCATGAACGGGCCGGTGGCCGCGATGTTGGTGGTGACCGGGGCCTCGGCCTCCTTGATCCCGTTGACGTAGATCGTGACCTTCTTCAGCCCGCTGTCGAAGGTGCCGACGACGTGGTTCCACTCCTCCAGCTTGGGGCTGGAGGTGCCGACGGCCCACTGGTACTGGTCGTGCTTCGCGTCGACCTTGGGCACACCGAACGTCCACCGGTCAGCTTCTTGGGCGTAGCGCAGGATGAACGCGCTGGTGTTGTTCGCCGCCTGGCTCGCGATCGCGTGGTTCCAGTTCTTGTCCACAAGCTTTACCCAGCCGCCGACGGTGAAGCTGTCGGTCGTCGAGATGATCGGGCCCACGGTCTGGGGCCAAGTCGCGTTGAGCCGGTCAGTTTGGTAGCCCTTGCCCGTGTACCCCGTCTGGTAGTTCGCCGGGCGCCCGGCGAGTTGCAGGTCGACCTTCGCGGTGGAGTTCCGCAAAGTCTCGAAGACCGGGTCCCCCGGAGTCGGGTCGGCGGTGAACAGGTACTCGGTGCTCGGATCGCCGGTCGCGCTGCCCGTGTGCAGCGCGGTGACCTCCGCGGCGCTCAGTGCGCGCTTGTGCACACGCACCGAGTCGACGGCGCCGGTCATGCCCTGCCCACGTATGCCGTTGACCTTTGCCGACCCGATGACGAACGGCCCGGCCGCGTTCCACGGCGTCGCCGGGAGTGTCACCGATCCGTTCAGCACGCCGTCGACATAGAGCAACAGCTTGTTCGCGGGCGAGTCGTAGACACCTGTCAGATGGGTCCACTCGGTGTCGGTCGGCGCGGGGTCGGACGTCTCCTGGATGAGGTCGTCAACCCGGGGCGGGCTGGTCGAGAGTGCTTTGTAGACGGTCGACGGGTTGTCGGTGTCGGTGTTGGGGACCCCGAAGGCCCACCGGTCGACGGTGTCGTCGTAGTAGAGCTTGAAGCCCGACACCCGGGCCCCGTCCTGCGACAGCACGGTGGCGTCGGCGTCATCGCGGTGCAGCTTGGCCCATGCGGAGACGGTGAAGCTGCTGTCGGTGCTCAGCATCGCCCTCTTGGCCTGGTAGTACTCGTCGATGACGCCGTCCATCACGATGGACCGGCCGAGTCCTTCCTTGCCTTCATCACCGTAGCCACCCGGCGGCGGAGGACCGACGTAGACCAGCGACATGGCCTCCGAGCTGTCGACGAGACTGTCCTCAAAGGACCAGCGGGAGACCTTCCCGGAGACGGCGGCCTTGTAGTCGGAGACATCAATCTGGTGGGTGACGATGTCGGAGCGGTTGCCCGCCCGGTCGACCGACCGCACCAGCACCTTCTGCGGACCAGTCACCATCGGCGCCCACGTCACCGTCACCGATCCGTTCAGCGCGGTCGGCGTCACCTTGTTCTGCGGGTCGTCACCCTGTCCGGGCAAGGAGTAGAGGTAGTAGGCGATGTCGTTGTTTCCCGAGTGGTTCGGCGAACCGGGCGGGGGCGCGGAGAAGGTGAACGTCCCGCCGAGGCCGAGGCCGCCCGCGTCCTTGCCCGCCGGATAGATCGGCGACGTCACGTCCGGCTTGTCGGGCTTGGTGGTGTCGATCGTCATCGAGCAGTAGTCCGACGGCGGGCCGAGCAACTGGTCGTCGCCAACCGTCACATGCCATGTGTAAGCACCATCCGCGGCGATCTTGCCTGCAGGAATAGTCACCTCACCGAACGAACCAGACGGGATAAACGCGACGCCGGTTTGACTGCCGCCCGGGGAAACATGGAACAGCGCGTTCATGTTGCCACCATCGGGATCCGACAGCCGCGCCCGCAATCGCGGCGTACGCGTCGCGACGAACGAGCCACACCCGAGGGCGTCGCCCACGTTCATGCCCCAGCCCTCGATCCCGAGGTCAACCGGCTTGTACGGGTATGAGTTGTACTTGACCACCAGGTACGGGTTCAGGTTGAACCGGCGCCACGAGGAGTCGTTGTCCTCCCGCTCGCCCTGCAGCAAGAAAGTCGTCTCACCCCAGCCGCCGTCGGCCGCGGACTGGATCGCCGACGTCGCGGCCAGATCCATACCGCCGGGGTTGCCCGGGCAGTGATTGACGTTCTTCATCGCGTTGCCACTGCTGAGCGCGGCACCGGAGGCGCCGGGCTGGTTGCTCCAGTCGCTGTTCGCGTCGACCCAACCCGCCAGATAAAGCCACGTCGGCGTCGCGCCTGAGCAATAGTACGAATGGATCGTGTCCACATGCAGGTACGCGCTGTTGATCTTCTTGCCCGCGAGCGACCATGTCGACATCCGCAGATAGGTTCGGGATTTGAAGCAGTCGCCGCCTTCGCAGACGTAGCCTGCCTTCAAATCGTTGAAGACGCCGTTGGTGCCGCCCGTGCGGTCGAAGTTCTTCGCGGTCGGCCACAGCGACTGCACGACCAGGTGGTGCGCTTTCCCGCAGCTGTTGCAGTTGTAGTCCGGGTCGAGGTAGACGGGGTACTTCGTGGTCGGCGCGGACAGGAATGCCTGGTCCGGCTCGATGGTGAGCGTGGTGTCGGTGACCTCGAGGCCCATGGCCGCGGTGTTGGCGCCCAGTCCCGCGCCGCGCAGTTCGGGTGTGGACTCGGCCGAGGAGTCCCACATCGCCGACGCGTCGCCCTTGAGGGCAGGCCGACCCGACTCGTCCTCGACTTTCACCCCGTCCCCGGTGGACTGCTGGTCGGCCGGGACGTCGCTGCGCTTGCCGCTGCCGTTTCCCTTGTCCGCCTTGGCCTTGCCGCCCTTGGTGTGCGAGCCGAAGGTAATCTTCTTCAGTTTGGGATTCCTGGCCGCCTCGGGAGTCTTGACGACCAGCACCTCGGAATAGCCAAGCACATCCGCGGTGATCTTGATGTCGACGCCGGGGAACACTTCCGGGTAGGTCGCGGTGGGGCCGTCGAGCACGGGCACGGGCAGATCGTCAGCCCAGCTCAGACCTGCCTCGACGTCCTTGGCTGCGATCTTCACCAGCGGGCCGCGCGCCTTGGATCCCTTGCCACCGCCGGACAGCGTCAAGTCGACCACCGTCGCACGGGGACCGATTGTGCCGTCGGCACGGCGGACCAGCGTGGGATCGGCGTCGGCCCACTTGCCGGACTGCTTCACCCGGACCGGACGCACATGCTGGGTCCAGGTGAACGTGCCGTCCGGGTTGGCGCGGACCTCGGTCGACTCGTCGGTCTCGTTGACGACCCGGACCGACTTGTTCCCCTTCCTGGCCGCGTCCTGTGCCGCGGCAGCAGTCGGCGCCTCGTCGGGAACCGCCGTGGCGGCGGGCGCCGCGGCGGCCGACGCGGGCACGACCAGCGACGACAACAGCAAACTGAACGCCAGCAGCGGACCCGCCAGCGGTCTGCGACGCGTTTCGCGGCGCGCGGAAACGAACTTGGACATCAAGTGACCCCCAGGACACTTCGAGCAAGCGAGGAATTCAAAGCAGAGTCGGGAAGCCCGACCAGGTCACAGCCGACGACGTCGGACCGAGACGACGGCACGCCAAAGAGACGGCGATATAAGGCGACCCCCAGGACACCTATGGCGGACGAGAACCCTCGCCGCCCACGACGCGAACAGACCATACCGTGACGTATGGAGCCGAAAGCCGCAATGACCCAATCAGCTCAGTGCACTTGTTGTGATTGGGCGATCGCCCAATGCAAGGACAGGAAACCGCGTTCGTCACTCAAAGTGAGACTGCTTTCGGGGCAGCCCGGCTCCGGTGACGAACAGCGATCTCCCACCTTTGTTACAGCGAGGATCATCACAGCCGCGGGGATTGACTCGCCGATCTCAAGCTTGCCGCGCGTGACTGGAGCGCCGGCGTTAGACGGTCACCGGGACCTTCGCCGCGCCGCGGAGGTTGATGCGGCCGTTCCATTCCACCGGGCCGTCGAGGGCCAGGTTCGGGAAGCGCTCGACAAGCCTGCCCAAGGCGATTCGGCCCTCGAGCCTGGCCAGGGCCGCGCCGAGGCAGTGGTGGGGACCGGCGCCGAAGGAGACGTGGTGGCGGGCGTTGGGGCGGTCCAGGCGCAGTTCGCCCGCGTCGGGGCCCCAGAAGTCCGGGTCGTGGTTGGCCGAGGCGAGGCCCGCGATCACGAAGATGCCAGCCGGGATCTCGCGGCCCGCCAACTCGAAGGCCGACGTGGTGATGCGGCGGCTCAGTTGGACCGGGCTGTCGTAGCGCAGGAGTTCCTCGACCGCGTTGTCGATCAGGGACGGGTCGGCGCGCAGGGCTGCCAATTGGTCCGGGTTCCGCAGCAGCGCGACGACGCCGTTGGAGATCAGGTTGACCGTGGTCTCGTGGCCCGCCACATAGAGCAGCCCGACTTGGGCGATCAGTTCGTCGTCGCTGAGGACGTCGCCTTCGTGTTCGGCGGCGATGAGGGCGGTGAGGAGGTCATCGGCGGGGTTGGCGCGCTTCCAGGCGATGGCGTCGGCGGTGAGGCGGGCGAACTCGCGGTCGGACTCGCCGATGCGGGCGGCCAGTTCCGGGTCGACCACCGGTTCCAGCGACCGGACCAGCGTGCCGGTCAGCTCGCGCAGGCGGGCCTCGTCGGTGGGCGGCATGCCCATCATGTCGGTGATCACCGCGAACGGGAGCGGGAAGGCCAGTTCGTCGACCACGTCGAACCGGCCGAGGTCGGCCATCCGGTCTAGCGCGGCGTCGACCAGGGCGGTGATGTTGGGCGCGAGGGCGTTGATCGCGCGCGGGGTGAAGACCTTGGCGACGAGGCCGCGCAGGCGGGTGTGGTCGGGCGGGTCGCGGTCGAGCATCGACAGGCCGCCGAGGCGCCAGTCGCCGTCGCCCGCGGCGGCTTTGCGCATCTCGTCGCGGACCGGGTGCGGGGCGAGGTGGCGGGGTTCGACCGACAGGCCGGACCGCAGCAGGGTGGTGACGTCCTCGAAGCGGGAGACGTACCAGAACCCCAGCGGGTGCTCCTGTACCGCGTCCGCCGCGCGGAGTTCGGCGTAGTGCGGATACGGGTTCTGGTCGAACCCGGGCGCGAAGGGGTTGAACAACGTCTCTGTCATCGCTTCACCTTCCCTGCGTTGGTCACATACACCGTGTATGTCACTATCGTTCTACACCATGTCCACCGTCAAGAGCAGGCGCGAGCAGTACTCCGACGCCACCCGCGCCGCCTTGATCGAGGCGGCGACCAGGCGGTTCGCCGAATTCGGGTTCGCCAAGACCGCACTCGAGGACGTGGCCGCCGACATCAACGCGACCCGCGGCGCCGTCTACCACCACTTCAGCAACAAGCAGGCCCTGTTCCGCGCGGTGCACGACGCCCTGGAATCGGCCGCCGTCGACAACGTGACGCGGCTGGCGGCCACGGCGAGCGACCCGTGGGAAGGAGCGCTGTGGGCGCTGGACGCGTTCCTCGACCAGTGTCTTGACCCGACCTACAGCCGGATCGTCTGGCGAGAGGCGCCCACGGCGCTGGGGTGGCCGGAGTGGCACCTGGCTGAGGGGACGTACGCGTTCGGGATCATCGAGAAGCTGATCAGCGCGCTGATCGCCACCGGTGAGATCGACCCGGTTCCGCTGGGCACGGCTACGCGGATCATGTTCTCGATGCTCGGCTCCGCGGGCACGACGCTGGCCGAGGCGGCACCGGAGGACCAGCGGCGGCTGCGGGACGAGTACAGCTACCTGATCAGCCGGATGATCAAGGGCTGGCGCACGCCTGCGGATTGACCGCAGGCCCCCTTGTCGGAGAGCCCGATCACGTCAGGCGGCGGACCACTGCGTCGGCGAGCAGGCGGCCACGTGAGGTGAGTACGCAGCGGCCCGCGGCCAGTGACGGGCCGTCGAGCAAGCCATCGCGGGCAGCAAGATCAGCCTCGGCGCGACCGGACTCGTCCAGTGCCTCCAGTGGCAACCCCTCGGCGAGGCGCAGTTCGAGCAGCACGCGTTCCACCCGCTGGTCGTCGGCCGACAGCCGCTCCCGGCCCGCCGCGGGCGACGAACCCGCCGCCAGGAGTTCGGCGTACCGGGCCGGGTGCTTGACGTTCCACCAGCGCACCCCGCCGACGTGGCTGTGCGCGCCCGGGCCCGCGCCCCACCAGTCGCCGCCGAGCCAGTAGCCCAGGTTGTGGCGGCAGCGGGCGGCGTCCGACGATGCCCAGTTCGACACCTCGTACCAGGTCAGACCGGCCGCCGACAGCGTCTCGTCCACCTGTTCGTAGCGGTCGGCGAGCACGTCGTCGTCCGGGGCGGGCAGGTCACCGCGGCGGATGCGGCGGGCCAGGGCGGTGCCCTCCTCGATGATCAGCGCGTACGCGGACACGTGGTCGACCCCGGCGGCGAGGACCGCTTCGAGTGACGCGGCCAAGTCCTCGGGCCGCTCCCCCGGTGTCCCATAGATGAGGTCCAGGTTGATGTGCTCGATGCCCGCCGCCCGCGCCTCCCGGGCGGCGTCGACCGCCCGCCCCGGGGTGTGGGTGCGGTCGAGGACGGCCAGCACGTGCCGGGCCGCCGACTGCATGCCCAGCGAGATCCGGGTGTAGCCGGCTTCGCGGAGGCCCTCGAAGAACTCCGGCGACGTCGACTCCGGGTTGGACTCGGTGGTCACCTCGGCGCCGTCGGCCAGGCCGAACGTCGACCGGATGGCCGCCAGCACCTCCCCCAGCCCGTCAGCGCCCAACAGCGACGGGGTGCCACCGCCGACGAACACCGTGTCCACGGCGGGCGGTGTCCCAAGCACGCGGGCGGCCAGGTCCAGTTCGCGCTTCACGCCCTCCAGCCACGACGACGGTGACGCCGACGTGCCCAACTCCCCCGGGGTGTAGGTGTTGAAGTCGCAGTAGCCGCAGCGGGTGGCGCAGAACGGGACGTGGACGTAGACGCCGAACGGGCGCGCGCCCAGGCCGGCGAGCGCGGTCGCGGGCAGCGCGCCGTCGGCGGGCGCGGGTTCGCCATCAGGCAGGACGGAGGGCACGCGCCCATCCTCGCAGGCACGCTGAGAACGACATATTCCCCTCGGCGCAAGTGCGTGACGTCCATCCCAGCATGCGGATGGCAGTGGACCACACCGTGGACGCATGGGAGGCTTGGCCCATGTCAGCGACCGAAGTCTTCCTCGTGGCCCGCCGCCACGTCGACTTCCGTCGCGTCTCCAGCGCGATGTGCCGTCAGTACATCTGACCCGTCGCCGCTATTTCAGACTCAGCAGGCGCTCGGGCACGTCGGCTGAGAACTCCCTGTCCTTCCCAAGGGGTCCCTGGTCGGCGCGCGCGGCGCCCCAACCCCGGAGGAACAGCCGGTGTCTCCCACCACACCCCCGAAGACCGCCCCGGCCCGCACTCCGGTCCGCCGGGGTGAGGGTCAGTGGGCGCTCGGCTACCGAGAGCCGCTGAATCCGAACGAGCGGTCGAAGAAGGACGACAACCCGCTGCACGTGCGGGACCGCATCGAGAACATCTACGCCAAGGGCGGCTTCGACAGCATCGACCCGGGCGACCTGCGGGGACGTTTCCGCTGGTACGGGCTCTACACCCAGCGCAAGCCGGGGATCGACGGCGGCCGCACGGCCACCCTCGAGCCAGAAGAGCTCGACGACGAGTACTTCATGCTCCGCATCCGCATCGACGGCGGCGCGGTGACCACCCAACAGCTGCAGGTCATCGGCGAGGTGTCGCAGACCTACGCGCGCGACACCGCCGACATCACCGACCGGCAGAACATCCAGTACCACTGGATCCGGGTCGAGGACATGCCCACCATCTGGGCCAAGCTCGAGGGCGCGGGTCTGACCACGATGGAGGCCTGCGGCGACAGCCCGCGCGTCATCCTGGGCTCCCCGGTCGCGGGCATCGCCGAGGACGAGATCATCGACGGCACCCCGGCGATCGAGGAGATCAAGCGGCGCTTCGTCGGCGACAAGGCGTTCTCGAACCTGCCGCGCAAGTTCAAGTCGGCGGTCTCCGGCCTGCCGGACGTGGCCCACGAGATCCACGACGTCGCGTTCGTCGGCGTAAACCACCCCGAGCACGGACCCGGCTTCGACGTCTGGGTCGGCGGCGGCCTGTCGACGAACCCGATGATCGGCCAGCGCCTCGGCGCGTGGGTCCCGCTGGACGAGGTCGCCGATGTCTACGGCGCGGTGATCAGCGTCTTCCGCGACTACGGCTACCGCAGGCTGCGCCACCGCGCGCGCATCAAGTTCCTGGTCAAGGACTGGGGCGCGGCGAAGTTCCGCGAGGTCATGGAGGAGAAGTACCTGGGCCGCAAGATGATCGACGGCCCGGCGCCGGAGGTCCCCGCGGTCCCGCGTGACCACATCGGCGTGCACAAGCAGAAGGACGGCAAGTTCTACGTCGGCGCCGCCCCGATCGCGGGCCGGGTGTCCGGTTCGGTGCTGGTCGAGGTCGCCAAGGCCGTGGAGCGAGCGGGCTCCAACCGCGTGACCTTCACCCCGCAGCAGAAGCTCGTCGTGCTCGACGTGCCCGAGTCCGAGGTGCCCGCGCTGCAGGACGAGCTGTCGAAGCTGGGCCTGCAGAGCGAGCCGTCGGTGTGGCGGCGCGGCGTGATGGCGTGCACCGGCATCGAGTTCTGCAAGCTGGCGATCGTCAACACCAAGGACCGCGCGTTGGACCTGGTGCAGCAGTTGGAGACGCGGCTGGTCGACATCACCGACGGTGTCACCGCGCCGATCTCGGTGCACCTCAACGGCTGCCCCAACTCGTGCGCCCGCATCCAGACCGCCGACATCGGTCTCAAGGGCCAGATCGTGACCGACGACGACGGCAACCAGGTCGAGGGCTTCCAGGTGCACCTCGGCGGCGGCCTCGGCCTCGACGCGGGCTTCGGCCGCAAGCTGCGCGGCCACAAGGTCACCGGCGCGGAGCTGCCCGACTACGTCGAGCGGGTCGTGCGCAACTTCGTGGCCAAGCGCGAGCAGGACGAGCGGTTCGCGCAGTGGGTCACCCGCGCGGACGAGGCGGACCTGCGATGAGCGAGCGGGCCACACCTTTCCACTGCCCCTACTGCGGCGACGAGGATCTGCGCCCGCAGGAGGAGCCGCACGCGGCGTGGCTGTGCACGGGCTGCAGGCGCGTGTTCACGGTCAAGTTCGTCGGTCTCAACCTGCCAACGGGGGTCGCGAAATGACGGAGCTGAAGAAGCTCGCCGAGTGGGCCGAGAAGGAACTGGCCGAGGTCGACGCCGCCGAGGCGCTGGCCTGGACCAGGGACACCTTCGGCGACCGCTTCATCGTGGCGTCGAACATGCAGGACGCGGTGCTGATCGACCTGGCCTACCAGGCCAAGCGCGACTTCGACGTGCTGTTCCTGGAGACCGGCTACCACTTCCCGGAGACCATCGGCACGCGTGACGCGGTGGCGGCGGTCTACCCCGAGGTGCGCATCGTCAACGCCGAGGCCGAGCAGTCGGTGGCCGCCCAGGAGGCCGAGTTCGGCCTGCTGAACAAGACCGACCCGGCTCAGTGCTGCTTCTTGCGCAAGGTCGTGCCGCTGCAGAAGACGCTGAAGGGCTACGACGCGTGGGTCACCGGGGTGCGCCGGGTCGACGCGCCGACGCGGGCCAACACGCCGATCGTGCAGTGGGACGACCGCAACGGCCTGGTGAAGATCAACCCGATCGCCGCGTGGTCGGACGAGCGCTTCAACACCTACATCGCCGACCACGGGATCTTGGAGAACCCGCTCGTCAGCATCGGCTACCTCTCCATCGGCTGCGCGCCGTGCACCTCGCTGCCCAAGCCGGGCGAGGACGCGCGCAGCGGCCGGTGGGCGGGCCAGTCGAAGACCGAGTGCGGATTGCACGGGTAAAGGGACAATGACTTTCAAAGCGCAGACACAGACACAGGTACTTTCCGAGCACCAGGACGCGCTCGACCGCCTGGAGTCCGAGGCGATCCACATCTTCCGCGAGGTCGCGGGCGAGTTCGACCGGCCGGTGATCCTGTTCTCCGGCGGCAAGGACTCCACCGTCCTGCTGCACCTCGCGGTGAAGGCGTTCTGGCCCGCGCCGGTGCCGTTCCCGCTGCTGCACGTCGACACCGGGCACAACCTCGACGAGGTCATCGAGTTCCGCGACCGCACCGTCGAGCGCTACGGCCTGCGCCTGGTCGTGGCCAGCGTGCAGGACTTCATCGACGACGGACGGCTGGAGGAGCGTCCCGACGGCACGCGCAACCCGCTGCAGACCGTGCCGCTGCTGGATTCCATCACCAGCAACAAGTTCGACGCGGTCTTCGGCGGCGGCCGCCGCGACGAGGAGCGCGCGCGGGCCAAGGAGCGCATCTTCAGCCTGCGCAACGCCTTCGGCCAGTGGGAGCCGCGCAGGCAGCGTCCCGAACTGTGGAACCTGTACAACGGAAGGCACCGCGCGGGAGAGCATGTGCGAGTGTTCCCGCTGTCCAACTGGACCGAACTCGACGTCTGGCGCTACATCGAGCGCGAGAACATCGACCTGCCCTCGATCTACTTCGCCCACCAGCGCGAGGTCTTCCAGCGCGACGGCATGTGGCTCACGGCAGGCCCGTGGTTCGGTCCGAACGCCGACGAGCCCGTGCAGGAACTGACTGTCCGCTACCGGACTGTCGGCGATGGCTCGTGCACCGGCGCGATCCTGTCCGACGCGTCCGACATCGAGGCGGTCATCGCCGAGGTGTCGGCCAGCAGGCTCACCGAGCGCGGCGCCACCCGGGCCGACGACCGGCTTTCCGAAGCAGCCATGGAAGACCGCAAGCGAGAGGGCTACTTCTGATGAGCGATCTTCTCCGGCTCGCCACCGCTGGAAGCGTCGATGACGGGAAGTCGACGCTGGTCGGCCGCCTGCTCTACGACACCAAGTCCGTCCTCGCCGACACCCTCGACGCCGTGCACCGCGCGTCCGTCGACAAGGGACTGTCCACTCCGGACCTCTCGCTGCTGGTCGACGGCCTGCGCAGCGAGCGCGAGCAGGGCATCACCATCGACGTGGCCTACCGCTACTTCGCCACGCCCAATCGGTCGTTCGTGCTCGCCGACACCCCCGGCCACGTGCAGTACACCCGCAACACCGTGACCGGCGCGTCCACCGCGCAGCTCGCGGTGCTGCTGGTCGACGCGCGCAAGGGCGTGCTGGAGCAGACCCGCCGCCACGCCGCGGTGCTGGCGCTGCTGGGTGTGCCGCAGCTGGTGCTGGCGGTCAACAAGATCGACCTGGTCGACTACGACGAGAGCGTCTTCGAGGTCATCGCCAAGGAGTTCACCGACCACGCCACCGCGCTGGGCTACCCGATCGGCTCCGTGCTGTCGATCCCGGTGTCGGCCCTGGTCGGCGACAACGTGGTCGACCGCTCCGCGCACACCCCCTGGTACTCCGGCCCGACGCTGCTGGAGCACCTGGAGAACGTGCCGGTCGAGCCCGACCCGCACCACGCCGCGTTCCGCTTCCCGGTGCAGTACGTCATCCGCACCAACACCGACGAGCATCGCGACTACCGCGGCTACGCGGGCCAGATCGCGGCGGGCACGGTGACCAAGGGCGACGAGATCGTGGTGCTGCCCGCGGGCCTGCGCACGACCGTGGCGCGCATCGACACCCCCGACGGCGAGCTCGACGAGGCCGAGGCGGGCCGGTCGGTCACCCTCGTGCTGACCGACGAGATCGACATCTCCCGGGGCGACCTGATCGCCTCGGCGACCGAGTCGCCTTCGGTGACCGACGAGTTCGCCGCGACCGTTGCGTGGCTGTCGGAGAAGGCGCTCAAGCCCGGCGCCCGCGTGCTGGTCAAGCACGGCGCGCGGACCGTGCAGGCGTTCGTCGGCGAGCTGTCGGCTCGCTTCGACGAGCAGAGGTTGTCCACTGTGGACAACCCGGAGGAACTGAAGCTCAACGAGATCGGCCAGGTCGGCATCCGCACCGCGGAGCCGCTCCCGGTCGACGACTACTCGGTCAACCGGCGCACCGGGGCGTTCCTGGTGATCGACCCGGCTGACGGCTCCACGTTGGCGGCGGGCCTGGTCGGGGCGGGTCTGCGGGCACTGGACGCAGGCGAGAGCTGTATCGGCGGCGGAGAAACCGCCGTCTCGCCTGGTCCGTAGTACCTCTCCCCCACCGAAAGGGCCCACCCGTGAAGACCCGCTTGTCCCGACTCGTAGCCGGAACAATCGCTCTCTCCCTGCTCGCCGTCGGCTGCTCCCGCGCCGAGACCCCCAAGGACACCACTCCGGCGGGGCAGAGCACCGACAAGGGCCCCGCGGCCGAACTGCGGCTAGGCTACTTCCCGAACGTCACGCACGCCTCGGCGCTGATCGGCCTGGAGAAGGGCCTGTTCGAGAAGGAACTGGGCAGCACCAAGCTCGTCCCGACCAAGTTCAACGACGGCCCGACCGAGGTCAGCGCGTTCCTCGGCGGTTCGCTCGACGCGGGCTTCATCGGCTCCGGCCCGGCGATCAACGCCTTCGCCAAGTCCAACGGCGAGGCCGTGCGCCTGGTCGCGGGCGGCACGTCCGGCGGCGCGCAGCTCGTGGTGAGCGCCGACATCAACAAGCCGGAGGACCTGGTCGGCAAGACCGTCGTCACCCCGGCGCTGGGCAACACCCAGGACGTGTCCCTCAAGAAGTGGCTGGTCGAGAAGGGCCTCAAGGACAAGGTCCAGGTCACCAACCGGGAGAACGCCCAGACCCTCGACGCGTTCAAGAAGGGCGAGGTGCAGGCCGCGTGGCTGCCCGAGCCGTGGTCGTCGCGGCTGGTGCTCGACGCGGGCGCCAAGGTCTTGCTCGACGAGAAGGAACTGTGGCGCGACGGCAAGTTCCCGACCACCGTCCTGCTGGTCCGCACACAGTTCCTCAAGGACCACCCGAAGACCGTCGAGGCGCTGCTGCGCGGCCTGCTCGCGGCCAACGACTTCGCCAAGGCCAACGACGCCGACGCCAAGACCGCGGTCAACAAGCAGCTTGAGGCGCTGACCGGCAAGGGCTTGGGCGCCAAGGTGATCGACCGCGCGTTCACCTCGATCGCGCTGGACCCGGACCCGCTGGCGAGCACCTTCCCGCAGCTGGCGAAGGACGCCGTGACCGCGGGCGTCGCGCAGAAGGAGACCGACCTGTCCGGCTTCGTCGACCTGACCGCGCTCAACGCGGTGCTCAAGGCCGCGGGCAAGCCGGAGGCCAACGCAGCGGGCCTGGACAAGAAGTAGTCGTGCACACCGAGGAAGGCAGGCGAATCATGACCGCGACGCTCGAGACCCCCGCGCCCACCGCCACCGACGCTGTGGTGCGGCTCACCGGTGTCCGTAAGTCCTTCGGTCATGGCGCGCGCGCCGTGACCGCGCTCGACGGGATCGACCTGACCGTCGCGCCCGGCGAGTTCGTCTGCCTCCTCGGTGCGTCCGGCTGCGGCAAGACCACCGTGCTCAACCTCGTGGCGGGCCTGGACAAGCCGACCTCCGGCGAGATCCAGCTGTCCACGACCCGCCCGGCGGTGATGTTCCAGGAGGCCGCGCTCATGCCGTGGCTGACCGCCGCGCGCAACGTCGAACTGCCGCTGCGCCTGGCCGGGGTCGGCCGGGCGGAGCGCCGCGAGAAGACCGCGGACCTGCTGGAACTGGTCCGCCTCGGTGGGGTCGGCGACAAGCGCCCGCACGAGCTGTCCGGCGGCATGCGCCAGCGCGTCGCCCTGGCGCGCGCGCTCGCGTCGGCCATCTCGGGCAACGCAGGCGAGGCGTCGTCGCTGCTGCTGATGGACGAGCCGTTCTCCGCGCTCGACGCGATCACCCGCGACGTACTGCAGGGCGAACTGCTGCGGGTGTGGGAGGCGACCGGTGCCGCGGTCGTCTTCGTCACCCACGACGTGCGCGAGGCCGTGCGCCTCGGCCAGCGCGTCGTGCTGCTGTCGTCGAAGCCGGGCCGCGTCGTGCAGGAGTGGAACGTCGACGGGCTCTCCCCGGTCGCCGAGACCGAGGCCATCACCAAGATCAACGCACGTCTGCGCGAGGTGATCAGCAGCCATGCCGCAGCATGACGTGACCACCCGGGACGACGAGGCGGCAGTCGAGGCGGGCCTCGACGCGCTCGACACCCCGCCCATCGCGAACCGGGGCGCCGGTCGGCGCAACCTGGTGCGGACCCTGCTCGCCCCGATCGCGGCACTCGTCGCGATCGTGGCGGTGTGGCAGTTCCTCTGGTCGCAGGCGATCTGGCCGGAGTACCAACTGCCCGCGCCGCTGGCGGTGTGGGAGCAGATCCAGAAGGTCATCGAGAACGGCGACGTCTGGGAGTTCCTCTGGGTGTCGGTGCACCGCGCCGTGATCGGGTTCCTGATCTCGGTGGCCGTGGCGACCCCGCTGGGCCTGCTGCTGGCCAAGGTCCGCATCGTGCGCGCCGCGATCGGCCCGCTGATCTCCGGTCTGCAGAGCCTGCCGTCGGTGGCGTGGGTGCCCGCCGCGGTGCTGTGGTTCGGCCTGACCGACGCCGCGATCTACACCGTCGTGCTGCTCGGCGCGGTGCCGTCGATCGCGAACGGCCTGGTCGCGGGCATCGACCAGATCCCGCCGATCCTGCCCCGCGTCGGCAAGGTCCTCGGCGCGGGACGGCTCGACACGGCCCGGTTCATCCTGCTTCCGGCCGCCCTCCCGGGTTACCTGGCGGGCCTGAAGCAGGGGTGGGCGTTCTCCTGGCGGTCGCTGATGGCCGCCGAGCTGATCGCCACGTCGCCGCAGCTCGGGTTCGGCCTCGGCCAGTACCTGCACAACGGGATGTCGCTCTCGGACATGTCGATGGTGATGGCGGGCATCCTGCTGATCTTCTTCGTCGGCGTGGGCATCGAGCTGCTGGTGTTCCGGCCGCTGGAGCGCACCGTCCTGCGGGCCCGCGGCCTGACCGGGGCGCTGTGACGCCGCTGGTCGCCGTCGCGCACGGCAGCCGCGACCCGCGCTCGGCCGCCACGGTGGCCGAGCTGCTGGACGTCGTGCGCGCACAGCGCCCGGACCTGGACGTCCGAGGCGCCTTCCTCGACCTCTCCGAACCACTGCTTTCGGACGTGCTCGATTCCCTGCACGCCGACGGCCACCGCGAGATCGTCGTCGCCCCGCTGCTGCTGGGCCGCGCCTTCCACGCGCGGGTCGACCTGCCGTCGCTGATCGCCGAGGCGCAGGCGCGGCTGCCGCTGCTGTCGGTCACGGTGACCGACGTCCTCGGCCCGGACGCCCGCCTTGAGGCCGCCGCGCTGCGCAGGCTCGCCGAGATCGGCGTCGCCCCGGGCGACCCGACGCTGGGCGTGGTGCTCGCGGCCACCGGGTCGTCGCACGCCCCCGCGAACGCGCGGGTGCACGAGGTCGCCGAGCGGTGGTCGCGGGTCATGGGCTGGTCCGGTGTCCGCGCGGCGTTCGCCTCGGCCACCGAGCCGGACGTGTCCGCCGCGGTCGCCGCCCTCCGCGCCCGCGGTGCCACGCGGATCGCGGTGGCGTCGTGGTTCCTGGCGCCGGGCCTGCTGCCGGACCGGGTGATCGCCCAGGCCGGTCCCGCGGTCGCGGTCGCCGCCCCGCTCGGCGCGGCCGTCGAGGTCGCCGACCTCATCCTCGACCGGTACGACGCCGCGCGACTGGCGACCATCCTCAGCGCCTGACCCGATTGCGGGTAAACGGGCGTAACACGTATCCACCCACCTGGCCTTACGCCTGCTGTCCGACGCCACCCATCGTGGACTGGTCGGGTGATCCACAAGGCGGACGGGTCGCCGCCGATCACCTGCTTGTCGCAACGAGCGAGAGGTGAATCCGGTTCGCCGTTTCGGACAGTTGTCGACCGAAAACTTCGCAATACCGTGACAACTTGACCGAAAAGCTACTCACAAGTAAATATCTTGGTGCCGCGGCTGATCCACCCCGAACCGTTGTCCACCAGCACATTCGAGGTGACCAGATGACATCGACCCTGCGTCGAGCCCTGTCCATCGCCGCCCTAGTGGCCGTGCCGATCGTGGCGTTCGCGCCGGTGGCGGCCGCCGTGCCGACCACCGTCAACTTCGCCTGTCAAGGCAGCACCCCGGTGGGACCGCAGAACTTCACGCTGCAGCAGAACGCCGAGGTGACCGCCCCGGCGACGGTCGCCCCGGGCGGCGCGCTGTCCATCGTGATCGACCCCGCGCCCAACACGATCCCGGCGAGCGTCAACGGCTACACCGTGCGCCGGGTGCACACGATGGCGCTGAAGGTGCCGATCCCGGCCAACTCGACCTACGTCTCGGCCACCCTGTCCGGCGGCTCGAACGTGGGCACGACCAGCATCAGCGTCGCCAACGGGGTCGCCACGATCACCGCGACCGGACCCATCAACGGCGGGGCGACGTTCGAGCTGCCGACCGTCACCGCGAACCTGACGGCGGGCGCGTCCGGGACCATCCAGACCAAGCTCTACGGCACCAGCTACACCGATCCCGGCCTGACCTTCACCGCCGTGGTCCGCTCGTTCCTGGGCGACATGAACGTGCCCACGAAGTGCTACCCCAACCCCAACCCGGTGATCACGACCACCACGATCGCGTGAGAGCAGCCGGGCCCGCGCGAGCGCGGGCCCGGCGTCCGTTCAGCAGCCCTTGCCGCTGCGCCAGATCTTGCGGACGGTGCCCGGCGGCACGTAGTTCAACGTCACCTTCACGTTGCAGCCCTCACGAACGCCGTACTCCTGGATCGCGGCGAACACCATCGCTCCGACAGCGGCACCGACCGCGCCGCACAGCACGGCGCCCGGTCCGCTCGCCGAGCAGGCGACCGCGCCGACCATGGCGCCGAACGCCGCGCCGCCGCCGTTGAGGATGATCCGCTGGTCCTTCGGATTGAGCGTGACCGTCGCGGCGGTCCACCCGAAGTCGATGCCGGGCTGGGCGACGGCGGGCGCCACCGGTGCGGCGGGCTCCGCGGTCGCGGTCGGCGCGACAGTCACCAGAGCGGCCAGAGACACGAGGAAACGAGTACCGCCTTGCGCATGGGTCCCTCCGAGGTCCGTCCTTGCCTGGCAGTCCACCCATGGAACCCCGGTTTCCGCGCCACACCACCAGGTCAACCCGAACCAGGGATGGTCACCCACCCGCCGTTAGGGTGAGCGCATGGCTGACGAGTTGGTGCACTACGAGGTCTCCCGTGGCGTCGCGCGGATCACGCTCGACTCGCCCCACAACCGCAACGCGCTGTCCCGGCAGCTGCGCGGCGAGCTGCGCGACCACCTGACCACCGCGATCGGCGACGACGCCGTGCGCGTGATCGTCCTCGACCACACCGGGCCGGTGTTCTGCGCCGGGATGGACCTGAAGGAAGCGGGCGGCGCGTCGTCCGGCGACCAGGGGGTCAACGAGTTCCCGGCGATCCTGGAACAGCTCTGGACCAGCCCCAAGCCGGTCGTGGCGAAGCTGGCCGGACCGGCCCGCGCGGGCGGCGTCGGCATCGTCGCGGCGTGCGACATCGCCGTGGCCGCCGACAGCGCGACGTTCGCCTTCACCGAGGTCCGCATCGGCGTGGTGCCCGCGGTCATCTCGGTGACCGTCCTGCCCCGCCTGCTCCCCCGCGCCGCGCACGAGCTGTTCCTGACCGGCGAGTCGTTCGACGCGCACCGCGCGGTCCAGATCGGGCTGATCAACTCCGCGGTCCCTGCCGAGGGCCTCGACGCCGAGGTCGACCGCTACACCGGCATGCTGGCGCTGGGCGGCCCGGTCGCGCTGGCGGCCACCAAGGAGATGCTGCGCCGCGAGCCCGCCGCCGACCTGTCGACGAACTTCGCCGAGATGCTGAAGCTGTCGGCGGGCTTCTTCGCCAGCCCCGAGGGCCAAGAGGGCATCACGGCGTTCGCCCAGAAGCGCAAGCCCAACTGGGTTCCCGCCGACTAGCGCACATCGAGCCCGGTGCCGCTAGACCGGCACCGGGCTTACGCCTGGTCGCGGGCGATGACCAGTTCGATGGTGCGGTCGCTCCCGGCCGCGCCCTCGACGGCGTCGTCGAGGACCTCGCGGATCGCGCGGTAGCCGGGCGGGTCGGCCTTGGCCAGGATCTGCGAGTGCGTCCAGATCAGCACGTGGTGGTCGGCGGGCAGCCACGACAGGTCGGTCAGGCAGTCGTAGAGCGCGTCGAGGTTGTGGCCGAACCAGTCCGGGAACTTCAGCGCCTCGGCCAGTGCGGTGAACATGGCCCGCTTGCTGCGGATCTTCGTGCCGTCCAGCACGTGTTCGATCATCGGGTCGGGTCCACGAGCACGAAGGACGCGTAGTGGTCCGCGGTGTAGAACAGCTCTTTTTCCGAGCCCGTGATCAGGCGGCGGGCGCCGCGATCCGGGCTTCCTGGCGTTGGCACGGTGTACTCCCGGTAGTAGCCCGACGACTTCGCGGGCAGCAGCTTCTCGCGGTTCTGGAACGTCGTGCCGTCGTTGCGCGGGTACGGGAACGGACCGCCGCGCTGGATGAGCCGCCAGGTCGCGGCGGCCTCGGCGGGCAGCTCGGACAGCGGGCGCACCGACAGCTTGGACTCGGCCCCGGGCACCGCGCCCGATGACGCGGGCGCGGGCGTCGGCGCGGCCTCACCCGTGCCGAGTTCGCGGACAAGCCAGCCCGCGAGGACCAGGACGACCAGGCCGACGAGCGCGGCGGTGATGCGTTTTCTCGAACCCACCCCGCCAGCCTACGAATCCGTCTTGGCGCGCGACCCCAGCGGGTGCTCGGCGCGGGTCCGGCCGAAGCGGGCGCGGGCGAAGTGGATGCCCCAGTCGACGCCCCGGTCGATCAGCCAGGCCGCCACCACGCACAGCGGCAGCAGCACGGCCATCACCAGGGTGAACTGCAGGGCGAACGGGAGCTGGGCGACCCACAGCTCGACGTCATCCCACCAGTCAGGCACAACTCGCAGAGTAGACCTTGGCCACTTCCGTGCGGCGTCGCCCCTTCATGGTCGCTATGTTGCGGCCATGTTCGCCGTCTACGCCGCCGCGCCCAGTCCCGACGACCCGTTGGCCTCGCTGACCATCGGGGAACGCCCGGAGCCCGAGGTTCCCGACGGCTGGGTGGCCGTGTCGGTCAAGGCCGCCAGCCTGAACATGCACGACCTGTGGACGCTGAAGGGCGTCGGCATCAAGGCCGAGTCGTTCCCGATGATCCTGGGCTGCGACGGCGCGGGCACGCTGGCCGACGGCACCGAGGTCGTGCTGCACTCGGTCATCGGCGACCCCGCGTGGGCGGGCGACGAGACCCTCGACCCGACGCGGACGCTGCTCACCGAGAAGCACCAGGGCACCTTCGCCGACACCGTGGTCGTGCCCGCGCGCAACGCCCTGCCCAAGCCCGCCGGGCTGAGCTTCGCCGAGGCCGCGTGCATGGGCACGGCATGGCTGACCGCCTACCGGATGATCTTCGTGAAGTCGGGCCTGCGCCCTGGCCAGACGATGCTCGTCCAGGGCGCCTCCGGTGGCGTGTCGACCGCGCTGATCGAGCTGGGCAAGGCCGCGGGCCTGCGGGTCTGGGTCACCGGCCGCACCGAGGAGAAGCGCGCGCTGGCCGCCGAGCTGGGCGCGCACGCGACGTTCGAGTCGGGCGCGCGGCTGCCCGAGCGGGTCGACGCGGTGTTCGAGACCGTCGGCAAGGCCACCTGGGCGCACTCGATGAAGGCGCTCAAGCCGGGCGGCGTCATCGTGGTGTCGGGTTCCACCAGCGGCCCCGACCCGAGCGCCGACCTGCAGCGGCTGTTCTTCCTGCAGCTGCGCGTGGTCGGGTCGACCATGGGCACCCGCGAGGAACTGGCCGACCTGCTGCGTTTCTGCGACCTGGCCGGGATCAAGCCCAAGATCGGCACCGAGCTGCCGTTCGAGCAGGCCAGGACCGGTTTCGAGCAGATGCTCGACGGCGAGACCAACGGGAAGATCGTTTTCACCAGGTGAAACGGCACCGGTTTGTTACCGGTTGGTGTCGAGACTTTTTCGGGTTCGCCGCTTAGCCTCTGTCGCTATGTCGTCCATTCGAGTGAACCAGCGCACAGTTGGCGGGGTGCGGACCCGGGTGCTGTCAGTCGGCAGACGCCCCCGCGTCGTGCTGCTGCACGGGTTCGGCGACTCGGCGGACACCTGGCGCGGCGTGCTGGCGGAGTTCGCCGAGCGCGGGCAGGCGGCCATGGCGGTCGACCTGCCCGGCTTCGGCGAGGCCGAGGACCTGGCGCCCGGCCCGATCCTGCCGCAGCTCGACGCGTTCCTCGCCGACCTGGTGACCGGCCGCGGCGGGCCGGTGGTGCTGGTCGGCAACTCGATGGGCGGCACGGCGGCGCTGCGGGCCGCGCAGAACCCGGCGCTGCCGCTGGCCGGGGTCGTCTCGATCGCCGCGCCCGGGCTGCACGACTCGTGGATGCTGCGGGCGCTGGACACGAACTCGCTGCCGGTGTGGCTGTACTCGACGCTGCCCATCCCCGGCATCGCGGTGCGCACCGTCGCCTCGGCGGTGATCCCGCGCCTCCTCTACGCCCGCCCTGGTGACGCCTGCCCGGACACGGTCGCGCGCTTCGCCGGGCTCGTCCGGGACGACCAGTCGACCAAGGCGCTGCTGGCCAAGGGCCGCGCGCTGCTGTCGGAACTGCGCGACGCCTACCAGCCCGGCGAGATCCGCTGCCCGCTGACCGTGGTGGTCGGGCGCAAGGACAAGCTCGTGGCCACCCAGTCCGGGCGGCGCCTGCACGCCGAGGTCCCGCACAGCACGCTGCGCGTCCTCGACGACTGCGGCCACTGCCCCCAGCTCGACGACCCGGCCGGGACCGCGGACCTCATCGCGGACTTCGCCCTCGGCGCGCGCGAACGGACTCTAGTTTCCTAACCGCTTCGTCCAGTTCGCCCGCGAGGACCTCGACCAGTTCCGCGACCGGGAGTTCGCGCGCGAGCGGATAGCCCTGCCCCGCCCACAGCGCCATCGCCTCCGGGTCGCCCGCCTTGGCCGCGGCGGCGCGCACCGGGCGGGTCAGGTGGTGGATCTCCGGGTACGCGGCGGGCGCGTGCGGGCCGTACTCCTCGATGAACCGGTTGGCCATCCCCCGCGCGGGGCGGCCGCTGAACGCGCGGGTGACCACGGTGTCGCGCTCCCCCGCCGCGAGCGCCGCCCGGTGCGCGGGCTGCGTCCCCGCCTCGGGACACCGCAGGAACGCCGTGCCCAACTGCGCTGCGACAGCTCCGGCGGCCAGGACGGCGGCGACGTCGGCGCCGTGCATGAGCCCGCCCGTGGCGATCAGCGGCTGGTCGGTCTCGGCCGCGACCAGGCTCAGCAGCGGCAGCAGGTCGTAGAGGTGGATTTCGTTGGCGAACGATCCTCGGTGCGCGCCCGCCGCGCCGCCCTGGACGCACAGCGCGTCGAAGTCGCGGGCCGCGCGCGCCTCCGCGGGCGTGGTGACCGTCGCGACCGTGTAGACGCCCGCGGCTTTGAGGCGGGCGACGTCGGGCGCGCCGAAGGTGAACGAGACCACGGGGACCGCCGCGTCGAGCACGACGTCGAGCTTCGCGGCGAAGTGGTCGTCGTCCCATGTGGGCGCGCCCGGCTCGATCCCGAGGCGCGCGGCTTCGCCTGCGACGAGGTCGCGGTACGGCGCCAGGTCAGCCGTCGACTCGGTGCCGGGCACGAACAGGTTGACGCCGAACGGCTTGTCGGTACGCGCCCGCGTGGCCTCGATCTGGCCGCGCAGGGCGTCGGCGGTGAGATATCCGGCGGCGAGGAAGGCGAACGCGCCCGCCTCGACCGCGCCCGCCACCAGCTCCGGGGTGCTCGGCCCGCCCGCCATCGGCGCGACGATCACCGGCACCGCGAGATCAGCGATCACACCGCCGACTCTAACCGCCGCAGCCGCCGCCTCCACCGCAACTGCTGCCACCGCCACAGCTGCTCCCCCCGCCGCTGTCGCTGCTGGAACTCGAACTGGAGCACGAACTCGCCGAGCACCCGCTGCCGCAGCCGCTGTCCGAACTGGACGTCGACTGCCTGCCACTCATCGCGAACGCCGCGCTCAGCTCGTCGTCGGGGTACGCCGTCAGCCCCCACAGCGCCACCGGCCCCAGCACGGCGAACCCGGCCATGGCGCCGACGCCGACCGTGCGCGGATAGCGCGACCGCGCGTTGAGCAGCTCCGACCGGCCGCGCGCGGTGACCCGGCTGCGTGCCCGGCCGAGGATGGCGCGGCAGAAGATCCAGACCCACAGCGTGACGAACAGCGAGATGAACAGGAACGCGCTCGGCCGGTCGAGCTGGAGCCCGTTGAACGCGCGATACCCGCCGACGGCGATGACCACCAGGAACAGCCAGTGCACCTTGTTGAGCCGCCGGGCGCGGTGGATCGAGGTCATGAACCCGCGCCGGGTCAGCGAGTCGATCATCTGCCTGCCCAGCGCGCTGTTGCCGAAGCCGAACGTGGCGAATCGCGGCAGCTTGCCCGAGGCGGGAACCCGGCCGAGCACGTAGTCCTGCACCACGTCACCGGGACCCGGGCCGCCGTGCGGACGCATGACCTCGCCGTTCCGGTTGACCCGGATCGCCCCCCGCGACACCAGACCCGCCATCGCGGTCTGTTCGACCCGGATCGGCCCGCCGGTCAGCAGGGCCAACTCGTACGGGTCGAGCTCGCGGCGGTCGTTAGGGTCCCCCGCCGCCGCGGTCCGCGAACGGACCTTGGCGATGATGACGAGCACCACGACGAGGCCCACCGCTATCCAGTACAGCCTCAAGAACTCCGGACCGGACAGCCCCCACGGTTCGTCCATCGCCGCCTCCCCTCCCTGTAGCGCTGTCACCAGGACGTGTGTGATCGACGTGCGGTTCCAGTGCCGTTGGTTAGATTTTCGGCATGTTCACCGTCGATGACGCCGTCCGCATCGCCCGCGAGGCCCACGAGGGCCAGGTCGACAAGTCCGGGCGACCGTACATCGGCCACCCGCTGCGTGTCATGGGCCGGGTGACCAGCGATTACGAGCGGATGACCGCGGTGCTGCACGACGTCATCGAGGACACCCCCGTCACCGCAGCCGACCTGGCCGCCGCGGGCTGTCCGGCGGAGGTGGTCGCGGCGGTCGTGGCCATCAGCAAGGTGCCCGGGGAGGACCAGGAGACCTACCTGGCCAGGGTCGCGGCCAACCCGCTCGCGCTGACGGTGAAGTACGCCGACATCGCCGACAACTCCTCCCCCGAGCGGCTGCACTACCTGGACGAGCACACGCAGCAACGCCTGCGGGCCAAGTACCGGGCCGCGCTGGCGTTCCTGAGCATGGTGTGACGGGCCGGGGCGAAATCGCCCCGGCCCGCCCGCTCTCACCCGTTGTCGATCGTGAAGTTCTCCACGCCACACGCCGAGGTGGTCGGCTCGTTGTTGGCGTCACCGCTGTAGGTGACCAGCCACCGCCAGGTGCCCTCGGTGGAGGCGAAGACCGTCGTGTTGGTCGTGCTGTAGGTGCCGTTGCCCGAGACGGAGACGGTCTCGGTCAGGGCGGGGGTGCCCGCGCAGGTCGCGTCGGCCGGGCTGAACAGCTTGAACGTGATGGACCCGCCCGCACCCGCGGTCGCGCCGGTCAGCGTCGAACTGTCGTTGGGCAGCAGGGTCTGCGCGGTCGTCATCCCCGGCTGGATCTTGGTGATGACGACGATCTCGCTGGTGCAGACACTGATCGCCGGGTTGTTGTTGGCGTCGCCGCTGTAGACGACCTGCCAGTAGAACGTGCCCGCCGTGTTGAACGTGATCCCGTTGGAGTTCGGCACGATCCCGTTGGTCACGTTAACCGTGCCCGCGTCCTGCGGGTTCTGCGAGCAGCCGGTGTCGCTGTAGACGGTGTACGTCGCGGTTCCGCCCGCGTTGGCGGAGGCGCCGGACAGCGTCGCCGTGTCGTGGACCGTCGATCCGACCGGCGCGGACGTCGCCGAGAGGACGGTGGTGATGGTCGGGCTCAGCTTGGTCTTGTTGGTGTAGGTGCAGTCCACCAAGCCGTCGCCCGCCATGGTGATGTTCGCGGTCGCGCCGCTGGTGGTGACGCTGGTGCCCGCGCCGCTCGCGGTGCACACGAGGCTCTCGAACGTCCAGCCGGAGGGCGGGGCCGACTCGGTCACGGTGTACGCGCCGGAGTTCACGTCGGTGTAGGTGCGAGTGCCGCCGTTGGACAGGTTGAACGTCGACGGACTGAGGCCGCCGGTGGTGGTGTAGGCGAACGTGCTGTCACCGTTGACGGTCACCTTGTGGATCACGATGGACCCGCAGTTGCTGATGTTGACCGGGACCGGCGCGATGAAGTCCTTCAGCGCCGCAGTGAACGAGTCGGACGCGCGGCTCTTCAGGTAGGCCGAGCCGAAGGTCTTGCACACACCCGCCGGGAGGATGCCGGAGTCGGTCAGGTTGACCGCGGCCTCACCGAAGGTGCGCGCGCTCAGCGTGCGCGGGGCGTTCGGCGGGATCGGGTCGGAGACCGGGGCGGTGTTGATGGCGCCCTCGAAGAAGCCCGCGAGCGGCTGGAGCTTGCCCCAGCACGGCACCGAGTTGTTCGCCTCGCACACGGCGGCGGGGTCGCCCGCCGTCACCCAGAGGTGGTAGCCGAGGGACGGGTTGACGCCACCCTGTGACAGGTCGTACTTGATCAGGACGTCACCGGCGGTCCGGACCGGTGTGACGTTGTTGCCGGAGAGGGCGCTGTTCTGGTTGAACTCGAAGTCCATGTTGGTCGTGCCGTTGGGCTCCTGCACCCGCTCCCACCCCAGGTACAGGAATTCCTTCGACGCCACCTTCTCGTTGGCGACGTACAGCCTCGTCAGGTCGCTCTTGTTGTTCGGGATCGAGCCGGAGACGACCGACGGGACCGCGGTGTCCTCCTTGGTGCCCTGGCCGAACGAGTCGTCGGTCTGCCCGGTCGGCTTGTCGAGGCCGACCTTCAGGTTGGGTGCGTTGACCCAGTCCTGGGTCTCGTCGTTGAGGACGAGGTTTCCATCGCCCGCGTCGAACGGGCTGCCCGCCAGATTCGCGACGGCGGCGGGCAGATAGCCGACCACCAGCGCCATGGCCGCGACCGGGATGACCGCGAGCCGAGACCTACGAATGGACATCAAACGCCTCCTGCGGTTGCGAAAGCGTCGCGAAGAGGCAGATCCCCGAGTCTCTTCTCGGCGGGGTTGACGAGCGCCCAATCAGGCGCTCTTTCTGTGGCCCGCTCACACTCCGTGTGTGGGCTCAGACGGTTATGTCACCAAGCGCGACAGGCGGATAGGGGCGAACGGCCTACCCTGCGTCCAACTCCGCCACCAGCCGCTTGGGCGCCACCATCCGGTAGGCCTGGTCGACGATCTCGGCGATCTCCGCCCAGTCGACCTCGACGTCCACATAGACCCCGAGCCAGCCCCGGTGGCCGACGTAGGGCGGCCGGAAGTACCGCTCGGGGTCCTCGGCGACGAGTTCCTCCTGCGTCCCCGGCGGCGCGGCGCACCAGAAGGCGACACGGTCGTCGTGGTGGTTGTTCGCGTAGGTCACGAAGGTCTTCTTCTCCCGGACGAACCACGTCGGCTCGCCGTGGCTGAGGCGTTCGGTGGCCTCCGGGAATGCCAGGCAGATCTCGCGCAGCGCCGGGAGCGGGTCGGGAATGTCGGTCATGGCTGCCATGATGCACAGCAACCACGACACCCGCGGGAGAAACGATGGCCGAGCACGCCACCGGTGCGTTTGTGATCGACAGCTGGAACGCCGAGGACCCGTACGACGACCACGGCGGCACCGCGCTCGGCCACGTGACGCTCACCAAGACGTTCTCCGGCGGGCTGGTGGGCACGAGCGAGGTCCACATGATCGGCGCGCAGAACCCGGAGTCGGGTGTGGGCGCGTACGTGGCGTTCGAGCGGTTCCACGGCGACCTCGACGGCCACGCGGGCAGCTTCGTGCTCCACCACTCGGCCACAGCGGACAGTTCCGGCCAGACGGTGAGCGTGGCGGTGGTGCCGGGGACGGGCACCAACGAGTTGGCGGGCCTGACCGGCGAACTGGTGATCAGCCGCGACGAGGAAGGCGCCCACACGTACACCTTCGACTACTCGATCGCGGAGTAGCCGATGCACCGGATGTCAGAGCAGCGGTGGCGCGAGTTCGTCGAACACGGCACCCGTACGGGCAAGCTGGCCGTCGTGCGCCGCGACGGCACCCCGCACGTCACCCCGGTCTGGTTCCTGCTCGACGGCGACGAACTGGTCTTCACGACGTGGTCGGACTCGGTGAAGTACCGGGCGCTGCGCCGCGCCAAGACGTTCACGGTGTGCGTGGACGACCAGGAGCCGCCGTACTCCTACGTGATGCTGGAGTGCGCGCCGACGTTCGTCGACGACCTCGCCGAGGTCCGGGCGTGGGCGACCAGGCTTGGCGCCCGGTACATGGGCCAAGACCTCGCCGAGAGCTACGGTGAGCGCAACTCCGTCCCCGGCGAGTACCTCGTGCGCGGTCGGATCACCAAGGTGGTCGCGCTGGAGGGCATCGCGGAATAGGGACGGCTCGCGCCGCCCCTATTCCGCTACTTCTTGCCCTTCGCGGGTGCTTCGTCGGTGGACAGCGCGGCGACGAAGGCCTCCTGGGGCACCTCGACGCGGCCGACCATCTTCATCCGCTTCTTGCCTTCCTTCTGCTTCTCCAGCAGCTTGCGCTTACGGCTGATGTCACCGCCGTAGCACTTCGCGAGGACGTCCTTGCGGATGGCGCGGATGGTCTCGCGGGCGATCACGCGGGAGCCGATGGCCGCCTGGATCGGCACCTCGAACTGCTGGCGCGGGATCAGCTCGCGCAGCTTGGTGGTCATCCTGGTGCCGTAGCCGTAGGCGGAGTCGCGGTGCACGATCGAGCTGAACGCGTCCACCGCCTCGCCCTGCAGCAGGATGTCGACCTTGACCAGGTCCGCCGTCTGCTCGCCGGACTCCTCGTAGTCCAGTGAGGCGTAGCCGCGGGTGCGCGACTTCAGGGTGTCGAAGAAGTCGAAGATGATCTCGGCCATCGGCATCGTGTAGCGCAGCTCGACGCGCTCCTCCGACAGGTAGTCCATGCCGCCGAGCTGGCCGCGCTTGCTCTGGCACAGCTCCATGATCACGCCGATGAACTCGCTCGGGGAGATGATGGTGCACTTGGTGATCGGCTCGTAGACCTCGGCGATCTTGCCGACCGGCCAGTCCGACGGGTTGGTCACGGTCATCTCGGAGCCGTCGTCCAGCTTGACCCGGTAGACCACGTTGGGCGCGGTCGAGATCAGGTCGAGGCCGAACTCGCGCTCAAGGCGGTCGCGGGTGATCTCCAGGTGCAGCAGGCCGAGGAAGCCCAGCCGGAACCCGAACCCGAGCGCGGCGGAGGTCTCCGGCTCGTAGGTGAGGGCGGCGTCGTTGAGCTGCAGCTTGTCGAGCGCGTCGCGCAGGTCGGGGTAGTCGGAGCCGTCCACTGGGTACAGTCCCGAGTAGACCATCGGGCGCGGCTCGCGGTAGCCGGCCAGGGCCTCGGTGGCGCCCTTGCGCTCGGAGGTGACGGTGTCGCCGACGCGGGACTGGCGGACGTCCTTCACACCGGTGATCAGGTAGCCCACCTCGCCGACGCCGAGGCCGACGCTGGGCTTGGGCTCCGGGGAGATGATCCCGACTTCCAGCAGCTCGTGCGTGGCGCCGGTGGACATCATCTTGATCCGCTCGCGCGGGGTGATCTTGCCGTCGACCACGCGGATGTAGGTGACCACGCCGCGGTAGGTGTCGTAGACCGAGTCGAAGATCATCGCCCGCGCGGGCGCGTCGGCGTTGCCGACCGGCGCGGGCACCTGCTTGACGACCTCGTCGAGCAGTTCGCTCACCCCGAAGCCGGTCTTCGCCGACACCCGCAGCACGTCGCCGGGCTCGCACCCGATGATGTGGGCGATCTCGGCGGCGTACTTGTCCGGGTCGGCGGCGGGCAGGTCGATCTTGTTCAGCACCGGGATGATGTGCAGGTCGCGGTCGAGCGCCATGTAGAGGTTGGCCAGCGTCTGCGCCTCGATCCCCTGCGCCGCGTCGACCAGCAGAATCGCCCCTTCACACGCGTCGAGCGCCCGGGACACCTCATAGGTGAAGTCGACGTGCCCCGGCGTGTCGATCATGTGCAGGACGTGCTGGTTGCCGTCGACCACCCAGGGCAGCCGCACGTTCTGCGCCTTGATCGTGATGCCGCGCTCACGCTCGATGTCCATCCGGTCGAGGTACTGCGCCCGCATGTCGCGCGCCTCGACGACGCCGGTGATCTGCAGCATGCGGTCGGCCAGCGTGGACTTGCCGTGGTCGATGTGCGCGATGATGCAGAAGTTCCGGATGAGCTCCGGTGTCGTGAAGGTCTTGTCAGCGAACGTAGCCACTCAGGTCCTCGCATGGTCAAGGGATAGCCATATCGTCCCATGCCGCCGAGACGCCCCTGACCGGGAGCGCTCGCACACCTCCCAGCGATGGTTCGTTTACGCAACGTCACCGTCATGCGAGCCTGGTCACCGCCACCGAGACTTCGATCGCCGAGGCCGCGCCGCCGCTGTAGGTGCCCTTGACCGGTGACACGTCCGCGTAATCCCGCCCCGTCGCCACCCAGATGTGTCGCGGCCCGATCTCCACGTCGTTCGTCGGGTCGAACCCCCACCACCCGCCCGTCCACGCCTCGATCCACGCGTGGCTCTCGCCCTGGATGGCTTCGCCGATCTTGGCCTCCGGCTTCGTGTGCAGGTAGCCCGACACGTACCGCGCGGGGATCCCGATCGCCCGCAGCATGCTCAGGGTCAGATGGGCATAGTCCTGGCAGACGCCCTCCCGCGCCTCCCACGCGTCCACCGCCGAGCTGTGCACGCCCGTGGTCCCGCGCCGGTACGTCAGCCGGTCGTGCACCAATTCAGACACGGCCAACACCGCCTCGAACGGCTTCCGCCCCTTCCGCATCGACCGGGCGAGCATCCCGAGTTCCCGGTGCCGCGGCACGTACCGGGTCCACTCCAGGAACTCCGCGTACCGGTCGACCACCGCAGGGTCGCGCAGGTCGGCCCACGTCGCGGCGTCGACCGGCTCGGTCGTGTCGCCCGTCTCGACGACCGACGACGCCACGATCTTCAGTTCCGTGTGCGGGGCGTGCAGGTCGAAGGAGGTGACGTCGGTGCCCCAGTAATCGGTGTACCGGTAGGACCGCGTCGGCGGCGTCGTCTCGATGCGGCTGACCACCAGGTTCTGCCGCCGGTCGCTGCGCGGGGTCAGCCGGGCCTCGTTGAACGACTGCACGACCGGTGCCTCGTACCGGTAGCCGGTCGTGTGCACGACCCGGATCCGCCACGTCACAGGCTCACCTCCGCGTTGGTCCACGCCACCCACGGCACGGAGTGGAAATACTGCTGGGACACGGCCTCGCCGACGTCGCGGACCGTGGTCTGCAGGTCGAGCAGCCTGCCGGTCAGGTTCTCCAGCAGCTCTTCCGGCCGCAGGAACTCCAGGTCGCTGCGGGCCTTGCCCAGCAGCCGGATGGCCTCGGCCTTGGCCCCGACCCGCACGGTCGGCCGGTGGTCGAGCTGCTCCAGGCACGACTCGGCCTGCCGCAGCGCGTGGAACACCGAGCGCGGGAACAGGCGGTCGAGCAGCAGGAACTGCACCACCCGCCGCGCGTCCAGCGCGCCCCGGTACGTCCGCAGGTACGTGTCGTGCGCCCCCGCGGACCGCAGCACCGTCACCCAGCCAGGTGAGGACGGCTTGTCCCCCACCCGGGACATCAGCAGCCGGACGATCATGTCGACGCGCTCGACCGACCGCCCCAGCACCAGGAACCGCCACCCGTCGTCGCGGCTCATCGTGGAGTCGGCCAGGCCGGCGAACATCGCCGCGCGCTCCTCGACGAACGAGAAGAACGAGTGCGGGCCCGTGCGCTTGGCCGCCTTCTGCCGGTCGGGCAGCGCGTTCCACATCGCGTTGATGCACTCCCACAGCTCCGTCGACACCACCTCCCGCGCGACCCGGGTGTTCTCCCGCGCGCTGGTGATGGACGAGACGATCGAGCCGGCGTGGTCCCGGGAGAACGCCACCAGGTCGGTCAGCGGCCGCACGTCGAGCGTGGTGCCGTCCGGCGGGGTGATGCCCAGGACCGCGAGCAGCTGGCGGCTCGTGGCGTCGGCGTCGACCGTGGCGTCCTCCAGCAGGTGGTGGACGGAGACGTCGAGGATGCGCGCGGTGTCGTCGGCCCGCTCGACGTAGCGCCCGATCCAGTACAGCGACTCAGCGTTGCGTGCGAGCATCGCCGCCCTCCCTCGACTGTTGCTGCTGCTGTTGCTGCTGCGCCGTGCTCAGTTCCGGCCCGCGCTCGGGCGCGATGTCGTCACGCGGCCCGCCCACCCCCAGGCCCGCGCCGCTCAGCTCGCTGTCCACAGTGGACGACCGGGCGGCCAGCACCCAGGTGTCCTTCGACCCGCCGCCCTGCGACGAGTTGACCACCAGCGACCCCTCCGGCAGCGCGACGCGCGTCAGGCCGCCGGGCAGGACGAACACCGACTTGCCGTCGTTCACCGCGAACGGCCGCAGGTCGACGTGGCGCGGCTTGAGCCGCTGCCCCACCTTCGTCGGCACCGTCGACAGCTGCACCACCGGCTGCGCGATCCACCCGCGCGGGTTGGCCCGCACCTTGGTCCGCAGCGACGCCAGCTCCTTGGCCGAGGCGTTCGGCCCGAAGACGATCCCGTACCCGCCCGACCCCTCGACCGGCTTGACCACCAGCTCGGCCATCCGGTCGAGCACCTGTTCCTGCTCGTCGGCAAGCCAGCAGCGGAAGGTGTCCACATTGGGCAGCAGCGGCGTCTCGCCGAGGTAGTACTTCAGGATGTCGGGCAGGTAGGTGTAGACGAGCTTGTCGTCGCCGACGCCGTTGCCGACCGCGTTCGCGATCACCACGTTGCCCGCGCGGGCCGCGTTGAGCAGGCCCGCGATGCCCAGGACCGAGTCCGGCCGGAACTGCACCGGGTCGAGGAACTCGTCGTCGATGCGCCGGTAGATCACGTCGACCTGGCGCTCGCCCTCGGTCGTGCGCAGGTAGATCACGTTGTCGCGGCAGAACAGGTCGCGGCCCTCGACCAACTCGACGCCCATCTGCCTGGCCAGCAGCGAGTGCTCGAAGTACGCGGCGTTGTGCACACCCGGGGTCAGCACGACGACGGTCGGGTCGGCCACGTTCGCCGCCGCGGCCGCCCGCAGCGAGCGCAGCAGGTTCACCGCGTAGTCGCCGACCGCGCGGACCCGGTGCTTGGCGAACAGGTCGGGGAACACGCGCGCCATCGTGCGGCGGTTCTCCATCACGTAGGACACCCCGGACGGGTTGCGGAGGTTGTCCTCCAGCACCCGGAACGTGCCCTCCTCGTCGCGCACGACGTCGATCCCGGACACGTGGATGCGCACCCCGTTGGGCGGCACCAGGCCCGCGGCGTTGCGGTGGAAGTGGTCGCAGGAGGTGATCAGCCGCCGGGGCAGCACGCCGTCGCGGATGATCTGCTGGTCGCCGTAGATGTCGGCGAGGAAGGCCTCCAGCGCCTGCACCCGCTGCACGATGCCCTTCTCCAGCCGCGCCCACTCGGCCGCGGTGATCACCCGCGGCACCAGGTCCAGCGGGAACGGCCGCTCCTGGCCGGACAGCGAGAACGTGATGCCCTGGTCGACCAGCGCGCGGTCCAGTGCCTCCGACCGCGCCTGCAGGTCGCCGGGCTGCGACTCGGCCAACTGCTCATGGAGTCTGCGATAGGCCTGCCGGACGGCCGCGTCGTCGGCGAACATCTCGTCGTAGGCCCCGGCGTGCGGGCGCCGCGGGTCGAGGTAGCCGTCGAACAGCCCACCCATCCGCGGGCCGGCGGTGCGGCGTGACCTGGTTGAGCGCTCCATCCAGGCATCTTCGCCTACCGGACACTTCTTGGCACTAGGCATGTGATCAAGCGAGGCAGCAGATCACCCCCGTGAGCGCGTATGACCGGTGTGCGATCAACGAGCAGAAGGGAGCGCCCGTGACCCTGGAGGAGTTCGTCACCCAGCGCGTCCCCGGCCTGCTCCGCTACGCCACCACGCTGACCTGCGACCCGCACCTCGCCGAGGACATCGTCCAAGAGGTGCTGCTGCGGGCCCAGCGGAGGTGGCGGCGGATCGGAGCCATGGATCCGCCGGACCACTACGTCCGGCGGATGATCACCAACGAGTACCTGTCGCAGCGCAGGCGCAAGGCGTTCCACGACGTGCGGGTCGCCCCCGACTCGATGGCCGACTACGGCCCGAGCCTCGCCGACGGCACCGCGGCCTACGACGAGCGCGACGAGATGCTCGCCCGGCTCCGGGAACTGCCGCCGCGCCAGCGCACCGCCCTCGCCCTGCGCTACTACTGCGGCCTCTCCGACGACGAGATCGCCCACACGATGCGCTGCCGTCCGGGAACCGTGCGCGGCCACATGTCCCGCGCCCACGCGACGCTGCGCGCCCTCACCGAGCCGACCGGAGCACCCCGATGAACGACACCCAGGAAGAGCTGATCAAGGCCGCTTTCCAGCGGCAAGCCGAGCGCGCGCCGGACGTCGTGCGCATCCAAGCCGCCCTGCGCGCCGCCGAGCGGCCGTCGCGCCTGCGGTGGGTTGGCCTCACGGTCGCCGCCGCGGCGGCCGCGACCGCCATCACCGTCCCGATCGTCCTCACCCGCGACCTCGCGCCGACCGAGAACCCGGTCGCCTCCGGCGAGCCGAGCCCGACGACCGTGCGCCCGGCCACGCCGGTCCGGGAACCGGGACTGGCGTTGCCCTACAAGCCGACCTGGCTGCCGGAGGGATTCGTCGAGTTCACCCGGTCGGGTGGTGGCGAGCACGAGCCGTGGTCGCGGGTGTGGACGGTCAACCCGGCTGAGGTGCGGTGGCCTGACCTCGGCACCCAGACGTTGATCTTCCAGCGGCGCTCGGGCAGCAGCCTGCCTCACGGCATCGAGCAGGGCGAGGTCATCCAGGTCAACGGCGTCCAGGCGTATCTGGGCCGTGGCATGGCCATCGGCGGCGACCGCGGCGACACCGCCGAGGTCATATGGATCCAGTCGCCAGGCGAGGTGCTGCGGCTGTCGCTGAACGGCTTCCCCAACGCCATCGAGACAGTGCGCAGGATCGCCCAGTCGATCGAGGCCGACCCGGTCGCAGCGGTGCCCGCGGAGGCCCTCCGGTTCGGCTGGCTCCCCGACGGCATGGTCAACGACGTGGTCAACGCCAGCGGGGACCGGCCGAACCACTACAGCCTGTTCCGCAGCAGCATGTCGGGGGGCGACAAGGCGATCCAGGCGACGGTCTCGGACGCCCCGCCGATCTGGATAGATGAGCCCGGCATCAACCGCACCGAGACTCCGGTGACTGTCCGTGGGCTGCAGGGCAAGCACGTCAGCGTGAGCGGCGACACCCGGCCCTCGAGCGGCATCGTGGTCCAGCTCGCGGACGGGCGCTGGCTGAACGTGGGCGGCCCCCCGGACCGGGACTTGATGGTCCGGGTCGCCAACGAACTGCAGATCGCCCCGCTGACGCCGATGAACTGGATCGGCAAGCCCTGATCGACGCTGTGCCGCCGGGCGCCTGGGGGTGCCCGGCGTCAGGGCGTTCGGGGGTCCAGCCGCATCGGATGGTCGGGCGGCACCTGGACCAGCACGATCCGAATGCCGTCCGGGTCGACCAGCCAGGCCTCGTGCAGGCCCCACGGCTCCAGCCGCGGCTCCCGGGTGATGTTCGCGCCCCGGCCGCGCAGCTCGTCGACGCTGGCGGCGAGGTCGCGGACCTGGAGCCACAGGGCCAGGTCGGGACCCGCCCGGGTGCTGCCCTGGCTGGACACCTCCAGGTGGCCGTTGCCGAGGAAGAACACCGTGCCGCCGGGGAACTCGCGGAAGATCGCCAGGCCGAGCACGTCGCGGTAGAACGCGAGCGACCGCGGCGGGTCGACCGGATGGATGATCAGTCGGCTGCTGAGGAACTCCACCCTTCAAGTCCTACCGGCGATCGGGCCAGCGCGCGACTACGCTCGCTCGCCGTGCACGCCTCCTCCGATGACCCTCGCCCCGCCCGCGGCGCGGTGTGGCAGGTGCCCACCGCCGATCACCCGGCCACCATCGCCTACGCCCCTGACCTGGACGGCGCCGCCGATCCGGGCGAGATCGTGTGGGCGTGGGTGCCCTACGAGGACGACCCACAGCGCGGCAAAGACCGCCCGCTGCTGGTCGTCGGGCGCCATGGCACGGCCCTGCGCGCGTTGATGCTGTCGAGCAAAAGTCCGCACGAACGCGAGCGCGACGACTGGCTCGCGCTCGGCTCCGGCAAGTGGGACCGCGACGGTCGCGAGTCCTTCCTGCGCATGGACCGGCTGTTCGAGCTGGGCGAGCACGACATCCGCCGCGAGGGCGCGGTGCTGGAGGCCGACCGCTTCGCCTTGGTCGCGGTCGCCCTGCGGGAGCGCTACGGCTGGCGATGACTGGACTTCAACCCCGGAAAAGTGATATCACTTTGATAGGCAAGTGCTAACCGGGGAGGAACCATGGCCGCACCTACGGCTTCCACTGACTTCGACCGACCGATCCTGCCGACGCCACACGTGCGCGAGACCGAGGCGTTCTGCATGTCGGGCCTGCCGCTGGTGGGCGCGGCCTTTGTGCTGCTGCTCGCGGGCTTCGCGCTGATCGCCGTCGGCCTCGCCGGACTCGCGGAAGGGATCGACATCGCCACCGGCCTGGCGATCGCCGCGATCGTCGTCGGGTTCCTGTCGATCCTCGCCGCCGCGGCGGCGGGCTTCGGGCTCACCATGGTCGCCCCCGGCGAGGCCCGGGTCCTGCAGTTCCTCGGCCGCTACACCGGCACGGTCCGGCTCGACGGGCTGCGCTGGGTCAACCCGCTCACCACCCGCCGCCGCGTGTCGACCCGGATCCGCAACCACGAGACCGCGGTCATGAAGGTCAACGACGCCGACGGCAACCCCATCGAGATCGCCGCGGTCGTCGTCTGGCAGGTCAAGGACACCGCGCGGGCGGTGTTCGAGGTCGACGACTTCATCGCCTTCGTCGCCATCCAGACCGAGACCGCGGTGCGCCACATCGCCAACACCTACCCGTACGACGCCCACGGCGACGGCCAGATGTCGCTGCGGGACAACGCCGAGGAGATCACCCACCGGCTGTCGGCGGAGATCGCGGCCAGGGTCGAGGCGGCCGGGGTCAACGTGATCGAGTCCCGCATCACCCACCTGGCGTACGCGCCGGAGATCGCCCAGGCCATGCTGCGCCGCCAGCAGGCGGGCGCGGTCGTCGCCGCGCGGCAGCGGATCGTGGAGGGAGCGGTCGGGATGGTGGAGATGGCGCTGGAGCGGCTGGCCGCCAACGAGGTCGTCGAACTAGACGAGGAACGCAAGGCGGCGATGGTGAGCAACCTGCTGGTCGTCCTGTGCGGCGACCGGGACGCCCAGCCCGTGGTCAACACCGGGTCGCTCTACCACTGATGAGTGAACGCAAGAAGGTCCTCTTGCGCCTGGACCCCGCGGTCCACGACGCGGTGGCCCGGTGGGCGAACGACGAGCTGCGCAGCACCAACGCGCAGATCGAGTTCATGCTCCGCCGGGCCCTCGCCGACGCCGGACGGCTGCCGGACGGGGCGGGCGGCCTCCCCCGACGAGGCCGCCCGCCCAAATCCGAGGACTGACCTACTCGGCGACCTTCGTCCGCGAGGCGATGATCTCGATGTCCTCTTCCTCCAACTGCGCGGGTTCGATATCGGCGGTGCACCACTTGCACTTGAGAGCGTCGATGGGCACGAATTCCTTGCAGTACGGACACTCGCGGCTGCCCTGCGCCCGGAAGTTGCCCAGCCCGGCCTTCTTCATGAGCTTGACCAGCCCGAACAGCACCAGCCCGAGCAGCAGGAAGTTCAACAGCTCGGTGAGGAACGCGCCATACCTGAGCTCGGCCCCGTTGACGGTGAAGAGCAGGCCGCTGAAGTCCGGCTTGCCGAAGATCGCCGCGACAAGCTGCATCAGCACGTTGCCCGCGAGGCTCTCCACCAGCGCCGCGAACGCGGTGCCGATGATGAACCCGAGTGCGAGGTCGAACATGTTCCCGCCGAGCGCGAACGCCTTGAACTCACTCCACAGCGCCTTCACGGTGTGTCTCCTTCCCAGTCATTTGGGTGACATTTCGCCCCGGGCGGCGCTGACCCGCAACTCAGGGAGGCGATTCGTATCCCCCAACACCGGCCTGTTAACCTTGCCGAGCGCGTCGTGCGGCACTCCGTCATGGAGGAGACCTGCACACGCAGGGCCACGCGACCCCGGTCGCATCCCACTCGCGGCGCGCGATCCGGTTGACGATCGAGGAGTAAACGCATGGCGAACATCAAGTCCCAGATGAAGCGGATCAAGACGAACGAGAAGGCCCGCCTTCGCAACAAGTCCGTCAAGTCCTCGCTCAAGACCGCGATCCGCAAGTTCCGCGAGGCCGCTGACGCAGGCGACAAGGCCAAGGCCGCCGAGCTGCTGAAGGACGCCAGCCGCAAGCTGGACAAGGCCGCGGGCAAGGGTGTCATCCACCCGAACCAGGCCGCCAACAAGAAGTCGGCCATGTCGCTGGCGGTCAACAAGCTCGGCTGAGCCACCCCGCTTTCGAAGGGGCCGTCCACTGTGGTGGGCGGCCCCTTTCGCGTGTGCCGGCAGACTGCGGCCATGGAACCGAAGCCGACGTCGGCCGCCCGCACCTCGCTGTCGCACATCATGACGGCCCTCGACACCAACCTCCTGGGCACCGTCCACGGCGGCGTCATCATGAAACTGGTCGACGACGTCGCGGGCGCGGTGGCCCAGCGCCACTCCGGCGGCCCCGCGGTCACCGCCGCGATGGACGGCATGACGTTCCTGCACCCGGTCCGAGTGGGTGACCTGGTGCACGCGCACGCGCAGGTCAACTGGGCGGGACGGTCATCGATGGAGGTGGGCGTCCGGGTGGTCGCCGAACCGTGGGACCGCGCGGGCGTTCCCCCGACGCGCGTCGCCACCGCCTACCTGGTCTTCGTCGCCGTCGACGGCGACGGCAACCCGCGCCCCGTCCCGCCGGTGACCCCGGAAACCCCGGAGGACGAACGCCGAGGCCGCGAAGCCGAGATCCGCCGCCACCACCGCCTCACCCGCCGCGACGAGATCATGGCCAGCCGCGAAGCCTGACCCACGCGCCGCACAGCCCACCCGCCCGGCACGCCCCGGAACCCCGTCGCCCCAGCCCGCCGGCCCGGCGCCGCCGCGCCGTGCCACGCTCCCTGCCCAAACCGACCCTGCCGCTTCACCGCGCCCTATCGCCGCTCCCGCCACGCCGCTCCAACCCGGCCCTGCCGCCCCGATCTTCCCGGCCGCTCGGCCTTGCCCTGCTCGTTCTACCCAGCCCGGTCATCTTCTTATGGCCGCTCGTGTGCTCAGGCGGCGGACTGGCCCGCCGCGCGGGCGACCATCTCCCGGGTGAAGGCGACCACCTCGGCCACCGCCTCCGTGCTCTGCGGCATGAACCCCGCCAGCACCGGGAACGCGTGCACCTGCCCCTCCCAGACCTGCAGCTCGACCGGTACCCCGGCCGCGGCCAGCCGTTCGGTCATCCGCTCCGCGTCGCTGCGCAGGACCTCCGTGGCGGCGACCTGGATCAGGCACGGCGGGAGGTCGGCAAGCACCCCGTTGATCGGCGAGCGCAGCGGGTCGATCGGCACCTCCCCCGGCAGGCTCAACGCGGTCAGCGCGGGCAGCCGCTTGGCCGGGATGAACGGGTCGCGTGACCGGTTGGGGTGCGCGAGGCGCGCGGTGTCATCGAAGTCGAGCCACGGGGAGATCGCCGCGATGCCCACCGGCTTCGGCAGGCCGTCGAGGTCCGCCCGCAGCGCGGTGGCGAACGACAGGTGCCCGCCCGCCGAGTCCCCCGACAGCACGATCGGCCCGACCCCCTCGGCGAGCAGCCAGCGGTAGGCCGCCACACAGTCGTCGAGCGAGTCGGCGAGTGGCGACTTCGGCAGGTGGCGGTAATCCACCGACAGCACGGTCATCCCCGTCAGCGCCGCGATCCTGGCCGCGATCCGGCGGTGGCTGGCCAAGCCGCAGAACAGGAACGCCCCGCCGTGCATGTAGAGAACGGCGCCCTCGCCCTCGACGCCTTGCTTGGGGCGCATGAGTTCCCCGCGCACCTCCGGCGTCGAGATCCGCTCGATCGTGACGTACCTCGGCCGCGGGATGAGCCTGCAGAACAAGTCGACCAGCGGGTAGGCGACCACCATCGGCCCACGCAGCGGCCAGAAGCGCAGCGTCGGATAGACGAACGTCCGCGTCAGCGCGTAGATCACCCGGCTGAGGAAACCCTTGCCGCCTCGGTGTTCGACCTTCACCGTGTGCTGACCCTCGACGGACATGCGACCCCCTCACCCTTGCCTACTCAAAAGTAGGTTAGGGCGGGTCCGCGAGTGGGGTCAATCACTCGCCACCGGGTCTGTCACTCCCGGCGGTGTGCCTTGGCGATCTTTAGCACCGCCCGCTCAAGGGCGTAGTCGGGATCGGCGGCGACACCCTTGACGTCGGCGTTGACGTCGGCGACCACCCGCATCGCCTCGGCCAGCCCCGCGGGCTTCCACCCCCGGCTCTGCGCCAGCGCCTTCTTGACCTTCCACGCGGGCATGCCCAGTTCCCCGGCCAGCCGGAACGGATCGGCCCGGCCAGCGCCCGCGACCCGCGCCACCGTCCGCACCGCGTCGGCCAGCGCGTCGGCGACGAGCACGTGCGCGACCCCGGTCTGCATCGCCCAGCGCAGCGCCTCCAGCGCCCCGGCGACATCCCCGGTGACGGCCTTCTCCGCGACCGCGAACCCGGTCACGTCCGCCCGCCCCCGGTGGTAGCGCCGGACCGCTTCCTCGGTCACCGCACCCGCGGCGTCGGCGACCAACTGCGCCGAGGCGGCCGCCAGCTCCCGCAGGTCCGACCCGACCGAGTCGATCAGCGCGGCGACGGCCGCCGGGTCGGTCTTGCCGCCCGCCCGGCGGATCTCGTTGCGCACGAACGCCTCGCGCTCGGCGGGCTTGGTGATCTTCGCGCACTCGGTGACGACCGCTCCGCCCTTGCGCATCGCGGCGACGATGTCCTTGCCCGCCTTGCGCCCGCCGCCGTTGTGCACGACGACGAGCACGATGCCGTCCGACGGCGCCTTCGTGTAGCCGACGACCGGCGCCACGATGTCCTGCGTCGCGTCGTGCGTGGCGTCCAGAACGATCACCCGCGCCTCGGCGAACAGCGACGGCGAGACCAGCTCTGCCAGCTCAGGCCCTGTGAGATCAGCCACGCGCACCCGCGTCAGGTCGGCGGTGGCGTCAGCGAGGCGTGCCGTGTCGAGCGCGGCCCGCACGGCGCGTTCGACCAGCAGTTCCTCCTCCCCGAGCACGAGCTGCAACGGGGGCGGGGTGACCGCGGGGGAGTTCACGTCCAGAGATCCTGCCACGTCCACGGGCGCGCAAGCCCTCTCGGATACTGGACACGCGCTGGCTCCCGGCGGACACGGTGCCGTAGCGTCGGCGACACAACTTAATACCGCTCATCCAGAGGGGCAGAGGGAACGGCCCGACGAAGCCCCGGCAACCGGCGTGAGCACATGTCTTGATCACCAGGACATGTGTGCGATCACGGTGCCAATTCCGACCCGCTCGCGGGACAGATGAGGAGATACCTCGCGATGACATCGACAGTTGACGCCCAGCGTTCCACCGCGCTCGACCTCGGACCGGCTCGCGCCCTGTCCTGTCGCGAATGCGGTCACCAGACGCCTCTCGCCCCGGAATTCGCCTGTGCCGAGTGTTTCGGCCCGCTCGAAGTCGCCTACGAGTTCGGCAACATCACCCGGGCTGACATCGAAGCGGGACCCCGATCCATCTGGCGCTACCGCGGCCTGCTGCCCGTCCCGGCCGACGTCGACGCCCACCCGAACACCGACCCCGGCCTGACCCGCCTGGTCAAGGCCGACCGCCTCGCCGCAGCTCTCGGCGTGCGCTCGCTGTGGGTCAAGGACGACACCGGCAACCCGACGCACTCCTTCAAGGACCGCGTCGTCGCCGTCGCCCTGGCCGCCGCCCGCCAGCTCGGCTTCAAGGTGCTGGCGTGCCCCTCGACCGGCAACCTGGCCAACGCCGTTGCCGCGGCCGCCGCCCGCGCGGGCTGGGATTCAGTTGTGCTGGTCCCCTCCTCTCTCGAAAAAGCCAAGATCCTCACGTCCGCCGTCTACGACGGCTCGCTGATCGCGATCGACGGCAACTACGACGACGTCAACCGCCTCGCCACCGAGCTCGCCGCCGAGCACGAGGACTGGGCGTTCGTCAACGTCAACGTCCGCCCGTACTACGCCGAGGGCTCGAAGACCCTGGGCTACGAGGTCGCCGAGCAGCTCGGCTGGCGCCTGCCCGAGCAGGTCGTCATCCCCGTCGCCTCCGGCTCGCAGCTGACCAAGGTGGACAAGGCCTTCCGCGAGTTCGGTGAGCTCGGCCTGGTCGAGGCCACCCCGTACAAGATCTTCGGCGCCCAGGCCACCGGCTGCTCCCCCGTCTCCACCGCCTTCAAGGCGGGCAGCGACGTGATCGCCCCGGTCAAGCCCGACACCATCGCCCGCTCTCTGGCCATCGGCGCCCCCGCCGACGGCCCCTACGTCCTCGACGCGGTCCGCCGCACCGGTGGCGCCGTCGAGGACGTCACCGACGCCGAGGTCGTCGAGGGCATCCGCCTGCTGGCCCGCACCGAGGGCATCTTCGCCGAGACCGCGGGCGGGGTCACCGTCGCCACCGCGAAGAAGCTCTTCGAGTCCGGCCAGCTAGACCGCGACGCCGAGACCGTCCTGCTCATCACCGGCGACGGCCTCAAGACCCTGGACGCCGTCCAGGACCACGTCGGCCCCCTCGCCACCGTCCCGCCGTCCGCCGCCGCGGTGCACGAAGCGTTGGCCCGCAAGGGCAGGTAGCCGCGCCCTCTGGGGGATCGACCGCCCTCGATCCCCCAGAGCCGCACCCGCCTACCGCTTGCCCGGCGAACCGCGCGAGCGGGCTGTCGGGCCGGGTAAGACCGCGCTGTCGCCGTCGGTGTCGGTGCGGACGATCCGGGTTCCCTTGTCCCGCAACGCTGTCACCGTCCGCGGACTCGGGTGGCCGTAGCGGTTGCCCGCCCCGACACTGACCAACGCGACCCTGGCACCCACCGCGTCAAGGAACTGCGGGGACGTCGTCCGCGAGCCGTGGTGCGGCACCTTCACCACGTCCGCCGAGACGTCCACATCGGACGCGAGCAGGTCGGCTTGGGCGGCCAGTTCGATGTCGCCGGTCAACAGCACCCGCCCGGCACGCGTGGCGGCTCGCAGCACCAGTGAGGTGTTGTTGATCGCGCTTCCGCTCTCGTCGTCGGTTCTCTCCTTTCCATTGGCGGCCAAGACTTCGATGTCCAGACCGGGCCAGCTCAAACGTTTGCCCGCATTCAGCTCGGTCACCGGCACCCCGGCGCCGGCCGCCGCACGACGGACCTGCCGCCAGGCCCACTCCGGCGCACGGCCTGCGCCGACGGCCACAGCGCCCACGGACCGGCCGCCGAGCACACCGGCCAAGCCGCCGACATGGTCGGCGTGCAGGTGGCTGAGGATCACCGCCGGCACCCGGTCGACGCCGAGCCGGTCGAGGCAGTCGTCCACCGGTCCGGCCTCCGGCCCCACGTCGACCACCACGGCACGCCCGGGTTCCGCCGTGGCGAGGACGACGGCGTCGCCCTGACCGACATCGCAGGCGACAACGGCCCAGCCCGGCGGCGGCCACCCCGGGGCGAGGACTCGGACCGGGATCACCACGACCAGCACCGCCACCAGCCCCAGCGTGACCAGCGACCGGCCGCGCCGCGACCGCCACGCCAGCGCCACCCCGCCGACCAGCGCCGCCAGCAGGAGCCCACCCCACCAGCCGTCCGGCCAGCCGACCGTCGCGCCGGGGACGTCCGCGGCGAACCGGCCCACCGCGATCACCCAGTCGAGCTCCGGCCCCGCCAGCCTGACCAGCAGCTCCGCCAACCACGGCCACACCGGCATCACGACCGCGGCCAGCACGCCCAGCACCGTGGCCGGTGCCACGACGGGTGCGGCGACCAGGTTCGCCAGGATGGCGACCAAGCTGAGCTGCCCGTGCACACCCGCCACGACCGGAGCCGTGATCACATACGCCGCCGCGGGCACCGCGAGCGCCTCCGCCACACCCCGAGGCACCCGGCGCCGGGTGAGCGCGTCCGCCCACCGCGGCACCAGGAGCACCAAAGCCCCGGTCGCCAGCACCGACAGCACGAACCCGAGCGCCGTGGCCATCCCCGGGTCGACCGTGACGAGCACGATCGTGGCCGTGCCGAGCGCGGGTACCGCCGACCGCTCCCGCCCGATCGCCAACGCGAGCAGGCCGACGGCACCCATCACCCCGGCGCGGAGCACGCTCGGCTCCGGTCCCGCCAGCACCACGAACCCGACCAGCCCGGCCATGGCACCCGCCGCCGCCGACCGCGCCCCGAACCGAAGGAGCCGCAACAGCAACAGGATCGCCACGCAAACCACAGTCAGGTTCGCGCCGCTGACCGCCAGCAGGTGCGACAACCCACCGGCCCGGAACTCGTCCACCACCGTCGGCGACAGGCCGTCCTTGTCGCCGACGACCACCGCGGGGAGCAGTCCGGCGGACTCCGGGTCCAGGACACCCGACGCCTTCCGCAACCCCTTCCGCAGCGAGTCAGCGACCGACTCCCACGCCGGCGGTGGCCCGACGGCCCGCGGCGGGTCCCGCACCCGGACGAGGGCGACGACCAACTCCCCCGACGTCGCGGGCGCGAGCGTCCCTCTGACGCTGACCACCTGACCGGGCAGCAGGCGTGACCACTGGTCGACGGGGGCGATCAGCAGCACGTCCGACCCGGCACCGACCTCGGCGGTCATGACCACCGACCCGACCCCGGCGGGCATCCCGCCGAACCCGGCACTGCGCACCGGTCTCGGCCGCTCCCGGATCTCGGCCCGCCACTCCACGACCGCGCCGCGGGCGGCGGCTTCCCGCAGCGGATCGGTCGCCGCGTCGTGGATCCGGGACCCGACCGGCCAGAGTGCCAGCACCCCGCAGGCCAGCAGCGGCCAGGCCGAGCCAGGCTTGCGAGCAGGGACTCTGACCATCATCACGAGCGCGATACCGACCGCGGCGGCACCGATCACGAGTGTCAGTCCCCAGTGGACAAGCAGGCCCAGCAGTGCGGCCAGCCACAGAGCGACCGCTCCTGGTATCAGCCTCCCATCGTGTCGAGTGAACGGACGAGTGGTCGCTGACGAGTGCACCGGTGGGCTATCTGACGGTCACCAGCTCACGCAAGGTCTCGAATCTCGATTGGCCAATGCCCTCCACCTCCTTCAACTGGTCGATCTTTGCGAACCGGCCGTGTCTCGACCGCCACTCGATGATCCGTTGGGCGGTAACGGATCCCACGCCCGGCAGCGTGTCGAGTTGGATCAAGGAGGCCGTGTTCAGGTCCATCGGCCCGGGGATGACGCCTTGGGCCGCCACCGCGGGCGGTATCGGCACGCCGACGTGGATCTGCTCGCCGTCGGCCACCCGACGGGCAAGGTTCAGCGACGACAAGTCCGTGCCCGGCAACGCCCCGCCGCCCGCGCGCAGCGCGTCGGCGACCCGGGAGCCTTCAGGCAAGGTGAACAGCCCTGGCGAGGCCACCTTCCCGACGACCTCCACGACCACACCGGGCGCCGTCGCGGCACTCGTCGCCGCCACCGGGATCTCAGGCGGGACCTCCGGCGGCGGTGCGTGGCCGCCCGCGAGCACCCACACCCCGATGAGCACCGCCACCACGGCGGTGCCGATCAGGAGCGCGGGCCGGGCGAGGACCAAGGTGCGCCAACTCGGCGGCGTGTCCTGGTCGTCACGGGATCTGAGCCACCGGCCCAAGAAGCGTCGGCCGGGTGGCTCGTCGAGCCGGTGCTTGGGCGCTTCTTCGCTGTCCCACGGGCGTTTCGTCGCCGACGCCAGGCGGGCGAGTGCTTCGTCGATCTGCTCGGTGCGTGTGGATGTCATGCATTCGACGCTAGGGAGCCGGATTCGTCGTGGCGAGGGACCCGTCAGATCTGTGGATGAATTCGGGGCATGTGGACAGACGCGGCGGGCAAGGCCGTGGAATGTCAGGGGTTCGCGCGAGGTTTAGAGCTTGCCCGGGCACACCACGACGCTGAGCACACCCGGCCCGGTGTGCGCGCCGATCACCGCACCCAGTTCCGACACGACGCAGCCAGAGGACTGCGGAATCCGCTCGTCGAGCCGGTTGGCCAGTTCCGCGGCCCGGTCCGGCGAAGCGAGGTGGTGCACGGCCAGCTCGACCGGCTGGTCCCCCGCCGCCTCGACCGCCAAGTCGACCAGCCGCGCCAGCGCCCGGCTGGTCGTGCGGACCTTCTCCAATGGCACGATCTGCCCGTCCAGCACGTGCAGGATCGGCTTGACCGCCAGCGCGGTCCCCACCAGTGCCGCCGCGGCCCCGATCCGCCCGCCCCGGCGCAGGTACTCCAAGGTCTCCACGATCAGGAAGCTCTTGGTCCGCTCGGCTGCCTCCACCGCGGCCGCCTCGACCTCGGCCCCGTCAGCGCCCTCAGCCGCGACCGCCGCCGCCCGAAGCGCGGCGAACCCGAGACCCATCGCCGTCGTCCGCGAGTCGACCACCCGCACCCGGTCCGGCCCTACTTCCTCAGCAGCCAGCCGCGCGGACTCCCACGTCCCCGACAATTCCCTCGAAAGGTGGACGGACAGCACCCCGGACGCCCCGGCGTCGAGCAGTTCCCGGTAGGTCGCGGCGAACTCGGCGGGACTCGGCCGCGAGGTGGTGACGGTGCGCCGCTCCTTGAGCGCCGCGGCCAGTTCGGCGGGACCGATATCGATCCCGTCGCGGCCTTCGCGGTCATCGATGTGCACAAGCAGCGGCACGACCCGGACCGCGTGCCGCTCGGCGAAGCCCTCCGGCAGGTACGCGGTCGAATCGGTGACTACAGCGAACGGCACGACACCGGAGCCTATCCGGCCCGACCCCGTCGAACCTACGACCACGCCGGGGTCATGGCCCGACTTTCACCGACCTGATCAACGCGCCCAACGCCTTGCCCGCGTCCGAGTGGCCGTCCCAGCCCCAGTGGATGCCGTCCGGGTTGCCGTGTCCGTCGAGGACGTGCCGCTCCACGACCTCCCGCAGGTCCAGCAGGCTGACCTCGGACCGCGCTGCCCACTCGCGGATGGCGCGCTCGGCGCCCGCGCGCGCGGTGTGCACAAACCCGTACGCGCTCGACCGGTGCACGGCGGGCAGCGTCGCGATCACCGGGATGTCCGGCCGCAGCGCCCGGATGGCCACCACCGTCGCGTCCAGATACTTGACCGTCAGCGCGGCGGGCAACGCCACCGGCCGACCACGGGTGATCCGCGCGAGCCACGGCTGAGCCGCCAGGTAGCCCTTGCGCACATGACGACGCAGGCCGTCCGGTCGCAGATAGCGGATGCCCTGCCGGAGGTACGTCGGCAGCGGCGACGGCAGGGTGTCCATCCCGCCGACAGCCAGGACCAACACGTCGGCGCGAGGCAGTTGCGTCCACACCCGAGGGTCACCGGT